>PXRN01000038.1 GCA_003021045.1 Halobacteriales archaeon QS_4_69_34 | reverse complement strand
GCGAACGAGGTCCGCGCGAACGTCACCAGCTTCGGCGGTCCCACCGTGCTCGCACCGCTTGGGTACGCCCCGCCCGGCGACGTGACGGGCGACGGCGAGTCCCCGGGAGACCCCGACGCCGACGGTCTCTACGAGGACGTCAACGGCGACGGCACGTTCGACGTGGTGGACGTTCAGGCGGCGTTCGCCAACCGTCGATCGATCGAGCCCCGGGACGACGGCCCGGCGTTCGACTTCGACGAGGACGGTAACTTCGATATCGTCGACGTCCAGGCGCTGTTCGTCGAGGAGCGGACTGTCGACGCGGGCACGTCCTGACGCCGAGCGCCTTTTCCCCTTCCCCCTACTCACGCTCCGTTCCGCCGATCCACCGAGCCACCCGAGCGTGGACCGCTCGGTACGGGAGCCACGGATCGGCCGTCGGAACGACGGCACGGCCGCGTACAACCGGGGGGTTGAAGTGACCGTCACCTGTGGTGAACGATCGTGGTAGACGTGAGCACGGCGAGCGAGCGAACCGGGCCGTGGGTCCCCGGATCGGCACTTCGGGGACGCGGATCGGCGTGAACCCTCCTCCCGTCGGTCCGTTTCTCCAGTCCGGTGTCGGCGTCGTCGGTACGGCCCTCCAGTCCGGCGTCGACGTCGGTCGGCTGTCGGCCATCGACTGGCGGCTCGCGCTGATCCCGCTGATCTCGGGGGCCATCGGCTACGCGACCAACTGGGTCGGCATCCGGCTGCTGTTCCACCCGGTGGGGTTCGTCGGCGTACGGGTTCCGGGGTTGCGGGAAGTCGCCCGACTCCTTCCCCGGAAGCTCCAGCAGATCCCCGGCGTGAGCGAGGGCCGTCTCGGCTGGGAGGGCATCATCCCCTCCAGGGCGGCGAAGATGGGCTCGATCTCCGTCGACAAGGGTATCTCCCGGATCGGCAGCGGCCGGGAGTTCTACGAGCGCTTCGACCCCGACGCCATCGCCGCCCACGTCCTCGAGACCGTCGACGGCGACGTCGAGGCGCTCACCGACGAGCTCATGCGCGAGCGCCACCCGCGGCTGTGGCGCAACACGCCGCCGCTGCTGCGCGAGGTGGTCTACACCCGGGTCCGTCGGCAGCTCCCCGCCGTCGTCGAGCGCGTCACCGACGGCATCGGCGAGCACATCGACGATCTATTCGACGTGAAGTTGATGGTGATCCGCCGGTTCGAGGAGCGCCCCGAGCTACTGAACCGGATGTTCCTCGAGGTCGGCGACCGCGAGCTCGATTTCATCATCCGGTCGGGCTTTCTGATCGGGACGCCGCTGGGCGTGCTCACGGTCCCCCTGTTCGTGCTCATCGGCGAGTGGTGGGTGCTGCCCGTCGCCGGTATCTTCGTGGGCTACACCACCAACTGGATCGCCATCAAGCTCATCTTCAACCCCGTCGAGGAGCGCCGGATCGGCCCGTTCAAGCTGCAGGGCCTGTTCATCCGTCGCCAGCAGGAGGTCGCGCGCGTCTACGCGGAGATCATCGCCGACGAGCTCATCACCCTCGCCAACGTCGCCGACGAGCTGTTGTGCGGCCCGCGCGGGGACCGGACCAGGGAGTTGATCGAGGACGCCCTGTGGCCCGTGGTCGACGACGCGGTGGGGCCGGCCCGCCCGCTCGTCCGGCTCGCCACGGGGGTACCGGAGTACGACGCGCTCCAGGCGGCGGTGGCGAGCAAGGGCGTCGAGTACGCCACCGAACCCCTCGAAGACCCCGAATTCAACCGTGAGCGAAGCGACGCCATCCGCGTCCTCTTCCGGGACCGGATGCAGGAGATGCCCCCCGACGAGTACGCCGAGGTGCTCCGGTCGGCCTTCGAGGAGGACGAGTGGCTGCTGATCCTCATCGGGGCGGCGCTGGGCTTCGTCGCGGGCTGGCTCCAGCTGCTGGTGGTGACCGCGCTATGAGGATATTGCCCGGCGAGCCGAGCCGGCGGCCTGACTGGGTCGAGCCGCGGCACCGAACCGAACGAAAGAACCGGATCGAGCACGGGGGTCGGGACATGAGCGACCGGGAGTCGAGGGATCCGCCCGACCGGGACCCGCCCCACCGCGATCGGTCCGGCCGCCACGATCGAGCCGACCGATCCAACCGCCGCGACCGACGCGGCCGCCGCGGCGAGCGCGACCGGCGCGGCCGACGGGACCGGGCCGGCAGGGACCGGCCACGCTCCGGGGGCCGGCCCCCTCCCGGGTGGATCGGCTGGAGCGCGGGCGACACCGCGGAACTCGCCCGCCTCGCCGCCCGCGTAGCGTGGCGGTACACGGAGCACTCGCTCCGGGCGCGGGTCCGGACCGCCGGCCGGGTGGCCCGGGCCGCGGCCCGCGCGGAGTCGCCGGGGGAGCTGGTCGCCGAGACCGAGGCCATCCTCGCCGAGGAAGTCGAGCGCTTCGGCACCGCGCTCGCCCGAGAGCGCCGCGCCGACGGGCGTTCCCCCGACGGCGAACGCGCCGGTGAACGGCCTGCGGACGGGTCGCTCGCCGACGGACTCCTCGGCGACGGGTTGCTCGCCAACGGCGGGCCCACGGCCGGCGAGCATACGAGGGGGCGTTCGGGGGGGCGGGGTAGACGGGCCGGTCGGGAGACGGACCGCTGGGGCGTGCCCACGGACGGCGGCCCGACGGCACGATCGCTCCGCGACCGCGGCGCACGGCTCTTAGCGGAGTCCGCCGAGACCGACCGCGGCGACCGCGGCGAACCGGTCCACCCGGCCTACGCGCGCATCGTCGAAGAGATCGCGGCCGACGAGGCGCGCATCCTCCGGCTGCTCGCCACCGAGGGACCGCAGCCCTCCGTCGACGTCCGCGACGGCGGGCTCGTCCCGCTGACCACGGACCTGATCGCCGCCGGCCTGTCGATGATCGGCAACAGGGCGGGCTGTCGGCGCGAGGAGCGCACAAGCGCCTACCTCAACAACCTCCAGCGGCTGGGACTGGTCTGGTTCTCCGAGGAGCCGGTCGCGGAGCTCAAACGCTACCAAGTGGTCGAGGCCCAGCCCGACGTGCTGGAGGCCCGGGAGCGGGCCCGGCGGCCAAAGATCGACCGCCGGAGCGTCCACCTCACTCCTTTCGGGGTCGACTTCTGTCGGGTGTGTCTCCCGGTCGAGGTCATCGCGGATGGAGCCATGGGCGCGTACGAGTTGCCCGACGATGGTGAGTCACCCGGCGATGGCGATGGGCCGTCCCGTGATGGGTGACCCCGGCACCACCGCCGGACACGGTCGATCGGCGGCTGGCGCGGCTCAGTCGATATCGATGTCCCGGCCGCTGCCCTCGCCGATCTCTTTCGGGAGCCGGACCGTCAGTACGCCGTTGGTGTAGGTGGCGCTCGCGTTCTGCTCCTCGACGCCCTCCGGCAGCGAGACCGAGCGGTTGACCATCGATCGTCGCCGCTCGCGCCGGATGTAGCTCCCCTCGCCGGTCTCGTCCGTCGTCTCCCGGCCCGCGCTGATGCGCAGCGTCCGATCGTTCACCGAGAGGTCGATGTCCTCGCGGTCGTAGCCCGGCAGGTCGACGGTGACGACGAACTCGTCGATCGCGTCCTCGACGTCCACCGCGGGCGAACGGGCGTTCCGCGACGCCAGCTCGCCGGCCGGCCCGGGAAGCTGCCCGAGCTCCCGGCTGACTCTGTCGATGTCCCGACCCATCCGGTCGAACAGGTCCTCGATGTCCTGAAAGGGGTTTCTCCGTGACATGGCTCTACGGTCGCCGCTGTGCAGGCGAAAGCCTTAAACCTAATGATCAAAAGCCGAAACTGCACGGCGCGAACGACCGGATCCGGAGCGGCCCGCTGTGTCCGGCATCTCTCGGCCTCGGCCGCCGCCCGTACGCGGCCGCTGGACGGGGCCAGAGCCCGGAACGACCGCCAGCCGGACCCACGAGAGCACTACGCGGGGCAAGCGCGAGCTATAGGCCGGTCGGGACGTCGAGAAACGTCGTCTCCAGACCCCATCCCGCGATCACCGCCTCTAGCGCGCGTACGCCGAACGTCTCGGTCGCGTAGTGGCCCGCGAGGAGGACGTGCAGCCCGCTCTCTCCCGCCTCGTGGTAGAGCTTGCCCTTGCCCTCGCCGGTGACGAACGCGTCCGCGCCCGCGGCGGCGGCCTCGTCGAGCCAGTCCGCGCCGCTACCGGTGACGACCGCGATCTCCTCCACTCGTTCGGGCCCGGAGTCGAGGACCTGCACGCCCCGTCCGGCGTGATCGAGGTTCGCCTCGAGGAGGGCGCGGAGTTCCCCGACGCCGAGTCCGGATGGAAGGCGACCGCGCCGACCGACGAACTCCGGCCCGAGCTCGCCGAAGGGCGCCCGGTCTTCGAGCCCGAGCAGCTCACAGAGCCCGGCGGCGTTGCCGAGTTCGGGATGGCCGTCCAGGGGCAGGTGGGAGACGTACAGCGCGAGGTCGTGCTCGAAGAGGGGTGCGAGCCGGTCGTGGGTCCGCCCCGTGAGGCGGTCGAGGCCACCCCACACGAGCCCGTGATGGGTCACGAGGAGGTCCGCGCCGGCCGCGGCGGCGCGTTCGGCGGTCTCGACGGCGGCGTCGACCGCGAACACGACGTGTTCGACCTCGCGGCCGGCGGCATTGCTCGACCGGTCGGCCTCGCCGGGCTGGGCGGTCTCATCGGCCCGGGCGGTCCCGTCCGGCCGAGCGGGACCGACCTGCAGCCCGTTCGCGCTCGCGTCGAGGTCGGCGTAGGCGTCGGTCCGGAGACGGTCGTCGAGGCGGGCACACACCTCCGAGAGGTCCATGCGCCGGCTTCTCCCCCCAGCCTTAAGAAGCCGGGCGTAGCCTTACAAGGCCCGACGTCGAAGCCGGGATGTCCGTCGCGGTGACGGGCGAGGTGATTCACGATGGGCAAGCTCAGGAAGGCCATGCGAACGTGGCGACGGCTGCCACGCGGGGCGAGACGGCGCATCAAGCGCAAAGTAAGGCGGCTCACCGGGCGGGGACGGTAGGGCGCCGCTACGGGCCCCCCACTGTCTCGTTCGTCCCGCCAGCCGTGTGCGCGGAGACGAACGTCCGGAGGAGCTTGCCCGCGAGCGCCGCGGCCTGTCCGTCGTCGCGGTCGTTCACCTCGACGACGTCGAACCCGATGGCGCGGGGTGCGACCGTCCGGACGGCGCGGCGCAGCTCGCGGGGCGCGAGCCCGAACGGCTCCTTGGTGCCGGTTCCGGGCGCGAAGCCGGGGTCGGCGGCGTCGACGTCGACGCTCAGGTAGACCGACGGGCTCGACGCCGACCCCCCGAAATCGGGCTCCCATGCCGGGACGTTCTCGGGAGCGATGACGGTAACGTCCCCGCGCTCGGCGCGCTCCCATTCGGCCTCGCTGCCGGTGCGCGCGCCGAGAATCACGGCTTCCTCGGCGGCGTCGAGGGCGTGGCGGGTGGTCGTCGCGTGGCTCAGCGGGTCGCCCGCGTAACTCTCCCGGAGGTCGAGGTGGGCGTCGAGACAGACGAAGACGTCCGGTTCGACGGCGCGCACGCCCGCCACGCTGACGGTGTGTTCGCCGCCGACCAGGAGGGGTGTCGCGCCGTCGCGGGCGGCGTCGCCGACCACGCCTTCGAGGAAGTCGAGGTACTCGGTGACGGGCGCGAAGGCGTCGATGTCGCCGGCGTCGTGGACCTCCAGTTCCGAAAAGTGCAGGCCGGTCCGGTGGTCGTAGTCGTCGAACGTCGCCGCGAACCGGCGCACCCGCCGCGGGCCGAAGCGCGCGCCCGGCTCGAAGGTGGTCGAGGCGTCGAGCGGCGCGCCGAACAGGACGTAGGCGGCGTCGTCGCGTGCGGCAGTCGCACCGGGGAACATCGGCGTCCGGCTCAGACGATCTTGCGCTGGCCGTCCATCTCGAGGTACTCGATCTCGTCGTCGGCAGTCATGTCCGTGTCCTCGGGCACGCGGATCGTGAAGGTGTCGTAGGTGTCGAGCGCCATCAGTTGGGCGTCGTCGCCGTCGACGTTCAGCACCTGACCCTGCTTGCGCTCGATGATCGGCACCCAGATCTTCGCGTCGACGGGTTGGGTGAAGTTGCGCTTCTTCTCGTCGAAGACGCCCTTGCCCTCGACGCGGGCCTTCGCGCTGCCGTGCTTGCCGGGTTTGGCAGTGCTGTAGGCGGTGATCTGACACGGGGCGTCGTCGATCATCACGTAGCTCCCCTCGTCGAGCTCGCGCACTTGCGACTGCTGTCTGGCCATGTCCGCCGTTGCCGAGCCGGCGATATAAACGGTTTGGACGTGGATCGACCCCGCTTCTCCGTTGACTTTTCCGTGTCCTACCGGCGTTCGGCATCCGTCGGCGTCTTCGCGGTCGCGGCGCTGGCCTCCACAGGGGCGTGTTCATGCCGTTCGTCCCCGGCGTACCGACGATGCTCGCCGACGGACTCGGGCTCGGGATCGTCCGGTCCCCTCCCCTCGGCGGGCGACCGCCGGACCGTCGAGTCACTCCGGGCGTGGGAGCGACCGCGACCGAGTCACGCCGGGCGAACGAGTGGGTTTTACCCGGCCGTATCCCCGTGTGAATCACTCTATGAGTCGCGCTCGAAGCCGCTTCGCGGATCGGTCGACGGATCGGTATCTGGGATACGCGGCGGCAGTACTGGCGTACGTCGTCGCGGCACTCCACCTGTCCCATCCGTCGCTCGGCTTCGGCCGGCTGGCGCTGCTCGTCTCGGTGAATCCGGAGCTACTGCTCGCGGACCCGCGACCGGTCGCGTTCGTCCTGTCCGGGATCGCCCTCCTCGCCGGGGTTCCCCTCGCCTCGGTCGGCCGGCGGCGGAGGGTCGTCTACGCGCTCGGGATCGCCCTCGTGGCGGTATACGTCCTGGGTTACTTCGCGTGGCATCTCAGTGGACACGGCGGGTTCCTGCCGGGACGCGAACCGCTGTATCACGGGCTCCAGCCCCACGAAGCCGTCGTTGACCATCTCAGCGCGAGTGTCTGGGCAGCGGCAGCGCTCGTGGCCGAAGTTTTCCTCGGCGGGATTCTCATCGTCCTCTACCGCCGCGAATCGTGAGCGGCCGTCACCGCTCCGTCTTCGTGGCGGTGGGACCGTCACGGGAGCCGGGACGCCGTTGTGCGGCCCCCCATCCCGGCAGCCGCGAGCGGCCGACGATGCTCGCCGACGGGTTCAGGCTCGGTATCCTGTAGTCGTACACCGAGCATCCCCCGGTCGGGATGGGGCGGATCACCTTCGACGCGGTATTCGCTGGGCTATCGGCCGACGGCTAGCCGGGGACGGCGACGTGGAGATCGGGACTGAGAGCTACGACACTATCGCTCTCGCGCGGAACCGTGCTGAGGGACTGCTACCCTCCACCTGAACGCGCCAGTACTCCTGGTCGTGTGATCGGTCGGCGTCGCACGGACCCCACGCGGCAGTCGAGGTCCGTGCGAGCCAAGTATTCCCCGGGTGATCTCGACGCATGGCCAAGATAAGCGTCGAGGTGCCCGACGAGCTGCTCGCCGATCTCGACGCCCACGTCGGCACGGACGGCAAGTTCGTCAACCGGAGCGAGGCGATCCGCGCGTCGATCAGAAAGACCCTCGACGCGCTCGACGGGATCGACGCCCGGCACGGCCGACTCGAGAGCGACAGGCTCGAAGGCGACGAGCGGGACCGATCATGAGCACAGAATCCACGAACGCGACGCCCGCCTCGGGCGTGCAGGTCGCGCTGATCGCGCTCTTTATCACCGCGCTCGTGACCGCCCAGCTCACTGCCGCGAAGGTGCTCGCCTTCGGCCTGCCCGTCTCGCTGCCGATCACCGGGGACGCACTGCTCCTCCCGGGTGCGGCGCTCGCGTACTCGCTGACCTTCTTCGCCTCCGACTGCTACGCGGAGCTGTACGGCCGCCGGGCGGCCCACGTCCTCGTCAACGTCGGCTTCGCCATGAATCTCGTCCTCTTGGTGCTGGTGTGGTCGACGATCCTCGCGCCCGCGGCCGCGGCGAGCGCCGTCGATCCCGCGGCCTTCGCATCGGTGCTCGGCGCGAGCACCAACATCGTCGCCGGGAGCCTGCTCGCGTACCTCCTCAGCCAGAACTGGGACGTGTTCGTCTTCGACCGCCTTCGGGAAGCCACCGACGGCGCGGCGCTCTGGCTGCGCAACGTGGGCTCGACGGCGACGAGCCAGGCCATCGACACCGCCGTCTTCGTCGGCGTCGCCTTCGCGCTCGCTCCCCGATCGTTCGGCGTCGGCGTGGCGCTCCCGACGTCGGCGCTGCTCGCGCTCGCGGTCGGCCAGTACCTCCTGAAGCTCCTGATCGCGCTCGCCGACACGCCCTTCGTCTACGCCGTCGTCGGCTACGCGCGCTCGCGGACGGGGCCGGCCGCCGCTCCGCGGACCGGGACCGACTGAGCCCGAGCGGGACCGGCGATAGGTACGTGAGTGGCGCGCGCTGGGCGCGCACGGAGGCGCGCCCGACGCCACACGAGGCATGGGCGTGAGGCGCGACCGAAGGAGCACCTCGATGCGAGCGGGGCAGCGACCCGCGAGCCACGCGAGGGCCGGCCGGCGGTTGCGGTTGCCGTGCGGTGGTAGTCGAGAGCCCGAGCGGAGCATCGGCTGGGGAGGCGTGTGGCCTGCGGTACGGTCGCGCTGCGGGGCGGTCTTCGGTAGCGGCGCGGTCTCGTGTGTACCGGCACTCACGGTCCGCACTACATCGCCCGGCCCGACACCCGGATCGCGACTCTCACCCAACCGACCGAGTTCCGAAGCGAAACGCGGCTCATCCCGAACGCCCGTCGAGCGCGTCGACGTCCGCGGCGGTCGGCTCGCGCTCGTCGGGCAGCGCCTCGATGCAGTCGTAACACAGGAAGA
Organism: Halobacteriales archaeon QS_4_69_34; assembly: GCA_003021045.1. GTDB lineage: Archaea > Halobacteriota > Halobacteria > Halobacteriales > Halococcaceae > PXRN01. Next base: position 10,498 of record PXRN01000038.1, on the reverse strand, counting down.
AGTCCGAGCCGTCAGCGAGTTCGAGCGCGAGCCCCTCGGCCCGGTCGCCCCCGAAGCTCCAGAGGTTGGCGATGCCGCCGGTGATCCGCACCGACTGCCCGCAGCCGTCGCAGGGCTCGCTGGCCATGGCTCGGCGAGGGCGGCGAGGCCCAAAGCCCTTCCGTCCGGTGGTAAGTAAAACGGCTCTTTGAGTCTACCGAACGGCTTTATCACATCCTTCCGTGGGATGGAATACCGCGGTCGACCCGGCCGCGCGACTCGGCCACGACACCCATGAACTCACGCACACCTCAACTCGCCGTCCTACTGGTGGCCCTGCTCGTGGTCGCCGGGGGCGTACTCGCCGTGACCGGTGGCGCACCGCTCGCCGACCTCGATTCCCCCGCCGATCCGGGAACGGACACAGACGACTCGGATCCGACCGATCCGAACACGGCTCTTCCCGATTCGACCGATGCGGGACCGACGGACTCCGGCCCGTCCGACACCGCGAACGACGAGCCCACGGCGCGCGATCGGACACCCTCGACCGACGGCCCCAGTGACGACCCCGCTGGCGGTCCCGGCGGCGACGGCTCGATTGGCTCGAACGGTGGCGACGGCGCGCTCGCCGCGCCGAACGCGACCGGACTGGCGGCGTTCGACTCCGCCGCGGCGTTCGAGGCCTACGTCCGGGCCGGCCGGCTGCAAGCGGGTGGCGGTCGCGTGAGCGGCGACAGCGCGGCCGTCGAGGTCGAGGCGGAGGCCGGGGGGCAGGCCGGACAGCAACAGCAGCAGGGCGGAGCCGACGCCGGCGACGCGAAGGCCAAGCAGGAGGATGGGGCCGGAGCGGCCGGCGGAGGGCCGGCGCGGGTCTCGGACACCAACGTACAGGTCACGGGCATCGACGAGCCCGACATCGTCAAGACGGACGGCCGGTCGATCTTCTATGCCGGGCCGCGCGGACGGGCGGGAATCCCCGAGCCGGTCCCCGTCGAGGAATCGATGGCCGTCGAGCAGGTCCCCCGGGAAGCCGCCGACGGGGGCGACGGCGGCGCGGGTGACGACGGGAGCGCCGACGACGAGACGCACGTCATCGACGCGCTCCCGGCGAACGCGACCGGCGTGGCGGCGACGGTCGACAGCTCGGGCGATCTCCTGCTCGTCAACAACACGTTGGTCGTGATCGGCACCGACCGCATCGCCGGCTACGACGTCGCCGAGCCGGCGAACCCCACCCTCGACTGGGAGCGCGAGCTCGCCGATCGGGTCGTGACCGCGCGCCTCCAAAACGGCACGGTCTATCTCGTAACGGCGAGCGACCTCCGGGCCGACGACGGGCCGCCCTGTCCCGTCGAGCCGGTGGCGAACGTCACCGTCGACTGCACCGACGTGCTCCACCCCTCCCGGCCCGTGCCCGTCGACACCACCTACACGGCGCTCGCGCTCGATCCCGGTAGCGGGGACGTGAACTCTATGGTTTCGATCGTCGGCTCCCGGGAGTCGGTCGTCTCGATGTTCCCCGACGGGCTCTACCTCACCCACACCGAGCGGACGGGCGCGAGCTCACAGTTACGGTTTCTGCTCGACCAGCGGGACCTGCTCGACGGCTGGGTGGCCGAGCGGCTCGACCAGCTCGGTGGGTACAACCTGAGCGACCGGGCACTGCGCGCCGAGCTCGACGCCGTTCTGGGCTCGTGGCTCGGCGGGATGACCACCGCCGAGCGCGAGGCGGTTCGTGGCGACCTCCGGGCGCGCTACCGCGAGTCGAATGGCACGCGCCAGTACCCGGCACGGACCACCCACGTCGTGCGGATCGCGATCGGCGGCAACGGGTCGACGGACGGAGCGGCCCGCGAGGCGGCGAACGGGACGGCAGACGGGACCGGCCCGGCGAACGCGACGGCCGGCGGGACGTCCTCGCTCTCGGTCGCGGCGGTCGGGGCCGTGCCCGGACGACCGCTCAACCAGTTCTCGCTCGACGAACACGAGGGACATCTCCGAATCGCCACCACGGTCGGCGGCGGAGAGTCGCCGCTGGGATTCCGTCCCACACAGCCCGAAAACGACGTGTACGTCCTCGACGCGACGGGGCTGAACGTTACGGGCTCGGTGACCGGGATGGGCGAGAACGAGCGCATCTACGCCGTGCGCTTCGTCGGCGAGGAAGGCTACGTCGTCACCTTCCGCCGGATCGACCCGTTCCACGTGCTCGACCTCTCGAACCCGGAGAACCCCCGGGAGGCCGGCGAGCTCGAGCTGCCCGGGTTCTCGACGTACCTCCATCCACTCTCGGAGGACCGCATCCTCGGGATCGGCGAGGAGGAAGGACAGGTGAAGGCCGTGGTCTTCGACGTCGCCGATCCCTCGAACCCACGGATCGCGGACGAATCGGTGCTCGACGCCGGCTGGTCGGCGGTCTCGGAGAGTCACCACGCCTTCCTGCTCGACCGCAAGCACGAGGTGTTCTTCCTGCCGACCAGCGAGGGTGGGCGGGTCTACGACTACACCGACGGGCTCTCGATCGAGCACACGGTCGGCATCGAGAACCCCCAGCGCGCGCTCTACATCGACGACTACCTCTACGTCTTCGGCGAGCACGAGGTCGCCGTGGTGAACGAGACCTCGTGGGAGCGGGTCCGCACCGTCGAGCTCGACGGATAGCCGGCGCGGGGTCGCTCGACCGGTTTCGGACGGCTCCCGTGTCCCGTCGGTCGACCACATCTCTCCCGCCGGGCGTGAATCGGCCTCCCGACGCGGATTTAAGCCCCGTCGGCCCGTCCCCCCACCCATGCGTGTTCTGGTCACCGGGGCGACGGGCTTCGTCGGCGGGGCACTCGTGCCCGCGCTGATCGAAGCGGGCCACGACGTAGCGGTGCTGACCCGCGACGCTGCAAGCTACGACGGCCCCGAGGAAGCCACGGTCTTCGAGGGCGACATGCTCGATCCCGGCAGCTTCGAGGCGTCCCTGGAGGGCGTCGAGGCCGCCTACTACCTCGTCCACTCGATGGGATCGGGGATGGACTTCGCCGAGCGCGACCGCCGGGCAGCCCACAACTTCACCAAGGCCGCGAGCGCCGCGGGCCTCTCGCGGGCGGTGTATCTGGGCGGGCTCGGCGAGGACGGCGACGACCTCTCCGCCCACCTCCAGTCCCGCCGCGAGGTCGAGACCATCCTGAACGAGGGCGACTACGAACTGACGACCCTCCGGGCGGCGATCGTCATCGGCGACGGGTCCTCTAGCTTCGAGATGATCCGCCAGCTCGCAAAGCGTCTTCCCGTCATGGTCACACCCCAGTGGGTGCGCACCGAGTGCCAGCCCATCGCCGTCGAGGACGCCGTCGCCTATCTCGTCGGCGTGCTCGACGTTCCCGAGACCGCCGGCGAGACCTACGAGATCGGCGGCCCCGAGGCGCTCACCTACCAGGAGATGATCGAGCGCACCGCGACGGTGCTGGGCCGTCGCCTCTACGTCCTTCCCGTCCCGGTGCTCACGCCCAAACTATCGGCGTACTGGGTCGACTTCGTCACCGACGTCCCCAGAAGCGTCGCCCACCCGCTCATTCTGGGACTCAAAAACCGGGTGGTGGTCTCCGATCGCCGGATCGAGGACCTCGTCCCGGTCGAGCACACCGACTTCGAGACCGCGATCCGGCGGGCGCTCGGCGAGGGCGTGCCCGGCTCCGAGGCCGCCGTCGACGCCGCCGAAAGCACCGGCGACACTGCTTCCGGGGCCGACGACGGACTCACCACCGACGAGTCCCGCGATGGCATCGACGGCGGCGAGCGCGCCGCCGGCCACGACCGATCGGACGAGGACGGCCCCGACGACGGGTCCGACACCGGGTCGACCGCGGAGGGACAGACCGGCCCGGCGCAGGTCGAGTGATGGCCGCCACGGACTTCGGCGAGACGTGGACCTACGAGAGCATCATCGGCGCGCTCCCGGGGATCGACGTCTCGAACCGGCTCGCGCTCGCCATTCAGGTGTGTGTCTTCGAGATCGGCGTGCTCGTCCTCGCGTGGTACTACGACCTCTGGGGCGTCGCCGTCGCGGGCACCGCGGTGGTCGCGGTCGCCGCGATCGGTAGCGCCGAGATGCTTCGGGTCGCCGGGCGCATCCGCACCGCCCGCGTACCGCGGGCCTACCGCCGGCTCCTGTTCGGCTCGGACATCGAGGTCGTCCTCGGCGTGCTCGCGTTCGTCGCCCTCCTGACCTACCTGTTCGTTCCCGGCCCGTGGGGGCAGACGCCGCCGATCGAGACGCTGTTCGGCGAGCGCCCGCCGGTGCTCGTGGTCTACCTCGTCCTCCTGATCCTCTGGGACGTCTGCTATCGCATCGGGACCGGCTGGTGGGCGGCCATCACGGCGCTGTGGCGCTCCTACCGCTACGCGTTCGACCCCGAGACCGCCCGCACCTTCCGGCTCGCCGACGCCGAGAACCTCCTGTTCGGGCTGGTCCAGCTGCTGCTCGTCCCCTTCGTCCTCGACTTTCCGGTGCTCGTCGCGGTGTTGCTCGCCCACGTCGGCGCGATCGTCGTCGTCTCCGCGCTGTCGATCTGGCTGCTCTCGGCGCGCGAGACGGACAGGGCGATTGCCACGACCTAGTCACTCCGATTTGATCTCGCGGAACTGCGCCAGCAGGTCCTCGGTGGACTCCCCGGTGTCGAACTCGACGCTGCCCTCGTATTCGGTTCGGTCGTCGTCCTCGCCGACCGCGACGTTGCTGGCTTTCTCCTCGCGGCGCTCGTGCTCGGCCGCGTCATAGGCACCCATTGACATGGTAAGTACGCACGCGCGTTGTGGGCTCATGAATAAGAACTTATCGGTGGCGTCGGTCGTGCGTCCGACGCCTCTCGGCTGGCCTCCTCGGAGGGTCGAGCCTCGCTCCGCTCGTCGGCGTCCGGCCGCGTGGCCACGGCAGCAGGACGACACCACTAAACCGACGGGCTGCCGACGCCCGGCGTGGCAGGCCCGCTTCGCTTCCGGCGCTCGACCGGATGCTGGGACGAGAGTCGCGTCCGGCGCGATCTCCTCGGCCCCCTCGACGCCTCGCTCGGCGCGAGCCTCCGTGACCCCCGATTCGAGCCGCCGCCCGGCTACGATGCCCGTCGACTGGAGATGGACAACGGCGACCTCGCGCTCTTTTGCTGGGACGCGGCGGGCCGTCCGGCCGACGATCCCGACGACTCCGGCGACGACCCGAGCCGCGGCGCGGGTGACGACTCGGAGGCAAAAGAGAGGGACAACGGGATGACGGGTGGGGCGTTCTGGCTGGGCAACACCGAGACCCCGGAGGCGCTCTGGCGCACCGAGAAGTACGGCTTCGGCGAGGTGCCCTACCCGATCTCCCGGTGGGCCCAGCGCGGGCTGCTCACCGGACTCGACGAGGAAACCCCGTGGCTCACGGGCTATCGACACGTCGCGTGGTTCTTCCTGCCAGTGCTCTACTCGAAGGACGGCCGCCACACGACGCGCGCGTTCTTCCGGGATCACGCGGCGGGCTTTCCCGACGCCACCCGGCAAGAGGGGCTGAGCTTCTACGAGGAGTTCCTCTCGACGGGCATCCTCGACGCCCACCGTGAGACGATGGCCGGCAAGCTCGGCACGAGCGCCACACCCGATCCCGTGCGGATGCGCGCGGCGATGGGGGAGTTCGACGGCGCGAAACTGCTCGCCGAGGCGGGCTACGCCCTCGAACCCGAGCCCGAGCTCGACTCCGGTCACGCGCTCGATTTCAGGGTCGCACGCGAGCCGGACGTCCCGCCGGCGAGCGGCGACGTCCTCGTCGAACTCACGCGCCCGGAGCCGCCGGGCCGGCGAGCCGCCGGGAGCCCGACGACTGCCGTCCGCGAAACCGTCGCGGCCAAGACCGGCGGGCAGCTCGACGCCCACCCCGGGGCGCTCCTGCTCGTCGACTGCACCTCCTTTCGCGACGGGGAGTGGGCTGCCCTGTGTACCACCCAGCCCGAGATCGGTTACCGTCCGGCCGTCGTCTTCCGTGCGCGCCCAGCGGGGTCGGTCGAGGGCTACGCGACGGGATCGATCCCGCTCGATCTCGACGACGGGATCGAATGGGTGTAAGCGAGCCCTTCCGTGCTCCCGACGCCCCGCGTTCAGAAGGAGAGCTGCTCGTGGCCGTCCTCGCCGAGCGCCGTCGGATCGCGATCGGAGTAGCCCTTCCGGCCGATGGCCGCCTCGCCCACCGCGCTGTAGAGCGCCAGCCGGGCGGCTTCCGGGCTCTCGAACGTCTCCGCCCCTGCCCGGTCGAGCACCTCGCCGAGTGTCTCGCTTCCCTCCGGGAAGTCGAGCTCGAGGTCGCCGTAGGCCGCGACCAGCTCCGCGGTGCTCGCGGGGTACTCGTGGGCGTCGAGGCGCTCGGTCGCGTCGGTCAGGAGTCGCATACCTCACGAACGCCGGGAACGATCATAAACGTTCACTATAGATGGGGCCCAAGAGTATAGTCCTCTCTAGGGCGTTCGAACGCGGGCCCCTCTCCTCACCCTGACCGTCCCTCTCTCCCCGTCCTCTTCCCGCCGGCACGTCCGAAAGCCGCTTGTCGGGGCCGCATCTCATTCTACCGTGCTCGTCGCCGATCTCCACGTCCACACGACGAACTCCGACGGCTCGCTGGCGCTCGCGGCGGTCCCCGAAGCGGCGCGCGCGGCCGGGGTCGAGGCGGTAGCGATCACCGACCACGACCGGCTCCATCCCGATCTCGACGCACCGATCGCCGAGCGCGGCGGCGTCACCGTGATCCACGGGATCGAACTCCGGGTCGAAGCCGGCGAGCAGGGGTCGTCGAGCGGGGGACAGGGGTCGGACGGGGGTCGGGCGTCGTCCGACGACGGAGCGGCGATGCGCCTCGACCTCCTCGGCTATGGCGTCCGCCCGACGCCCGACCTGACCGCCGAGCTCGACCGGATCCAGACGGATCGCGTAGAGCGGGGTCGACGGATTGTCGCGGACGTCGAGGGAGAGCTGGGCGTCGACCTCGGGATCGACGTCGAGCCGGGCATCGGCCGCCCACACGTCGCCCGCGCGATCGCCGACTCCGCGGCCGACTACGACTACGAGGGGGCGTTCGCGGAGCTCATCGGCGACGGCCGCCCCTTTCACCACGTTCGTGAGGTGCCCTCCTTCGAGCGCGGCGTCGCCCTGCTCGACGGGGCTTGCGGGCTCGTCTCGCTGGCCCACCCGCTCCGCTACGACGATCCCGAGCGCGCACTCGCGCTCGCGGGCGATCTCGGTGGCGTCGAGCGCCACTACGACTACGGTCGGACAGTCGATCCCGCTCCCGTCGAGCGCGCCATCGAGCGCTTCGACCTCCTGCCGACGGGCGGCAGCGACGCCCACGACGCGACGCTCGGGCGGGCGGGGCTCGGAGCGGCGGACTACCGACGCGTTCGAGCGCGACTGAATGGGGGCTGACCGCAGGCCGGAGCATTGAACCCCCTGCGGGCCCGAGCGACGGGCGATGCAGTGTCACTACTGCGAGGACGAGGCCGCCGTGGCCGTCGAGAAGGAGGCCGTCAAGGTCGGCCTCTGTGCCCGCCACCTCCGCGAGCGCCTCGCCGAGCTCGCCGACGAGGACGCCGTCGCCGCCCTCCAGGACGAACTCGACGTCGACCGGTTCTGAGCGGAACGCCCCGCTGTCGGCGAACTCTCCGTCGATTTCGCCCGGCTTCGATACCGTCCCGGTTCGGCGACGGCCGGCGTGAGTGTCCCATCGACGGACGCTTCGGCGGAGCCGGGAACGCTTTGAGGCCCGGGGAGCTACCGGGGCGCGAATGGAGCCCACGGCGATCCCGGGAGTCGGCGCGAAGACCGCCGAGCGGCTCGCCGAACTCGACGATCCCGAGCGCGCGCTCGACGAGGGCGACGTGGTCGCGCTCGCGCGCGCGCCAGGCATCTCGGCCGGGCGGGCGGCCCGCATCGCACGGGCGGCCATCCGGCACGAGCACGGCGAGAGCGGGGACTTCCTCGCCACCGACCGCGCCCGCGAGCTCCACCGCGGGGCGCTCTCGCTCCTCCAGGAGCGCGCCGTCACCGAGTACGGAAAAAAGCGCCTCGAAACGCTCTACCCGAGCACCAGCGACGCCAGAGTCGAGGCGGTCCGCGCGTTCGCGCGCGAAGCGATCGAGCGCGAGCCCGATCCCGCCGTTCTGGACGCTCTTTCGGGCGTCGAGCCGCTCGCCGAGCCTACCGGGGTCCGCGTTCGCGAGCGCTGTCTCGCCACGGCCGACGCCGAGCGCTACGCCACAGCCGAGGCCGCCGTGCCCGAGCTGAGCGTCGAGCTCGTCGAGGACACTCGGGATCTCGCCGAGCTCGCCCGCGGGTACTCGACCGTGATCGTCCTCGACGAGGCGTTCGCCGGCGTCGACGTCGCCGGCGACGTGCAGGTAAAGCCCGACGCGCTCGAGGAGGCAGTGGAGATCGTGCCCGAGCGCGTCCTCGCCTTCTTCGCCGAAAATCGAGGACGGCTCCGGGCAGCCGCCGACGTCCACCGGGCGGCGGGCCTCGACGCGCCGTGTGACCCCGAGGCGCTCGACGACGCGCTCGGCCGGCTCGCCGACGACGGCACCGTCGAGGGCGACGCGGAGCTCCACAGGTTAGAACGGGCGGTCGACGACCTCGATGCGGCCGTCGCCACCGCCGAGAGCGTCGCCAACGACCGGCTCCGGGCGGCGATCGCCGAACGCGACGTCACCATCGAGGGGACGGATCTGCTCTCGCTCGTCGAGCGGGGTGCGGGCGTCGACTCGCTGCTGTCGACGGAGCTCGCGGACGAACACGGCGCGGCGGTCGAGGCCGCCCGCGAGCACCTCGCCGACGCGCTCGAACTCGACGCCGAGGAGCGCGAGATCGCCCGGGAGGCGTTCGGCGAGGAGCCCACATACCCGGTCGAGCGTCGCGCGGCGGCCGTGAGCCGGCTCGACGAGGAGCTCACCGCCGAGCGCGACCGGCGGGCGACACGGTTGAAGCGCGCGCTCGCCGCCGACCTCAACGGGCTGCGCGAGCCCTGCGAGGCGATGGTCCGGGACGCGCTCGAACTCGACGTCGAACTGGCGATCTCGCGTTTCTCCCGCGACTTCGAGTGTTCGATGCCCGAGATTGGCGGGCGGGGCTTTGCGATCGAGGGTGGGCGCTCGCCCCTCTTGGACTGTGGATTCGAGGACGTGGAGCCGGTCGATTATGCCGTCACCGGTCCCGCACTGCTCTCGGGAGTCAACAGCGGCGGGAAGACCTCGACGCTCGATCTCGTCGGCTTCGTGGTACTTCTCGCACGGATGGGCCTGCCCGTGCCCGCAGAGCGCGCCCGGATCGAACGCTTCGAGGCGCTGTCCTACCACGCGAAGGCCCAGGGAACGCTCGATGCGGGCGCGTTCGAGGCCACCCTCCGGGAGTTCGCCGGGCTCGTCGCCGACGGAGGGAAGCGGCTGGTGCTCGTCGACGAGTTAGAGAGCATCACCGAGCCGGGCGCGAGCGCGGTCATCGTCGCGGGCATCCTCGAAGCGCTCGCCGACACCGACGCCACGGCGGTGTTCGTCTCCCACCTCGCCGGCGAGATCCGCGAGGCCGCCGCCACCCCGGTCGCCGTGGACGGCATCGAAGCCGTCGGGCTCGAGGACGGCGAACTCGTCGTCGAACGCTCGCCGAAGAAGGACTGTCTGGCGCGCTCGACGCCCGAGCTCATCGTCGAGAAGCTGGCGACGGCCGACGCCACGGACGCGGCCGCTCGAACGAACGGAACTGGAGAGACGACGGCCGACACGGCCGACACAGCGGACGCGACGGACACGACGGGGCCGCCGGCGGACCCGGCGGCGTTCTACGACCGGCTGCTGATGAAGTTCGACGACCGAGAGGAGGCAGCCGACGGCGGTCGAACCGATCGGACACGCTGAGCCGTGGACAGTGGGGGGCGAGCGCCCCGGGCGGCGCGGACGCTGCGAGTCCGAAGGTGGCTTCTCCTTCCCTCCCAGTCCGTCGAGGGACGCCCCGATCACACGGGATCGGCGATGGCCGAACGGAGGTGGTGAGAGAACCGTCCGATCGACATCGGCGGGTCTTTTCAGCCGCTGAAGTCGCGGAGAGAATTTAGGCAAGAGGGGAACGACCACGAGGTGGCCGACGTCCCACGACCGCCGCGAGCGCGGCCACCCGAACCGAGACTCGCTCGGGAGCGAGAATGCCCGACTGTGAGCACTGCGGGGGGTACGTCTCAGAGCGGTTCGCACAGGTCTTCGCCGACGACCGCGGTCGCGTCCTCGCCTGTCCGAACTGCGCCGCGAACGCCGGCATCGCACAGACGGTGCGACGGCGGACCGGGTAGACAGGTCGTGTTAACTTTGGCATCGATTGTACCAGAGGGCGAAGGCCTGGAGCCACGATTCGGCGGTCGTCGTCGTGGCGTTGTTGAACGTATCCGAAAACGACGAGGTGCGGCGTTTCACCTCACGAAAGACACGTTCGATGCTGTTGCGATTTCCCCGGCGACACACCCGAAATCGAAGCC
>PXRN01000037.1 GCA_003021045.1 Halobacteriales archaeon QS_4_69_34 | reverse complement strand
CTACGCCGCCAACTCTTCCGCAAACCAGGGAGAGAAGCACTCGAACACGCTCTTCGAGAGGTGCTCTGACTCACCAACAATGTGCTTCCGAAGAGCGTCTTCGCCGACACGGTCATGCAGCTCGCCTTCAGCGAGCGCTCGCGGCTCACCCCCGAGATTCACCGCCACTACCTGGAGCCGCTCTCGACGCCCCGAGAGCGGATCCCGAGCTGGGTGTTCCCCCGCGAGCTGCTGGGCTCGACGGAGTGGGTGGCCGACATCTGGGAGCGACGCGAGGCTCTCGCCGACACCCCAGCCCTACTGTGCTGGGGGTTCGACGACCCCGCGTTCGGGCGCGAGGAGCTGCGGACGTGGCAGGCGCTCTTTCCCGACGCGCGGACGGTAGGCTTCGAGGACGGCGGCCACTACGTCCAGGACGAGAAGGGCCGCGAGATGGTTCCCGAGATACGGCAGTTTCTCGACGGGACCGAGTGAGCGGTTCGGCGTCCGCTGCGGGTCGCTGTGATGTTACAGATCACAGCATTTATGACGATGTGGGACATCACAGCAGTCGATGGCCGGGCGTGACGAGGAGCGCGGGGCGACCCCGGTCTTCGAGGACACCCGGACGACGCCGGCGGGCAACGTCGTCTCGGTCACTATCTACGACGCGAGCGGGTGGAAGCGCTTCCCGAGCGGCGTCAAGTACAGTATTCACTACGGGACGACCGACAATGACACCATCGTCCGCTACGACAACCACCACCCGGACACGAAAGGACACGAGCGCCACGAGGGCGACGCCACGGAGTCGATCGACTTCCCCGGGTACGAGGCGCTCTTGGGACGGTTCTACACCGAGGTGAAAGCACATGAGCCAGGATTCGAACTCCCGAACGGAATCGAACGCGACACCGACGACGCCTGAGAAAACGGTGCTCACGGTGCGGGTTGAACCCGACGAGGGGTTCGTCGACCGGTCGCTAGAGGCGATGCGGGCACTCGATCAAGGTGAGGCCCCCGAGGAGTACCACGGCGTGAGCCTGCGCGACCCCGAGGAGCTGAGCCGGCTGCTCAGCGCGAAGAATGTCGAGCTCGTCCGCACCATCGCCCGCGAGGAGCCCGCGAGCATCCGCGAGCTCTGCCGGCTCGTCGACCGGGACATCCGCCAGGTCAGCGACGATCTCGCCGAGCTCGAAGCGCTGGGGATCGTGGAACTCCAGCAGAACGGGCGCGCAAAACGCCCGCGCTTCGAGTACGACGAGATCGAGATCCGCGTGCCGGTCGAGCGCGACCTGGAGCGCGAACCGGCACCGGCGTAGCTCGGCCGTCGCCGACGGTCGGCTCGTAGCCGGCCTCACGGCCGCAGTAGTGAGGCACTCGGCGATGTCGTCTTTCGCGTCGTTATACGCGGCGGTGTCCTCGGGGTGAGCGGCCGCCGCGTAGCGCTTGACGGTCCCGTAGGTGTTTTCGTGCGTGCGGGTGGTCGCGGAGGTAGTCCCGAAAGATCAGGACGCGTTCAAGCCGGGTCGAGCCGAGGGGATGGAAGCGGACGCTGTACTGCTGGTCGGCGTCGTCGCGGCGCTCGAAGGCGAGCCAGTCCTCGCGCTCGGCGCTGAAGCGATAGCCCAGATCGAGCATGGCCGGTTTGCACGCGCAGGCGGCGTCCATGGCGGGGACGACAGGACAGATGTCGATGATCGGCGTGGCCGCGAGCCCGGGAACGCTCGTGCTCCCGAAGTGCTCGATGGCGACGACGCGGTCGCCGATGCGCCCTTCGAGACGGTCGCGTTCGGCTCTGGATAGCGCCGGCCACGTCCCGGTAGCCGACGATCTCGATATGGACGTGGTATAGGGATTAGCAGTCAAGCTCATAGTTCCTCGCGTCGGTCGATTCCTGCCGTCGTCGCTTTCCAACGAGCGTGATACCCGAACATCGCTGCTAATCCCTATTGTCCGCCATTTCCGGTGCGCTACCGTGGCTCGTGACTAAACCGTTCTGCGTGAGTGGTGAGGAATGGACGCCCGGGATCGCCCGGCGTTCCGGCACGGGGAAGCCCGCGCACCGTCCCTACCTGCGCTCCGGTAGTTCCTTGACGAGACGGTTGAAACGAGTGGAAGGGATCGAATGGGCCTCCGCGACCGCGAGAGATAGCTACGACAGGTGTGAAATCGCCGTGGAGAGCTGTAACGGTTACAGTACTGCGTTCGGTGAGATGTTTTGCAGTAGAGTACGCAATCTTTCGATATTGATACATGGGATAATAGAATACCGATAGTAAGACGATCAATCACCCAGTTTCTTCACCACTAGAGGTGGTATTGGGAGTTTTCGGGGGTTCCTCGCCACCGATCTTCGCCGCTCTCGAACCGTCGTCTCCAGCAGTCAGATTCCCCTCGAACGCGCCATTGTGAAGAATAGATATGTTATATTCATTGATTTCAGGGAGGACAATAGTGGCGTCGTACTTGATTCGCCCAGTGCAGTTTTCGGCTGTAGTGTTGGCATCACGAGCAGAAACATTCAGCACCCAGCTATTACGCTCTGACTGGTTGCTATGTAGTGACGCGTTCAGGTCGGAATTTATGTCTTCTACAACAATCGTGTACCGGATATTGATTATCCTCTCTCCATCGACCATCTTCTCCGATACGTTGTTGCCCAACCCGGTCTTATCGCTACACTCTTCATTCACTCGTTCAAACTCTTGCAGTTCTGCCTGCGATCGCTCAGTCGTTTCTGTCTGATCACCGGCGGTCGGCGAAGGTGCTGATATGCATCCAGCACTAATCATGACCGCTGCTAGCACGATCGCCCAATAATGGTTTTCTCTGATCATTGTTGTAACACGAAGTTGTTATTTAGCAGTAGTGGCTGTGGTACAAGCTCCAAGGCAGACTGAGGTAGTAGTTGTCACCGCTCCAGTCCTCCTCGAAATGTGCTCTATTCCTTACCTTTGCGACCTTTGTATTGTCGTGGCAGGCGTACATCTCGCAGGAAGATCCTGGCTTCACTACCTGTGTCTGCCAAGCTCTCGAAGAATCCCACAAACAGTTGAGTTCCCAGTGTACCGAAGAGTTGCTCCCATTTGCGTAGTGACTGATACAGCCATCATTATCGAAATCCCAGTTTACCGTGACCGTGCCATCCGTACTTGCCGATAGTGAAACATCGATTTCACTATCGTTCGTGTCGTACGGCTCCCAATCTATCAGATCGTCGTCCGGGGCTGGCCACCACCAATGGTCTAGTTCCATCCACTCATTGTGCCAATCGCTCCCGCAGATATTACCGTTCTTGCCGGGCGTCATGATCCCACTCTGTTGGACGCCAACCTCGTCTCTGTTGTAGACGTCCTGACTCTCGTCGACTTGCCACAGTTCGAAATTGTTTCCCACTTGACCGTAAGGGCATTTCGTCCAGTACCACTCGTCACTACTGAGGTAGTTCCAATCTCTCGACCACGAGGTGTGTCGGGGCTTGAACGGGTCCTCAACCTCTGCGAGTTCTACCTTTCGGTCACTAGCCGCTTCGTGAGCGAGTACCTCCGATGTTGGATCACTCGCCGACTGTATGTGTTGTGCGGGAATCCCGTTCGACTGCATCTTGACGACGTAATCGACGATAGGGCCGTCTGACGGAATCTCCGGCTCCGCACTGATGGATGGATTCGGGCGGTCGCCACCACTATCGATGAAGTCTTCGAGCAGCCTCGTTTTTGCTTCCCTGATCTGGGCAAGTGTGATCGGATCGTTCATACTACCTTTGATCCGTTCAAGTCGCAGTTTGCGGCCGTCCGCACTCACTACCGATGCGAGCCCGACGCTAGTCAATGCGGTTCCGGATACTTTCAGCGCAGTTCGTCGATCGATTGAGGGACTATCACCTGTCATTGTCCCAGACGCCTGTATAAAATGGAGAAAAAAAAAAAGTTACGCCAAATGTTACTATACCTAATATAGACACACAACATCTAGACCCACACTGTTGCAGGGAAATACAAATCAAAACATCTACCCCGGTAATATAGATATGTGTTTTACCGTATATTAATATCCGGTCCGTGCCAACACCCTCACCATAATATATAAATAATGGTTGTCGAGAGTCGCAACGGGAGGGGACTTCAGCGAACGCGGTTCAACCCGGTATAGAAACGTGTGAGCCGAGGAGGATCATGTCCGAGAGAGAACCACGGCTCAGGAGCGATCGTGGCAAAGGTAGGACGGGCCGGGATCGCCCGGCGTTCCGGCACGGGGAAGCCCGCTCGCCTTCTCCACCCCGCGACCCGGCGAGCGACGGCTGTCCGGGGATCCGCTGCTCGCTTCCGCGCCTGACGGGCTGTCCCCGGCTAACCGCGACGGATCGTCCCTGCAGACGAGCCGTCCCGGACCGCCGCCCCCGACGGACGAGGCTTCGACGTTGGCTCGCGGGGCCCGTGCCGGTCGGCACGGACGCACCCGGTGTTCGGCCCCCGCTGAAGACCGTAGTGCGGGTAAGGAGCAGGGCCTAACTGCCCGGCCTAGTCCAGTCTTTCACTACCCAGTTCCCGCATAAGGGCGTTTCGCCTTCGCGGCCGAAGACCTCTCGGGTCGAACGAGCACGAGCGCCCGTCGATCACTGATCTCCAGTCATCCGGGCCGGCGTCGTGTCGTTCGACGGGCTGCCGGGCCCGACGGCAGCCGAACGCGCGGACCGTCTCGTCCGTCCGCCGGATGCCTCCCGACCCTAGAGGGCCGGGCGTGCCGTTTAAGCCGGCTCCTTCCGAACTGGACGATCGTGTCCGTGCTCGCCCGGCTCTGGGCGCTGCGGCGGGAGCGCCCCCTCCTGGTCGTGCTTTCGCTGCTCGCGCTCGCCGTCCTTCTCGTCTACCCGTTCGTCGATTGGTATCTGCGGTTAGCGGGGGTCGTCGAGGACGTGCAGTACTACGATTTCGGGGCGTACACGACGGCGGTCGACAACTGGTACACCGGCGAGCCGATCTACACGCGGAACGAGGACGGGGGATTCTTCGGTAGCTACCTCTACCCGCCGGTGGCACTGTTCCTGTTCGCCCCGTTCGCCGAGCTGCCCTTCTACACCGGCGGGCTGGTGTTCGAGCTCCTCTCGCTCGGGGCGCTGTGGGTCGCGCTTCAGGTCCTCGTCGGGCGGGTCTACGGCCTCGATTTCCACTGCTTCGAGCGCGGCCTCCTGCTGTGGGCGCTGTTCGGCTTCCACCCGCTCCTGTTCAACTTCAAACACGGCCAGGTGGCGACGCTCCTCGCAGCGATCCTGACCGCGGCGCTGATCGCGCTCGAACTGGGCGAACCCCGCGCCAAGAGCGACGACGCTGCCGACGACGAGAGTGCGGACGGCTCCACCGCTCGCCGGTCCAGCCGGCTGGCGAGCGGCGCGCTGATGTCGATCGCCACCGCGGTCAAGCTCACCTACGCGACCGCCGGGGCCCACCTCCTCGGGAGCCGCGATCGCCTGCTTGGGGGGCTCGCCGCCGGCGTCGGGCTGGCCGGGCTCTCGCTCGCCGTGTTCGGCGTCGACACCCACCTCCTGTATCTCGATGTCCTCCGGTACGGCATCGAGGGCGGGGCGAGCCCCCGCGGGCCGATGCTGGCGAGCATCGCGTACTATCGACCCCTCTTCGCGGCACGGGCGTTCTCCGACCTCCTGCGTGCCGTTGGCGTCCTCGCCGTCGTCGGATTGGCGCTCGCGGCCGCGCGCGACGGGGCCGACCGGGCGACGTTCGCCCTCGGCGTGGCGGCGGTGCCGCTGCTCGCCCCGCGGTCGTACACCTACACGTTCGTCAGCCTCCTGCCCGCCGTCGTCGCCCTGCTCGCGGTCGAGCTCGACCGTGGCGACCGCGGCGACCGGCCGTGGGTGCCGGTCCTCGCGCTCCTGTTGCTCGACGGTCACGCGTGGGGGCTGAAGGTACTCACCGAGGGGGTGCCGACGTGGGGCGCGTTCGGTGCGACGATCCGGCCGGCCCTGCCGCTCCTCCAGCTCGGGCTGTGGGGGAACCTCCTCCTCGTGGGACTCGCCGCCGTCCGCGTCGCCGAGGCGGCGTCGCTCCCGGCGAGGTCGGCCCGGCGCTCACCACAGCCCCGATAGAAGCGCGGCTCGTCTCTTTCCCTTCTCCTCCAGTGATCGTCGAGCACGGGACCCGACGACCGGCCCCCAAGCAGTACCGTCGAGGCTGCACCCGCGGCGATCGAGGCGGCTCCGCCTCGATCGGTGAGCCGCTCTATTCCGGGGTTGTCGATCCATCCGGATCGGGTGTCACTCGTCGTCCGTCCGTCGCTCGACGTGCCACTCGCGATCGGAGCTGTCGCACAGACGCCGATAGAGCGCGCGCAGCCCCGCCGGATCGGTTTCGGGCAGGACGTGGAGCTCGACCGCCCCGTCGCGGACCGACACCCGGAAGACGTCGCCTGTCCCGCGGTCGTGGACCGAGTAGAGCGCCATCGGGAGATCGAGCCAGTCGCCGTAGTCGTAGGCGTCGCCGTCGAGGACCCGCTCGGCGAGCGCCACCAGCTCCTCGTCGGCGGAGGGCGGATCGGGAACGAGCGAGAACACCGTTCCGCCGACGTACTCGACGCCCGCGCCGCGCGTGTAGCGCCGCTGGGGACGTGCGGCGATCTCGAAGGCGGGTTCGGCGTCGGTCGTGGAGTCGGACATCGGATTCGACGCCGGTCGTGGCGGTCGGCCATCGTCGCCACGACCGACTCGTGTCCGGCCACGGCGGCCTCGGGTTTATAGCTGTGTCCGCTAGATCGGCGGCCGTCATCCGAGTACGATAGCACACCACGCCGGAGTCCCGGCTCACCGCGCCGTCCTTCGAGCTTCCGAGCGGGAGCGGGGGAACTGAAGTGGGGGAAGGATACTGGTAAGTGGCTCGGACCCCTACTAGAACTATGCCCGAAACGACGGACTTAGCGGAGCTCAAGCGCGGGACCGAGCTCGTCAAACGCGGGTTCGCCCGGATGCAGCAGGGCGGCGTGATCATGGACGTGGTGAACGCCGAGCAGGCCCGCATCGCCGAGGACGCCGGGGCCGTGGCGGTGATGGCC
Source organism: Halobacteriales archaeon QS_4_69_34 (assembly GCA_003021045.1). Classification (GTDB taxonomy): domain Archaea; phylum Halobacteriota; class Halobacteria; order Halobacteriales; family Halococcaceae; genus PXRN01. Next base: position 8,831 of record PXRN01000037.1, on the reverse strand, counting down.
CTCGAAGCCGTCCCCGCGGACATCAGAAAGCGCGGCGGCGTCGCGCGGATGGCCGACCCTGCCGACGTCACCGAGATCATCGATTCGGTCTCGATCCCCGTCATGGGCAAGGCCCGCATCGGTCACACCACCGAGGCACGGATCCTCGAAGCCGTCGGCGTCGACATGATCGACGAGAGCGAGGTCCTGACCCCGGCGGACGACGACTACCACATCGACAAGCGCGAGTTCACCGCCCCGTTCGTCTGTGGGGCGCGCGACCTCGGCGAGGCGCTCCGCCGGATCGGCGAGGGCGCGGCGATGATCCGCACCAAAGGCGAGGCGGGAACCGGCGACGTCAACCAGGCCGTGTTCCACCAGCGCAACATCCAGGGTGCGATCCGGAAGATCGAGGGCATGAGCCACGAGGAGCGCGAGGCCCACGCCCGCGAGATCGAAGCCCCGGCCCCACTCGTCCACGAGACCGCCGAGCTCGGCCGCCTTCCGGTCGTCAATTTCGCCGCCGGCGGTATCGCCACGCCCGCCGACGCGGCGCTGATGATGCACCACGACTGCGACGGCATCTTCGTCGGCTCGGGCATCTTCGGTGCCGAGAACCCCGAGGCGATGGGCGCGGCCGTCGTCGAGGCGGTCAACCACTGGGACGACCCCGAGGCGCTGGCCGAGATCGCCACGAACACCGGCACGGGGATGAAGGGCGACGCGAACGTCGACCTACCCGAGGAAGAACAGCTCCAGGGCCGCGGGGTCTGAGCAGCCGGCCTCCTTCTCCGTTTCTGCGCTGCGAGAGCGGAGCCATCGCCGATGCGGGTGCGGACGCGATCCTGGCGGATCGAGGGCTCGGCTGCGCGGCGGCGGTGCGGTGGCGGTCGTCGCCAGCAGTTCTCGCGAGCGGACGACCGACCACCGAGCACGCGCGCGCTGAGCGCCCGTTCGCTCCGTCCGCTCACGGCGGCGAAACCGTCCGTTCGCACGGTCAGAGAGAAGTCCCTCGCTGCCCACGGACGGAGCGAGGACGGAAGCTCGCGGCCTTTTGTCGGGTTCTGTACGGAGGTCGAGCGAGTGCCGAAGGTAGCGGCGACGCGCGGCCCCGCACAAAAAAGCGGGCCTAATACTCGTACTCGGTGTCGATCTCGCTCGCTGTCTCCACCTGGACCGTGGAGGCGTCGGAGTACTGCATCACCTTCTGCATGTCGCCGTCGAGTTCGAAGACGCCGCTCATCATCCCGTCGATCGCGCCGACCTCGCCCTCGTTGAGGCGCACCCAGTCCGAATAGTCGCCGCGGTAGACGAAGCCGGCGTCGACCTCATCGGGGTCCTCGATCTCGTAGGCGTCGGTACATTGGCCGTCCTCCAGCCCGACGAAGAAGTAACGATCCTCGGGTAGGCGGTCGTCGGCCACGAGGTGGAAGACGAAGTCGCCGTTGAAGCCGACGCCCCAGCCGTCGCCGGTCTCGCTGTACTCCTCGCTGTCGTTGAGCCGGTCTTGGTACTCCTGGATCCACTCCTCGCTGGGATAGCTGATTGCCATGATAGGTCTCCTGTCGTCCTCGGACGACACCGTCACTCCGGAAGTCGACCGCATAAGTATTCTCCCGGTTAATCGGCGCGGGTTTATATCATCCACCGCGCCAGTCGTCCCCTCCGTGCCTGTGGTTCGCGTCCGATCGACGGCGCTCGCCGCGCGGTCGATCAGGCGGGCGTCGCCTCGGCGGCCGGCACGACCTCGATCAGGTGGGCGACCTCCGCAGGGAGGCTCTGCTCGCCGGCCGCGCCCGCCACGGTGACCATTCCGAAGGGCGCGACGTCGGTGATCTCGATTGCTGCGCCGGGGCGGAGGCCCGCGTCGGCGAGGTAGCGCAGCTCCTCGTCGGTGCGGTGGCGGATGCGCCGGACGACGACTCGATCGCCCGGCGTGGCGGCGTCGAGGCGGGTGGTCGTCGCGTCCGCCGGGAGTTCGAGGTCGGCGTTGGGGATCGGATCGCCGTGGGGATCGACGCCAGGCTGATCGAGCGCGTCGGCGATGCGGCGGACGAGGCGGTCGCTGACGTGGTGCTCTAACCTGTCGGCCTCGTCGTGGACCTCCGACCAGTCGTAGTCGAGCCGGTCGGCGAGAAACGATTCGAGCAGGCGGTGGTGACGGATCACTTCGAGGGCGACGACCTCGCCGTCTGCGGTGAGGAGCGCGCCCTCGTACTTCTCGCGCTCGACCAGCCCGCGCTCCGCTAACTTCGCGGTCATGCTCGTCACTGTCGGGGGCGTAACGTCGAGGTACTCCGCGAGCTGGGAGGTCGAGACGCGCTCGCCGGTCTCCTCCGAGAGGGTGTAGATGGCCTTCAGGTAGTCCTCCATGACCGCACTGAGCATCACTCGGAGTTCCCAGCGGAACCACTAAACGCTTGCTCCGCTCCGGCGATGCGGTCCCCGCCGCGACGCTCTCCGGGCGGGAGCGGGCCGGCCGTCGAGCACCACGGCGCGTGTAGCAGTATCGGACGTCGGGACGGCGACGGCTCCCGGGTTCGTCCCGTTCGCGGGCGCTTGCGGTTATTGTGGGCTTCGTGCTTTCGGTCCCGTTTCTCGTGGGTGTCCTCGTCGTTTTCGTGCCCTCGATCGCGACGTTATGCCAGCACGACATCGAGCGTGAGCATCACCGCGGCACCGATCATGAGCCCCCACGAGGCCACCCGCTCGTGGCCCCGCGAGTGGGTCTGGGGAACGATCTCGTCGCCGATGACGTAGAGCATCCCGCCCGCGGCGAAGCCCATCGCGTAGGGGAGCAGCGGGGCGGCGATGGTGACCGCCCACGCGCCGGCGAGCGCCAGCGGGATCTCGACCAGCCCGGCGCGGATGCCGGCGGCCGCGGCGTACCACCGGCGACCGAGGCCGGCGCTGATGGCCGCGACCGACACCGCGAGTCCCTCCGGGACGTTCTGGAGGCCGATGGCGAGCATCAGCGCGATGCCCTCGCTGACGTCGCCGCTACCGAAGCCGACCCCCACCGCGAGGGCCTCGGGCATGTTGTGGAGCGTGATGGCCACGGTGAAGAGCAGGACGGATAGCATGCGCGCGTCCAGCACTCCCGGGCCGATCGACGCGGGGGCGGCGAGGCGGGCGTGGCTGTGGCCGTGACCGCTTTCGTCAGCTCCCCCTTCTTTTCCGACCGCGCCGCCGTCGGTCCGGCTCTCCGCTCCGGGGACGAGCCGGCTGCTGACGAGGGGCCCGACGTAGCGGATCCAGCGCTCGCCGCGATCGAGCAGCACGACGCCGAGGAAGAAGCCGACGAGCACCGGAACGATGCCCGAGAGCGCGACCTCCCCGATCCGGACGGCGCGGTAGCCCGGCTCGGCGGCGAACTCGATGCCGGGCAGCAGGAGGCTCGTGAAGCTCGCCGAGAGCATCACGCCCGCGGCGAACCCGAGCGCGGCGTCGAGCCACTTCTCGGTGGGGTCGCGCCAGACGAGCACGACCGTCGCCCCCACGAGGTTCAGGAAGGCGATGACCACCCCGCCGGCCAGCCCCTGTATCGCCGGGTTCGACCCCACGATCCGCACGAAGAGGTCGGCGAGTTCAACCACGGCTCCCACGCCCTCGACGTGGATAGGGCTCGCTCGCTCTCGAATTAGACATAGCTAAATGGCAGTTTCCCTCAGACAAACTTGACCGTTGCGATCCCACGGAGCGACCCCTCCAGCCCCCGCGTCGGGCCACGGCCGGTTCGAGAGGGGGAATCGAGCCGTCCCCGACCGCACCGCTCCGACGCCCGCCGTGCTGACCGGTCGAACGGCCCGTAGCGGCTCGACCCCGGTGTCGTCCACCGATCCGTGTCGTTGTGGACGGGCGGTTCGTAGCCCTGCAGCCGCGACGACGGAGAGTGCCGATACACCCGGGAGACCGCCGCGACCGCTCCACACCGCGAGCCACGACCCTCCCCAGCCGACTCGCGCGCTCGGGCTCTCCACTACCGCGCACCGCAGCCGCCGGCCCTCGTGTCGCTCGCGGATCGCTGCCCCGCTCGCACCGCGGTGCTCGTTCCTCACACGCTTCGCTCGTCCCTCGCATGAGTCGTGCGCCGACGGAGCGGCGCGGCTGCGCGCCACCCACGGTCGCGACCCCATCTCGCTTCCGTACCGTGACGCGCCGGTGTCCGCGATGGAACATTGAGGCAGTCTCCGGCTTCGCTGCTACCGTCGACGCCGAACGCGTGGCCGGTCGCTCCGAACGCGCCGCTGGGCCGGTGGGGCGGACCCACAACCGACTTACCCCACCGTGGCCAGGATCGCCCATGACCGTCTCGCGCGAGGTCGAGCTCTCGGGCCACATCATCGACTCCGGGATGATGCAGACGTGTTTCGGGGCCATCATGGACCTCGGTGGCTCCTTCGAGGTCGAGGAGTTCCGGATCGGTCGCCACGAGACCCAGGAGTCCTACGCCCGGCTGACCGTGCTCGCCGACAGCGAGGGCGAACTCCGCACGATCGTCCACGAGCTCCATCAGAACGGCGCGAACCCCGCCCACCCAGTCGACGCCACGCTCGAAGCCGCGCCCGCCGATCGGGTCGTCCCCCCCGAGTTCTACTCGACGACGAACCACCCGACCGAGATCCGCCACGAGGGCGAGTGGCTCCCCGTCGAGCGCATCGAGATGGACTGTGCGGTCGTGGTCGAGCCCGACACGCGGCGCGCGTACACGAGGGTTCTCAGCGCCATCGAGGCCGGCGACCTCGTCGTCACCGGCGAGACGGGGATCCGCGTGCAGCCCCCCTCCCGGCCCCGGGGCCGGGAGGGTGCGTTCGGGTTCATGCGCGGCGGCGTCTCCTCGGAACGGCCCTCGACCTCGACCATCGGTAAGGTCGCCGACGCAATCGCCGAGACCAAACGCGAGGGCGGCTCGGTGCTCGCGGTCTGTGGCCCGGCCCTGATCCACTCGGGGGCCCGGGAGGCGCTCGCCGAGCTGGTCCGGGAGGGCTACGTCGACGCCCTTTCGGCCGGCAACGGCTTCGCGGTCCACGACGTCGAGCGCGACCTCTATGGCACCTCGCTGGGCATGGACACCGAGAACCTGGATCACCCCCGGAAGGGCCACAAACATCACATCTACGCCATCAGCGAAATCATCCGCGCGGGTTCGATCCCGGCCGCCGTCGAGGAGGGCCTCGTCGAATCGGGCGTGATGTACGAGTGCGTCGCCGGTGACGTGCCCTACGTCCTCGCGGGCTCGATCCGCGACGACGGGCCCCTGCCCGACACCATCACCGACGCCGTCAAGGCCCAGGAGGCGATCCGCGAACAGGCCCACGCCGCGGACATGGTGCTCATGCTCTCGACGCTGCTGCACTCGGTCGCGGTGGGCAACTGCCTGCCCTCGACCACGCGGGTCGTCTGCGTGGACATCGATCCGGCGACCGTGACCCAGCTGCTCGACCGGGGGAGCGCGCAGGCGATCGGAATGGTCACTGACGTCGGGACGTTCGTGCCGATCCTCACCGAACAGCTGCTCGACGGCGACCGACGAGCGCTCGACGAGTGACGAGCCGCTCGATCGCCCCACCGTCCGCGTGGTGTCCGGGTCGACCGCGGGACGTGGGCCGTCTTCCCCGCTAACGGCTCTCCAACCGATGGGCCTGCTCTCCTCGTGGACTTCGGGCGGCTTCGCATACCCGGTTCCTCGCCCCGTCCGTCCTCGCCGGTGTACTCGACCCGGTCGATGGTGCCGTGGTCGGGGCCGCGCTCGGCTCGGCGCTCGCCCGACCGTAGCGAGCGCGTCGATGCGCTCGCCCATCGCTCCGTCGGCGTCCTCGTTCTCCTGTCCCGGCGAGTCGCTCGCCACTCCGATTCCGCACGGCTCGTCCGCGGCGGGTTCGCGCGGCAGGACGACAGCGGTTCCCACGGCCGGAGTGGATACATGGATTATAATTTCAGCCGAAACGTCGCCCGGATCGCCGAACAAACCCGGCGGCTGAGACGCGACTGCCTGTCGACCGACCGGAATGCCGCTGCACAAAGACATAAACGACCACCGACCGAAGGAACGACCGACGCAGCGTATGGTAAGCGAGACGCAGCTCGAGGTGAGCAAGGCCATCCACCGGCGCACCGGGCCGACGTTCTACGTCGCCACGCGGCTGCTGCCCGAGCGGGTCCGCCACGCGACCTACGTCCTCTATGCGTTCTTCCGGATGGCCGACGAGGTCGTCGACGACGCCGCCGACGTCCCGGCCGACGAGCAGCGCGCCGCGCTCGAACGCCTGCGGGAGGCGGCGCTCGGCCGGCGGACGACCGACGATCCAGTACTGTCGGCGTTCGCGGAGCTCCGGGAGCGCTACGCCGTCCCGGAGGCGGTGGTCGCGGAGTTCCTCGACGCGATGGCGACCGACATCACCAAGCGCCGGTACGCGACTCACGCGGAGCTCGACGCTTACATGGCCGGCTCGGCGGCCGCGGTCGGACTCATGATGACCGCGGTCATGGGCAGCGAGGAACCCGAGACGGCCCGCGAGCACGCGGCGGCGCTCGGCGAGGCCTTCCAGCTGACGAACTTCCTCCGGGACGTCCGCGAGGACGTCCTCGAGCGCGACCGGATCTACCTGCCCGAAGAATCCCTCGCTGCCCACGACGTCACCGAAGGCCAGATCGAGCGCCTCGAGATGGACGACGGCTTCGCCGCGGCGATGCGCGCCGAGCTCCGCCACACGGAGGAGCGCTACCGCGAGGGCGTCGCCGGCATCAAGTACCTCCCGACGGACTGTCAGTTCCCCGTCCTGCTCGCGGCCGTCATGTACGCCGACCACCACCGGCTGATCGAGGACAGGGGCTACGACACCCTGAGCGCGACCCCGCGGCTGAGCACGGCACGAAAACTCTCGCTGCTCGCGCGGACGCGCTGGCACTGGGCGTGGAACAAGGACCCCGAGGCGGTCTTCGCGAAGGTGAGTACCGTCCCGATGGCGAGCGCGGCACGGCCCGACCCGAACTCGGGCAGACCCCATCCGGCGCGCTGAGCGCCCGGCGACTCGGGGCCGGTCGGTCCACCCATCGGCCGAAGGCGCCTTCGAGACGGCGGTGGTCGAGCGAGTCGCCAGGAACGGATGGCGCGAAGCACGCCGTCTGCCGGTGCGCGGCCCGTGCAAGGGACGAGCGGGGCGAGGCGGACAGAGGGCACCTCGATGTAGACGGCACTCGCGACTGCCGGGTCGGCGACCCGTCTCGGCGCGGCCGTTCACGACCACCCGCGCCGTCCGGTCGCCCTGCGATGCCCCGCGAGCGCCCGAAACGGATTTATGGCGGCCCGGGCTATCCGACGCATGGTTTTCGGCCTCGATCCGGTGTTGTTGCTCTTTCTCGGGTTCGTCCTCGCCGTCGTCCTCGTCTTCTATCTCATCTTCCGGCGTACGTTCATGGCCTACCGCGAGGGTTCCGAGCGCGGCCGCCGGTAGCCCCGGCTGGCCCCATCGCGAGCGTCGACAGCCGTCCGTCGATCGCCCCATCGCGGTCGGTGGTCAGTCGAGCGCCGCCCGGACGCCCCCGATCGCGCGCTCGACGTCGCTCCGATCGACGTCGAGATGGGTGCAAAAGCGGACGACGTGCTCGTCGAAGGGCACCCCCAGAACGCCCTCGTGCTCGCAGGCGTCGAGGAACGCTTCGGCCGGCTCGTCGGTCTCGACGAGCACGATGTTCGTCTCCGGCGACTGGACGTCGAGCCCGTCGAGATCACTCAGCCCTGCCGCGAGGCTGTGGGCGTTCTCGTGGTCCGTCGCGAGCCGCCCGGCGTTGTCGAGCGCGCGGAGCCCGGGCGCGGCGATCAGCCCGGCTTGGCGCATCCCGCCCCCGAAGAGCTTCCGGTGTCGCCGCGCGCGGGCGACGAACCCCTCGCTCCCGGCGAGCACCGAGCCGACGGGCGCGCCGAGGCCCTTCGAGAGACAGAACATCACCGAGTCCATGTTCCGGGCGAGTCGATTCGCCGGCACGTCGTGCGCGACGGCGGCGTTGAACACTCGCGCGCCGTCGAGATGCACGGGGACGTCGCAGTCGTGGGCCGCTCGCGCCGCGTCGTCGATGTCTCCGGGTGCGACGGCGATCCCGCCCTTGCTGTTGTGCGTGTTTTCGAGCGCGAGGAGGCCGGTGCCGGGACGGTGGGCGTCCTCCTCGACGTAGCCCGCGTGGACGTCCGCTGGAGCGATAGTTCCGCGCTCACCGCCGTCGATGGTTCTGGGCTGGAGGCCCGACAGCTGAGCGAGCCCGCCGAGCTCCCACTTGTAGATGTGGCTCTCGCGTTCGAGCAGTACCTCCGCGCCCCGATCGGTGTGGGTGCGCGCGGCGACCTGGTTGCCCATCGTCCCCGTCGGGACGTAGAGGGCGGCTTCCTTCCCCACGGCCGCGGCGGCCCGGGCTTCGAGTTCGTTGACGGTCGGGTCCTCGCCGTAGACGTCGTCGCCCACGTCGGCGTCGCGGGCCGCCGCGCGCATCGCGTCGCCGGGTCGTGTCACCGTGTCGCTCCGGAGGTCGATCACGCCCGGGGTTTCACGCGGCGACTGAAATACCCGCCGGGCTCGTCGATCGCACCGGTCACGAGCGACATCGAGCGACGGCCCGGATCGGGAGCGCTTACCGTGAATTCGGCCGCGAAGCGCTCGCTCTGCTGTGCCGTGCGAGTGCGTGGCAGGTACCGCGAGTCCCACGAGATTACCCCGATCCGTGTCTCCGAGTATTCGCTGCTCTACCAGACATTTTTATTCTCTTCGCTCATCCCGATGAGTCGTAACTCCTACTGAAGCCGAGACAGAACGCGGCAGGTGATGGACAGTGAGTCAGTGGCGGTGTTCGTGCCGGAACGC
>PXRN01000036.1 GCA_003021045.1 Halobacteriales archaeon QS_4_69_34 | reverse complement strand
CTCCTCATCGAGGACGAGGACGGCGTCCGTGACCGCCCCGTATAGGCGGCGAATGCGCTCGTTTGACTTCCGGAGATTGCGTTCACTACGATGCCGGGAGACGGCATCGGTTATCCGGTCGGCTAACACCGTGAGCTGATCGTCGGTGTTCTTGTCGAGATAGTCGGTGACACCGGACGAGATCGCCTCACTGGCAATTTCCTCGCTTCCCTTCCCGGTGAACAGGATGAACGGGAGGTCGGGATGGTCCTCACGGACGGCTTCGAGGAACTCCAGCCCGTCTGTGTCAGGTAAATCATACTCGCTTACGATACAGTCGACTTGGTTTTTCTCCAATCGTCGGAGAGCGTCACCGACGTCCCTTTCGGACAGCACCTCGATCCGAGCGTGCTCCTGTTCGAGAAAATCGACCGCTACCTCCGTTAGAGAAGGCTCATCGTCCACATGAAGCACTTGGACGGTCTTTTCCATTCACAGTTATATCGGATCTCACCACACATGAAACTATCGACGGTACTCGTGATTCGAGGAGTATCACCACTCTCGGGCCTCATTGAATCGGTAGACGGCAGCGGGTGATATCGGCAAACCCATGGGATTTGGACGCCCTCTGGCGATCCCGCCGCCCCAGATGGTGGCGGCGGGTTCTCGGAGGCGTTCCGGATCGCGACGAACGCTCCGCCTCGGTGCGGAGGAAACCTACCGCAGTCTGGAGACATTGCTGGAGCGAGCCCCAGCAATCCGTGACGCATTCGGGATCGATACCGACGATGCGCCGGATTCCTCGTCGGTTTGCAAGTGGTCAGGGTGTCATACAACGGTTGGCACACCATCTCCCGACCACCCGAATCGCCCAGTGTAGAAGAGCCGACCCAGCGAGCGACCGTCTACGAAGAAACCGCTATTCGACAGGGCAGGTGCATCAAGCGCCGTAACGTTGATTATCTTATGAACAATCTGATAGGTCTAGTAGTGGATAGAGTAGTGAGAGTGTACTTACAAAAATCCCGTGACCGAGTGTGGTGGGTGATATGCGCACCGAGGCTCAGTGGTCTATCGAAGCGGTGGGGGTGAGCCTGTCTGTTCTTTCCGTCGTTCATTACGTATTCGACCCGAATCGTGGTATTGAGGGATACAGAGAAATCGTGCTTCCCCTGCTGATCAGTGGCGGCATAATCGTCTTCGGGCGGATGTTGTACCACCGCTCAATCGCCGTTGAGACACGTGAACGCAGTCTGATCGCCTTTGGATTTCTCGGGGGTGGTGCCCTCTTTTGCCCGATATTGATCTGGTCGCTGGATGTCGCGACGGCAGACGGAGCTGTGTCGATGGAAGCGACTACTGCAATCCTTATTAATGCGGCTTCTCTCGGCATGGTGAGTGGCGGATTCATAGCCACGGGATTCGCTCGGCTGCGCCGCCAGCGAGATCGACTCCGAGAAAAGACTGCACGGTTGGAAAAGTTGGCGAGCATCGTCTCGCACGATCTGCGGAATCCGCTAACTATTGCTCGTGGGCGGATTGAGTTGGCACAAGAGACAGGTGAGACTGATCACCTCGGGGCAGTTGCCGATGCCGTAGACCGGATGGAGATAATAATCGAAGATATGACAAATCTCGTACGGGAAGTACATTCAGTTGATGCGACGACGGTCGTCGCCCTCGATACGGTCGCAGACACTGCATGGGAAATAGTCGAAACCGATGATGTAGAGTTACAGATCAAACAATCAATGCGGGTCGAAGCCAATAAATCAACACTACGCCACGTCTTCGAGAACTTATTTCGTAACGCTGTCGAGCACGGAGGTGAAACGGTACGTACAGTCCGTGTCGGGAGGCTCGATTCACAAGGCTTCTATGTCGAAGATGATGGACGAGGAGTCTCGGACGAAGCCCAAAATTCCGCCTTCGAATGGGGAACGACAGGCGACGACGGCGGAGCAGGACTTGGCTTGGCGATCGTTCATGAGATTATCTCAGCACATGGGTGGGAGATGACGATTACCGCGAGTAGTCAGGGGGGCGCACGATTCGAGATTACGGGCATCGAACCGTGGGATGACTAACTGTTCATCGGTAACCCCCGTAGTGGTTCAGTCGTGAATTCCGAAGACGCCGCGACCGGCGAGCAGCGTTCGACGGACGAGCGCCGCGCGGCGATCCTGTGATTCGCCGCGTTCGACCGGCGGCCCCGCCGGGAGATTTACGATGAGGTGGCCGACGAGTAGCGGCGTCGGGTTTTCCGAACCCACAGCGCAGCCGCGGTCCTGAGCGGCCGATGCGGTGCGAACGGTTCCGTTCCGCGAGCGAACGGAGTGAGCGAGCGGGTGTTTTTAGTCCAGGTTTTTACAAGGAGCGGTGTGCGAGCGAGTGAAACGAGCGAGCGCACCCGACGCAGTAAAAAAGTGGGTCACCAGAACCGGAGGTTGTCCTTCACGGCTTCGCGTTTCAGCTCCTGGATATGCTCGGTGAGCGGGATGTCCTTCGGGCAGACGTCCGTACAGGAGAACTGGGTCTGACACCGCCAGACGCCGTGTTCCTGTTCGAGGACGTTCATCCGGTGGTCTTTCACGTCCTCGCCCTCGCGCTCGTCCATCGCAAAGCGGTAGGCTTTGTTGATCGCCGCCGGGCCGAGATACTTGTTGTCGCCTGCCGCGATGTTACAGGAAGACTGGCAGGCCCCACACCAGATGCATCGAGTACTCATCTTGATCTTCTCGCGGTTCTCCCGGGACTGGAGCTGTTCTTCGCCCGCCGCGTCGGCCTCGCTGGCGCCGCCCTGGAAGTACGGTTCGACGCTGCGCATCTGCTCGTAGAAGTGTTCCATGTCCACGACGAGGTCCTTCTCGACCGCCTGGTGGGGCAGCGGCTCGACCTTCACGGGGTGATCGAGATCGGCGATCTGAGCCTGGCAGCCGAGTCGCTGTTCGCCGTTGATGAACAGCGCGTCCGATCCACAGATCGCCTGCCGACAGGAGTGCCGAAAGGTGAGGCTCGGGTCGAACTCGTCGCGCGCGTAGATCAGCGCGTCGAGCACGGTCATGCCCTGTTCGAGGGGGACGTGGAACGTATCGAAGCGCGGCCTCCGTTTGCCCTCGACGTCCGGATCGTAGCGGTACACTTCGAGGGGGACCGTCTCCACCTCGCCGGCCGTCTCGCTCTCCTCGCGGGCCTGCCGCTCGGCCGTACCCGCGCGCTTGCGTTCGAGCCGCCCCTGCTGGGCGGTCGACGTCCCCGTGCTCTCTCCGTCGGCGTCCGGTCGCTCGGACTCGGGTAGCTGTGTGCTCATGTGTGGGTAGTGTGTTCGTCCTCAGAGGCTCACGTCCATGCCGGTCAGCGCGAGCGCGAGGCGGGTTCCCTGGAGGAGCAGCGCCGCGCTGGCGACGACGAGCAGCGCGAGGACGACCCGCTTTGCCGTGCCGTCGAGGCCCTGATTGAGGAGGGCGTTGTAGACGCCGTTGACACCGTGGAACGTCGCCGTCACCAGAAACAGGAGCATCGTAGCGAAGTAGCCCACCTGACTCATCCGCGCCTGCGAGCCCGCGAAGGTGATCTCGGCGGCGTGGTTGACGAAGTGCAGCAGCATGAAATGAAAGGCGAGCACGACGATCAGGAACGCGGCCGTGAGCCGCTGGAGCAGCCACCGCCAGCCGCGCCGGTCGAAGGATGAGTAGTGCTCGGCCATCTATACCTGTCCTCCGAGAAAGGTCGGTATACTGGCGACGACGATCCCGCCGGTGAGGACGAGCGAGGCGTAGAAGCTCTTGTCCTGGGCGTCGAGTCCCATCCCGAGGTCGACGAACAGCAAGCGCACGCCGTTCAAGATGTGAAAGACCGCGACGGCGAGCAGGCCCACCTCCAGAAAGCGGACGACGAGGAGGCTTTCGAGCTCGCGGATCGTCTCGGTGTAGATGGAACTGCCGTAGACCGCGGTGCTCAGGACGGCGACGTGCGTGAAGAGGTAGCCGATCAGCACCCATCCGGTGAACTTGTGGAGCACCCACGCCCACATCCCGGCCGAGAACTCTCGCCACCGGCCGAAGTCCTCGACGAGACCGCGATCGTACGACTGACTCATGCACGCTAGAGCTGGACCCGACCCGATATAGTAGTTGCGTAACCCGTCGAGCGTGCCCGTTCCGGCCCGGAGCGGGTTACGCGACGATCCTCTCGACGGTCGAGTTCTCGTCGACGTAGCACTGCCAGACGTACAGCGTCGCCACCGATCGATAGGGGGCCCACCGCTCGGCGCGCTCGCGCATCTCGGCTCGGGTGAGTTCGCTTCCGCCGGCATCCCCGCCGCCTGCGCCCTCCCCTCCATAGAGCATCGCCATGCCGCGCCTGACCGCGAGGTCCTCGACCGGGAAGACGTCCGCCCGGCCGAGACCGAACATCAGCACCATCTTCGCCGTCCAGTCGCCGACGCCGCCGATGTCGGTGAGCTCCTCGATCGCGGCCGCGTCGTCCATCCTCGTGAAGCGCTCGCGGGTGATGTCCTCCTCGTAAAACCACGCCGCGACGTTCCGGATCGCGCTCACCTTCTGGGGGGAGAGGCCCACGTCACGGAGGGCCGCCTCGTCGGCGGCGAGCAGCGCCTCGGGGGTGACCTCGAAGGCCTCGAACAGCCGCTCCCTGATCGTGCGGGCGGCCTCGGTCGAGATGACCTGATTGACGATCGAGACGACGAACCGCTCGAAGAAGTCCCCGGCAGGTTCGAGTTCGAGCTCGCCGTACTCGTCGATCAGCGGGCCGATCGCGGGATCCTCCCGGAGGTGGTCGTGGGCGTCGGACATGGTTCCCCCAGGAGCCGAGCGGGCATAGGGGTTCGCGTCGCCCGCGCTCCGCTCCGGTATCCGGAGCGGACGGAGACAGGCGGGGCGACCACGGTGTGGTCGTAGTGGAGTTGTGGCTGCAGCGCGGTAGCAGTGCGGTAGCAGTGTGTGACTTGGCGGTCCTCGGCGGATCGGGGCCGAGGCCCGTGCAGTGCGGAACGGGCGAGGGCTCGGCCGTGTCGTCGCGGTGCCGAGCGGGGGCGATGCGGTGGCGGTCGCGGACGAACAGCTGTACCGCGAGCTCCCGCCCCCTCCGGTCGGTCGTCCGCTCGGGGCCTTTTTCAGCCCGGCCTAGAAAAGCGGGGTTTAGTATCCCCGGTCGATGAGGTACTCCGCTAGTTCCCGGAGTCGCGCCCGCGCTTCGTTGTCGGGGAGGGCGTCGAGGCGGCCCTTCCCGCGCTCGACGAGTTCGCGGCTCGTCTCCCTGGCGTACGCGATCGAGCCGGCGGCGTCGAGGCGCTCGACGGCGGCGTCGATCTCGCGGTCGGTGACCGCGCCGGGATCGCCGAGGAGCCCGTCGACGTCGACGCCTTGTTCGCGCGCGTGCAGTGTGACGAGGGTCCGCTTTCCTTCGATCAGGTCGCTCCCGCGACGCTTGCCGAGCCGCTCGGCGGGCGCGGTGAGGTCGAGCAGGTCGTCACGGATCTGGAACGCCCGGCCCACGTCGAGGCCGTAGCCGGCGAGCGCCTCGACGGTCTCGGCGTCCGCGCCGAGCAGGACGCCGGGAACCCGAGCGGCCGCCGCATAGAGAACTGCGGTCTTCTGCTCGATCATCCCGAGGTACTCCGCTGCGGTGACGTCCCCTCGGGACTCGAAACCGACGTCGAGCGCCTGCCCCTCACAGATCGCCGTACAGGTCCGTGCGAGCGCCGAGAGCGCCGCGACGCTTCGCTCGGCGGGTGCGCCGGTGTCGAGCATGAATTCGAAGGCCTTCGCGTAGAGGGTGTCGCCCGCGAGGATCGCCGTCTCGAGGTCGTACTCGTGGTGGACCGAGGGGACGCCCCGCCGGAGGTCGTCGTCGTCCATGATGTCGTCGTGGATCAGCGTAAACGACTGGATGACCTCGATGCTGGCCGCCGCCGTCATCACGTCGATGCGCGTGTCGTCGACGCTGGCGTCCTCGCTGCGCGCGTCGTCGGCAGCGTCGAGCGTCGGAAACGCCCGATAGTCCTCGGAGAGAGGCTCGACGTCGACGAGCGCCTCCGCGACGAGCAGCGCCACCACAGGTCGGAGGCGCTTGCCGCCGGCGTCGAGCAGGTGTCTGGAGGCGCGATAGAGCCGTTCGGGTTCCGCGACGGGCAGCCGCGTGGCGAGCGCCTCGTCGACCAGCTCGCGCCGGACGGCGATCGCCTCGGCCACCGCCTCGCTCTCGCCGCCGTCGCGTTCGTCTCCGTCCTCGCTCCCGTTCCCGCCCTCGCCCGCGCTCATCACTCGGTCAGTTGGATGGTGTTGCCATTGTAAGTGGTGTGGAGATCCCGGCCCATCGTGTAGCCCTCGCTCCGACAGAGATCGGCGTAGGGAGCGATCCCGCCGAGGCTGTTGTGCGCGGGGATGACGTGCTTGGGCTGGAGCGTGCTCAGCATCTCGTAGTGGCCCTCCTGGGAGAGGTGGCCCGAAACGTGGACGTCGTCGTAGATGCGCGCGCCCTGCATCCCCAGCAGCTGCTCGGACTGGTAGCGCTGGCCCTCGTTGGTCGGCTCGGGGATGATCCGTGCCGAGAACACGACCTTGTCGCCCTGGTCGAGCTCGTAGGGCGTCTCGCCCCGGCCCATCCGCGTGAGCATCGCGCGCGGTTCGCCCTGGTGGCCCGTCACGATCGGCAGGAAGTTCTCCTTGCCCTCGTTCATGATGCGCTTGAACGTCCGGTCGACGGACTTGCGGTGGCCGAACATCCCCAGATCCCCGGGGAAGTCCACGAAGTCGAGCCGTTCTGCCGTCCCGGAGTACTTCTCCATCGACCGTCCCAGAAGGACCGGCTGGCGGCCGATGTCCTTGGCGTACTCGACGAGGCTCGTCACGCGCGCGATGTGGCTGGAGAAGGTAGTGGCGACGATCCCGCCGTCGTAGTCCTCCATGCTGTAGAACACGTCCTTGACGTGGCGACGCGCGACCGACTCACTCGGGGTCCGCCCCTTGCGCCCGCCGTTCGTGCAGTCCTCGATATAACAGAGCACGCCGGGGCCCTCGTGGGCGATCTCGCCGAACCGGTCCATGTCGATGGGGTCGCCGATCACGGGCGTGTGGTCCATGCGCTTGTCGAGCCCGTAGATCACCGCACCCTCGGGCGTGTGAAGCACGGGGTTGATGGCGTCGATGATCGAGTGGGTGACGTTGACGAACTCCAGCTCGCAGCGCTCGCCGATCGACATGGTGTCGCCGGGATCCATCTCGATCGTCTCGTTTTTCGCGCCGAACTTCTCTTCGCTTTCGAGCTGCTGTTCGACCAGCGCGATCGTGAACGGGGTGGCGACCACGGGCGCGTCGTAGCGGTGGGCCAGCTTCGAGATGGCCCCGATGTGGTCGAGGTGGCCGTGGGTGGGCACGATCGCCTGGACTTCGCCGTCTAGTTCGGACATGACCCGATCGTCGGGGATCGCACCCATGTCGATCAGGTCGAGACTGTGCATCCGCTCGGTTTCGACGTTGTCGTGGATCAGCACCTGCGAGAGGTTGAGGCCCATGTCGAAGATGACGACGTCCTCGCCCGCCCGCACTGCCGTCATCTGTCTGCCCACCTCCTCGTAGCCGCCGATCGTCGCGATTTCGATCTCCATAGTCGGGACTCCGGAGGCCGCCCGGCGGACGAACCGCGAGGGAAGACTGGCGGCCCGCGACTCGCGGACGCGCCGGCCGCCCCACCCGAACCCGGGGCGGCCTCTCGGTTGTGCGACGTTACGGCAGGGGGTGTTAAAAACTGCGTGGCTCGCGGCCGCGGTGCCGTGCGGGCGGTGCCGTCGTGCGGTCCGGCGCAGTACTGGCCCCCACTATCGGCCGCGAGTCCGCCGGTCCCGTCGACCTGCCGAGCCGCTCGTTCCGGGGACGATCCGGCCGTCGAGTTCGATGTCGACCGCGTCGTCGCCGGTCGACGTCCATGCCCCGCCGGACTTCTCCCTCCCCGCACCGCCGGACGACCGTACAGAGCGTGTGATCACGGACCCTCGTTTCGCTCCAGCTGTCCGGAGAGGAGCGCCATCCCCACCAACACGGCGACGATGGCGACCGCGAGGAGCACGAACACGACGGCACCGTTGAACTCGTCGAGGATCCCCGACGGGACAGCGCCCGCCCCGGTGGTCGTGGTCCCCGCTCCCGTCCTCCGGGCGGCGCGGGCGGCCGTCGTCTCCCCCGTGATCGTGGTCGGCGTCTCCGACCCCTCCGTGTTCGTCCGATCGGCTCCGCCGGTCGTGAGTGTGGTGGTGGCTACCGCGGTCGGCGTCGCCGTGCTCGCCGCGGTCGTCGCGGAGCGCCGCGCGTCTGTCGGGAGTGTCCCGGTCGTCGCCGGGCGTGGGGGTTCCGTCTCGGTGTCACGCGGACGGTCACGCTGGTCGCGGGGGCGGCCGTCGAGATAGACCACGACCGCGCCGGGATCGCTCGCGTCGAACTCCGTCAGTTCGCCGTCGAAGTAGTAGGTGTCGACCCCGCCGCCGGCGACCCGCCCGCTCGCGCTCGTCTCACCGTAGCTGTCGCCCTCCTCGGGGTTGATGTTCGCCGAGGGCGAGAGCGCGGCCGAGGTCCGGGGCGCGTACTCGACCGTCGCGTCCCGGGCGGCGTAGACGGCGATCGTACGCGGGGGTTCGCCGTCGTCGCCCGCGATCGGTCCGCTCGGCGATCCGAACGTCGTCGGGTCCACCACCTCCCCGTCGACGGAGACGGTGATCGCGTCGGCGTCGCTCGTCTCGAACAGCGTGACCGGCCCCTCAAAACGGTAGGTGTCGCTCTCGCCGGGCGTGACCGTCCCCGCCGCGGTGAGCCCCTCCTTGCCGTCGGCACCGCTGAGCTCGACGTCGCGGCTGGTTTCGAGCGCGACCGCCGCCCGCAGGCGATAGTCGACGTGCTCCTCGGCAGCGGTGATCGTGACCGTGTGTGAGGGGCGATCGTCCTGTGCGCCGGCCGGGCCGGCCGTCGCTCCCAGGAGCACGAGGGCGACCAGCGAGCCGGCCACGAACAGGCTGACGAGCGCCGTCCGCGGCGGCGCGTCCGAGTGAACTCCCATTGCTCTCGGTGTCCGACCGTCCTCGTTCCGTCGGTATAAACCCAACAGAGTCCGCCGCTCCGTCCAACGCGGCTCTCGGCGACGATACTCGTTCCCCGGGGTCGTCCGAGAACCCTTCGCTTGGGTCCTCGGCGACCGTGAGGACGGCCTCCCCGCCTCCTCTGTACGGGAAACCGCTTCGTCTGCAAGCACAGGAGCCGAGCACACGCTCTGTTCGCGGGCGACCGACGGGGAGGGACGAACCCGGCCGGCGACGGTCTCGGACCCGGCGGCGGGACGCCGCGGCGTCGCAGACGACGAGTTCCCCTGGAACCAGAAGGGCTACGGCAACAACGCCTACGAACCCCTCGGCGTCCCGGTCACGGTCGAGTGACCGACACTCCGTGGCAGCCCCGCTATCGGTTCCACGGCCGTTCGGAGGGGCGATCGACTGCGACGACGCCGGCTCCGACGACGATCCGGAGGCCCAGCACGCCACCGATCAGTACCGTCCATCCCGGAATCGACGAGGACGCCGTCCCGCCGTGTCCCACGCCCCGTAGGAGCGGACCGGCGCTCGACGAGGGGGCGCTCCACGTCGCGACGAGCGGGCAGACTGTGGATCGGGCGTCAGTGTACTCACGGTCAGTCTCGCGCCCTGACCGCGTTCCCGTTCCGTAGAGATACGCGCCCGCGAGGAGAACGAGGACGCTGACGACGATCCAGTGGGGGTTGTACCGTCCGCCCTGTGAGAGGGGCTGGTGGAGGCCCAGAAGGACGTGATCGACGAGCGCGTCGTAGAGGTCGAACGCGCCGAGTCCGAGCACTGCCGCGCCCGCGATCGGTCGGATGGCCAGCGGGACGTCGGTGCGGCGCTCGGCTCGCCAGAGGAGTCCGGCACCGATCCCCGCGACGACCAGCATGGCGATAGAGAAGAGGCCGTCCGCGAGGACGTTCGTCCTGAGCCCATCGAGGGTATCGGTGCGAGAGACCCCCGAGAGGAGATGGTGCCACTGGAACACCAGATGCAAGAGGAGCGTGTCGATCAGCCCGCTGAACCCGAACCCGAAGAGACCACCCGCGAGAAGCGCGCGTGGTGTCACACCGGCCCTCAGCTCGCGCGAGCGAAGAGGGGCGGACGGCCGATCGCTCATGGGGTGTGGTCGTCGCCGGGCCGGTTGAGCTGGGTGCCTGCAGCCACAAGCCCGACCCGACGGGAGAGCGATCGGCTGGCAGTCGCGGGATCGGTTTCCGGTTCGAGATCCGCTGTCCATCGAAACAGCACCTGTCACCTGCAACCCGGCGCTTTTCAAGCGAGGAGCGGGAATCGACCGCCCGGAGAGCCGATACGGATGGATTTCGTATCGGATCGAGCGCCGACAGCCCACAGGTGGCGGAGACGGACGTGATCCGGTACTGGTTGCGAAAAGAAGTCGAGGAGGACGACGGAGACGATCTCGACGTCGAGGCACTCGAAGACCGCGAGGACCTGCTGGAGGAACTGATCGAGCGCAAGCCACTCGCCGAGTCGGTCTTCGCCGAGCGGGACCGCCAGTGGTACCGGTTCACCCTCTCGGGGAACGAACTCCGGGGATTGGAGGCCGTCAGAGGTCCCGACGACGAGGGATGGCGGGCGGTCGCGAGGGGCGGCCTCGTCGAGAGCATCGCCGAGCGGATCCTCGCCGCCGACGACCTCGAACGGTTCGACGGGGAGAGTCCGAAGGACCTCACGAAGGTCGCCGATTTCGCCGCGGGCGTCTCCGGCGAGGAAGACCTCGAGGAGCTGATCGTCGTCGGCGGAGGGGAGGACCGCCCCACATCGTCGATGGAAACCACAGGGCGGTCGGCGTGGCGCTTCACATCCTGGAGGCGGACGAATACATCGAACAGGGCGCGTACGTGGGCGTCGACAGCAATCGGATCCTATCCGACGGTGGCTTCTCTCGAAGCGGCTGAACTCACCGTGGGGTGTGACGAGCGCCAGGAGACGTCTCGGAGTTTTCGCGTTCCGTAACGGGTTCTCCGACGGCGTCCGCCGCTCGGCCGCCGTCGAACCGGAGCAGGCGAGACGGGATCAGCGACGGTGCCGGTGTATCGAGCTCACCGTCTCGGTCGTCGTAGAGAAGGGCGCTCCAATCGACCGCTCGTGTGCAGGCACATCGATCATGCGCACGGCCGCCGAATCCGAAGCTGGGTGTACCAAACGTGACCACAGACACGACGGAGGACCTCCTGATCGAGGGCGTCCAGGAGCTCTACTACGCCGAGCAGCAGCTCGTCGACGCACCGAGGAGCTGGCCGACGGGACGGCCGACGAGGACGCCAGCGAGGCGTTCTCTGAACACCACGAGGAGACCAGACAGCAGGTCGAGCGCCTCGAAGCGGTGTTCGAGCACCTCGGCGAGCCCGCCGAGACGAGGGAAGAGCAGGTGATCGACGCGCTGATCGACGAACACGGACAGTTCGCCGCGGAGAACGACGGCGAGGTGCTCGACCGGTACAACATCGTCGCCGGCCAGAAGACCGAGCACTACGAGACCGCCGCCTACGGCAACGTCACCTCCTTGGCCGGCAAACTCGGCTACGACGAGGCGGCCGATCTCCTCGAGGAAAGCCTCCGGGAAGAGGAGCAGGCGCTCGACGACCTCTCGGAGATCGGCGAGACGTTCGACCGAGAGCACGTCGCGAGCAGCTAGCGCCCGGGCCGGTCTCCCGGCGTCCGGAGCGGCGCGAGCGATCGTTTCCTTTTTTTCCCTCACCGACCTGTGCAGCCACACCGACCGTCGCACGCGAGAACGCGGCTGGGAGCCGTCACCAGTAGCTGAGAACCGTCGCTAGTCCGTCGGCACGCGAGCCGACACCCCCATTCCCGAAGCTATAAGTCGTCGAGACGAAGTGGTGGGGACGGACGTATGAGACGGATCGAGCAGCTCGGCACCGCCCTGCTGGCGGTCGCGATGGTGGTCGTGGCGGCAGTACTGATCGTCGGTGCGGGAGGTGCACTCGCACAGGGCGAGCCGACCGTCACCGACCGGAACTTCACCGTCCTCGAACAGGGCGGGAACGCGACCGATAACGCCACGGTCACGTTCGACGATACTGGCGGACGGGTCGTCGTCACGGGGACGATCGTGGGCAGCGAAGCCTGCACGAACGCGACGCTCGGTTCGGCGACCTTCGACGGGCAGTCGGACACGCTCGACGTCGTGGTCGACATCAACCGCACCGAACCCGGCGACGTGGCGTGTGGAGAGACGCTGAACCCGATCGACTACCGGGCAGTCGTCACCTTCGACGGGGGGCTGCCAACGACGGTCGACGTCGCTCATCGGGATCAGGACGGCGATACGCAGTTCACTGCGACCGAGACCCGACAGAACCGGTCACCGTCGAGTCCAACGATGACCACGACCGAGGGGCCGACGCCGGAGACGGTCACGGGAAGGACCGTCACCCCGCCGGACGATTCGACGCCGGTCGAGCAGCCGCCGACCACGACGGCCGTGACGACCACGACCGAAGCGACGGACGCGACGGCCGGAGACGACGAGACGGTGAAGGGCGACGACACGGACACACCGAGCGACGGCGCTGCTGGGAAGGCAAAGCAGGACGGCGAGAACGGGGCAGCCGACGGCGGCGAGGGCGCGGATAGAAGCGATAGAGGTGACGGCAAGGCCGAACAGCCGGCCGACGGTGGCGGCGGCGCTGACGGTGGCAACGGGAAGGTGAAACTGAGCTGACGTCTCCCGGCTTTTCGTTCGCTCCTGTCGACAAGGGCGCGTGCGGCGTCGGACGTACTCGAGTGCCGTGCCGAGACCACGCCTCACTCGAATCCCCGTCCCGGGCACGTCGCTCTCGACGCGCCAGCCAGCCGGAAGCGTCACTCGAACCGGCGGGCGGCGAACGCAGCCGATAGCATCACGACCACGCTCGCCCACGATACGCGTGTGGCACGAGATTTCACCGACGACGAGGGCAGTTCCGTCCTCTCCGCGCAGGAGCCCCCCTCGGGAGCGTCACGGAGGTCCACGGCGATCGCGTGACGGTCGAGTCCACCGACGAGGAGAGAGCCTCACCGAGAAACTGACGGAGTGTCTCGGCCGGGGCGACTCGAACGAGAACGATCCGAGCGGCGAGCAGGTCGACAGCTACGGGAACAACGAAGTACGGTTCGGGGGTCACCGGTAGGCCTTTCCGGGCGCGATCGCCCATGCTGTTGTCCTTTCGGCCTCGCCGAGCCTGCGTGGCGCGGATCGAGGGCCGAGGGCGGGCCGGGAACGGACGGTAGCGACCGCCCTCCTCACTCGAAGCGCTCGCGGAGCGCCACCTTGTCGATCTTCCGCGTGGAGGTCTTGGGCAGCTCCTCGGCGAACTCGACCTGTCGGGGGATCTTGTAGTCGGTCAGCCGGTCGCGGCAGGCCGCCTCGATATCCGCGGCGGTGAGCGAGTCGTCGGAGCGGACGACGATCGCGGTCACCGCCTCGCCGAGCCGGTCGTCGGGTGTCCCGATCACCGCCGCCTCGGCGACGCCGTCGAGCCCGTAGAGCACCTCCTCGATCTCGCGGGGGTAGACGTTCTCGCCGCCGGTGATGAGCATGTCGTCGAGGCGGTCCTCGACGAACAGCATCCCATCGGAATCCATCCGTGCGATGTCGCCCGAGCGCAGCCACGTCTTGCCCTCGCACTCGACGAACGCGCGCTCGTTCTCCGCGGGCAGATCGTAGTAGCCGGGCGTCACGGTGTCGCCGTGCCAGAGCAGCTCGCCCTTCTCGTTTTCCCCGACGACGTCGCCGGTTTCGGGGTCCTCGATGCGCACGTCGACCACCTCCTCGGCGGGCGGGCCGATGCTGCCCGGCTTCCGTACCTCCTGGTTGGGCCGGTTGATCGCCGCCAGCGGCGTGGTCTCGGTCATGCCGTAGCCCTCGAGCAGGGTGACGCCGAAGGTCTCCTCGACGGCCTCGATGCGCTCCCGTGGCATCGGCGAACCACCGACCCCGATCGTCTCCAGCGTACCGAGGTCGTAGCTCTCGATCCTGCCGTGATCGAGAAGGTCGATGACCATCGTCGGGATGAAGAAGACGTAGGTCACGCCATGCTCTTCGATCGTCTCCAGTGCTGTGCCGGGGTCCCACTGGGGGAGCAGGTGGTTCGCGGCCCCGGCGACGAGGTAGGGCGTCGTGGTCACGTTCAGCCCGGAGACGTGGAAACAGGGACACACTGTGAGCGCGACGTCTCGACGCGACCAGCCCATGTAGCGGATCAGCCCGCGTGCGTTCGTCGAGAGGTTGCCGTGGGTGTGTCTGACCCCCTTCGGTCGGCCCGTCGTCCCCGAGGTGTACACGAGCTCGGCGAGCTCGCCCTCCTTGCGCGGGTGGACGAAGTGCGCGGGCTCGGCGCTCGCCACGAGATCCCCATAGTCCCGCCCTCGGGAGCCCTCGACGACGATCAGGTGCTCGAGGGAATCGACGTCCACGTCGGCGATGGCGTCCTCGAACTGACCGTGAGTGACGGCCGCGGTCGCCCCAGCGTCCGCCAGGACGTACTCGACTTCCGGGCCCTCGAACCGCATGTTGATCGGGAACGGGATCGCACCGCGCTTCATCGCGCCGAAGTACGCGGCGACGAACGCGACGCTGTTGGGGAGATAGAGCGCCACGCGCTCGCCCGGCTCGACGCCCAGCTCCGCGATGGCGTTGGCGAAGGCGCTCGTCTCGCCGGCGAGTTCGGCGAACGTTACCTCGCGGGTGGGGTCCGAGAGCGCGGTCGCGTCGGGACGGTCGCGCGCGGCGGCGTCGACGTGGTTGGCGAAGTTCACGCACCGGCGTCGGCGCGCGGCGGCTTCACTCTTGTGCCGAGCGGTACCACGACGCGTTCGTCACGACGACCGTCCGACGTCCGTCGACGGCCGCCGCGGGAGCCCCACGTGGCCGTCCGTGGCCGCGAGAGCCCGTGCCGAGCGGTCCAAGCGACACTCATGCTCGGAGAAAACGTGAATATCGACCGGCAGTGAGCGCGTGATGGCGGCTGGATAGTCCGGCTGCGTCTTCGAAACGGTTCTGTCCGACAGTATCAGGCGTCGGCGCCCGGTCGATCGCGTCCCCGTGTCGCCGCTCGTAGTCGACGAGGACGTCGTCTCAGAAGAGCCGGGTGGTCTCGACGTTCGCGGCGGCGTCGCCGAGGAGTTTCACCGTCCCCGCGTGCTCGGCGAGGCGTCCCACATCGTCCGTGCCACTGACCGTGAGAGCGCTGCTCGCCACGGCCGACGGGACGTCGAGGTCGCCGTCGACGATCTCAACCCACGCCGAGTACGGCCCGGAGAGGACGAACCCGGCGTCCCGCCGGTCGATCGGGTCGACGATCTCGATCCCGGTGTAATCCCCGTCTTCGAGGCCGACCCACACGTAGATGGCGTCGTCGACGACGTGTCGGTCGAGCTGTTCGAGGAGGTCCGCGGTTCGCTCCGGAAGGGCGTCCCGGACGTGGCGGCCGTTCGTGAGCGCCGCCAGATCGGCGAGGGGGATCCCCGGATCGACCCAGCGGGCGCTGGCGAACAGCGAACGAACGACGGGCGTCGCCGCGCCGTCGAGGGCGAGGGCGGAGAGCGGCCGCCGGAGGGTCCGCGGGAGCCCGTCGAACGCCTCCACGGGGAGGTCGCGTACCGTCGCCTCCTCGAGGGGAAGTTCCCGGATGGCGAGGACGACGTCGCCGTCGAAGCCGACGCCCCGCCCGGAACCGGCCTCGGAGAACGCCCCGCTCCCGTCGAGGCGGCGCTCGTAGGCCGCGAGCCACTCCTCAGTCGGGAACAGCACCATCGTTCCCGCCCCGTATAGGGGGGCGACGGTCAAAAATCGTCGCTTTTCGGATCCGGCGACCGAAGCGAAGGATCGAGTGGAGGGAAAGGGGAAGGGGGAGGCTGCCGTCCGTTTCGCTGCGTCCGTCCCGTCTCGACACGTCGGCGTCACCCGGGCGTGTGGCCGTCGGCAGCAGACATAAGCCGGGGAGGGGCGTCGGGCTCGCATGGTCGACTTCTCGCTGACCGAGGCCCAGCGTGCCGTTCGCCGGACCGCTCGTGAGTTCGCGGAAACCGAGATCGCGCCCGTCGCCCGCGAGCACGAGGAGTCGGGCGAGTGGCCCCGCGAGGTGTGGGAGAAGGCCGTCGATGCCGGCCTGATCGGCGGCTCGATTCCCGAGGAGTACGGTGGCGCGGGGATGGGGTCGCTCGAAGGTGCGCTGTTCGCCGAGGAGTTCGCCCGCGTCGACGCCGGGATGTTGGCCGCCCTCGGGACGGAGTTCGGCACCCGCATGATCGCCGAGTACGGGAGCGAAGACCAGAAGGAGCGGCTCCTCCGGGGCGTAGCCACCGGGGAACTCATCGGCGCGCTCGGCAACACCGAGCCCGGCCACGGGAGCGACGCGGCGAGCATCGAGACCAC
This sequence comes from Halobacteriales archaeon QS_4_69_34, assembly GCA_003021045.1. GTDB lineage: Archaea > Halobacteriota > Halobacteria > Halobacteriales > Halococcaceae > PXRN01. The sequence goes on along the minus strand of PXRN01000036.1, from coordinate 44,517 downwards.
CGCCCGCAAGGAAGACGGCGAGTACGTCATCGACGGCACCAAGACGTTCATCACCCACGGGACGATCGCCGACTACGTGCTGACGACCTGTCGCACGGGCGAGGAGGGCCACGGCGGCATCTCCGCGATCGTCGTCGAGACCGACAGGGAGGGCTTTTCGGTCGAATCGGAGATCCACAAGATGGGCTGGAACGCCTCCGAGACGGCTCAGCTCCGCTACGACGGCGTGCGCGTTCCCGAGTCCAACCTCGTCGGCTACGAGGACGCCGGCTTCTATCAGCTCATGGAGTTCTTCGAGCAGGAGCGCGTGGGCATCGCCGCGCAGGCGCTCGGCATCGCACAGGGCTGTCTGGAGGAGGCCATCGACTACGCGGGCGAGCGCGAGCAGTTCGACCGGCCGATCCAGCAGTTCCAGGCGATCCAGCACAAGCTGGCTGACATGGCCGTCAAGGTCGAGAACGCCCGCCGGCTGACCTACGATGCGGCCGCGCGCATCGACGACGGCGAGAAGCCGACGAAGCTGGCGAGCATGGCGAAGCTCTACGCCAGCGAGATCGCCGAGGAGGTGGCGAGCGACGCGATCCAGATCCACGGCGGCAACGGCTACACCCGCGAGTACCCGGTCGAGCGCCAGTACCGCCACGCGAAGATCTACCAGATCGGGGAGGGAACCTCGGAGATTCAGCGCAACATCATCGCGGGTGAGCTGCTGGACCTCTGAGCGACGCGGCTCGGAGGCCGCGCTATCGGCCCTTCGCTCGACCGTGTTCGGGCCCTCGGTGCTTCCCCTGATATCTACCCGATCCGCGTCCCGGGCGATCCGCCGGCGAGGAAGTCCTCCAGATCGTCGAGCCCGAACACCGACGCCGGCGCATCGAGCGCGAGCAGCGCCCGCACCTTGCCGGCCATCCCGCCCGTGACGTCGGTCGCGTCGCTGCCCGAGAGCGAATCGGCCACCCGCTCGAACGAATCGATCCGCTCAACGACCCGCCCGTCGGCGTCGAGCACGCCCGAAACGCCAGTACAGAGCCCCACTCGGCCGGCGTCCAGCCGTTCGGCGAGCGCGACCGCGAGCGTGTCGCCGCTCATCACGGTGACGCCCCGGCCCGCGTGGGCGAGCACGTCGCCGTGGAGGACGGGCACGAACCCCTCGTCGAGCATCGTCGCGACCTGAGCGGCGGGCAGCGCGAGGTCGCCCTCCCGGTCGCGGTGGGCCAGCGAGAGCGGGTGCACAGGGAAAGCGGGAACGCCGCGATCGGCGAGCGCGTCCACGACCCGACCGTTCAGCCGCCCCATCGCGCCGTGGACCGCACGCGCCGCACCGGCGTCGCGGCTCCCGGCCTCGCTACTGATCCCGTGCTCGCTCGCCGCCGGATGGCCGAAGCTCCCGCCGCCGTGGACGAGCACCAGCCGCTCGGGATCGTCGTCGATCCCGTCGGTCGCCGCGGCCGACGTGTCCGTCCCCGCGGCCGCGACCGTCGCGGCCGCGATGGCCCCGACGGCCGCCGTGAGCGACGCCTCGTCGACCGTTTCGCGGGTGCGCTTCTCGGTGACGACGCTCCCGCCGAGCTTGAGCACGGTCGTCCCCGTCGCGTGCCCGCTCACGGTCCTTCCACCCGGACCCCCTCGCTATCGAGGCCGGCCCGGAAGGCCTGCTCGCACTCGGGCGCGTACCGGAGCGCGTCGAGCGTGCCGCTGCCCCCGCCGTCCCCGTTCGCCACGGCCCTTGCTTCGCCGGCCGTCGCGGCTCTCCTTCCCTCGAGTGCGACCACACAACCCCCGCCGCCCGCGCCGGTCAGCTTCGCGCCGCGCGCGCCGCCCTCGCGGGCGGCCCATACCATCGCATCGAGCGAGCGCGCCGAAACCCCCAGCGCGGAAAGCAGGCCGTGGTCGACGTCCATCAGCCGGCCGACCTCGTCGAGAGCGCCGTCTTCGAGTGCCCCTTCGCCCCGCCGGACGAGGTCGCCGATCGCCGCCACCGTGTCGGTGGCGAAGCCGTACTTCTCGCGGAGCGCGCCGACGCCCGCGACGAGCTCGCCGGTGTTGCCTGCGCCGCCGTCGTAGCCGACGACGAGCGGGAGTTCGGGGGCCTCGATCCGCCGGCGGTCCTCGCCCTCGACGCGGACCGCGCCGCCCATCGCCGAGCAGAACGTGTCGGTGCGCGAGGCTCCACCCGCCTGTACGTCGCGTTCGACCCGGTAGGCCCGCTCGGCAAGGTCCCGATCACTCAGTTCGACGCCGAGCTCGCGGGTCGTGGCGTCGATGGCCGCGACCACGACGGCCGCCGAGGAGCTGAGTCCGCCGCCGAGCGGCAGGTCGCTCTCGATTTCGACCGCGAAGCCCGCGTCGGGTGCATCGGCGGCGTCGCGGGCCTGCGCGATCGCCCCCTCGACGTAGCCCGTCGCGGCCGCGACGAGCTCGCGGGGCACGTCCACGTCCACCGACCCGGCGTCGTCGAGGTCGCCGCCGTACTCGACGGCGAACCCGTCGATGGTGAGATCGGTCGCCTCGACGCGGAGCCGTCCGTCGGAGCGCGCCGTCGCCGTCACGGTGGCACGGCGTTCGATGGCACACGCAATGGCGGGCTCGCCGTAGACGACGGCGTGCTCGCCGAAGAGGTAGACTTTCCCGGGCGCGCTGGAGGTAGTCATACCCGCCCCGTCAGCGCGCCCGGGTAAAACAGTACGGACAACCGCGCCGCCGTGAGACGAGCGGGGCCCGATCCCCGGGGAGCTTATCGCTCGACGCGAACGTCCACGCCGAGAACGCGGACCGAGTACCGCTCCGGCGACCGCGCCCCGACGACCCGCGTGCCGACGCGAGCCAGCGCGTCCGTTCCGGCGGCGAGCGCGGCCGCGCCGGTCGCGAACACCGGGTGGCCGCGCCCACAGGAGAGTGAGGACGAACACCACCGGCGCGGAGGCCGCCACCAGTTCCCGGACTCCGACCTGCCTGCCCGGCACGGCCGCGTGTCGATGGGGCCACGAGTCGGTCGCCCTCATGCAGGTAGGCGTCGGCTCCTCGGGAGCATAAGTGTAATCTGAAATTTATTTCTGTGAGGGCCGAGGGCCGTTACTGGACTCGATTTCAGTATCGGACTGCGGGTGGCGGCCCTCGACGGAACGATGGACGGAGAGCGGAGTCGGGCAGTCGACGGCTACGCGTCGGTGCGCTCGGCGTCGACGAGCGTCAGATCGCCGTCGAGGGTCGCCAGCAGGGTCTCGCCGTCGAGTTCGATGGTGACCTCGATCTCCCACGGGTCCGTCGAGCGCACGGCGGTAGCGTCGTCGCTCACACACCAGTCGAGCCGCCAGTACGGGGTGGTCCCGAGGTCGATGCCGTGATCGCGGTGGAACGCGACCACCGCGGACTGGTCGAGCAGGCTCAGACCGATCGCCGAGCACAGCTCGTGGCGGCACTGCTCACAGACGTGATCGGCCCGGAGGCCGACCCCGAGACAGCACTCGCCCTCCGGGGAGATCGAGGTGTGCATTCGACCGCTGCACTCCGGACAGACGCCGTCCTTGGCGAGACAGTGGAGGTGGCGCACCCGCTGGTCGAACGCGGACAGGATCTCCGCCCGTGTGCGGTCGTGGAGCCCGCCCGGCGGGAAGGAGTACTCGCCGTGTTTGCGCCCACAGTCCGGGCAGTCGATGGCGAGCATGCCGTCCGCGTAGCGCGCCACGAGTCCCTCGCCACACCGGGTGCAGTCGTCACCGACGGGGAACGCGTCGAGCTGGGGATGCTCGGTGAACGAGCCCGCGAGGATCGCCCGGACGACCTTCGCGCCGGCCGTGCGGAGCGCGTAGCCATCGTCGATCTTACGGACGTACTGGTCCGTGAGCTTTCCCAGATGGTAGTTGAACTGCGCGCTGTCGCGCAGGCCGACCGCCGCGTGGAGTTCGGAAAACCGCACGGGTCCTCCCTCGGCGTTCCAGAGCGCTTCGAGGATCGACAGCCGCGTCTCGTTGCCGACGAGCGCGAACGCGTCCGCCGGCGGCACGCACTCGACACAGTCCTGAACGCCGACGTCCGTTCGGTCGGCATCCGTTCGATCGGCGTCCGTTCGGTCGAGATCCGTAGTCCCGGCGTCAGCCCCGCTCATGCGCGCCGATTCGGTGTATGGCTACTAAAACGTTCGCCGAACTATCGTCGTCGACCGGTCGAGAGTCTCCGTCCGGTCGTGTGGGCTACCGAAGCGTTCACCGAGCCACCCCGCGGACCGCGCGCCGGTACAGTCGAGAAACCGCACCGCGACCGCGCCCCGGACGACCCGCGCGCCGACGTACTACCACAGAAAGAGCACACGACCGCGACCGTCTTCACACGGTATTGCTCCGTGCGACACCACTGTCCGGCCGGCCGACCGGTCAGATACCCTCTTCGAAGTCGTCGAGCGCGTAGGTCGGCTCCGCGCCGCGGTTGTCGAGGGTCTCGTTGGCGAGCAGCCAGTAGACGACCGAGAGCGCCCGGCGGCCCTTGTTGTTCGTCGGCACCACCAGATCAACGTTGCTCGTCGAGTTGTTCGAGTCACACATCGCCACCACCGGGATGCCCACGGTGATCGCCTCCGTCACGGCCTGGGAGTCGCCGATGGGGTCCGTGACCACCAAGACGTCGGGCTCGATGTAGCCCGCGTAGTCCGGGTTCGTCAGCGTGCCGGGAATGAACCGTCCCGTCCGGGCGCGCGCGCCGATGACCTCGGCGAACTTCTCGGCGGGGAAGCGGCCGTACTGGCGCGAGGAGGCGACGAGCACCTGCTCGGGGTCGTAGCCGGCGAGAAAGCGTGCGGCCGTCCGGATCCGCTCGTCGGTCGTGCCGACGTCGAGTACGTACAGGCCGTCGGTTCGGACGCGGTGGATGAACCGCTCCATGTCCTGGGTCTTCTGTTGGGTGCCGATGTGGACGCCCGCGCCGAGGTAGTCCTCGACCGGGATCAGGAGGTCGGCCTCCGCGTCGTCCATCACGTCCTGGTCGAGCGTCGGTCCGGAGTCGTCGGCCGCCCCGTCGTCGCCTTCGGCTCCCCCGCTTCCCGCGCTCGCGCCGTCGGCCGGTCCGTCGTCGGCGGCGTCGGTCGCGTGATCGTCGGCCGTCGCGGCGGCCGCTCCTTCCTCCGCTGCCCCGGTCTCCTCCCGAACGCCCTCCTCGGGGTCGGAGGCGGGTCTGGCCCCCGACTCGCCGGTCGGCTCCTCCTCGATCTCGGAGTCGGCGGCTTCGAGGCCCTCCTCGTTCTCGCTCATGTGGCTCCTCCGGGCGGTACGGCGCGCTCGTGTCGGCTCGTGGGTGTCGTGGGTGTCGTGGGTGTCGTCATGCGGTTTCCTCGATCCTGATGAGTTCGTTCAGCTTCGCGGTGCGCTCGCCGCCGACCGCGCCCGTCTTGATGTACGGCGCGTCGGTCGCCACGGCGAGGTGGGCGATCGTCGTGTCCTCGGTCTCGCCGCTGCGGTGGGAGACCACGGGCGCGTAGCCGTTGCGTGCGGCGAGCTCGATGGCGTCGAACGCCCCCGTGAGCGTTCCGATCTGGTTGGGCTTGACGAGGATCGCGTTCGCCGCCCCCGCCTCGATGCCGCGCGCGAGACGGCTGATGTCGGTCACGAACAGGTCGTCGCCACAGACCAGCGTCGCCGAACCCACCCGGGCGGTGAGGTCGGCGAACCCCTCGAAGTCTTCCTCGTCGAGCGGGTCCTCGACGTAGACGAGGTCGTGTTCGGCGACGAGGCCGGCGACGTACTCGACCTGCTCGGTGGGCGTGCGCTCGGCGTCGCTGTAGCGGTAGACGCCCCCCGCGCCCGTATCGGCGTCGGCGTCGTAGAGCTCCGCTGCGGCCACGTCGAGGCCGACGGCGATCTCGAAGCCCACCTCCTCGGCGACCCTCCCGGTCGCTTCGTCCAGCACTTCGAACGCCGTCTCGTCGTCGACGGCCGGAGCCCACGCCCCCTCGTCGCCCTTGTCGGTCGACAGGCCCCGCTCGTCGAGCAGGTCGCCGACGACCCCGTGGACGCGGGCGTTGGCGAAGGCCGCGTCGGCGACGTTCGGTGCGCCCACCGGCGCGGCGAGGAACTCCTGGACGTCGGTCGAACGGGCGGCGTGCTCGCCACCGCCGATCACGTTGCCCAGCGGCGTGGGAAAGCCCTCGCCCCGGAACGCACCTCCGAGGTGCTGGTAGAGCGGCGCGCCGAGCACGTCGGCGGCGGCCGTCGCGGCGGCCATCGAGATCGCTACTGCACTGTTCGCACCGATCGTCGAGAAGTCCTCGGTGCCGTCGGCCCCGCGCAGGGCCGCGTCGACCGATCGCTGGTCGCCGGCGTACACCTGCCCCTCGATGCGCGGGACGGCGCGCTCGCGGGCGGCCGCGATGGCCTCCCTCGCCGGGAGCTCGATGGCCTCGTATGCACCGGTGCTCGCGCCGCTCGGGGCCGCCGCGCGGCCGAACCCGCCCGACTCGGTGCGGACCGTGGCCTCCACGGTCGGGTTCCCCCGCGAGTCGAGCACCCGCCGGAGGCGCACCTCGGTGGCGAGCGTCACTCCCGATCACCGCCCGCGCGGTCGTCCCGCCTGATCGTAAAGGGGAGGACGTCCGCGTCGTACTCCTCGGCGGCGATCAGGATCGGCTCCGTCGTACTCGTCTCCACCAGCAGTGGCGCACCGTAGGCGATCTGGAGCGCCCGCGCGCCGATGATCCGGGCCTTCTCGTAGCGGCTGTGCCGTTGGACCATCGCTGTCACTGGTAGGGAGCCACCACGTCGACGAGGTCGGTGTGCGAGACGAGCATCCGTCGACAGCAGTGGCGCTCGACGCCGAGGTCGTCGAGCACTGCCCCGGAGTCCTCGCCCTCGTCGACCCGCGTCGTAAAGGCCTCCCAGTGCTCGCCGACGACCTTCCCGCAGGTGAAACACCGCACCGGGACCATCATGGCTCGACCCTCCCCGTCATCGGTAGGACTCCCACTCCCCTCCGATCATCGGTAGGACTTCTGGTAGCGCGCCCGCGCGCCGGGGCCGCCCCACTTCTTCGATTCGGACTGGCGCACGTCGTTGACGAGCAGCGATCGATCGAACTCCATGTAGGCGTCCCGGAGCTCGGCGTCGTTGTCGTGCTGGACCAGCCCGCGCGCGATGGCCGTCCGCACGGCGTCGGCCTGCCCGACCGATCCGCCGCCGCTCACCGAGACGTCGATGTCGACGCCCTCGCGCTGCTCGTCGCCGATCCGGAACGGTTCGAGCATCTTCAGGCGGGCGCGCTCGGGCTCGACGAGCTCGACCGGCCGCGCGTTCACCCGCACCTGACCCTCTCCCTCGGTGACGGTCGCTCTGGCGATCGCCGTCTTCTTCTTGCCGCTCGTGTTCGTTACCATGTGTGTTTGAGTTCGTGTTCGGTCGGTGAATCCACAGTCCTCACCACGTGACGTTGCCGCCCAGCCGCTCCGACACTGCCCCGAGCTGGACGAACTCGGTCGTCGAGAGCCGATCCAGCGACGTGCCGTCGAGCACCGTCGCCCCGTCGGTGTCGGCGGTGTCGGTGCCGCCCGCGTCGCTGCCCTCGTAGGGGTTCCCGACGTAGACCCGGACGCGCTCGAAGGCCTCGCGCCCGCGCGGGCGCCTGTGAGGCACCATGCCTCGGATCGAGCGCTTCATGATACGGTCGGGCCGCTTGGGATACTGCGGTCCTCGGTCGGAGCCCAGCCCCGCGCGCGTCTCGAAGACGCCCATGACGTCCTCCTCGCCCCCGGTGACGACCGCCCGCTCGGCGTTCACCACCGCGATCCGCTCGCCATCGAGCGCGCGTTCCGCGACCTGGCTGGCGACGCGGCCGAGGATGCAGTCGCCCGCGTCGACGACGAGGTCGGCGTCGAAGGTGGCGACGCTCATCGGACCACCCGGGCGTCAGCGCCCTCGGGGTTCGTCTCGAGTGCGCGTTCGAGCGTGATCGGCTCGCCGACCCGTTCGATCTTCGTCCGTGCCGAGTCCGAGAAATCGACCGCCGCGACGGTCACGGGGGTATCGAGCACGCCCGCGCCGAGCACCTTGCCCGGTACGACGACGAGCTCCTCGGCGGTGGCGTGGCGTTCGATGCGGCCGAGGTTGACCTCGGCGTGCGTTCTGCGAGGTTTGGCCAGGCGCTCGGCGACCGCCGCCCAGACGCCGGCCTCGGACTCGCTTGCGACCGACCGCAGCTCGGCGATCAGGCCGTCGAGTCGTGGATTCGTCTTGTTCATCGTGGTGTCGTGTGATAGTCGTGTATCGGAGGATGCAGGGAGCAGGATTTGAACCTGCGGACTCCTACGAGACAGCGCCCTGAACGCTGCGCCGTTGACCTGACTTGGCTATCCCTGCGCGCGCCTCCTGCTCGCCGTCGTCCGCACAAACCAGTTTCGATCCGGCGACCCCGGCTCGCCCGGAACCGGCCCGCAGGGCTGTCGGCGGCCGCTCGCGCGGGGTTCGATCGCGCACGGAGCAGTCGCGTGCGGCCCGACGCACGGCCCGGCGCGACGGTCCCGCGGGCACGCGCCGCCGCTCGACGGTGGTGTCGGCTCGGCCGCCGGTGGAACTGGTTCGTGTGGGACATCGGTGCTGTTCGTGGGTTAGAGCTGGACCGCCGATTCGAGCTCCGCGGCGCGCGCGTCGAGCGAGTCGGCCGCCGCGGCGACGAGCTCCGTGACCGACAGCGAGCCGTCGGTCTCGACCCGGAAGACGAACGCGCCGGGCACGTCCGTGACGTCGACCTCCTTGCCCGGGTAGCGCTCCGTGAGGTCGTGGTCGAACGCCTCCGTGGGGACGAGCTCGCGTTCCCCGTCCTCATCGACCTCGATCACGCCGCGCAGGATCTGGGGTTCGTCCTCGGCGAACTCCTCGCTGTCGCCGAGGACCTCGACCCGCTGGAGGTGACGGTAGCCGACGGCCACCCCGCCCTGGTGTTTGGCGTGTGCCTTCCCGGTGTCGAGGACGGCCTCGGCCTCGACTTCGAGGCGCTGGCCCTCCTTGAGCTCGATGATCGGCACGTCGTCGGTGGCGGGCTCGACGGTCGAGTCCGTGCTCACGAGATCGCCCGAGTAGGCCGTTGCCGGCCCGGTGACGTCGAGCCCGAGGGTGACGCTGTCGCCGATCTCGAACTCAGCGGGCGGACTCGCTAAGGGGACGAGCCCGAGACGGTGGCCGATCTGCTCGTCGAACATCACCGAGGAGTTCTCGAGTACTCGCACGGTATCGATCGACAGCGTCGGCACGTCGGCGACCATCGCCCGCCGGATGCCGTTGACGAACGCGGGCGTCACGCCGCGGACGAGAAAGCGCGCCTCGTTTTCGCCCCGGTCGATGAACTCGACCTCGTAGCCGGGCTCGCCCCCGGCCCCGCCGTCGGCGACCGCTTCGTTCGTGCTCATCAGAACCCGCTCGATTTCGGCGCGCGCGTGCCGTCGTGAGGGATCGGCGTCACGTCCTCGATCCGGCCGATCTCCAGTCCGGCGCGCGCGAGCGCCCTGATCGTCGCCTGTGCACCCGGTCCGGGGTTGGTCTGGCGGTTGCCGCCCGGTCCCCGAACACGGACGTGGACGCCCGTAATGCCCCGGGCGAGCACCTCCTCGGCGACGCCCTCGGCCATCTGCATCGCCGCGTACGGCGAGGCCTCGTCGCGGTTCTGTTTGACCGCCGTGCCGCCGCTCGATTTGGCCAGCGTCTCCGCGCCGGTCTGGTCGGTGATCGTGATGATCGTGTTGTTGAACGAGGCGTGGACGTGCGCGACCGCCCAGCGCTCGCCGTCGTCGGCGCTCATTGTTCCTCCGCGCGCTCGGGATGGAGCTCGTCGGCGAGCGGACTCGTCTCGTCGAATCGAACCCGACTCTCCTCGTCGACGTCGACCTTCTTCGAAGGCACGGTGACCCGGCTTTCGCCGACGACGACGTGGCCGTGGACGATGAACTGGCGGGCCTGTTTCGGCGTGTTCGCCAGCCCCTTGCGGTAGACGACGGTTTGCAGCCGGCGTTCGAGCACGTCCGTCACGTCCAGGCTCAGGACGTCGTCGAGCTGGTCGGTTTCGCCCAGCACGTCGAGGCGTCGCAGGCGAGCGAGGAAGTCCCGGCCGGCCCGCTCGGCGGCCGCGGCGTCGCCCTGGGCCTCGCCGAGCAGTCGGCGGGCCTCCCGCCGGTAGGATCGAAGCTCCGACTGAGCGCGCCAGAGCTCCTCTTTGTTCTTCAGCCCGTACCGCCCGAGGAGGCCGGACTCCTCGTCGATGCGTTCGCCCTGGTAGGGGTGGTTCGGCGTCTCGTAACCCTTGGTGTTCTGTCCGAGTGCCATTATTCCTCCGCGTCCTCGTCCATGTCCTCTTTGATCGCCTCGACGTTCACGCCGACAGTCCCCTCCGAGCGGCCCGTCGAGCGGGTACGCTGGCCGCGGACCTTCTGGCCGCGCTCGTGGCGCACGCCCTTGTAGGAGCCGATCATCTGCATCCGGTTGATGTCCTGCTGGCGGGTGAGTTCGAGGTCGTTGCCCACCTCGTGGGTCGCCTCGCCGGTGTAGACGTCCGAGGGACGATTGGTCAGCCAGTCGGGCGTGTCGGCGGCGAACTCCTCGATTCGGTCGACGACCGCCTCGATGGCCTCGTCGTCGAGCCGGCCGAACGTCGCCGTCCGGTCGACGCCGGCCTGATCGGTGATAATGCGGGCGGCCCGCCGCCCGATGCCGTTCATCCCCGTGAGAGCGCGCTCGACGCTCGCGGTCCCGTCGAGGTCGGTCTGGCCGACCCGGACGAAGTACCGAATGTCCTCCTCGTCCTCGCCCTCGTCGTTCGCTTGATCTGGGTCTTCCGTGCTCATTGTCGTGTGGCGCTCGTCGGCTGCGCGCAGCGTCGTGGCGGGGATTCGAACCCCGGAGGCTGTACGCCACAGAGTTAGCAACCCTGCGCCTTGGGCCAGGCTTGGCTACCACGACTCGCAGTCGGTGACTGTCGCCCTCGCGGACTCGGGGCGCGAGCCCCTGCAGTACGTTGCGTACAGACCTAATTCGACGCGGGTATTTAACGACGGCGAAAGCCCGAGGGTAGAGGGGACGCGAGCGATCGTCCCGAACTATCTCCGCAGTGGGTCGACGCGCTGGCCGTCTCGTAGTTGCCGGGGACGACTTCTTCGCCGATCTCGACGTGAGCGACAGCGCCGGCGTGCTCTTTCAGGTGACGGGACTATCCGACCGGGAGGTCGGCGACGCCGTCGACGGGATCGCACGGCCCGGCTCGAGTACGTCCTCTCCGTCGCGATATCGAGCGCCATCGTCGCGGCGGTGTTCGTCGCGTGGCGCGAGCCGTTCTACGACCGCCGGGCGGAGTTCCTCTATCGGTCGGTCAAGGGCGACGACCACGTCCTCGTCTCCACACGCGGGGAGCACGCGGACACGGCCGCCGCGTTCGCGGCACGCCTCGCGAGCGCACACCGGGCCGGGAAGGTGGTCCTCCTCGAGATCGCCGACGAAGCGGCTCTCGACGACGCTGGACGGGAGTCGGGGTCTGACCGGGGAGACCGGACCCGGGTGGTGAGTGCGGACGGCGGCGGTGGCGTCGAGAGCGGTGGCGTCGAGGGCGAGGGACTCGCCGAACACGGGATCGACGGCCGGACGGCGGACAGGCTGGCGAGCGTGGAGTGCCACGTCGAAGCGGAGACGGGGGTGCCCTGCGAGACCCTCGTCGCGGCCGAGCGCGGCTCGGCGGCGAAGACGGTGCTGCGGGCGACGCGGGAGTCGGACCGTGACCTCGTCGTCACCCCCTACGAGGCGGAACCGGAGGGCTCTCGCCGTACATCTCCCGGTTGTTCCGCGGGAACGTCGACACCGTGGCCTTCCGCTCGGCGCGCGGACGGGAGCGGTGGCGTCGAATCCCCCGTGCCCGTCAGGCGGGCCGGCGGCATCGCCCACAGCATGCTCGGTCTCGCCCGGCGGCTGGCCGGCGACGACGGATGATCGCCGGACGGACGTCTGTCGCCGATGTCGGCGGTAGGGTCGACGAACACGTTTCGGCGGTTCTGTCCGGCGCTCCGAGCGCCCGCGAAGAGCAATAGGTCCGGCCTGGGCCTTGTGAGGCCGCTCGCGGTCGGCCGCGAGCGGCGCTCCCGTCAGGCTCCGACGTACTCCTCGTTCATCTCCCAGTCGCCGTCGCCGTCACGGACCATGTACTCGCCATAAAATGGCACCCGGTTTGCGACGGTCTCGCGGAACGTCTCGCGGATCTCCCTTCTGCTCATCTCGCCCATCGAGCGGAGATCGTCGTTGCGATTCAGACAGCCCTTGAGATAGCCCTCGTGGGTCACGCGGACCCGGTGGCAGTTCGCACAGAAGGTGGGGTTCTCGACGGGGTCGACGATCTCGACCATTCCACCGTCCGACGAGTCCGACGAGGCGCCACTCGCGGCGCTCGTGGCGCCCCCGCTCACCCAGTAGCGCTTTCGGTCGTGCATCTCGCGGGTCTCGACGCGGTCGGCGACGCCGGCGAGCCAGTCGTGGACCCGCGAGATGTCGATGTTCCACTCGGGGTGGCCCGTCAGCTCGGGCATGTACTCGATGAGCTGGAGCCGGAGGCCCGGATTCCCGGCGACGTGCTCGACCATCCTCTCGACGTAGCCCGCGGTGTGCTCGAAGACCACCATGTTGAGCTTGACGGGATCGAGTCCGGCCGCCAGGGCGGCCTCGACGCCCTCCATTACGCGGTCGTACGCACCCGACTTCGTGATCGCGGCGAACGCCTCGGGATCGAGGGCGTCCTGGGAGACGTTCACCCGCTCCAGTCCCGCCTCCGTCAGCCCTTCCGCACGGCCCGGAAGGAAGGTCCCGTTGGTGGTGAGCGAGGTCTCCATCGAATCGGGCGTCCGGCGAACGATCTCCTCCAGATCGTCGCGCAGCATCGGCTCCCCGCCCGTGAACTTCACCTTCTCGACGCCGAACTCCTCGACCACCTCGAGGAATCGCACCACGTCGTCGGCGCTCATCTCGTCGTCCTGGGGGTCCATCGGTCCCCGGGTATCGCCGAGACCCTCGTTGTGACAGTAGACGCAGTCGAAGTTACACCGGTCGGTGAGCGAGACCCGCACCCCCGAGACCTCGCGGCCGAACCCGTCGGCGAGCATGGACCTCGCTTGGGCGCGCGGACGGTTAAACCCGAAGGGTGATCCCGGGGCCGTGTAACTGATAGTGGTTTCGTTCGGCGGCTGGCGATGGTGGACGTGGTTTCGCCGGACGGCAACGCCGTCGGCGTCCCATCGCGTGTTCGCCCCGAGCACGGGACCGCGCGGAACCGCTCCGGCCCGTCCGTCGCTCGCTTCCAAACGCTTATCGCCGGCGCGGGGTCTATCACGGACATGAACGAAGAGCGCGCGCTCGATCTGCTCGGGGGCGTCGAGGACCCCGACCTCGGCGAGGACGTCGTCTCGCTGGGGCTCGTCAACGGGATCGAGGTCGGCGAGGGGGGGACGGTCCACGCCTCGCTCGCGCTCGGCGCGCCCTACTCGCCCACCGAGACCGCCATCGCGGGCCGAGTACGGGAGGTCCTCGCCGAGGCCGGCGTCGGGGACGTCGAGCTCTCGGCGCGCGTCGACCGCGGGGCCGGCGGGGGCGACGGCGGTGAAACGGAGGGCGTGCTCCCGGACGTGAAGAACGTGATCGCGGTCGCCAGCGGGAAGGGCGGCGTCGGCAAGTCCACGGTGGCGGTGAACCTCGCCGCGGGCCTGTCGGGACTGGGCGCGCGCGTCGGCCTGTTCGACGCCGACGTCTACGGGCCGAACGTCCCCCGGATGCTCGATACCGAAGAACGCCCGCAGGCGACCGCCGAGGAGACGCTCGTGCCGCCCGAGAAGCACGGGATGAAGCTGATGAGCATGGCCTTCCTCGTGGGCGAGGACGACCCCGTGATCTGGCGCGGCCCGATGGTCCACAAGCTGCTCACCCAGCTCACCGAGGACGTCGAGTGGGGCGCGCTCGACTATCTAGTACTCGACCTCCCGCCGGGAACGGGCGACACCCAGCTCACGGTGCTCCAGACGATGCCGATCGCGGGCGCGGTGATCGTCACCACTCCACAGGACGTGGCGGTCGACGACGCCCGCAAGGCGCTGCGGATGTTCGGCGAGCACGAGACCCCGGTCCTGGGGATCGTCGAGAACATGAGCGGCTTCCGGTGTCCCGACTGCGGGGCGAGCCACGACGTGTTCGGACGGGGTGGTGGAGAGGCGTTCGCCGAGGAAGTCGAGATGCCCTTCTTGGGCGAGCTCCCGCTCGATCCCGGCGTGCGGGAGGGCGAGGCGGGCGGCGCGCCGATCGTGCTCGACGAGGAATCGGAAACCGGCGGGGCGTTCCGGTCGTTCGTCGAGCGCGCGGCGAACAACGTCGGGATCGTCCACCGCCAGCGCCAGGCCCGCGCTCGAAGCGAGACGTCGTAGCGTCACCGGCGCCCGCGGATCAGGGGAGGTGGCGGTCCGGCTCGGTAGCTGGCGACCGGCGAGCAGGTCCCGCTCGGCGCGCCGTCCGCCCCGCCGGAGCCCGCGGACGACCGAGACCGGAGCTGGAGGGGAACCGTGACGTCCGAAGCCGGCGTCCCGGCGAGTGACGTACGCGTGGCCCTTCGACGCGGGTTCGGAGCGAGTCGACAGACGAAACGGCCGGCCGGGGACCGGGCTCAGGGCTCGATGACGGCCCGGAAGCGCGCGTCGCCGTCGAGCATGCGCTCGTAGGCCGTGCCGGCGTCCCCGAGCGGGTACGTCTCGATCGTCGATTCGATCCCCCGGAGCGCGCTGAACTCGAGAGTGTCCTGGGAGTCGCGTGCGTCGCCCGACGGCCACCCCGCGACCGACTGCCGTTGCTGGACGAGCGGCTGAACGGGAACGTCGAGCGGTTCGCCGGGGATCCCGACCGCGATCAGCCGTCCGTCGACGCCGAGGCCGCCCACGAGGGACTCCATGGCCGCCGCGTTCGGGGCCGTCCCGAGGACGACCCGCGCGCCGCCCAGCTCCGCGAGCGCCGTGCCGGGATCGGTCGCCTCGCTATCGACGTAGTGGTCCGCGCCGAGATCGAGCGCGAGCTCGCGCTTCTCGGTCCCCCGCGAGACCGCGACCGTCTCGAAGCCCGCGGCGTGGGCGTACTGGATGCCGAGGTGACCGAGACCGCCGACGCCCTGGACGGCCACGAGGTCGCCCGGCTTCGCGCCGCTGTTTCTGAGCGCGTTGTAGGTCGTGACGCCGGCACAGAGCAGCGGCGCGGCCGCGTCGGGGGCGAGGCCGTCCGGGACGCGCGCGAGCGACTCCTGGGGTGTGGTCAGGTACTCGGCGTACCCCCCGTCGTGGTCGAACCCCGTCACCCGGCCGTTCTCGCAGGCGATGAAATCGTCCCGCCGGCAGGGCTCGCAGGTGAAGCAGTGCCCGCCGTGCCAGCCGACGCCGACGCGCTCGCCAGCCGTCCAGGCGTCGACGCGCTCCCCGACCGCGTCGATCTCGCCGACGACCTCGTGGCCCGGGATCCGCGGATAGTCGACGCCGGGCCACTGGCCCTCCTCGAGGAAGGCGTCGCTGTGACAGACCCCACACGCGTCGACCGCCACGCGCACCTCCTCGGGACCCGGCTCGGGAACGTCGCGCTCGACGACCTCGAAGCCGCCGCCCGCCTCGGGGACCTGTACGGCCCGCATCCGATCGTCGTCGGTGCTCGCACTCATCTCTCGGCGCCCTCCTGAGACACACGGTCGGTTGTACCGATCACGTCTCCCGTTCGGTTCAACGCGGTTTACACGTTGTGCTCCGGCGAACCGCAAGCGAGCCCCTCAAGCCGTCGTGGCCGCGACGCCGAGTTCGGAGAGCGCCAGCTCGATCACCCGCGCCTCGACGAGGTCGCGCTCCTCGATCAGTTCGTCCTCGCCGTAGCACTCGACGACCCGCCGGCTTGCCGCGAGCATCCGTCGTTCCATCGCGGTCTGATCGGGCTCCTCGCGCACGTCGGCGAGCAGGGCCTCGAAGTCCTCGCGGACGTCGAAGGAGGCTCGGGCGGCGTTACACCGCGAGAGCGGGTGCATCCCCGCGTCGAGGGCGAGCTCGGTCACGAGCGTCCAGCCGCTCGCACAGAAGTGAATCGAGAGCTCGCCGACGACGTCGCGCCACGCGATCGACCCCGAGTGTCGCAGCAGCTGGATCGTCCGCGGCGGGAGGTCGAGCCGGGCGACCGACTCGGGATCGCCACAGAGACAGCAGGGCTGCTCGGTCTTACCGGTGTACACACGCCGGCTACGGGTAGAACGGGCAAGTGGCTGTCCGTACCGGCGATACGCTCGCCGACCGGATCGCGCTCGCGTGCGAGGTGATCGACCGATCGCCCGTCGCCCTCGGAAGGGAACCCCTTAACAGCGAGCCCGATCCGAGAGTGAGCATGGACCGAGCGGAGCGCCGGGAGCTCGTGGCACGAAACACCGCCGAGGTCGTCACCCCCGAGGAGCTCGACGCCCTGCTCGCCGGCGACAGCGGCGACGACAGCGGCGACAGCGACGGCGGTGACGGCGAACCGACGGTCTACATCGGCTACGCGCCCACCGGCGAGATGCACATCGGTCACTTCACCACCATCAGGAAACTCGCGGACTTCCTGCACGCGGGACTCTCCGTGACGGTGTTGATCGCGGATCTGCACGCCCACCTCGACGACGAGAAGAGCCCCTTCGAGCTGCTCGACGCGCGCTCGGCGTACTACCGCGCGGCCATCGAAGGAATGGTCGAGGCCAGCGGGGCCGACCCCGAGGAAATCGAGTTCGTCCGGGGCAGCGAGTTCGAGCTCGATCCCGGCTACGCGCTCGACCTCCTGCGGCTGGCTGCCGACACCACGATTTCTCGTGTGCAGCGCGCCGGCAGCGAGGTCGTCCGCGAGAGCGAGAACCCGAAGCTCGGGGGCCTGCTCTATCCCCTGATGCAGACGCTCGACGTGGGCGCGCTCGACGCCGACGTCGCCTACGGCGGCATCGACCAGCGTGGCATCTACATGCTGGGCCGCGAGCTCGCCGCCGACCGGGGCGAGGATCCGCCGATCTGCGTGTTCGCGCCGCTGCTCTCGGGGCTGTCCGGTGGGAAGATGAGCGCCTCCGAGGCGGGCTCGAAGGTCAGTCTCACGGACTCGCCCGACGCCATCGCCGAGAAACTGCGAGGGGCGTACTGTCCCGCGGGGGAAATCGAGGACAACGGTGTGCTCGAGTACCTCGAGTACCTCGTCTTCCCGGTGCTCGGCGAGCGCAGCGAGACCTTCGGGATCGAGCGTCCCGAGGAGTACGGCGGCGACGTCACGTACGGGAGCTACGATGCGCTCGAAGCCGACTTCGTGGCCGAGGAGCTCCACCCACAGGACCTGAAGGAGGCCACGGCAACCCATCTCGCCGAGGTTCTCGCTCCGATCCGGCAGCGCTTCGCCGGGCGGCCGGAGCTGCTGGCCGAGGCGTACCCCGAGGCACACGGCTGATACTGTCGGACGGAACTGCGTGAACATCGACCGACAGTGAACGCTCGATGGCACTGGTTGTCCCGGTTGTGTCTGCGAAACGATTCTGTCCGACAGTACGAGTGCCGCCCGATCGCTGCCCGTCGTCCCCGACCACCGGCCCGCCGGTGACGTCGGTGTCACCTCGTTACGTCGGCGTCCGCGAACGGCTATATGTGTCCGTCCCCTCGTTCGGGCCGCCGTGATACCGACTGCTGCAGCCCGACGAAACGACGTGAACCGATCGACCGATCGCGCGGAGGCGGGCGACTGATGGGCCGGCTCTCGACCGCCGGGCGCGCGGTGTTCGGCGGCGTGCTCGCGTTCATGGCGCTCGACAACCTCCGGAACGTCGAGGAGATGGTGGGGTACGCCAAGTCGAAGGACGTCCCCGCGGCCGAACGGCTCGTGCCGCTTTCGAGCGGACTGCTCCTCGTCGGGAGCCTCGGGGTCGTCCTCGGGCGCTTCCCGCGGCTGGCCGCCGGCGCGATCGCGGCGTTTCTCGTCGGCGTCACGCCGACGATGCACGACTTCTGGAACCGAGAAGAGAGCGAGCGCGAACAGCAGCTCATCCACTTCCTGAAAAACACCGCGCTCCTGGGTACGGCGCTCGTCTTTCTCGCACGTGGCACCGACGACGACTGACCGACGGGCGACCGAGCGACCACGAGCGACCGGCGACCGTCCGGCCGACCGACTTCCGGCACGACCACGACGACCTAACACATGACCGACACCCCGCCCACGACCGGACTGCACCACGTGACGAACATCTGCACCGACATGGAGCGCACCCGCGCCTTCTACGAGGACGTCCTCGGCTGGCACACCGTCAAGCGCACGCAGAACTACGACGATCCCGGGACGCTCCACTACTACTTCTCGTCGACGCCCGCCGGCGAGCCCGGCACCACCGTCACCTACTTCGAGTACCCCGAATCGCGGGGCCAGCCCGGACCCGGGGCGTCCCATCACTTCGCCATCGGCACCGAGGACGAGGATACCCTTCGAGAGTGGCGCGAGCACCTGCTGAGCCACGACGTGCGCGTCTCCGAGCTTACCGACCGCACCTACTTCACGAGCATCTACTTCACCGACCCCGACGGGCTGGTCTTCGAGATCGCCACGCGGGGCCCGGGCTTCGGCGTCGACGAGGAGACGCCGGGCGCGACCGAGATCGACCCCTTCGACGATGGAGATTGATCCCGACGCTGCGGGCTCGCTCTACCGCACCCTCGCGGGCGCGGTGATCCCGCGGCCGATCGCGTGGGTTAGCTCCGTGAGTCCCGAGAGCACGAGGAACCTCGCGCCCTACTCCTTTTTCAACGTCGTGAGTATTGATCCCCCGGTGTTGATGGTCGCGCCGGGGGCGAACGCAGACCGGAAGGACACCGCGCGGAACGTCCGCGAGACCGGCGAATGCGTCGTCAACGTCGTCACCGAGGAGTTCGCCGAGGCGATGAACGCGTCGAGCGCGACCCTCCCACCCGACGAGAGCGAGTTCGCACACGCCGACGTCGAGCCTACACCCTCGGCGGCGGTCTCGCCCCCACGGGTCGCGGGCGTCGCCGTCGCCTTCGAGTGCGAACGCTACGAGGTGGTCGACGTCGGCACCGCCGCGATGGTCCTCGCCGAGGTCGTCCACGTCCACGTCGACGACGGCGTGACGACCGACGGGCAGCTCGACACCGAGAAACTCGACGCGGTCGGTCGGCTCTCGGGCAACGCCTACGCCCGGCTGCGCGACCGATTCACGATGGAGCGGCCGCCGTAGCACGACGATCACTCGATCGACGGCGGCGATCATCGCTCACCGATCACGTCTCGCTGGCGCTGGCTGTGGGGCCGAGGGCCGACGAGCCGGTCACAGCACGGACACGAGTCGAAGCCACCGTACGAGCGGCGGTGCGCCCGAGGTCCTCGCTCGCTGCCGGATCGGCAGGGGCCGTGGCGGGGCGATTCTGGCGTCCCGTTCGCAGTGCGAACGGGGGACTCGGGAGGACTTTCGCCTCCTGGCGGGCCGAGACTCGGTCACGTGGTCGCAGTCGCTGTGCGAAGCCATGCGGTAGCGGAGTCGCCAGCGATTCTACCGCGCTCCCCGCGGTCGCTCGCGGCCTTTTTCATGAACGTTTTTGCGAGCGGGGTGGTCGTAGCGCGCCTTCGGCGCGCAAGGACACCCCCCGCAGCAAAAAAGGTTCGCGGGCACGACGGGATTCGAACCCGCGACCGTCGGATTAGAAGTCCGACGCTCTCTCCGGGCTGAGCTACGTGCCCACGGTTCGGGTTTTGCGGGCGGACGGCAAAAGCGGTCGGGGTCCGGCCCAAGCACAGCGCATAAACCCGGCTCGGGGCTAGCGCGCCCATGAGGGTGGTCGGCGTCGTCGGGCTGCCGGGCAGCGGCAAGAGCGAGGCCGCCGCGGTCGCCCGCGAGTGCGGGATTCCGGTGGTGACGATGGGCGACGTCATCCGGGCGGCCTGCCGGGAGCGCGGGCTCGACCCCGCCACGGACCACGGCCGGGTGGCGCGCGCGCTCCGCGAGGAGGGCGGCCCCGGGGCGATCGCCGAGCGCTCGCTGCCGCTCGTCGAAGACGCGCTCGATGGGTCGGAGACGGTGCTGATCGACGGCCTGCGCTCGGGCGTCGAGGCCGAGCGGTTCGCGGACGCCTTCGGCGACGCGTTCACGCTCGTCGCCATCGAGGCACCCCCGGAGACGAGAGCCGAGCGCGTCGCGGCCCGGGACCGGGACGCCTCGACGGCGGCGGGCGGCGAGAGCCTCGCCGAGCGCGACGAACGCGAGCGCGGCTTCGGGATGGGCGCGGCCATCGAGCGCGCCGACCGCACCGTCGAGAACACCGGCTCGCTGGAGGCCTTCCACGAGGCGATCCGCGCGCTGCTCGGCGGCGACGCCGGTGGAGCGGGGACCGGTCGGGCCGTCGGCGACGAAATCACGGGGATCGACGAAGACGACGACACCGGGGAGGCGGGGCCGTGATCTACCGCGTCGACGTCGAGATCACCGCGCCGGTCTATCCCACGGAGGTCACCGACCGGGTCGCCGACGCCGTCGGGAACCTGTTCCCGAACGCCGACGTCGAACGGGAGCCCGACGGACTCCGCGCCGAGGCCCACAGCCTCGCCCACCTCTCCGCGCTGCTCCACGAGCAGGCGATCCTCGACACCGCCCGCGGGGCCTTCTTCGGGGGCCGGCGGGGCGACACCTTCGAGTTCGACCTGAAGAAGGGAGCCGCCTTCGAGGGCGTCGTCAACTTCGCGGTGGGCGAGCCCGGCGAACTCGGCGCGATCCACGTCGCGGTGCGGGTCCACGAGCCGAGCGTCGAGGCGTTCGTCGATCACGTCGCGCCGCCGACCGAGGACGGCGAGCCGATTCCGACGGGCGAGCCGTGACGCTCGAAGCGGTCGTCTTCGACCTCGACGGGACGCTCTGTGAGCGACGGCGACCCGGAAGCGAGGTGCTCGCCGTCGCGTTCGAGGCCGTCGGCGTCGAGCCGTTCTTCACGCTCGACGAGTATCACGCGAAACTCGACGCCATCGGCGACACGGACAGCGACGTGCATCGCCGGGTCCGGTGTTTCGAGGCGCTCGCCACGGAACGGAGCCGCGAGCCGGCTGTCGGTCGCGCGGTCGCCGAGGCTTACGAGACCGAACGCGACTACACCGACGTGCGGTTCTGTCCGGGTGCGGAGGCCGCCCTCGCGGCACTCGGCGAGCGCTACCCACTCGCGCTCGTCACGAACGGCGGTCCCGACACGCAGCGACCGAAGATCGGGAGCCTCGACCTCGAATCGCGCTTCGAGGAGATCGTATTCGCCGGGCACGAGACGGCGGCGAAGCCCGACCCGGAGCCCTTCGAGGTGGCACTCGACGCGCTCGACATCCGACCGGAAGAGGCGATATACGTCGGCAACTCGCTCGATCACGACATCGCCGGCGCGCACGCTGCCGGAATGGAGGCGTGCTGGGTTCGTGGTGATTCGGACGCCGCCACCGCTGACGACGTGCCCGAGTACGTCCTCGATTCGTTAGCCGACTACGGGGAACTGCCCTGAACGCAGCCGACCCGTTCGTCAGTCGAACCCGCTGACGAACACCGCGAGCCACTCGCTCAGATTCCGGTTCCGGGTGATCTCGACGGACTCGACCCACTTCACCCACTGGAAGCCTCGTCGCCCCGGCGCGACCAGCCGGAGGGGAAAGCCGTGGCCGTGGGAGAGCCGCTCGCCGTCGACATGCGTGGCCAGCAGCGCGGCGCGGGCCTCGGGGAGCGGCAGGCTCCAGCGATAGCCCGTCACCGACCGAAACGAGACCCAGCGGGCGTCCGGGTCCGCGTCGGCCGCGTCGAGCAGGTCACCGACGGAGCGGCCGCGCCAGTCGTGTTCGGAGTACCAGCCGCTGGTGCAGTCGAGCAGCGCGCGCCGGCCGTCCGAATCGAGCGCGGCGTCGGTTTCGGAATCGACGTCGCCGTACCCGAGTTCCAGCGGTCGAGCGACCCGCCCGTCGACCGACAGCGCCCACGTTTCGGTGTCGACCGGCTCGGGATCGTCGGCCACCCAGCTGGTGACGGGAAAGCCGTTGCCCCCGTCGGTACCTTTCTCGCGCGAACCGGTGAAGCGTCGGCGCGCGCCCGCGGTGTCGAGGAGCGCGTTCGCCGCTCCCTGGAGCCGCCACGCGAGCGCGCCGACGCCCACGACGGCGGCGTAGCTCAACGCCGTGCGTCGCCCCTCGAAGTCGGCCGTCGAGGGAACCCGGAAGCGGTGGCGCAGGTGATAGACGAGCAGCGGAACCACGAGCAGTCCGAGCCCGATGTGGAGGTTCAGGAGGCCCCACGGCCCGAGGTCGAGCGATCCGCCGAAGGCCCAGTACGTGCCCGTAGCGAGCGCGCCGAGCGCCGCCGTCGCCAGCAGCACCGAGACGGGCGTCGCGCGGTCCCACGCCGCACCGGTGGTGATCCGCCGGCGTACGCGCCGGAGCTTCCAGAACAGGAGGAGCACGAGCGAGAGGCCGCCGATCCCGTGGAGGACGAACACGAACGCCTCGCCCGGCTGCCCGGAGACGAGACTCGTGAGGCCGGTGGCGAGCGCGACGCCCACCGCGGCGAGGATCGACCAGTCGACGAGCCGTGGCGGGAGTTCGAGGCGATCGAGCGGGGCCATCGCGTTCGGTAGTCGTACGTTCCCGACGGGTTTAGCTCGTGGGGTGGCGGGGCGAGCGCGCGACCCCTCCGCCGGACACAGCTCCGTCCGCTCGGTCCGGCGGTCGGTTCACCGAGACCGTATTTTGCAAGCAGAATCTATACACCCCGTACGGGAAAACCGGTGTTCATCACTGGTAGTCGAACCATGAAACGAACGACACCATCGCGGCTCGCACTCGCGGGAATCGTAGCCCTCTCGATCGCCGTCGGATTCGTGCTCGCCGGCGGCGTCATGGGACAGACGGCCGACAGCGGTTCGACGACCGCCCCCGACCTCCAGTCGGTCGACAACTTCCGGGAGGGATCGTCGGGCGGCGAGCCGGCGGTGCTCGTCGACTTCACCTTCGACGAGAACGCGACGACCGTCGGCTCGGGCGGCAATTTCGAGCTCGTGCCGACCGACGGCGGTTCGGCCGTCAGCGGCACGAACGTCGTCGAGGGCGACGGGACACGAACCATCACCGTCGCGTTCGCCACGACGGTCAGCGCGAACGACACCGCCCGCGGCGTCGTCGAGGCCAATACGGTGCGGGTGACCGGCGAGGGCGACGAGACGAACAATCCCCTGCAAGCGGCCGCGGTGAGCAACGACGGCAACTCCGACGACCCCGACCTCGTGAACGTCACACGAAACGGGACGGGTGAGGCGCTGATCTACGCCTTCGACGAACCCGTCACGGTCAACAGCGACGGCGGCTTCCAGGCCTACGACGCGAACGCGAAGACGACGGACGGCAACGTGGCGACCGGCTCGCTCGCCACGCCCGAGCTTGTGAAGGTGACCTTCGACGGCCTCGACCCCGCGAACGCGGTCGGCGGGTCGGTGGTCGAGGGTGCGGTCTCGAACGCGAACGACAGCACCCTGAAGAACTCCCTCGACGAGGCCGCGGTGAGCAACGGAACTACCGCGTTCAGCGAGTGTGGCGGCGGCATGGGCGGCACGAACGACACCGGCGACGGCGGCGGGGCAGGCGGGCCGACGCAAGCGCCCGACCTCGTGGATATCGACAACGTCACCTACCGACAGAACCCCGAGGGGCAAAATTGCCAGACGCTCGTCGAGTTCGACTTCGACGAGCCCCTCAAGCTCCAGGGCGGGGCGGGCAACTTCCAGCTCGTTCCCATCGACGGCGGGCCGACCATCGACGGCAACAACGAGGTCGTCGGGCCGCGGAATCAAACGACCTCCCTCACCGTTCCGTTCGACGGCCGTATCGATCCCGACACCCTCGCGCGCGGGTTCGTCGACCGCCGGGTCGTGCAGGTGACCGGCGAGGGCGACGAGACACTCAATCCCAAGCAGGCCACCGACCTCAACGACGACGGCAACACCGAAAACCCCGACCTCGTGAACGTCACCGCGAGCGACGCGCCCGACAACGCGCTCCTCTTTGCGTTCGACGAGAACATCTCGGAGGTCGGGGATACGAGCGGGTTCAACTTCTACAACGCGAACGGCACCGAGACCGACGCGACGACGGTCGCCACGACGGACGATCCGACGGTACTCTCGGTGGCGTTCGAGCCCGAGAACTCCCCGGTGGAGAAGGCTGTCGGCGGGTCAGTCGACGCCAACGCAGTCGTCGGCGCGGAGACGACCCGCGAGGACGGCGACGTCAACCAGCCCGACGAGGCCGAGCTGACCGGCAACCGCACCGTCGAGTGTGGAAACACCACGGTGGCGAACGACTCGGGACCGACCGCCGCGCCCGACCTCGGGGCGATCGGCGGCTTCTGTACGGGCAACGTCGCCGCCCTGAGCGGCCAGCAGACGCTCGTCAACTTCACGTTCGATCAGCCCGTGGACCTCCTCGGCGGCGCGGGCAACTTCCAGCTCGTGCCGGTCGACAGCCGGAACTTCCAGAATCAGCTGTTCGACGGCCGAGGTGAAGTGATCGCCGGCGACGGCACAAAGACCCTCACCGTGGCGTTCGACGACCGGGTCAACGAGTCGGTCGTCGCCCGCGGGTTCGTCGACGCGGGCACCGTCGCCAGGCCGGACGTCCAGAGCCCGCCGGTCAACCCCAAGCAGGCCGAAGCCGTCTCGAACGACGGCAACACCGCGAACCCCGATGTCGTCTCGATCGCCACCAGCGGCGAGAACGCGCTCCTGTTCGAGTTCGACGAGAACATCTCCGAGTTCGGCGACACGAGCGGGTTCAACTTCTACGATTCCGATGGAACGGAGACCGACGCCCAGAACCTCGAACGGACCGACGACCCGCGGGTGATCTCCGTGCGCTTCGAGCCCCAAGCGAACGCCTCAACGAACGCAGTCGGCGGGTCGGTCGACGCCAACGCAGTGATCGGTCCGGAGACGACCCGCGAGGACGGCGACGTCAACCAGCCCGACGAGGACACGCTGCCGACCGCGCCGATCAACAACACTACCGCGACCGATCCGGACGGCGACGGCCTGTTCGAGGACGTCGACGGCGACGGGCAACTCACGCGAGCCGACGCACAGGTACTCTATAACAACCTCGACGACCCGGCCATCCGGAACGACCCGTCGGCGTTCGACTTCAACGGCGACGGAGAAGTGACGCAGGCCGATGCACAGGCGCTCTATGCCGAGTGGTCGGACTCGGGCTGATCACCGCCGAACCGAACACGATTCACTCCACACACCCCGATCATGATCGAAAGCACGCTCGATACGTCTCGACGGCAACTCGCCGGCATCGCTCTCGCAACACTCCTCGTCGTGTCGGCGGGTGCGGCCGTGGCCTTCACGGCGAGCGCAGCCGGCAGTACGACCGTTTCGGTCGCGCCGGACGAGCGGCAGGTAGCGTCCGGGGCCACGACCACCTACGAGGTCGTGGTCGAAAACACCGACGGCGGTATCGGCACGACCAATGCGAATGTCGGGGTCGAGGACACCGCGGTCGGGTCGATCACGAACGTCACGATAGCGGGGAACGCGGCCAACCAGAACGTCAGCATCGCCGCTGACGGGTCCTCGGCATCGTTCAGCGCCATCTATTTCGGCGACGCGCTGCCGGATGACGCGGGCGGGGTGACGATCGCTACGGTCACCGTCACGGGGAACGCGGCTGGATCGAGCGATCTGTCGCTCGACGTGACCGAGATCAGTGACTCGGCGGGCGAGGTCTACGACGTGACGGGAACGGACGGGGCGTCGCTCACCGTCTCCGCCCGAGCGACCGCGACACCGACCGAGACGGCGACGCCGTCCGGGAACGCGACACCAACCGAGGCGGCGACGCCGACAGAACCCGCGACACCGGCTCCGGACGAGACGGCGAGCAGTGCTACTGGTGGCGATGGCGACGGTGGCGCGGCCGACGATGCGACCGGTGACCCGGGCGACGACGAAACGGCTGGCGAGGGCGAAGACGGCGACGGCCGCCCCCTCGATCGGGGCTCCATCGCCGATTCGCTCTCCGAGAGCGGCCTCACCGACACGCAGATCGACCGGATCAGCGAGGCGCTCGCTGCAAGCGACCTCTCGGACACACAGATCACCACGATCACCGACGCGCTCGCCGGCGACGGCCTCACCGCCGAGCAGCGACGGGCGGTGAGTGATGCTATCGCAGGGGGACTCAGCGACCAGCAGCTGGCAGCCCTCAGCGAGGCGCTGCGGGACGGACGGCTCACCGACGCCGAGCGCGAAACGCTCGGGTTCCTCGCCGCCGGGACGGATACCGGCGGCGCTGACGGTGCCGACGGGGAAGCAACGCAGGACGGCGGTGGGGACGACGGTAGTGCAAGCGACGGGAAAGTCAAACGGCCGAGCGACGGCGGTGACCGCGCGGCCGGCGGAAACGGGAAAGCGAAGACGAGCTGACGGACGAGGGCGGTCCGGTCGGGCGTCTCCTTCGGTTTTCCGGCGGGCTCGTGTGGTCGTCTTCCTCAATGGTCCGTTCGATCCGTCGTTTCGATTCCCCGACACGCCCGGCACCCGTACCCGCCGGAGTTCGGTGATCGATCCGGTGTTCTCACCGAGGCCGGCGGTTTCTGGCGTGGAACACCGCGAGATCGCCGCGCCTCGCCCTTCGATCCGTAGTCGAACGCCGCCAGAGCCACGGCCCGAACGATCACCGACCCGGTAGCGTCTCGGCCCCCTTCGGAACGTGAAACGAGCGACGCTCGCGGCCGCGTTCGTCGGCGATGCCGCCCTCCCGCGGCAGGGAGGGAGAGCCCGACCCGGGCACCGACGAGACGGAACACCGGATCGTCTCGATCGGGCGCGACGTGGCCAACGGGTCGCTCCGATACCGCTTCGACGAGCCGTCGGCAGCGGTCGTCGACCCGCGCGGGTTCACCGCCTGCTATGCGAACGCGACAGCCGCGTCGCCGCCGGCGGATCCGTCGACCGGGCGGTCGTCGGTACCGGCGTGGAGCCGGCGCGAGGGGACCATCGCCCGAACGAGGTCGATACCCTCGACGAGCCGGCCCCGTTCCCCGTCGTCGGGTCGGCGCTGCCGACCGGTCCGGGCGGCGACGGCCGTCGGGAGGAGTTCAACGGGGGCGGGACGTCGACGTGGCGGACGTCCGGACGCTGTTCGGCGAACTGTCGTAGGCGACTCCCCGGGTCCCGGCGTGTCCACGTCGCGTGGTTCCGTGACCGTCCGATCACGGGCACGGCCGGCCGACCGGTCACGGTGGCCCCGCACCGCCGGCGGCCGCCCCGTCTACTGGGGGACGTCCCCTCGACGGTAGCCCCAGAGGCCGATCCCCTCCGCCCGGGCGCGCGCCTCGCTCCGCGCGAACGCCCCGCGCCGGGCGAAGCGGCTCTCGTAGAGGCGTGCGTAGCCCTCGTCGAGCAGCTGTCGGTTGAACGAGTCGGACTCGCCTTCGACGGTGAGGTAGGCGAGCAGCCGGCCGTACCTGTCGCGCCGGTCGGCCGCCTCGTCGACGGCGACGGTCACCTGCCGTCCCTCAAGCTCCTTGCGGGCGAACGCGCTCGCTCGGCGACCCCATTCGTCCAGCCACTCGCGGCCCGCTTCGATGTCGGGGACCCCCTCGAACTCGGTCGGGTCGGTCGTGCCCCGGATCTCCGGGGTATCGACCCCGAGCAGCCGGACGGTCTCGCGCTCGCCGTCCGCGAACGCGACCGCCGCAGTGTTGCCGTCGATCACCCGAGCGACCGTGGCGGTTCGCCCCTCGGCCGTCCCGCCGTCGGCGTCCGCCACGCCGTCGCCGGTCGTCCCCTCGCCGGTCGTACTGGCGTCGTCGCTGCCGGCGGTCGCCGCCCCGGTTTCCGGGGCGGTAGACGGTCCCGCGCCGGGGGCGGTCGTACAGCCTGCTGTGAGGACGAGCAGGGCGAGGAGGACGAAGACGGCAGTCGCGGGAGGTGTCGTACGCATTCGCCCCAGTAGCGCACGCGAGCACAACAACCCGGCGGTCGCGTCGTGTCGTACCGACAGTCCTATGGCTGCGGGGGGTGGCGAGCGAGTAACGGATGGGTGGCGTCATCGCAGAGTTCGACCTGCCGGCCGAGGAGTTCGCGCTCAGCGAGACGCTCGTCGCCCACGACGACGCCGAGTTCGAGGTCGAACGCGTCGTCGCCCACACGGATCGCGCGATGCCGTTCGTCTGGGTGCGTGCCGACGACACGGAGGCCGCGGCGGTCGAGGAGACCCTCCGGGGGGATTCGACCGTCGAGAGCGTCGACCTCCTCACCGACCTCGGCGAGGAGCGCCTCTACCGGATGGAGTGGGTCGCCCACGTCGAGACGCTCGTTCACGTCCTCGTCGAGGAGGACGGGACGGTCCTCGCGGCGAGCGGGAGCGGTCGAAACGACGCGTGGCACCTCCGGGTGCTGTTCCCCGAGCACGAGGCGATCTCGCGGACCAACGCGTTCTGTGAGGATCACGGACTCACGATCGACCTCCGGCGGGTCTACCAGCTCGACGACGGGCGCAAGGGCCGCTTCGGCCTCACCGACGACCAGCAGAGCACGCTCGTGGCGGCGTTCGAACACGGCTTCTACGAGGTGCCGCGCTCGACGTCGATGGAGGAACTCGCCACCGAGCTCGACGTCTCCCACCAAGCGCTCTCCGAGCGGTTCCGGCGCGCACACGGGAGCCTCGTCGAGAACGCCATCATCATCGGCGACGAGGGTGGAGCCGGCGGCGAACGAGAGTAGCGATTCAACGGTGACGGTGACGAGCTTGTACCTCCTCGGGGCGAGTGGAGCCAGCGACGCGGAAGCGACCGTGCACTCAGACGAAGACCCGCACGGCGGCGAACAGCACGAGCACGCCGAGCACGTCACAGACGTTCGTCACCACCGGAATCACGATGTCGTCGGGATCGAGCTCGAAGCGGTAGGCGGCGTAGGTGGCGACGACGGCGACGACGACGGTGAGGACGGCGAGAGCCGCACCGCTGGCGGTGGCGACCAACAGTACGGTCCGGAACGGCAGGGCCGCCCCGGCGACGAGCTCGGTGAGAAGCCACGCGCCCGCGCCCACGACCGGGAACACGGTGAGCGAGAGTGCCAGCGTGGCGAGGGCGTTGCCCGCGAGCGTGTCGTCGGCCGGGGCGAACGAGAGCGTTCCGAGGTGAAACGCCGTCGAGAGCCGCGCGGCGAGCACGCTCCCGAGGTTGCCGGCGGCGCCGATCGTCACGGGGACGAGGACGAGCAGCGACGGTAGCTCGAGGAGGGTCGCCTCGACGGAGCCCAACACGAGCCCACTGACAAGCTCGAGGAGTGCGAGCGCCACCAGAACGGGCAGCGTGGCACGCGTGATCGCCCGGACGGTCCACTCGGTCTGCATTCACATCCCTCCGAGTACTGCGCCCGCGGCGAGCCTGCCCGCGTCACCGATAAGCCCGTTCCCGAGCGCGAGGACCACGCGAACGGCAAAGAGCAAAAAGAGGAGGCCGAAGACATCACCCGTCGTCGTCACCGCCGGGCCGACGATGGTATCGGGGTTGTAGCCGCGTCGGTAGCCTGCGAACACCACCAGCACGACGGCCGCCGCCAGCACCGCACCCGTGAGCACGCCGGCGATGGCTGCGATGGCGACCAGCGTGGCGAGCGCCACCACGGGCCGTCCGAGAAGGGTCGACACGAGGAAGGCAGCGACGGCGGCGAGGACGCTCACGAGGAGTCCGTTGGCGAGCGCGGCCGCGACCGCCGAGCGGAGCCGCGGGTCGCCGGCGCGGGCGCGCGGCTCGATCAGCCCCTGGTGGAGCGCGGTGGCCAGCCGTGCGCCGAAGGAGCCGTAGACGTTGCCGCGGGTGGCCAAGAGTGCCGGCACGAGCACGATCAGTCCGGGCACGGCCCGGAGCTCCGCGCGCATCCCCCCGAGGACCACACCCGCGAGCAGCCCGCCGACGAGGCTCGCGCCGAGCGCCGGCAGTGCCTCGCGGTAGGCGCGCGCAGCGACCTCGCGGACGGTCATCGGTCGACCGAGACACGCCGGCGACAAAAACCGTCCAGTTTCGGATTCGGGGCGACGGGGAGGCGAACGCGGCACTCCGCCGAGACGGCTACTGCAGGCACGTCGGTGGGCGTCGGAGTTCGGGGCCGCCGGCGCGCTGTCGGGAACGACCAATGCCGAGCACGTCGTCGCGTTCCCGTGGCCGACGATCGGTATCGTACGGCCTGAGATCGCCGACCGGACGGGCGTCGAACGCGACTCGGCCGGGCGTGCTCGTCGGCGGCCACGAATGCGATCCGCTGAGGCTGTCCGCCCCTATCGCCGATACGCCCTGTTCTCCGCCCGCCGTGCGATTTCTCGCACGGGGACGCCGGTTTCGGCGGCGACGGCTGCGGCGTCGTCGTACTCCGCGCTGACGTCGTAGACCTCGCCCTCGTCGTCGGACGCGATCTTTACGTCGACTCCGTACTCGCGCTCACCGACCTCGACCGCGACCGTCTCGAACTCCCGCTCGGCGATCCAGCGGTGGCGCGCGCCGGTCTCCCGGACGCCCAGCGTGCCCGTCTCGACGGCCAGTCGCCGGGCGACGCGACCGGCGTCCGCGGGTTTGACGACCACTTGCACGAGATGGCCCGGTCGGGACTTCTTCATGGTCGTCGGGACCACTGAGACGTCGTGTGCGCCCGCCTCGGCGAGGGTCTCCTGGAGTCCACCGAGCATCTCGGGCGTGGCGTCGTCGAGCGTCGTTTCGAGCACCCGGATCCCGTCGGACACCAACCCGCCCCGTGACTCGCCGAGCAGTGCGCGGAGCACGTTCGGATGCTCGGGGAACTCCCGGCTGCCCGCGCCGTAGCCCGACGCCGACACCCGCAGCGTCGGGAGCGTCTCACGGCCCTCGGCGAGGTGGGCGAGAATCGCCGCGCCGGTGGGCGTGAGGAGCTCGGCCTCGACGGGGCCGCCCCGCAGCGACCAGTCGGCGCGCTCGGCGATCTCGACCACCGCGGGCGTCGGCACCGGATAGCGCCCGTGACTCATCGCGACCGTGCCGCCGCCGGCCGCGAGCGGCGTCGTCACCACGCGTTCGGGATCGAGGTCCGCGAGGAGCAGACACGCCCCCACGACGTCAGCGATGGCGTCGTCCGCGCCGACCTCGTGGAAGTGGGTGTCGGCGAGGTCGACGCCGTGGATGGCCGCCTCCGCGCGGCCGAGCCGCTTGAAGATTCCCGTGGCGTCGGCCGCCACTTCGCTCGGGAGCTCCATCGACTCGACGACCTCGACGACCTCGGGGTAGCTGCGCGAGGGGCCGGCCCCCTCGGCGTGCTCGCGGCCGTCGCCGCGATCGTCACTGTGGCCGTGATCGTTCGCGTGGCTGTGACCGTGTCCGTCGGGGTCGTGCTCGTCGCGCCCGTGCCCGTGATCGTGATCGTTCGCGTGCCCGTGATCGTGCTCGTCGGGATCGCGCTGGCGGTCGTGGCGCTTCTCGCCGCCGACGGCACGGCCGGGCCCATCCGCGTCGTTTTCGGCCTTCCCGGCGTCCCCGTCCGCGAGGAGCACGTCGACGGTCGTCGCCGCGATGCCGTTTTTCACCGTCGCGTCGATCGCGTAGCGGACGCCGAGTGCGTCCTCGACTGGCTCCAGCGAATCGGCGTTCCCGCCGGCGGCGAGCAGCGCGCCGAGCAGCATGTCGCCGCTCGCCCCCATCCGTCCGTCGAACGCCAGCGTTCGCATACCTCTCCGTGGACGAGCGCGCGCGAAAAGCGTCCGGGTTTGGGAGCGCGGCGAGCGCCGAGCGCACCGAGCGCGGGCCCAGGGAGCGATCAGGGATGGCCGCGCGAGGCGGGGAACAAAAGGCATATCTCCGCCCCTCCCGGAGTGAGAATCGTCCCCCGTGAGTCACCGTCCATGAACGAAGTCCAACTCGAGGTGACGAAGGCCTACCCGAACGACTCGGGCCGCGGCATCGCCCGCCTCGATCCCGACACGCTGTTGCACCTGAAGCTCTCGCCCGGCGACATCATCGAGATCGAGGGCGGCGACACCACCGCCGCGAAGGTCTGGCGTGCGGACCGACAGGACTGGAATACGGACACCGTTCGTATCGACGGGTTCACCCGCCAGAACGCGGACGTCGGGATCGGCGAGCGCGTCGAGATCCGCAAGGCCGATGCCACCAAGGCCGAGTCGCTCACCCTCGCGCCGCCCGAGGAGGCCTCGGTGCAGTTCGGCTCCGATGCGGCGGGGATGGTCAAACGCCAGATCCTCAAGCGGCCGGTCGTCGAACGCGACATCGTGCCCGTGATGAGCAGCACGAACCATCCCTTCATGCGTTCACCCGGGCAGGCGATCCCGCTGATCGCCGTCGACACCGATCCCGAGGAGGTGGTCCTCGTGACCGAGGACACCGACGTCGAACTCCGGGAAGAGCCCATCTCCGGGTTCGAGAAGACGGGCGGCGGGATCACCTACGAGGACATCGGCGGGCTCGGCAACGAGATCCAGCGGGTGCGGGAGATGGTCGAGCTCCCGATGAAACACCCACAGATATTCAAGAAGCTGGGGATCGAGCCCCCGCAGGGCGTGCTGTTGCACGGTCCGCCCGGCACGGGCAAGACGCTGCTGGCGAAGGCCGTCGCCAACGAGACCTCCGCGAGCTTCTTCTCGATCGCCGGCCCCGAGATCATCTCGAAGTATTACGGCGAGTCAGAACAGCAGCTGCGGGAGATCTTCGAGGACGCCGACGAGGAGTCCCCGGCGATCATCTTCATCGACGAACTCGACTCGATCGCGCCCAAGCGCGAGGACGTCACCGGCGAGGTCGAGCGCCGCGTCGTCGCCCAGCTTTTGACGATGATGGACGGACTCGAGAGCCGGGGCCAGGTGATCGTCATCGCCGCCACCAACCGGGTGGACTCGGTCGATCCCGCCCTCCGCCGGCCGGGCCGATTCGACCGCGAGATCGAAATCGGCGTCCCTGACGAGCGCGGCCGCGAGGAGATCCTCCAGATCCACACCCGGGGGATGCCCCTCTCGGACGACGTGGCCCTCGGGCGGCTGGCCGACGAGACCCACGGCTTCGTCGGCGCGGACATCGAGAGCCTCACCAAGGAATCGGCGATGAAGGCGCTACGGCGGTATCTCCCGGAGATCGACCTCGACGAGGAGGAGGTTCCGCCCTCGCTGATCGACCGGATGATCATCAAACGGGAGGACTTCGACGGCGCGCTCAACGAGGTCGAGCCGAGCGCGATGCGGGAGGTGCTCGTCGAGCTTCCGAAGATCTCGTGGGGCGACGTCGGCGGACTCGACGAGGCCAAGGCCGACATCAAAGAATCCGTCGAGTGGCCGCTTTCGAGTCCCGAACGCTTCGATCGGCTCG
Source organism: Halobacteriales archaeon QS_4_69_34 (assembly GCA_003021045.1). Lineage (GTDB taxonomy): Archaea > Halobacteriota > Halobacteria > Halobacteriales > Halococcaceae > PXRN01. The sequence continues at coordinate 11,097 of PXRN01000036.1, read as the reverse complement.
GCATCGACCCGCCCTCGGGAGTGCTCCTCTACGGGCCGCCCGGCACGGGCAAGACGCTGATGGCGAAGGCCGTCGCCAACGAAACCAACGCCAACTTCATCTCCGTGCGGGGCCCACAGCTGCTCTCGAAGTGGGTCGGCGAGTCGGAGAAGGCGATCAGACAGACCTTCCGGAAGGCCAGACAGGTCTCGCCGACCGTGATCTTCTTCGACGAGCTCGACAGCCTCGCGCCCTCGCGGGGCGGCGACGTCGGCTCGAACGTCTCCGAGCGCGTGGTCAACCAGCTCCTGACCGAGCTCGACGGGCTCGAGGACATGAAAGAGGTGATGGTGATCGGGGCCACGAACCGCCCGGACATGATCGATCCCGCCTTGATCCGTTCGGGAAGATTCGACCGGCTCGTGATGGTCGGCCAGCCCGACGTCGAGGGCCGGGAGGCGATTCTGGGTATCCACACCGAGACCACGCCGCTGGCCGCCGACGTGAGCCTCCGGGAGATGGCCGAGATCACCGACGGCTACGTCGGCTCGGACCTCGAATCGATCGCGCGCGAGGCCGCCATCCAGGCGCTCCGGGACGACCCCGAGGCCGACATCGTCGAGATGCGCCACTTCCGTGCGGCGCTCGAGTCCGTCCGGCCGACGATCACCGACGACATCCTGGACTACTACGACCAGATGGAAGAGCAGTTCCAGGCCGGGGCCGGCGACCCCGCCCGGAGCCGGCGCGACGGCCCGGTCGGCTTCCAGTAAGAACGCGCTCCCCGACCGTTTCGCTACGGGTACTCGCGGCGCATCGCTTGCGTCGCCACCGCGTCTCGATCTACGCAGTCTGCCCGTCGTGTTCCAGCCCTCGGTCCGCCGCGGACCGCCACCGCCCACGCCGGCGGACGCGAAGCTTTTGTACCCGCGCGCGCAACTTTTGCCGAGAGCATGAGCCAACAGGTAGAGGAGCCGGCCCGACACTACGTCGGCGGCGAGTGGACGGGCGGCGCGAGCGAGGCGACGTTCGAGAGCACCAACCCGGCGACCGGCGAGACGCTTGGAGCCTTCCGGCGCGGCACGGAGGCCGACGTCGACCGCGCGCTCGACGCCGCGGCGGGCGCGTTCGCGGACTGGCGCGCGCTGTCCTACGTCGACCGCGCGGAGTACCTCTGGGACATCTACCACGAGCTGCGCGACCGCCACGATGAGCTGGGCGAAGTGGTGACGAAGGAGTGTGGCAAGGAGCTCTCGGAGGGGAAGGCCGACGTGACCGAGGCGTGGCATATGGTCGAGTGGGCCGCCGGCAACGCCCGGCATCCCCACGGCGATGTGGTCCCCTCGGAGATCCCCGGGAAGGACGCCGCCATGCGCCGCAAGCCCCGCGGGGTGGTGGGCTGCATCACGCCGTGGAACTTCCCGGTGGCGATCCCGTTCTGGCATATGGCCGTCACGCTCGTCGAGGGCAACACGGTCGTCTGGAAGCCCGCCGAGCAGACGCCGTGGTGTGGGCAGATCATCGCCGAGATGTTCGCGGACGCCGGCATCCCGGAGGGCGTGTTCAACATGGTACAGGGCTACGGCGACGCCGGCGCGGCGATCGTCGACGACGACCGCGTCGACACGGTCCTGTTCACGGGCTCGGCAGAGGTCGGCCACGGGATCGCCGACACGGTGGGCGGCGAGCCCGGCAAGCTCGCGGCCTGCGAGATGGGCGGCAAGAACGGGATCGTCGTCACGGGCGAGGCCGATCTGGACACCGCCGTTCACTCCGCGGTCATGTCGAGCTTCAAGACGACGGGCCAGCGCTGTGTCTCCGCCGAGCGTCTGATCGTCCACGAGGACGTCTACGACGAGTTCAAGGCGCGGTTCGTCGAGATCGCCGAGGAGGTCGCGGTGGGCGATCCCCTCTCGACCGATACCTTCATGGGGCCGCTGGTCGACGACGAGCAGATCGAGAAGGTCCGGAAGTACAACGAGCTCGCGCGCGAGGAGGGGGAGGTGCTCGTCGACCGCACCGACCTCCCGCCCGAGGAGATTCCGGCGGGTCACGAGGCGGGCCACTGGGTCGGGCCGTTCGTCTACGAGGCCGACCCCGAGGCCGATCTGCGGGTCACCCGCGAGGAGGTCTTCGGCCCCCACGTCGCCCTTCTGCGATATTCGGGCGACGTCGAGCGCGCGATCGAGATCCACGACGACACCGACTACGGACTGGCGGGCGCGATTATCTCTGAGGATTACCGTCAGCTGCACCGCTTCCGCGACGACGCCGAGGTCGGCCTCGCCTACGGCAACCTCCCCTGTATCGGTGCGGAAGTGCAGCTGCCCTTCGGCGGCGTCAAGAAGTCGGGCAACGGCTACCCGAGCGCCCGGGAGGTCATCGAAGCCGTCACCGAGCGCACGGCGTGGACACTGAACAACTCACGGGAGATCCAGATGGCCCAAGGGCTCTCGGCGGACGTCACGACGCGCGAGTGAGCGTTACGACGCGCGGAGTGAGCACTCACGGGCATCAAGCGTGGTTCGTCGAGGGGTGGAAAACCGGGGACGATCCCCGGTCCGGGAGCGGGTCGGCGGTCGGCGGGCGCGGACGGGTTTATCGCCGGTTGCGACGAGAAAAGCGTCGGTCTCCGGCAACCGTCCGTTGGTCGCTCGACCGTATAAAGTCCCCGATCCACGATCGACCGTCGGCGTCGATCCCGGTTCGCATCGTCGGGGAGCGAGCGCTCAGCCGTTGCCGAGCTCGGCGCGGATGGCGGCTTCGAGGTTGTCGAGCTCGCCATCGAGGTTGCGCTCGAAGAAGCGCTCGACGCCGGGGAGCTTGCCGTCGACGGTGAAGCGGTTGGTAAGCCGGGTTCCCTCGGACACGGCGTCGAGGCGGTGCTCGCCGACGACGCGCATTACCCGCGAGCGCCCGACGAACTCGACGTGTTCGGGGGGATCGCGCACCGTGTCATCGGTCTCGACGGCGATCGTGCGGTTGACGAACGGGATCGGCAGCGAGATGTGCCAGATCGCGTGGCTGTCGTCGGTCACCTCGAAGTCCTCGACGACGCTGATCGCCCGGGCGCGCTTGGCCGGGTCGGCGATGAACCCCCAGACCTCCTCGGGAGTCGCGGCCAGCTCGAACGTGCGCTCGACCCGGACTGTCATGTCGCTCCCACCGTGGCCCGGGGACAAAAGCGCGCCGACACCGGCACTCGACGGAAACCGAGTCGATCGAGACGGCGGCCGAACGGCCGGCCGCTACGCGAACTACCCGGGCGTGACCCGCCACGTGGTCGACTTCGCGCGGCCCCACTTCTCGATGCGGACGCCCTCCGACTTCTCGGCGAGACGGGGGAGGCGTGCGCCGACCTCCTTCGAGGAGAGCCCGAGCTGCTCGGCGATGTGTTTCGCGCGGAAGTACTCCTGCCCGCGCGAGACGCTGTCGTGGAGGTACGCGAGGATTCGCCGCTCGTCCTCGGTGTAATCGCTCATTGCGTTACCCACGGCGCTGACGGTCTTAATCCTTTGCCGGCACGGACCGGTTCGCGCCCGACCGCGGCCGCCGCGGCACGGATCGCGCGAACGCCGCCGGGCCACTCGGCGACGATCGCCGTCGAGCGCCGCCACCCGGGCTACCTGGCGACGTGGATCGCCGCCACGAGCACGGTCCCGGCGACCATCGCGGCGGCGAACGCCCACCCCGCGACGACCTGTGTGGGGGCGACGTACATGACGAGCGCGCCGGCGAGCCCGAGCAGGGCGAACAGCACCGCGACGCCGACGCCCCGGTCGGTGCTGGTGGAGTCAGCGGTCATACCGGCGCTACCGCGGCCGGGGATTAGGTCGTTTCGATGGGCGGCGGTCGACGATCGACGCCACTCGCTCGTCTATTCCGGACGCGAGCGGAACGACAGGTCCCGACTCGAACGCGACGGACGGGCGACGACGAACACCTTCCGGTCGCTGCTGTTCGACAGCCCGAGCGGAACGATCGGCACGACGCTCCTCGTCCTCCTCGTCTTCCTCGCGCTCGCTGGGAGGGGAGGGGGGTCGCTCGCCGCGGCCGGCGCGTTGACGGACCCCGCGTGGTCGGCATCGAGGGCCGCTTCGCGGACGTCGACGAGAGCGCGACGACGTCGTGGCCGACGTCACCGTCCGGAACCCGCCCCGTTCGGGCTGGCGCGCGACGACACGACGATGAACTACGCCGTCGACGTGAACGGCACCCGGATGGCTGCGGGCAGCGCGGGCCTCCTCTCGCTGTCGCCCGGGCGGACGACGATTCCCGTCGGACCGACGCCCGATAACGAGGCCCTCCCCGCGTGGTGGGGCAGCCACGTTCGGCGCGGCCAGCGCACCGACGTGCGAATCGAGTTCGCCGCGCATCGAGCTGCCGACCGGCGTCGTCCGGGTCGCGCTCGACGACTTCCGTACCGACACGTTCGAGATCGACGTCTTCGGGGCCGGCGACCCGGACGGCGGGGGCGCGACCCGACGCCGACGGCGCGGACGGGAGCCAGCGCGGCGACGGGAGAGGGACTCGGAGCCGGCACCCGTTCTCCCGGCCGGGCGCGGGGTAGTTACGTCTCGGGCACGTTCCCCGGCACGTGATGGGACGAACCGCGCTCGCGCTCGTGCTCGTCGCCGCGACCCTCGCAGGCTGTTCGATGCTCGCCCAGACCGACGAGGAAGCGACGCCGACCGAGTCGGCCCGGCTCTCCGAAACCGATCCCGTGCCGGTGCTGGCGACCGCGACGACTGCCGGGACGACGACCGCGACTGCGACGTCGACCCCGACCGCGACCGCGACGACCGTGACGGCAGCGCCGACGACCACGCCGACCGCGACTGCGACGTCGACCGCGACGCCGCCGGCGACGCCACCGACCACGACGCCGCCACTGACCGCGACACGAACGACCGGAGCCGCGACCGCCGCGACCGCGACCCCATCCACGGGGACGACGGGGGCGGGCCGGCCGGCGATCGTCTCGATCGACGCCGAGGGGGAGTCGATCGTCCTCGAGAACGCCGGCGGAGAGCCGCTCGACCTCGCGGGCTACGTCGCCGACTTCGGCGGCTTCGGCCAGCGCTACGAGTTTCCCGATTACTCGCTCGGCCCGGGGGAGACGGTCACCCTCCACACCGGGTGGGGCGACAGCGCCGGCACGACGTTCTATGCGGACTTCCTCTATCCGGTCATCGACGACGGCGGCGACCGGGTCGTGATCGAGACGCCCGACGGCGAGATCGCCGACGCGCGGAACTACCGACCGTCGGGATCGAGATAGTCGACGACGGCCGAGCGAAACGACCCCTACCGGATCGTGATGTGTTCGGACTCCTCGTTGAGCGCGAGGTTGGTGGCGATCTCGGCGTTCCGGACGGCGTACTGGGCGGTCTGGTCGAGACCGACGAGCACCTCCCGCACCCGGAGGAGGTCCTCGTTGTCCATCTCGGGCAGGTCCGCGAGGATCTCCTGCTCGCGGTTCCTGATGTCGGCGAACAGCTCGCGCACCCGGATCGTGGCCTCGAAGTCCCGCTCCACGGCGGCTCGAACCGCGAGCTCGGACATCTCGTCGGCCTGGTCGGTGAACTCCCGGATCCGCCGCATCGCCGCCGAGTCGACTTCGAGGGCGTGTCCGCTCGCGTCCATGACGATGTCGCCGATGTCCTCGGCGTTGTCCGCCGTCAGCTCCAAGTTCTTGGCGATGGCGCGATACCCGATCAGGGGAAAGCCGTCGTCGAGGCCGACCGCGCGCGCGAGATTCGGGTTCTGGTAGGCCGTAAAGAGCAAGCGCAACAGGAGCACGAAGATCTTGTTGGCCTGCCGCTCCCGGTTCAGGGCGCGCTCGGCGAGGTCGGGGTTGCCGTGAGCGAGCGCCTTCACGGCCTCCTGGCGCATCGTCGAGCCAGTGCTCTCGAGGCGTTCGAGCAGGTTGTCGAGCTCGAAATCCGCCGGATCGACCGAACACCGGATCGAGATGCGCTCGGGCGTCTCCTCGATCACCCCCAGTCCCATGAGCTGGGTTTCGGCGCTGTAGACGGCGTTGATGTGCTCGGAGGCGAGCGTGCCCTCGCCGACCTCGACGTTGATGACCCGCCGACCGAGCACGTACTGGGAGAGGATCGCGCGCTCGACGGCCGCCGCGTCGAGGTGCTCGGCGTTGATCGTCGCTTCGGCCTCCCCGGCCTGACTCGACTCGGGCAGCACCGTGAGAGGCCCCTTCCCGCTCAGCCGGAGGCTGACCTCGTCACCTTTCTCGACGTCGTGCTCTTTGGCCCACTCCGCCGGCAGCGTCATCGCCAGCGTCGAGGGGCCGAGCCGCTGGACCTTGCGCGTCTCCATGCCCCCGACCGAGGCCCGCGAACACCTTAGTCTTCACCATACACCTCACGAGCGGGCGCGCAACGTTTGAGGTGTTACCTGTACGGCTAGACGACCTTCATCATGCGGCGCTCGACGCGGCCCGTCCGGACCTTCCACCAGCCTCCGAGGGCGTCGTCGAGTTCGGGATCGCCGGTGTCGACCCGGAGGACGCCGACGCCGTCGAGCTTGCGCCGGGAGGCGACCACCTCGACCGCCGAGCGACGGATCACGTCGGGTGCGATCTGGTGGTTGCCCCGCCCGAACACGAATCCCTGCCCGCCGATCGGCGACACCACGACGACGTTCCGATCGTCGAGATGCGCGCGGATCTCGTCAGCGCTCGCGTCCCGGGCCAGGAGCTCGCCAGCGGGTGTGTCGTCGCCTCCACGGCCGTCCGCGTCGTCCGCGCCGCCAGCCCCGTTCTCGTCTTTGCCCGCGCCGGCTCGCCAGACGTCGACGCCCAGCGGCGTTCCCTCGAACCCGAAGGCCTCCTCGATGGCTCCGAGCGTGCTGCCGGGACCGAGCACGTAGGTGACGCCGGGCTCGACCTCGCTTGCGACGCCGGCCGCGAGCGTCTCTACTGTTCCGCCGGCGAGCTGTTTCGAGGACTGGCGCTCCTCGGCGACCGGCACCCGTGCGAGCGCGCGCAGTTCAGTGTGGACCTCCCCTTCCCGGTAGGCGTCCTCGTCGACGTCGTTGACCTCGGCGGTCTCCGTCTCGCCGAACGACGCCGCGATCCGCCCGGCGGCGCGCGGCGAGACCGCGAACACCGAGGAGTAGACCTTCACGCCCGCCGGCACGCCGAGCATCGGCGTCTCCACGCCGCACTCGTCGAGGGTCTCCGCGACGTCGACGGCCGTGCCGTCGCCGCCGACGAACAGCACCGGATCGACGCCGCGTTCGACGAACGCCCGGACCGCTGTCCGGGTGTCCGCTGCGGTCGTCTCCTTCGGGGGCTCGGTTACGACAGTGGGATCGAAGCCTACAGCGCGCGCCTCGGCCGCGCCCATCGGGTCGCCAGCGGCGAACAGTTCGACGTCGGGGGCGTGCTCACTGTGTGCGCGCTCGGCGAGGACGTCGAGCGCCTCGCGGGCTCGCCCGGGTGCGCGCGGCTCCGCGCCGCGGGCGCGCGCCGCCGCGACTTTCCCGTCGGTGCCCTTGAGCCCGACCCGCCCGCCCATTCCGGCGATAGGGTTCAGCACGAAGCCGATCCGTCGCATACCGGCGGTCCGTCCGGCGGGGACAAAAGCCGCGCGACACGAGCGGGCACGGTCGAGTTCGGATGGAAACGGGTAAACCGTCCGGCCCGGAACCGGAGAGCCATGCACGTGCTGTTACAGGAGGGCGTTCGAGCGGGCGCGATCGACGCCGCCGGCTACGTCGTACTGCTTTCGGGGCTGGCGATGGTCGTCGCGTGGTGGGCGTACCTCTATCGCTAGCCACTTTCGACCCGCTCACGCAGCCAGTCGGCCGCCCGCGCGACCTCGCTCTCGTCGTCGCTCTCCAGTTTGACCTCCACGCTCTCGCCGGGGTAGCTCCCGACCTTCACGTCGAAGCGCTCCTGGATCTCGGCGAGGCGATCGAGCAGCGCGCTCTCGGGCTCGTCGGCGCGGACGCGCTCGACGTGGGCGACCGTCCCCGCAAACTCCCTCTCGATCGACTCGAACATCGCTTTCATCTCCTCGGGCACGCCGGGGAGGACGTACACCGAGTCCACGACACAGCCGGGAGCGACGCCGACCTCGTTGTGGAGCACGCGCGCGCCGGCCGGCAGGTCGGCCGTGCCCGCGGCGAGGTCCGCGCGGGCGTAGTTCCCGTGTTCCTCGAGCCACTCGATCGCTTCCTCGCTCTCCTCGAGCTCGCGGTCGAACGCCCGCGCGACAGCCTCCATCGTCAGGTCGTCGTGAGTCGGGCCGAGTCCGCCGGTGACGAGCACGGCGTCGTAGGTTTCGCGGAACGCAGCGACGACGTCCGCGATCTCCACGACCCGATCGGGGACGGTGGTGACGCGCTCGACGCGCGCGCCGCGCTCGGCCAGTCGGGAACCGAGCCACGCGGCGTTGGTGTTCACCGTATCGCCCGCGAGGAGTTCGTCGCCGACGGTGACCAGCGCGACGCGCATACCGATGGTCGGGCGGCCACCGACAAAAGTCTACAGCCCTCCGCCGATCGGGAGTCGCCCGCCCCCTGGGGAGGGTGGTGGGGAAGGGCGACACGGACCACGGCGTCCGGCGAGCCGTCCGACGCACGTCGGACACGACCACTATACTTACGGTGCCGTACTCCTTGGGGTGCCGGTATGGTGGGGTCGTTCGGCGTCGCGCTCGCGCTCCGGTGGTCCGTACTCGCGCTCGGCTGCTGGGTCGCGTCCCTCCTGTTCTACCGGCGGGCCGAGGCGCTGCCGTGGCGGGCGGGCGTCGTCAAGCTGAGCGCCGGTTTCGCGTACCTGTGGCTGACGGGCGCGCTCGTGCCTTTCGTCACCCCGGCGCGCCCGGCGCTCCACGAGGCCATCGGTGGACTCGTCGTGAGCGGCCTGATCGTGTTCTTCGCCTTCGCCGTCGGCGCGACTCTCCTCGGACCCGGGTCCCCGTTCACCGGACGGGGACGCAAAACCGACCCCGAATCGGCGACCGCCCCTCCCGAGAGGACGACCACCGACCCGGCGGTCGAGGCCGATGGCGGGAAAGCCCACGACGGCGAGGCCCACGGCAGCGAGGCTCAGGACGGAGCGCCGCCGAGCCGTCCCCGGGACGTCGGGGTCGGCCGGGGGGCCGATGCAGCATCGAGAACGGACGCGGGCCGCCCGTGAGCGGTCGCGACTACCGGTAACGAGCCACCCCTCCCGCGTCGGGGTGTTCAGTCGAGCGGCACGAGATAGCGGGTTTCGTCGTCCGCGCGTTCGAGGCTCAACAGGACCGCCGACAGCAAGAGCAGGAAACCGAAGACGCTCACTACGGCGACCTGCTCGGTGAAGATCCCCTGCGGGTCGGCGACGAGCGTCACGGTCCCGTAGGTGGCGAACGTCGCCACGAGGACGGTGATCGCCCACAGCAGCGCCAGCCTCTCGGTCCAGACCACGTAGGCGACGGCCAGCGAGCCCAGCAGCGTGAGTGCGGCCCCGGCGAGCGACGCCGGGAACGTGCCGATCCTGGCGAGCCGGACGATCACGTAGCCCGACCCGACCGCGCCGAAGGCGGCCGTCAGCAGTCCGAGGCCGGTCCCCAGGCGGTCGGTGATCGAGCGCTCGCTGGCGGCGGCCATCGTCCCATCCTTCCGGCACGGACACATAACCGTTGTGGGGTCGTCACAGGCGGTATTGAGTCGAACGATCGTCGATCGATCGACCACCGGGTGGGGCTTTCCCCGTCGTCTCTGTGGCCGAGTCGGTTGCACTGCTTCACGAAACACGACCTCGTCACACCTGGCGTCGTCCCGGGCGCCGCGAGCGCAGCCGACCGGCCGCTCAGGCTCCGGGTTCGCCCCGCTTCCGTCGCACCTCGATCGCCTCGGCGTCGACCGTCTCGGTCTCCAGGTGCATCGGGATGAACGATCGCCGCTCGAAGGCCTCGCGCTCGTCGGGAGCGCCGACGGTACACCACAGCTGTGGACGGTCGGGGCCGTGCCACTCACCCTGTTTCGAGATGCCGAAACAGACCAGCTCCTCGTCGTCGTGCTCGACGACGCCGCCCTTGCGGACGCCCGGGTCGCCGACGATGATGAGACGCTTCACGACCGCGGTTGACCGGACGGGCGCTTAACCGCTTCGCAAGCGCACGAACAGCGCCGCCGCGAGCACGGCGAGCGCGGCGAACGCGCCGAGGACACCGAAGCCGGGGCCGAAGGCGCTCGAATCACCGGCCTCGGTTTCGGTGCTTTCGGCTCCGGCCCCGGCCCCGGTCCCGGCGGCGTCGGGGGCCGATCCGGTCGTCGCCCCGGCCGTCGGCGTCGGTCCGGTCGTCGGCGTCGGCCCGGGGGTCTCGTTCACCCCGATCGTCTCGACGGTCATCCGATACTGGCCCGTGTAGTCGCCGACGCCCTGCTCGCCCGTGTCGTCGGCGCTCCCGACTTGGATGAAGTACGTCCCGGACCCGTTGGTCGGCTTGACGATCCGCTTGCTGTCGTTCACGCTGGAGAAGCTGGCCTTCCACGCCGGCGGGTCGTAGTAGTAGACGGCGCCGAGGGTGCCGTTCGACTGGATCGTCGTGAAATCGATCACCACCTGCTGGTCGTCGGTCGCGTTCAACGCGAACCAGTCCCGCTCGTCCACCGAGGAGATGTCGCCGTCGATGGTCTCTCCGGGTTCGATGGGTTGGGCTTGCGATCGGTTCGGGTTGGGCTCGACGTCCGTCGACTGGGCGAGCGCACCGCCCGCGACGACGCTCGCCAGCACCGCGCCGACCAGCACGACGGCGACCGCCCATCCGGGCGAGATGTCCGCGTTCATGATCCTACGCTGCCCGTGACTGCGGCCGGGTTTAGACGTTGTGATGTGCCTGCCAAAGCGCCACGCGACGCGCGAACGGGCTGCTCCGTCGACGAACGCCGGACTCGAGCGAGTCCGATCCGGGCTCCCCCGGGCCTCGTGGCCTCCCCTTCCGGGGAGAGGGATGCCCGCGCTCGACGGTCGCCGCGCCGTGTAGTGATTAAGGGAAGTATTGAAATGTTACCGTAAAGTTTACTGTAAACTGGTTTCGTCCACCTCATCGATCCGTTCAGCGAGCAATTGGATGAGCTCCTGTATGGTGATTTCATCTTCTT
>PXRN01000035.1 GCA_003021045.1 Halobacteriales archaeon QS_4_69_34 | reverse complement strand
GCGCGCCACTCGGGGCCGCGGTCGATTTCGTCCTCGCCGACGACGAGCCCACAGTCCGCACAGACGGTCTCGGCGTGCTCCTCGTCGCTGACGAGCCGCGCGCCACACTCCGGGCAGGCCAGTTCCTGTTCGCCCTCGGCTGCGCGCTCGCTCGCCTCTCGCTCCTCGGTCTCTCGCTCGCGTGTTGTCGTGTCTGGCATGGGGTTGCTCGGTGCTCGGGTCGGGGATTCAGACACCGCAGAACGCCGGTAGTACAGTCCGATAGTGCACCCAAACATTTAAAACCTTCGGTGACCCCGGCCGGTCCGGCCGGCGGCTTCCCCTCTCCTCCAGTGGCCGCGACCGCAGTCGCTCGCCCGAGGACGGCATCGCGGCCGAGCGCGGCGCGGTCGGCGTTCGAAACCCTTAGTGCCCGCCGAAGGCGTGAGCGGACATGAGCGAGACGACCGTCGGCGTCGAGGAGGTCGAACACGTCGCGGGGCTCGCACGGGTCGACCTCGGCGCGGGCGAGGCCGAGCGCTTCGCCACGCAGTTCGCGGAGATCCTCGAACACTTCGAGGCGCTCGACGACGTCCCCGAAATCGAGCGCGAGGCCGACCGCGTGAACGTGCTGCGCGCCGACGAAATCCGAGCGGGGCTCACCCGAGCGGCGGCGCTCGCGAACGCCCCCGAGACCGAGGACGGCTACTTCAGGGGACCGCGGGTGTCGTGACCGTGGGCGAGAACGCGAGTGATGGGGATGCCGACGGCGGGAACACGGACTGCGCGGACGGATCGGCGGGGACGAACGCGGCCGCGGACGACCTGAACGTCTTTATCACTGCGGCGACCGTCGAGGGACGATCCGGCGGGCCGCTGGCCGGTCGGACGGTCGCGGTGAAGGACAACATCTCCACCGCGGGCGTCCGGACGACCTGTGGGTCGGCGATGCTCGCGGAGTACGTCCCACCCTACGACGCGACCGTCGTTGAGCGCCTGAAAGACGCCGGCGCGACGATCATCGGCAAGACGAACATGGACGAGTTCGGGATGGGCGGCACCACCGAGACCTCCCGGTTCGGCCCGACGCGGAACCCCGTCGATCCCAAGCGCGTTCCGGGAGGCTCCTCCGGGGGAAGTGCGGCCGCCGTCGCCGCTGGCGAGGCGGACCTCGCGCTCGGCTCCGACACCGGAGGATCGGTGCGGAACCCGGCGGCCTTCTGTGGCGTCGTCGGCATCAAGCCGACCTACGGGCTGGTCTCCCGGTACGGGCTGGTAGCCTACGCCAACTCCTTGGAGCAGATCGGCCCGCTCGCGCCCACGGTCGAGGAGGCCGCAGCACTGCTCGACGTCGTCGCCGGGGCGGACGAGCGCGACGCCACGACCCGGAAGGCGGGAGACGGTCCCGGCGGGGAGACCGAGTCCGGCTACGCGAGCGCGGCCGACGGCGACGTCGCGGGCACGACCGTCGGCGTGCTCACCGACCTCACGGCGGGCGCGGACGAGCGTGTGGTCTCGGTCTTCGAGGACGCCATCGCTGACCTCGAAGCCGAGGGAGCGGAGGTCCGCGAGGTGAGCCTCGATTCCATCGAGCACGCCGTGGCCGCGTACTACGTCATCGCCATGTCCGAGGCTTCCTCAAACCTCGCGCGGTTCGACGGCGTTCGCTACGGAACGCCGGGAGGGTTCGAGGGCGACTGGAACGACGCGTTCGCGCGCTCCCGGGAGGCGGGCTTTGGCCCCGAGGTCAAGCGCCGGATCCTCCTGGGGACCTACGCCCTCTCGGCGGGCTATCACGAGAAGTACTACGAGAAGGCCCAGGACGCCCGCGCGTGGATCGAGCGGGACTTCGAGGCGGCGTTCGAGGACGTGGACGTACTCGCCTCGCCGACGATGCCCGTCCTGCCCCCGAAGCTCGGCGAGAGCCTCGACGATCCGCTCCAGCTCTACCTCGTCGACGCGAACACGGTCCCCGTCAATCTCGCGGACCTCCCCGCGATCTCGGTGCCCGTGGGCGAGGCCGACGGCCTTCCCGTGGGACTCCAGCTCGTCGGTCCGGCCTTCGGCGAGCACCGGATCGTCCGGACGGCGAGCGCAGTCGAGGGGTAGCGCTGGGTCGCCATCGATCGGACACCCGCTGGGGTCGCCGTCGACCGCGATCCCGGCGCTCCCCTCACCGTCGAAAGAGCTTAGCCGCCGGCGCGAGAACGACGGGGCGACAGTTCATGAGGGTGGAGATGCTCACCACCGACTTCCTCGACCGCGCCGTCGACCTCTACGGCGACGTCGTCGGGGTCGTCGCCCACGACGGCACCGAGTACACCTACGCCGAGTTCGGCGAGCGGGTGAACCGCGTCTCGAACGCGCTCCTCGATATGGGCGTCGGGCAGGGCGACCGGGTGGCGCTGCTCGCGCCGAACACCCACTACTTCCTTGAGACCCTCTACGGGTCCAACCAGATCGGGGCCACCTTCGTCCCGATGAACTACCTCCTCACGCCCGGGGACTACGAGTACATCCTCGGCGACTGCGCGGCGTCGGTCGTGATCGCCGACCACGATTTCGCCGAGAAGGTCGAGCCCGTCCGTGAGACGGTGCCCGCCGAGGCGTTCGTCGGCTACCGCGCCGCGGAGATCGAGGGCGAGAGCGAGGGTGCCGGCACGGGCGGAGGGGAGGGGGGATGGACCGACTACGAGGCGTGGCTGGCCGACGCCTCGTCGGAGCCCCCCGAGCGGCCCGAGATCGGAGAGGACGACGACGCCTCGATCAACTACACCTCCGGGACGACGGGCGACCCGAAGGGCGTGGTGCGGACCCACAGGACCGAACACTGGCACGCGCTCGTGGTCAACCAGCACATGGAGGTCGGAGACGACGATACCTACCTCTGGACGCTCCCGATGTTCCACTGCAACGGCTGGGGTCACACCTACGCCATCACCGGCATGGGCGGCACGCACGTCTGCCAGCGCACCTTCGACGCCGAGGGGACGTTCCGGCGGGTGCGCGAGCACGACGTCTCCTATCTCTGTGGCGCACCGACGGTGTTGAATCGCCTCGTCGCCTACCGGGACGACAACCCCGACGTCGTGACGACGGGCGAGCGGGACGTCCGGATCGCAACCGCGGGGAGCGCGCCGGCGACGGCGACCATCGAAACCGTCGAGGACGGGATCGGCTGGCGGATCATCCACCTCTATGGACTGACCGAGACCGCGCCGATGATCACCACCTCGAACTCGCCGCGCCGGCTCGCCGAGCGCGACCGCGATCTCAAGGTCGCGCAGGGCTCGGCGATGATCGGGACGGACGTGCGCGTCGTCGACGACGACGGCGAGGACGTCCCCCGCGACGGCGAAACGCTCGGCGAGATCGTCGTCGCGGGCAACCAGGTGATGGACCGGTATCTGAACAAGCCCGAGGCCACCGAGGCGGCGTTCACCGCCAAGCTCCCCGGCTACTTCCACACCGGTGACCTCGCCACCATCGACGCGGACGGGATGGTCGCCATCCAGGACCGCAAGAAGGACATCATCATCTCCGGGGGCGAGAACGTCTCCTCGATCGCGGTCGAGGACGTCCTCTACGACCACCCCGACGTCGCGAAGGCAGCCGTCATCCCGACGCCGAGCGAGGAATGGGGCGAGGCCGTCACCGCGCTCGTGGTGGCGAAGTCCGGCACCGATCCCACGCCAGAGGAGATTCGGGCGTTCGCGGGCGAGCACCTCGCCCGGTACAAGGTTCCCAAGCGCGTCGAGTTCGTCGAGGACCTCCCCGAGACCGCCACCGGAAAGGTCCAGAAATACCAGCTCCGTCAGGAGTACTGGGAGGGCGAGGAACGGCTCGTCGGCCAGGGGTGAGGCGTCGGGGGTGGCTGCGGCGCTGGGCAGCATCCGCGCGGTGAAGACCGACGCGGAGGGGTGAGGCGTCGGAGGTGGCTGCGGCGCGGTCGCGGGCTGTGGTGGCGAAGCTGTCGCGGTGCGGTCGCGGAGAGCACAACGGCCGTACCGCGAGTGCCGAGCGACCGGAGTGAGCGGGCGGCTCGCGGCCTTTCTAATCCAGGTTTTGTGTGGGTCGCCGGAGCGAGTGCCGCGGGCACGAGCGACGGAGGATCCCGCGCAGAAAGCGGGCGTGACGCGTGGTTACTGGTAGGCGAGGTTCATGATCCACTGGGAGACGGGATCGCTCTCGGGCTCTAGGTCCTCCTCGCCGACGAACGGCGAGAGCATGTTCCCGGCCACCAGCAGCGAGAAGTCGAGGTCGCGGGCCGCCGGCGAGAGGTAGTAGGTGTTGTGGCCGTCGTAGACGGCCGCCTCGCGCTCGACGAGCCCCCGCTCTTCGAGGGCGTCGGCGATGCGGCTGCCCTTGCGCGAGTCGACGTCGAGCTCCTTCCAGAAGTCGCTCTGGTGGATGCCACCCGAGTCCCGGACGAGTTCGAGGCCGGCGCGCTCGTCCTCCGAGAGGTCCGTTTCGGCGGCTGTGGCGCTCATAAGCCGTTCGACGGTCGGGGCCGGGTTAAACCTGACTTTCCACCGGCTCGAAGTCGGTCCGGCAGGGCGGTCCGTCCGCGAAGGCGTAGTCGATCCGTCCCCCGGCGTCGATCGTGAGCAGCGACGACGAGCGCGTCCCGAACTCGAACTCCTCGTGGTGGACGCAGACGCCGTACTCGTGGTCGCCCAGCACCGACGCGGCGCGCTCGCGCCACGCGCCGCTCGACTCGTCGGGGTCGGGCCCGAGCGCTTCGAGTACGCGCCGGCCGTTCGCGGCCTGCCGTTCGCTCCGCTCGGGCCAGTCGTCGGGAATGGCCACGTCGCCGATCGGACCGACGTTCATCACGACGTGGACCCCGGGATCGAGGCGGCGGGTTCGCAGTTCGCCGTCCCATTCGAGCAGGGTAGCGGCGTCGGCGTCCGCACAGAGGAGGTTGAACCCCTCGTACCCGTCGGCCTCGGTCGCGCTTTCGACGAGCCGGGCGGCCCCCGCGGCCGTCTCACGCTCTAGAGCGTCCCGGACGAGCAGGCCGCGCGAGCGCTCGCCCGCGAGGTCGGCCTCGGACCAGCGGTTCGTGATCGCGACGAACACCCCATGCTCGTTCGCGCCGATCCACGTCCCGCCGGCCTCGGCGTCGCGCGGGGCGACCACTCTGGGATCGGCGTCGATCGGTTCGGGCGGCACCGACGGGCGGCCGAGTTTCTCGTCGCGGTTGGCCGCGACGACCACGGGTGCGTCGAGAAACGCCTGCCACGCGACGACGAGTGTACACACGACCGCCGGTAGACGCTGTGGAGCCTAAACCCCGCCGGTCGTGCGGTCGGCACCGATCGTCGAGGGACACGGTCGGGCGGCAGCGACCGCGATCCACGCCGTGCGGTCGCAGTCGGCGCGCGGCTGCGCCCGCTCGTCGGCGCGCAACTCCCGAGCGATGGGGAAGCGAGGTGCGGGGGACGAGCGCCTCGACGGCGAACGGGGCAGCGATCCGTGGGCCACGCGAGGGCGGCAGTGCGGTGCCTCGCGGCGGTTCGAGCGGAGCATCGGCCGGGAGGCGTGTGGTCGCGGGGCGTCGCGGCGGTGCGGCGGTCGCAGTGCGGTTCTCGTGTGCATCGACACTCGTGGTCGTCGTCGACCATCGCCGACGATTACGTGCGACCCGCAACTCGCGGCCCCGACTCGCCGTCGTCCATTCAGTACGCTCGCGGCGGGTGGACGACGCGCTCACTCGTGGAGTCGCTCGCGGACCGCGCGGCGCGCCACGGTTCCCGAGGCCGTCCGCGGCAGCGTGTCGGCGAACGCGATCGTCCGGGGGAGCTTGAACCCGGCGAGGCGCTCGCGGCAGTGCGCTCGGAGCCCCTCGGCGGTGAGGTCGTCCGCCCCGCCGGCCGTGACGACCAGCGCCGCGACACGCTCGCCGTACTCCTCGTCGGGGAGGCCGACCACCGCGGCGTCGCACACGGCCGGATGCGCGCGGAGCGTGCGTCGCACCTCGCCGGGATCGACGCTCTCGCCGCCCGTCGTGATGCGGTCGTCGAGCCGACCCAGCACCCACAGCCGACCCGCACCATCACGGTAGCCGGCGTCGCCGGTGTGGAAGCCGTGCTCGGCAAACGCCGCGTCGGTCGCCGCCGGATCGCCGTAGTAGCCCGCGAACACCGTCGGCCCGGAGACGACGAGCTCGCCCGGCTCGCCGACCGGGAGGGACTCCCCGTCCGGGCCGACGACCGTCACGTCGCTCCCGAGGAGCGGTCGGCCCACGGTCCCCGGGTGGGCGAACGCCTCCGCGGGCCGGGCGGTCGAGATCTGGGACGCCGTCTCGGTGGTGCCGTAGGTCGGGCAGACGGGGACGCCGCGGCGCTCACAGCGCTCGACGAGCGACTCGGGCGTGGGCGCACCGCCGAGCAGCACGAACCGGAGCGAGCCTGGGAGGCCATCCGCGTCGTCATCCTTCTCGGTTCCCGTGGCCTCGTCGGCCCTCGTGCTCCCGCCGGTCCCCGCGGCCCTATCGATGTTCGCGTCACCACTGCGGGCGCGGCCGTCGTCGGCGTCGAGTAGCCGCCGGAGCATCGTCGGCACGAGCGAGATGCCCGTGCAGTCGTACTCTCCGAGGGTCTGTAGGGTCGTTCCGGGATCGAAGCTCCCCTGCCCGTCTCCGAGGACGATCCCCGTCCCGTAGAGCGCCGCGCGAAAGAGGGGTGCGAGCCCCCCCATGTGGTAGATCGGAAGCGGGTCCAGCCAGCGATCCCCGGGAGCGACGCCGAGCCGGAACGCGGACGCGACGGCGCTCGCGAGCAGGTTCCCCGCCGTGAGGACCACCAGCTTCGGCGTGCCCGTCGTTCCCGAGGTATAGAGCATCGCGCTCGGATCGTCGGGTTCCCACGCCGCGGGATCGAACGCCCGGGGCGCGACCTCGCCGAGTGCCGTCGCCTTCGCCCGACGGGGGGCATCGACCGACGCGACCGGTACCGTACTCGCCGCGTCGGTCGCCGTTTCGGCCGGTCCCGCCGTGGTCGCCGCGAGCGCGGTCTCCTCCGTGCCGGCCCCGCAGACGAGCCCGGCGAGGTCTGCGCGCTCGATCCGCGGGACGAGTTCGGCGGCCGTCAGCCGGGTCGAGAGGGGAACGAGTACACAGCCGCGCCGGGCCGCCGCGTGGATCAGCCCGACCGCGGCGGGCCGGATTTCGAGCGCGATCCCGAGACGGTCGCCCGCCTCGAGCCCGAGCGCAGCGAGCCGGCCCGCGGTCTCCTCGACGGCGGCGTCGAGATCGGCGTAGCGCCACGTCTCGCCGGTATCGGCGTCGACCAGCGCCGTCGCGCCGGGCGAGGCGCGCACGCGGTGGGTGAGAGGGTCGTTCATGGCTTCGTTCGGAGCCTCGTTCACGAGTCGGTCCGGGGTCCGTCGGGTGGTGGAGGTGCGTTGCCCGGCTCCTGGGGCACCCGCGCGGAGCCGTCCGCGATCGGGACCGGGTCGGCGAGGAGGTCCTCGGCGAGGCGACCGCCGGTGGCGAGCCCACAGGCCGACCGCGGGGCGTCCGGCAGGCTTGCGACGACGTGGGCGGCCCCGGCCCGCGCGAGCGCGGCGTCGATCGTGGTCGTCATCACTGGCGTGACGCCAGCCTCGCGCGCCCGGAGTGCCGCTTCGCGGGCGCGATCCGGGCCGCCGAGGACCATCGGCTTCAGGACGAGCACGTCCGCCACGCCGGCGTCGAGGACTCTCTCTATGGGTGTCTCGGCGAGCGTCTCGTCGAGCGCGATCCCGACTGCCCCGTCGTCGCTCGCCGCCCCCTCCCGCAGCGCGGCGTGACCCGCGAGGTCGGCGGGCGACAGCGGCTGTTCGACGTAGGCGACGCCGACCCCGGCGAGCGACGGGAGGGCCTCCCGAGCCTGCGCGTGCGTCCACGCGCCGTTCGCGTCCGCGCGGAGTTCGACGTCGTGACCGACTGCCTCCCGGACCGCCCGGAGGCGCGCTACGTCCTCGTCCACCGAGCGCGCGCCGACCTTGATCTTGAGCGCCCGGAATCCCTCCGCGACCGCCGCGCGCGCATCGCTCGCGGTCGTTTCGGGGGAGCCGTCGCCGACGGTCGCGTTGACCGGCACGCGCTCGACGCGCGTACCGCCACCGAGATGGCGGTACAGCGGAACACCCGTGACGCGGGCGCGTGCGTCGGCGAGCGCCAGCGCGAGGCCGTGGCGGGCTGCCGGCGTTTCCCTCACCTCCCCGAGTACGACGTCCCAGCTTCCGGGTTCGTCCCCGTCGGAATCGAGCACGCGTTCGAGGGCAGCCCGGCATTCGTCGAGCGATTCGGTCCACCCGGGGAGCGGGGTGGCCTCGCCGACGCCCTCGGTGTCGGCGGCCTCGACGCGGACGAGAACGCCCTCGCGGGCGTCGATGGTCCCGCAGGCCGTTTCGAGCGGACGGGAAAGCGACAGCGAGAACGGTTCGAGCGTGCCGGTCACGCGAGCACCCCCGGGAGCGCGAGTCCGGCCGCGAACAGCAGCGAGTGGGCGGCGAGCAGCTTCCCAGCCCGTTCCAGCGCGGGGTTGAGTGCCGCGCCGTCGGTCCGCGTCAGCACCGTGCGTGCGACCCGGACCGCGTAGTGAAGCGTGAGCAGCGGCGCGAGCGCCGCGAGGCCGAAGCCGGTCGTCGAGAGGGCGATCGGGACGGTATACGCCACCCCGAGCAGGGCGACGAACTCGACGCGACTCCACCGGTAGCCCACGAGCACGGCGAGCGTGCGTTTTCCCGCTTCGCGGTCGGTTTCGAGGTCGCGGACGTTGTTGACGACGAGGATGTTCGTCGAGAGCGCGGCGACCGGGAGGCTCGCGATCAGGGCGGCGAGCGGCACGGTTCCCGGCGGGATACCGAGCGGGAACGGCCCGCTGGCGAGCACCGCTGCGGCTTGGACGTAGTAGGTGCCGGTGACGGCGACGAGCCCGAAGAACACGAACACGAACAGGTCGCCCAGCCCGTAGGAGCCGAGCGGGTAGGGCCCACCGGCGTAGGCGATTCCACTGAGGACGCTTGCGAGCCCGACGACCAGGATCGGCAGACCGCCGACGTAGACGAGAGAGGTTCCGAGGACGATGGCGAGCGCGAAGGTGGCGAGCATCGCTCTCCTGACGGCGACGGGTGCGATGAGGCCCGACTGCGTAACCCGCGTGAAGCCCTCGCGATCGTCGGTGTCGACGCCCGATTCGGCGTCGTAGTAGTCGTTGGCGAAGTTCGTGCCCACTTGGATGAGGAGCGCGCCGATGAGCGCCGCGAGCGCGGGCAGCGGGGCGAAGACGCCCTCCGAGAGGGCGAGTCCGGTCCCGACGGCCACGGGCGCGACCGCCGCTGGAAGCGTCTGCGGGCGGGCCGCCAGTATCCACGCCCGCGTCCGGGAGACCTCTCGCGTGGTCATCGTCCCTTCCTCGGGCCGGCACGGGCGTAAATGGTGGCGTCTCGCGGCCGAGTGCTGTTCGATCGCTCGAAAGGAGAAAGGGAAGGTTTTCGACGACGGCTCGAAAGCCCGGCGTCTCGGCTTCCACTCGCGAGCCGCCCCCACGCCCGTGGAAACCGGAGGAGCCGCGCTGCCCGGGACTCGCTGTGTCCTCGGGCTTCGCCCTGCAGTCCTATACTGTCGGTCAGAAGGGACTGCAAAGCGAGCCGTGGTCCTCGTGTTGGCTGCCGGTGTGCTCCGTCGTGGTCCACGGACTTCCGACCGACAGTACTACCTCGCCCGGGTCCGCCGCGCCGCCGATCGACTCGGGCGTTGATCCGGCCGGGACCGCGGCGAGCGTGTTTAGGGGTCGCGGGCCGAACGGCGGGTATGAGTGACGCCACGGGCCACAACCGACTCGACGAGGAGCAGTCGCCCTATCTGCGCCAGCACGCCGACAACCCGGTCCATTGGCAGCCGTGGGACGAGCAGGCCCTCCGGGAGGCCCGCGAGCGCGACGTCCCGATCTTCCTCTCGGTGGGCTACTCGGCGTGTCACTGGTGTCACGTCATGGCCGACGAGAGCTTCGCGGACGAGGGCGTGGCCGCGGTGCTGAACGATAGCTTCGTCCCGATCAAGGTCGACCGCGAGGAGCGCCCGGACGTCGACCGGCTCTACCAGACCGTCGCGGGGATGGTTACGGGCCAGGGCGGTTGGCCGCTCTCCGCGTGGCTCACCCCCGAGGGCGAGCCGTTCTACGTGGGAACGTACTTCCCCAAGGAACCCAAGCACGGCCGGCCGGGCTTTCCCGACCTCCTCGAACGGATCGCGGACGCGTGGGAGACCGATCGCGGGGACATCGAGGAACGGGCCGGGCAGTGGACCGAGGCGATGCGCGGCGAGCTGGAGGAAACCCCCGAAGCGCCCGAGACGCCGAGCGAGACGCCCGAAACGCCGGACGGGGTGGCGGGAGGTCCCGAGGGGCCGGCGAGCGACCTGCTCGACACCACCGCGGAGGCAGCGGTGCGGAGCGCGGACCGCGAGTACGGGGGCTTCGGGCGCGGCCAGAAGTTCCCCCATCCGGCGCGGATCGACGTTCTCTTGCGGGCGTACGAGCGCACCGACCGCGATACCTACCGCACGGTCGCGACCGAGGCGCTCGACGCGATGGGTCGGGGCGGGCTGTACGATCACGTCGGCGGCGGCTTCCATCGGTACTGCACCGACCGCGAGTGGACGGTACCTCATTTCGAGAAGATGCTCTACGACAACGCCGAACTCGCCCGAGCGTACCTCGCGGGCTATCAGGTCACCGGCGAGCAGCGGTATGCAGCGCTCGCCCGCGAGACGTTCGCGTTCGTCGAGCGCGAGCTGACCCATCCCGAGGGAGGCTTTTTCAGCACGCTCGACGCCCAGAGCGAGACCGAGTCCGGCGAGCGCGAAGAGGGGGCGTTCTACGTCTGGACGCCCGCCGAGATCCGGACGGCGGTCGACGACGAGACGGCCGCCGAGCTGTTCCGTGCGCGCTTCGGGATCACCGAGACGGGCAACTTCGAGGGGAGCACGGTGTTGACCGTGAGCGCGGGCGTCGAGGAGCTCGCCGACGAGCACGGCCTCACGGCCGAGGAGGTCGAGGCGAAGCTCGAACGCGCCCGCGAGGCGGTCTTCGCGGCGCGCGCGGCGCGAGAGCGCCCGCTCCGCGACGAGAAGGTGCTGGCGGGGTGGAACGGGCTGATGATCGCGGCGTTCGCCGAGGGCGCGCTGGTCCTCGATACACGCCTCGCGGAGCCGGCGGTCGCGGCCCTCGAGTTCGTCCGCGAGCAGTGCTGGGACGCGGAGGAAAGACGGCTCCGCCGCCGGTACAAGGACGGCGACGTGGAGATCGAGGGCTACCTCGAGGACTACGCCTTCCTCGCGCGCGGCGCGCTGCGGTGCTACGAGGCCACCGGCGAGGTCGAGTGCCTCGCGTTCGCGCTCGACCTCGCGCGCGCGATGGCGTCGGAGTTCTGGGACCCCGAGGAAAGAACGCTGTACTTCACGCCCGCGAGCGGCGCGGGGCTCGTGGTGCGCCCACAGGAGCTCGACGACCGGTCGACGCCCTCCAGCATGGGCGTCGCGGTCGAGACCCTCCTCGCGCTCTCGGCGTTCGCCCCCGAAGAGGGGTTCGGGGAGATCGCCGGGGTCGTCCTCGACACCCACGCGAGCACGATCGAGGCGAGCCCGCTCCAGCGGGCGTCGCTGACCCTCGCGGCCGACCGCCGGGCGACCGGCTCGCTCGAACTCACCGTGGTCGCCGACGCGCTGCCCGAACGCTGGCGCGAGCGGATCGGGTCGACCTCCCTCCCCGGACGGCTGCTCGCGCGCCGACCGCCGTCGGAGGAGGCCCTCGACGAGTGGTGCGACGCGCTCGGCCTCGACGAGGCCCCGCCGATCTGGGCCGATCGGGGACAACGCGAGGGAGCGCCGACCGCCTACGTCTGTCGGTCGTTCACCTGCTCGCCGCCACAGACCGACGTCGACGAGGCGCTGTCGTGGGCCGAGCGGCTCGCGCCGGACGGTCCGCGATCGGAGTGAGGACTCGGCCACGGAACGTGCTCGGGTCGGGCAGGACTACCGATCGTCGAGCTGCTCGGCGAGGAAGACGGCCGCCGGGACGGGCTCGCTCTCGACGAACCGAGCGCGCTCCTCGCCGCCGACCTCGACCACGATCGTCGGGATGTACTCGACGCCGTACTCGTCCACCAACTCGCCTTTTTTCTCCCGATCGACCGCGTGATGGGAGACGCGCTCCCGGAGTCCCGCGGCGTCGAGCGCCGCCGCGACGTCGGGCAGGACGGCGCGACAGTCCCCACACCAGTCCGCGCCCCAGACGTGGATCGTCGTATCGTCGCCGAGCGCGGCGAGCGTCTCGACGGCGTCCTCGTGGCTCGTGGCGTCCCAGGCGGGGTTGGGCTCCATCGTCGCGAGGCTCATACCGGTGCTTCGCCGCCGGATGGCTTAAACAGCCGCGTTCGATCGATCCCGACCGAGGGGCCGGTCCTACCCGCACACGTGGTCCACGCAGAGATTCAGACCTGCGCCGTGTGTGGTCTACAGACCCGTCGCCCCTGGTCCGAGGAGGGGCGGTGCGCGACGTGTCGCAAGCGAACGACTCACCCCACTCTCCCGGATCGCCGAGCGCGGGTCCACCACCGATTTACTCGTGGATGCCCTCGTCGGGGTATGGACGACAGCATCCTCGACGCTATCGGCTCGCCGCTGGTGCGGGTCGCCTCGCCGGCGGGCGCGACGGTTGCCACGAAGGTCGAGTCGTTCAATCCCGGCGGGTCGGCGAAGGACCGCCCCGCGCGGGCGATGGTCGAGGCCGCGGAGCGCGAGGGACGACTGGAACCGGGCGACCGCTTCGTCGAGCCCACCAGCGGCAACACCG
Source organism: Halobacteriales archaeon QS_4_69_34 (assembly GCA_003021045.1). Taxonomy (GTDB): domain Archaea; phylum Halobacteriota; class Halobacteria; order Halobacteriales; family Halococcaceae; genus PXRN01. The sequence goes on along the minus strand of PXRN01000035.1, from coordinate 4,946 downwards.
GCATCGGACTCGCGCTGGTGGCGGCGGCGAAGGGCTACGATCTCACGGTGGTGATGCCCGAATCCAAATCCGAGGAGCGCCGCCGGCTCATGCGTGCCTACGGTGCGGACCTCGAGCTGATCGAGGGAGAGATGACCGATGCGCGCGAGCGCGCCGACGAGCTCGAACGCCAGGGACTGGTTCAGCTGCGCCAGTTCGAGAACCCCGCGAACCCCGAGTCACACTACCGGACCACCGGCTCGGAGATCGTCGAGCAGACTGAGGGCCGGACGGTCGACGCCTTCGTCGCCGCCGTCGGCACGGGCGGGACGATCATGGGCACGGGACGGCGGCTCCGCGAGGCGTTTCCCGGGATGCGTGTGATCGCGGTCGAGCCCGAGACCAACGCCGTGCTCTCGACCGGCGAGGCGGGCGTCGACGACTTCCAGGGGATGGGGCCGGGCTTCGTCAGCGAGATCACCGACGTCGACCTGATCGACGCGATCGAGACAGTCGATCTGGCGGCCGCGGAGGCCGAGTGCCGGCGGCTGGCCCGCGAGGAGGGTCTGCTGGTCGGCCAGTCCAGCGGCGCGTCGACCCTCGTCGCCCGGCGGACCGCCGCGCGGCTCGCCGACGCCGGCAGCGAGGTGGGCCCGGACGATCAGTCCGGAGCGGCAGGGTCGCGTGGCAGTGGAACCGATCCGACAACCGACGGCGGCGGGGACGATCCACTGGTCGTCACCGTCCTCTGGGACAGCGGCGAACGCTACCTCTCGACGGGGCTGTTCGACTGAGTGGCCGTCACCCGCTCCGCAGAGACGAACCCGGGGTGTTCGTTCGCGGCGAGGGGCGATGACATGCCGAGTCCACGGAACCGATAGAGCGGTTACGGAATCGCCGCTCGAAGATCGATGCAGGCTACTCGCCGAACTCCGTCCCGGCGATCCGGATCACGACCGTGTCCTCGACCGCGCGCAGGTCGTATTCCGGGAGCGATCCGTCCCGCCGGCGGGCGTACATCGGATCGACGAGCTCCCCATCGACGAGCCCGTACACCTTGAGCGCCGTGCCGGTCTCGGCGGGATCGACTGCCCCGTCGCGGACGGCGCTCGCCAGCGCCCGGGAGAGCCACTCCGTCTCGCTGATGCTCGGCTCCAGCACGAGGGCGTCCCGGGCAAAGCGCGCGAGATACCAGTCGAGGTCGTTCAGCAGCGCGATCGCCGCCCCGAGGCTAATGGTGTCGACGGCGACCGTGTTGGCGAACGGCTCGGCGAGGTCGTACGCCGCGAGCGCCTCCCGAGCAGTCTCGCGCGAGAGCAGCTCGTACCGGAGTTCGGCGCCGGCCTCGCCGACGATACAGACCCGCGTCACGTCCGCGCTCGGGCCGGGGTAGACAAAAGCGCTGTCGACGATGGCCCGCTCTCAGAACGTCGTGAGCTCCCCGTCGATGACACGCTGGGTGATCGATCCCACGTCGGCGAGCTCGCGGTCGATGATCGCCTCGACGTCGCTTTCGACGTCCGAGAGGGTGACGCCCGCCTCGGGGACGACGTGGGCGTCGGCGACGTGGGGCCGATCGATCGGGCGGCCGATCTGGCTCAGCAGCCGGATACGGAGGTCGCGGATCCCGTCGACCTCCGCGACGACCGCCGCGGCGATCTCCGGCGAGAGGAGATTGTACATCTTCCCGACGTGGTTGACGGGGTTCTTGCCCGAGGTGGCCTCCATGCTCATCGAGCGGTTGGGCGTGATGAGTCCGTTCGCGCGGTTGCCCCGCCCCACGGAGCCGTCGTCGCCCTGCTCGGCGCTCGTCCCGGTCGTGGTGAGGTAGATCGCGCCCGCCCCGTAGTCGTCGGCGGTGTTCACGTCGACGGCGACCTCGCGGTCGGTGTGGTCGTCCGCGAGGTCGGCGACGAAGGCGCGCACGCCCTCGACGGCGTCGTTGTAGGCCTCGATATCGGCGACGTGGGCGTCGACCATCGCGGCCGCGACGGTGACGTCGATCCGGTCGCCCTCCCGTTTGCCCATCACCTTCACGTCCGGCCCGACGGCCGGGTGTTCGGCGGCGTACTCGCCCGTGAGCCGGCGCTCGGCGTCGAGGACGATCCGCTCGGTTTCGGATAGCGGCGCGTGGCCCACCCCGAAGCTGGTGTCGTTGGCCATCGGCACCTCCCCGCTCCCGAAGACCTCCTGGAGGTCGCCCGAGCCCGCGCCGAGCTCCGTGTCGACGACGATGTCGGTTCCGACGTCGAGCCCGGGGACGTGTGCGTTCAGGTACGAGCGGGCGGCGTCGAGCGCGATCGGCTCGACCGGGATCGTCGTCCCCTCGTACTCCGCGGTCGCCCGTCCCACGACGAGCAGGTGGATCGGTTCGAGCAGCTCGCCGCCGCCGAACGCGGGCGCGGCGCTGCCCGCTATCAGCTGGGTTTCATCAGTGTTGTAGTGCAGTACCTTCCCGACGCGGTCGAGGTAGGCCGACGCGAGCGCGCGCGAGACGCTCTCGGCGACCCCGTCACAGATCGAGTCCGGGTGGCCGATCCCCTTTCGCTCGACGATCTCTACGGTCTGGTCCTCGATCGCCTGCCGGTCGAGCTCCTCGATGCGGATGTTACGGTCCATGGCCTCCCGTCGGCACACCGGGGCCTATAACTTACGGAAACTTTTCTCACCAATATGATTACTCTTGGTTATCCATCCTGGGCCGCTCCGACGCCCCTCCGGTCGAGGGCGAGTTCGAGGTAGGAGGTCCGGATCTGTTCGGCAGGGTCACAGCCGAGCTCCCCGAGCAGCTCCGCCGCCCCCTCGCGGGCCGCGGCGACTTCACTCTCGGGGGCTTCGCGCTCGACCTCGACGAACTCGCCGAGCTCCGGGAGGGTATCGAGCACGACGGCGTACTCGCCGCACGCGAAGCGCTCGCGGGACTTCTCGACGACGGCCGCCGGCGAGAACCCCAGCGCGCCGAGGAGCGCGTCGGCGGCGCCGGGGTCGCCGACGTCGGTCTCGTGCTCCTCGCGGGTCTTCGAAGCCGACTCGACGAGCGGCCCCTTGTAGGTGAGCCGTACGGTGGGATCGGCCGTCCCGTGCCCCCCGGCCGACCCGTCGCTGCCCTCCTCGCGGGTCTCCCGGCGCAGCCGGAGCGCCTCGTCGGTTTCGGCGAAGTCACGATGGGGGGCGTCGTAGTACGTGTCGTGCTGGTGGACCCGACCGACCGGCGTGGCCCCGCGCGATTCGAGCGCCTCGCGGACCGGCCCGTGGGCGGCGCGGACCTTCAGCTCGACTTCGTACACGACCGCGAGGACGCGGGCCCGGATCAAAAGCGCCGCCCTTCCGGCACTCCGGGAGGGACGGACGCCAGACGGCATCCAGCGATCGAACGCTGGCGTTGGACGGCCGCCGCGCTCGATCCAGTCCCGTCGATCTATCGCGGAGAGCCCGGGTGTCGGCCGACGGACTCGGCGCGTAAAGCGGGGATGAAACGCTGTTCTTAAGGGTCGAACGAAAGTCCATATGGGCATGAGCCACGAGGAGAGCGAGCCGACGGGACCTGAAGCCACCGAGGAGACCGGTTCGGCGGCCGACGAGGAGACCCCAGCCACCGACGCGAACGCCGACGTCGAAGAGACGGCCGAGACCGGCGCCGGGGACGCCGAGGCCGCGGGGGAGGGCGACGCGTCGAACGGGACGGGAGTGGGCGAGGGCGATTTCGTTCGCCTCGACTACACCGCCCGGACGGTCGAGGGCGGCCAGCTCGTCGACACCACCAGTCAGGAGGTCGCCGAGGAGGAAGGCGTCGCCGACCAACAGGAACGCTTCGAGCCCCGGACCATCGCGGTCGGCGCGGGCCACCTCTTCGAGGCCGTCGAGGACGACTTCGCGGGGGGCGAGCCCGGCGACTCGGGCAGTGTCGTCGTGCCCGCGAGCGAGGCATTCGGCGAGTACGACGAGAGCGAAGTCAGGACCGTGAGCGCCGAGAAGATCGACGAAGACGACCGCTATCCCGGCGCGTCGGTACAGGTCGACGGCCAGCAGGGCTACGTCGAGACCATCGTCGGCGGGCGCGGGCGCGTCGACTTCAACCACCCGCTGGCCGGCGAGGACATCGAGTACGACTACGAGCTCCTCGACACCGTCGAAGACTCCCTCGAACGCGCCGAGGGGCTGCTCGGGATGTACTTCGATGTCGACCTCGACATGCACATCGCGACCGACGAGGTCGAAGAGGAACAGCTGGTCGAGCCCGACGGGCCCGGGGAAAGCGAGGGTAACGCGGACGAAGGCGGCGAGGAAGGGGCCCCTGAGCCCGAGTTCGAGACCGTCACGGTCGAAAAGGAAACCCTCTACATCGAACAGCCCCCCCAGCTCCAGTTCGACCAGCAGTGGATGATGGGCAAACAGCAGATCTTGGGGGACCTCATCGACCGCCTCGACATCGACCGCGTGATCGTCCAGGAGGTCATCGACGGCACCGGCGGGATGATGGGTGGCATGGGCGGGATGATGGGTGGTATGGGTGGTGGCGGCGAGGCCGACCTCGAAGCCATCGAGGAGGAGCTCGAAGACGCCGAGGTCGACGCCGACGAACTCGCCGAGGAGCTCGACGCCGAGCCCGAGGAGTAAGCTCGCACAGGTCACCCCGCTCCTCTGCCCGGAACGGTTTCGCCGGCGGTCTCTCGGTGAAGACCGTACACTTGGTGGATCGACGAACGGTCCGTGAACCGCCGGCGACACCGGTGGGAGCTCCGCTCGGTGTTACAGACGATGCTCGATCGCCGAGCGAAATTTAACTGTTTAGCTCCATTTTTTATATGCCTATAGCTACACGGTACTAATGCAATGAGCGCGACGACGTCCGGAGCGATCAAGGGAACCGTCGCGGAGATACACGAGAGCCACATCGACGAAGCCGCCGACGGCGTGCTGGTCGTCGATCCGACGGTGGAGGCGATCGAGCAGCTGCTCGCGGTGCT
>PXRN01000034.1 GCA_003021045.1 Halobacteriales archaeon QS_4_69_34 | reverse complement strand
TTTGTTTTCTCCTCATCGATCTGTCGAAGACGCTCACGGAATTCTCCTCCTGTTACGTTCTCGGGGTAATATCGAACGATGGTTTCCCGCAGTTTGTCACTATCTTCTGCGTAACGGTTGTCGTTTGAACCCCAGGCCGTGGACGATTTAGAAGCCCCAGAATAGTCTTCAGGAGCTCCTCCGAATGGGCGTGGTCAGTAGCCAGCTCAAAGGCAGGAACCTCCGAGCGTTAGAGGCGGGCGTCCGCAACCCGAGTCGGCTGGCCGAGGAACTCGATTGCTCGCGGCAGTACGTCCACCGGCGACTCCAGCTTCCGGTCGCTGCGGAGTATGTGAACAACCTCGGTCGTGGCCTCTACGAACTCGAAGAACTGCCCGATGAACTAAGTCGGGGTTCCGATATATTATTGAACTGGAGTGACCGCGATTTGTTATGCGAACAACCGAAAAGAATCAGGAGTAATGACTTCACCTCGTACAATTATACGTCCAATTCGGAGGTACTGCTCGTCCTCGCGGACGAGACGATAGCCCCCGAGAACGCCGTCGAACGGGGCCCGGTCGCCCGGGCGGAGATCGCACAGGGGAACAAGCGTCCCTCCTCGAACCGACCGAGTACCGAGCGGTCGACCGGAAACGGGGGTGTCGACGGGTCGGGAAGAGACGGCCCGTACCGGCTGTTTTCGGGGGCGGACGGCCCGCTACCGAAAGACTAAGTGGCGTGGGGAGCGTGGTGAAAGTGATGGATGGAGGCGAGCCGCTCTCGTGGGACGAGTCGGTGTTCCGCGACGAGAGCGTCTTCGAGGCCGACTACGTCCCCGAGACGTTCCGCCACCGCGACGAGCAGCTCCGGGGCCTCCAGTACGCGCTCCGGCCGGCCGTCCGCGGCTCGCGGCCGCTGAACGCAATGGTGCGCGGTCCGCCCGGAACCGGCAAGACCACCGCCGTCCAGAAGCTCTTCTCGGAGCTCGACGGACACAGTGACGTCCGTGCGGTCCGAGTGAACTGTCAGGTGGACTCGACCCGATACGCGGTGTTCTCGCGGATCTTCGAGGGAATCTTCGAGTACGAACCACCCGCCAGCGGCATCTCCTTCAAGAGCCTCTTCGAGCAGGTGGCCGACCACCTCGTCGCCGAGGAGGAGGTCCTGGTGGTGTGTCTCGACGACGTGAACTACCTGTTCTACGAGGACGAGGCCTCCGACGCCCTCTACTCGCTGCTGCGTGCCCACGAGACCCACAGCGGCGCGAAGGTGGGCGTCGTCCTGGTTTCCTCCGATCTCGACCTCGACGCCGTCGAGGCGCTCGACGGCCGCGTCCAGAGCGTCTTCCGCCCCGAGGAGGTCTACTTCCCCGCCTACGACGCCCCCGAGATCGTCGACATCCTGGAAGAACGCGTCGAGCGGGGGTTCCGCCGGGACGTGCTCGGCCCCACGGCACTCGACCGCGTCGCCGAGCTCGCCGCCGAGACCGGCGACCTGCGCGTCGGCATCGACCTCCTCCGTCGCGCCGGGCTGAACGCCGAGCTCCGGGGCAGCACCACCGTCGAGACCGAGGACGTCGAGGACGCCTACGAGAAATCGAAGCACGTCCATCTCTCGCGCCGGCTTGGCGAGCTCTCGGCGTCCGAGCGCGCGCTCGTCCGGACGATCGCCGCCCACGACGGCGAGCGCGCGGGCGCGGTCTACGAGGCGTTCCACGAGGACACGGACCTCGGGTACACGCGCTACTCCGAGCTCGTCAACAAGCTCGAACGCGTGGGGCTAATCGAGACCGCCTACACCGCAGTCGAGGGCCGCGGTCGCTCGCGCGAGCTCGCGCTCGCCTACGACGCCGACGCGGTGCTCGATCGGCTCTAACCCACTTTTCACGCCCACGTTTCTGTGCGGGTCCTCCGTCGCTCGTGCCTGCGGCACTCGCTCCGCCGAACAGCATGGGACCGAACGTCCCACGAGCAGTCGGGACCGCAGCGTGGTCCCGACGACCCCGCGCAAAAACAAAAAAGGCCGCGAGCTCCCCCCGCTCCGCTCGGTCGTCCGCCCGCGGTAGAGCCGCGTGCCCGTCTCCGCTACCGCAACCGCGACCGACCGCGGCCGCCCCGCAACCGCGGGCATCCCCCGTGGCCGCGCCGCCTCCACAGCCACGCTGCGACCGCGGACCGGGGCCGCATCGGCCGCTCAGTCGAGCCGCTCGAGGTCAGTCCGGGTCCGCTCGTTCCTGACGTCGCCGGTGTTCCGGGTTCCGCGTGGCTCGAACAGCAGCACCTCGGCGTCGGGCTCGGCGACGGGACGGTGTTCGACCCCGGCAGGCACGACGACGAACTCCCCCGCCTCCAGTTCGACGTCGGGCTCGTCGTCGAGTTCGATCCGGAGCGCACCCGACGTAACCAGAAACAGCTCGTCGGCGTCGTCGTGACTGTGTCGTACGAACCCTCCTTCAAATTTGGCGAGCTTTACGGCCTGGTCGTTCAGTTCGGCGGCGATCCGTGGCGACCACGGCTCGTCGAACGACGCGAACGCCTCGTCGAGGGCGACCTTCTCCATGTGTACACGGCGGCCCGAGCGCTAATGACCCGTGTGGTCGCCGACCACGGTCGCGCCGCGCTGCCGGGAGGGGGTGTCGATCGCCGGCTCGTCCCCCTTTTGCTTCTCGATCGCTAGTAGTTCTCCGCGCGCATGACGAAGCTGAACACGAACGGATCGACCGTCGCATAGGGGCCGGCGCCCGTGTCCTGCTGGGAGAACAGCCGTGCTTGGAGTGGCTCGCCGTCGAGCGAGCGTCCCCGGAGGTAGTTCTCGGGTTCGAGGTACTCCTGGTGGTCGAGCAGTTTGTTCCGCAGGCCCGCAGCGGTCTGTTCGAAGTTCGAGAGTTCGGGGTCGTACTGGAGGAGGTAGCTCGTCTCGCCCGGCCGCTCGAACACGAGCCGCTCGGGTCCGTCGGCGTTCTCGATACGCAGCCTGGGCATCGCCGCCCGCTCGAAGGCCGCCTCCTCTTCGACCGACGTCCACTCTTCTCCGTTGTAGGCGCTGGCGCTGGCGCGCTCGAAGCCCGGCTGGACCGAGACGTGGTAGGTGTACTCCGGGTAGCCGTTCGTGGTGCGATAGCCCGTCGTCGGGTGCCTGGAGGTCAGGATGGCGGTGCCATCCGCGAAAAACGACCAGTCGATGACGTAGCGGTAGGGCCCGTAGTTCTGCCCGAAGCGCCACTCCCAGCGCGTCGAGGAACCGCTGTGGAACGTCCCCCGGATCCGGAAGCCGTCCTCGAAGTCGTGACGCTCGACGACGCCCGGGCCGGTGACGCCGAGCGGGTCCCAGAAATGGTGGTTGACGTCCTCGCCGAGGGGCACGCCGGGGTCGACGGTGCCGAACGGCTCGTAATCCGAGAACATGTAGGGAATCTGGGTCTGGGGGCCGAACACCGGCTTGCTCTTGTAGGTGGCCTCGACGGCGTAGGCGTCGTGGAGGGTGTCGCGCCACGCGACCCGCCAGCCGTGGGCCTCGACGACGCCCTCCTCGCGGTCGACGAGCCCGAACTCGCCCGGCGGTTCGATGGGGCCACGCGTGTACCCCGCCGGTTCGGGCTCTCCCCGCACGTCGGCGACGACCGCCGTGAGCGGCTGTGGCGTCGATCGCCGCGGCGTGTACGCCCCGAGGACCTCCCGCCGGTCGGCGTCGAGGACGGTGTGCAGCGAGACGAACTCCCCCTGCCGGTCGTTCCAGTTGAACCACGCCAGCGAGAGCGAGTCGATCGGGTACTCCTCAGAGTAGCCCGCATAGACCGACTGGCCCGAGGCCGCTACGTACCAGTCGACGTCCGCGAGCACGTCCCGGACGCGGGGGTCTTCGAGCGAGATCCGCGCCGGCGTGAGGTCGATGCCCAGCTCGTCGTAGTTCCACGTGATGGTGTGGGGCTCGTGCTCGCCGAACTCGACTCGCAGCAGCTTGTCGGTCTCCCGGTCGACCAGCCCCCGGATCCGCGCGATGTCCCGGTAGCGGATCACGTACTCCTCGGCGATCGCGGTGGGATCGTCGAGTCCGGGTTCGTCCCCGGTCCCGGAGGCGACGACCTCCATCTCGTGGGGCGCGAGGATCTCGACGAAGTCGATACCCTCGAAGATGCGGTGGTAGGCCGTCGACGAAACCGCCCCGAGCACCGACTGTGCGGCCGCGGGAACCGAGAGGACACTCCGAAGCGCCGCACGTTTTCTCGTCCTGACCAGCTTCCCGTAGTTTCGAAGGTCCGCGGCCGGCGAGTAGTACGCGAGCCCGTCGGCCGGGGCCCGCTCGGTCGCCGTCCGGTCGGCATCGGTCGTCGGATCCGGCGCGTCGGTCTCGGGATCGGTCTCCGGCTGCGTGCGGGCGTCAGTCGCGGTTCCGTCCGCCGAACGGGGGCGGGATCCGAGGCCGCTACAGCCCGCGAGACCGGTCGCCGCGCCGGCGATCGCCGCCCGAAGGAACCGTCTCCTGCTGTTCATGCTAGGCTCGCGGCTCGTCGCGTCGAGGCCGCGAAGATCTATAAGGCACTCGGACGGGCGACGCCGCGTGCCATCGGTTTTCACGGTCGTGTCCGTCGTCCCTTCTTTCCCTCTCACCGTGGACCACCCCGTGCTCACTCCTCGCGCTCGGTGTGGGCGGCGTAGCGCAGCAGGTTGAGGTTCCACTGCTCGGGGAGCTCGGCGATCAGTTCGTCGACGCCGCGGCGCTCGTACTCGCCGTCGAGCAGGGCGGCCACGTGGTCGGCTGCGGTGCCGTAGGCAACCGACTTCCCCTCGGCCTCGGTCACACGGGCGTCCTCCCACGCCTCGGCGTTCTCGATGGCGGCGAGCTTGTGCCGTCCGCTCAGCACCCGGAGCCGGAGCCGGAGATTTTCGAGGTCGCGCCGGTCTGCCTCGTCGAGCATCGCCCCTCGATTGGTCGTCCCGTCGTATAAACCACCCGTCGGCGTGGCCGGGTCGGTGTCGCCGACGTACCGTCGTTCACGACGTCGCTGCTGTTCCACGGTGTTCGCTGTCGTGTACCGTCACCACTGCCCGCCAGGCGTCGACCTATGATCCCGCGACGACATGCGATCGCTCGTAGGTGTCCCGGATCGTCTCGGCGAGTAGCCCGTCCGGATCGAGCGCCAGGCAGACGAGCACGAACGGCTCGTCGGCGGGCCGGATCACGGAGATGCCGTAGGGTGGCTCCGCGTCCCGTCCGAGACGCTCGATCAGCGGCTCCAGCGGTCGGACGCCGTCCCGGAACTCCGCGAAGAGGTCGCGCGCGCCGGGCTGTGTGGCGAACGTGTAGACGACGCCGATCTCCCCGCCGTCGGTGCCACGCAGCACCCGCGAGTTCATCCCCTCGCCGCTCCGGCGGGCCGCCGCCGTCTCGCGCCCGGCCTCGAAGATCCCCGTCGCGCCGTCGAAGAAGTCGATCTCCGTGCGCGTCTCGATAGCGAGGGCCGCGAAGCGCGGCGTCCCGGCCTCCCACGACAGCGTCGCCGTGATCCGGTTGCCGGGCCGGAGTTCGGCGACCGTCTCGGCGAGGTCGCCCGCGTAGCCCGTCGCCGGGACGTAGGTCGGGTCGGCCGTCCCGACGTCGAGCAGGAGCCACTCCTCGGCCGCGCGTACTGGCGAGGACGCGATAGGTCCTCTCGGTCGTCTGGCCCATGCCCACGCTCGGTGCGCAAGCACCAAGGGCCCGTCGCGTGCCGTCCGGCGACGGAGGATGGGGCGACAGCAGAGAGAGGGGACGTGGGCCGGCTCCCGGGGCGGTCGGCGCGCTCGCGAGTCGCGTGCTCGCGCCCGGCACGGGTAGGCGACTTGCCTCGCGCGAGCGATGGGCGCGCGAGAGCCGGCGGTGCGATCGCTGTGCGGTGGCCCGAGCGCGGGAATCGGCTGGGGAGGGTCGTGGCTGCGGTGTGGCCGCGGTCGGTGCAGCGGCGGTCGCGGTGCGGTCTCTCGTGTGCATCGGCAGTTGCCGTCGGCGTCGCTCCGGTCGATCGGCCGACCACGAAACGAACGGGCTGACCGGGGAGACGAGACGTGCGACTGGATCACGCCTCGTCCGGGGACGCCGCCCCAAGCGTTTAGCGCCGCGACGCGTAGCGGAGGTATGCGTGTCGTCTCGCTTCTGCCCTCGGCGACGGAGATCGTTTACGCGCTCGGGATCGAGCCCGTCGGCGTCTCCCACGAGTGCGACCACCCGTCCGCCGCGGCGGACGTGCCCGCGATGAACCGCTCGCACGTCGACGCGTCGGCGTCGAGCGCCGAGATCGATCGTCAGGTCCTAGAGGCCGAGCGCGCAGACGGCGTCTACGAGATCGACCTCGCGACCCTCAAGGCGCTGGACCCTGACCTCGTGATAACCCAGGGCGTCTGTGAAGTCTGTGCGGTCGACTCGGTGCTCGTCCGGGAGGCGATCGACCGTCTCGGCCTCGACTGCGCGGTGCTCACGACCGATCCCCACAGTGTAGAAGACGTCTTCGAGGACGTACGCCGGATCGGCGAGGCCACCGGTCGAGCCGAGCGCGCCGCCGGGCTCGTCGCCGACCTGCGCGGGCGCGTCGAGCGGGTCGAGGAGCGGGCCGCGGCCGCCGCGGAGGACGGGACGCCGGGCGGTGAAACCGCCGGCGCAGCCGCGACGACGGAGGCCGCCGGATCCCCAGCGACGACCCCCGAGACCACAGCGACGGCCGAGGGTCGACCACGGGTGGCGGTCCTCGATTGGATAGATCCCGTGATGGTCGCCGGTCACTGGGTGCCGGGGATGGTCGAGCGCGTCGGCGGCTCCCACGGGCTGAACGGGCCCGACGAACCCTCGCGCCCGATCGAGTGGGCCGACGTCCGCGAGTACGATCCCGAGGTGTTCGTCGTCGCGCCCTGTGGGTTCGACCTTGAACAGGTAGACGAGAACCTCACGGACCTCACCGACCGACCGGGTTGGTCGGACCTGACGGCGGTGCGGGCGGGCCGCGCCTACGCGATCGACGGCCACGACTACCTGAATCGGCCCGGGCCGCGGCTGGTGGACTCGCTCGAACACCTCGCCGGCCTCGTCCGGCCCGACACCTTCGAGCGACCGTCCCCGGCCGTCGTGCAGTCGCTGTCCAAACGGCGAGCCGAGTCGGTCGAGTCGTGACCGGGCCGGGTTCGCCGCCGTCGGCGAGCGCGTGCGTGTCCGGCAGAGCGTATCGGAGGACCGTCACCCACCGACCGGCTCGGGGGCGACTGACGAGCGAAACGGGGATGGGGCGAATGCTAAACAGTACCACTACAGATTTATTACAATTGTGGTGTGATAGCACGATATGGCGTCCGATCCCTTCGGTCGCGCGATCCGCGACCACTACCTCGGCGAACGGGAAGAATCGCTCGTCGATCGTGACGGCGAGGAGACGCGCACACACGCGATCGACAGGTGGTACTTCGGCGAGTACGAGGCCGACGACTGGTTCGAATCGTGGCTGGACGGGCCGCTCCTCGACATGGGTGCCGGCGTGGGTCGGGATTCACTTCACTTCCAAGGGCAGTTCGAGACGGTCGCGATCGAGGTGAGCGAACCGCTCGTCGAGACGATGCGCGACCGCGGGGTGGACGACGCCCGCCTCGCTGACATATTCTCGCTCCGCGATCACTTCGAGCGCGACCGGTTTCGGTCGGCGATCTCGAACGGAACGCAGATGGGACTCGCGGGATCGATGGCGGGTGTCAGGCAGTTCCTCGGCGACCTTGCGTTTGTCACCACGCCCGACGCGACCGCGATACTCGACAACTACGCCCCCGAAAAGGAGGCGACGACGGACGCGTTCGCGTACCGTGACGACCCCGCGTCCGGTCTCGCGTACCGCGTCTTCCACTGTGAGTACGAGGGAGCCGTCGGGCGAACGCTGTTGTTCCGGCTGTTCAGCACGGACCGACTCCGAGAGGCGACGGTCGGAACGTCGTGGGAGGTCGCCGGCGTCAGATACGGCCCCGAGGACGCGCCGAACCAGTGGGTGGCGGCGCTCGAAAAGGCGCGGTGATCGTCACTCCCGCACGGACGACGCCGATCGGACAGGGAAACTTTCCTCGTCGGCAAGTCCGCGTGACAGCATCGTTCGCGTGAGTGAGAACCGCTCTATCCAGTCGTCCGCCGTCGAAATCGGTCAGTCCGCGGCATCGGCCGGGGCAGCGACGGCACAGGTGTCGGCGTACTCGACCTCGGCGACCGAGTCGATGCCACCCTCCCCACAGACCGGGCAGTCAGGATCCCGCCGGACGGGCACCTCCTCGAAGCGCGTCCCGAGCGCGTCGTAGACGAGCAGCCGCCCGTCGAGCGAATCGCCGACTCCGACGAGGTGCTTGATCGCCTCGGTCGCCTGGATCGCTCCCACGGTGCCGGGAAGGACCCCGAGCACGCCCGCGGTCGCACAGTCCTCGATCGTCCCCGGCGGCGGGGCTTCGGGGAAGGGACACCGGTAGCACGGGCCGTCGGCACCGCCGGAGAACGTCGTCACCTGCCCCTCGAAGCGGTGGACCGCGCCGTGGGAGAAGGGCACGCCGGCGAGCGTGCAGGCGTCGTTGAGCAGGTATCTCGTCCGGAAGTTGTCCGAGCCGTCGACGACGAGGTCGTAGTCGGCGAGCAGGGACGCGACGTTCTCGGGGCCGACCCGGAGCTCGTGTCTTCTCACCTCGACGTCGGGGTTGAGCCGGGCGACGAATGCGGCGGCGCTCTCGACTTTCGGCCGGCCGACGTCGGCGTCGCGGTGGACGGTCTGGCGCTGGAGATTGGACCGCTCGACCGTATCGTCGTCGGCGATGCCCAGCTCGCCGACACCCGCGGCCGCGAGGTACTGGATGGCCGGCGAGCCGAGTCCACCCGCGCCGACGACGAGCACGCGCGAATCGAGCAGAGCCGCCTGACCCGCGGGGCCGACCTCCTCCATGATGACGTGCCGGGAGTACCGGTCGAGCTGGGTCGCGTCGAGACTGGGCGACGCCATGGCCGATCTTGTCCGCGCGCGGGCATAAGCCCGCGGGTCGATCGCGTGCCACAGTCCGCCGGCGAAGTCGATCGCCGCGGCTCGACGGATCGGGATATGAGAGACGAGGATGGCAGCGGGACGCGGGTCGTCCGGTCGGCCGAGTCGAGTGCGATGCGGGGATGTTATGTGAGACGACTCTGTAGCGGGGTTCAGTATGCCCACGACCACGACGGTCGGCGTCACCCTCCTCTCGATCCTGTTGGTGTGTGGGGCGGGGACGGCGGCCGCCCTCGCGCCCGCCGCCGGGCCGGCTGTAGCCCAGGAGTCGCCCAACGCCACTGCGAACGCGACCGGCGCACAGGACGCCCCGCCTACGACGGTCGCCCCGACCACGAGCGACGTGGACGGTGGGACCGGGAACGCCACCGGAACGCCGACGCCGGGCGGCGACACGGCCGCCGTGAACTTCGAGGAACAGCCCAGCAGCGGCCAGTCGGTTACGGTCGCCTCGGTGACAGCCCCGGCGGGCGGGTTCGTCGCCATCTACGACCCGACCCGGGGCGGCAACGCGACCGAGCGGATCGTCGGGCACTCGTTCCCGCTCGCCCCGGGCACGACGGACAACATCCGAATCGAGATCGACCGACCACTCAACGACTCGAAGTCGCTGACGGCGGTGGTCCACACCGACGGCAACGGGAACGACGAGTTCGACTTCGTCGATATGGGGGGTACCGAGGACGTTCCCTACACCACCGGGAACGGACGGGTGGCCGACATCGCCGAGGTTACCGTCAGGGGGGACGGCCAAGCGACGGCCGAACCGAGTCCGGCGACCGAGGGGGCGACCACGACGGCCGTGCCGGCGACGGCCGGCGGGCCGACCACCGCCGACGGCGGTGACGGCCCCACCGGCGAGGGCGACGGCGACGCGGGCGACGACGGTGACGACGCGGGAGACGGCGGCGACGGCGAAACGGGCGTGTTCGGCCCCGGGTTCGGCTCCATCGCCGCCATCGCCGCCGTCGCGGCGCTCGCGCTGCTCGCGCTCCGCCGCGAGCGCTGACCGGGGACGCTGGTGGCGGTCGTCGCGACCCCGTGGGCCTGCCGGGCGAACGGTACGCCCGCGAAGCGCTGCCGAGCGAGGTCGTCAGCGCGCGCTCGCGCTCGACGCCCGCCCGAGCAGGTAGACCGCGATCGCCCCGAGGCCGAGATCGAGCGCGCCGAGCACGGCGAGTGCCGGCACGAGCGTGTTCCAGACCTCCGAGAACGCTGCGACGCCGAGCACCGTCATCACGTCGGCGTCGAGCATCAGCGCGCGGGCGGCGTCGACGCCGTAGGTGACGGGATTGTACCGCGCGAACGTCTGGATCCACTCCGGGAGCGAATCGAGCGGCAGGAACGCCGAGGATAAAAATAGCAGCGGAAACTGGAGGAGGTTCATGGCGATGATCGTCGACTCCTGATCTCTCGTGAGCACCGCGAGGCTGTTCGAGAGGGAGACGAACCACAGCGAGAAGAGCACGCCGACGGCGATGATGCCGAGCGCGCCGGCGATCCCGGTGGTGATCTCCGCACCCAGCAGGACGCCGAGCCCGAGGATGATGGCGATCTGAACCGCGATCCGGGCCACCTCGGCGGCGGTCTTCCCCGTAAAGACCGCGGCGCGGCTCATCGGCGTGACGAGCACCTTTTCGAACATCCCCTCCTCGATGTCGTTGACGAGCCCGATCCCCGAGGTGATAGCGGCCGCCAGCGACACCTGGATGACGATCGCGGGCACGAGGTAGGTCTCGTAGGAGATGTCGCCGGCACCCTGGTTGATCGCGCCGGTGGCGACCTGACCGAACACCTGCGTGAAAAGCACTAGAAAGATGATCGGCTGGACCAGCGAGACTACGAGCACGAAGGGGTTCCGGACCGCCTTGAGGTTCCAGCGCTTGACGTTCACCCACGCATCGCCGAGAAACGAGTTGCTCGACCGGCGGGTGACCGACCTCCGGGGGCCGGTCCCGGCTCCGGCCGTCGCGCCGGTGGTCCCACCGTCGGCGGCCGTCGTGCTGCCGGTGGCCGCTACAGCGTCGGTGGCCGCCACAGCGTCCGCGACGCCCTGCTCACCGCCCGGCTCGCCGTCGGCGTCGGCCGGGCTCACCGACCGGTCCCCCCGTCGGCGGCCGCGGGAGCCGTTCCAGCTCCGTCGGCTCCGCTCGCTCCGTCGGCGTCCCGGTCCGTGTCCGTGGCGCCCCCGTCCGCACCGTCGCCGGTGATGGCGAGGAACACGTCGTCGAGGGTGGGCGCGCGGATGTTGAACCCCGTCACGGTGAGGCCGTCGTCCCGGAGCGCGACGAGCAGGTCGGTCCCGGCCTCGCGGGCGCGCCGCGAGGTGACGGTGATCCCCGCCGCCGTGGTCTCGACGCCGGCCCCGTCCCCGAAGAGATCGGAGTCGGCAGCGATCTCGGCCGCGCGCTCGCGAGCCGCCGCGCCACCGTCGAGGTCGATGTCGAGGATCTCGCCACCGACCCGGCGCTTTAGCTCCCCGGGCGAGCCGGTGGCGACGATCTCGCCGTCCGAGATGACCGCGATGCGCTCACAGAGCTGGTCGGCCTCCTCCAGGTACTGAGTGGTCAGGAAAATCGTCGTGCCCGCCTCGTTGATCCGCCGGAAGTACTCCCAGAGGCGATTGCGGGCCTTGGGGTCCAGTCCCGTCGTGGGCTCGTCGAGGAACACGAGCGGGGGCCGGTGGACCAGCGCCATCGCGGCGTCGAGGCGCTTTTTCATCCCGCCGGAGAACTCCCCGCTTTCCTTGTCGGCGGCCGCGGCGAGCTCGACGAGGTCGAGCAGTTCGTCGATTCGCTCGGCCCGCTCCCCGCGGGGGACGCCGTAGGCCTCGCAAGCGAACCTGATGTTCTCCCTCGCCGTGAGTTCGGGGTCGATACTCGTCTCCTGGGCCATGTAACCGATCGACTCCCGGACGGCCCGGGACTCCTCGACGACGTCGAACCCGTTGACCGTGACCGACCCCGACGTCGGGCACAACAGTGTGGTGAACGTCTTGATCGCCGTCGTCTTGCCCGCGCCGTTCGGCCCCAGAAAGCCGAAGAACTCCCCCTCGGGGATGTCGAGGCTCACGCCGCGGACGGCCTCGGTGCCGTCCGCGTAGGTGAGCGTGACGTCGTCGGCGTCGATCGCACTCATCGTCCCATCCCTCGCACCGAGCCGGCTTAAGCCTGCTGACCGCTTGGACAGCCGGCCGGACATACGACCTCGATCGTCGATCGAACGCGTCGGCGTGAGTGCGATGGAGACTCGAAGAACGGCCGGCGGAGTCGGCCGAGTTCGGCGGGGCCGACGGAACCGACGGACCGGCCGGGCCGGCGGTGTCAGCTCTCCGTGACGGGCGTCCGGAGCGTCGAGAGGACGTAGGTCTCGATCGCTTCCCGCGTCCGCCGCGGCGCGTCGTCGTGCCCGAGCGTGATCTTCCGGATGCGGGCCGCGTCGATCGCGTCGTGGAGGAACAGTGCCGTCGCCTCGGGATCGACGTCCCGGAAGCAGCCCGCCTCGATCCCCTCGCGGATCGTCTCGGCGACGAGGTCGGTGATGAACCCGACGTTCCGGTCGAGCTGCTCGCGGTAGGCGTCGTTGCGGTGGCCGTGCGCTCGGAGTTCGAGCAGCGCCGCGTGGAACTCCCAGAGGTCGAAGGCGGCGTCTTCGGGGCCGAACAGCCCGCGGTCGACGAACCGCTCCAAGCGCGTCTCCGGGTCGTCGATGTCGGCTATCGTTGCCTTCGCCGGGTGTTCTTCGAGGAGATACTCGAGGAGGGCGACGATGAGGTCCTGTTTGGTTTCGTAGTGGTAGTGCAGCAGCGAGCGGCTCTTTTCGAACTCCTCGGCAATGTCCCGCATCGTCAGCTCCGCGAAGCCGTGCGCACAGAACGCGCGGTAGGTCGCTCGCATGATCGCCTCGTGGGTTTCGGGGGGCGGACCGGTTCGATCGGACGGGCTCGTCTCGACCATGAACGACGTGGCGGACGACGACCGCGGGGGGCTAAACGCCTTTCGACGCCCACCGTGGCGTCGCGTGCCCGCCCGTCGTATCCGCCGGCCGGCCGAGCGAAAGCGAGATACGCCGAGAGATCCGACGCGGCGACGTGACCGACCTGCTCTATCTCCCGGCGAACGAGTACGAGCGCGCGTTCGAAGCGACGGTGACGGCGGTCGACGAGCAGCAGGGAACGGTCGTCCTCGACCGGACGCTGTTCTACAAGGCGGGCGGCGGCCAGCCCCCCGACCACGGCGTGATCGAGTGGGACGCCGGCCGGGCGCGTGTCGCCGACGTCAGGCAGGATCACGGCGAGGTCAGACACACCCTCGACACCCCGAGCGACGACACCGACGATTCCGCGACCGGGGGCGACCTCCCGACCGAAGGCGAGCGCGTGCGCGGCGCGATCGACTGGGAACGCCGGTACGCCCACATGCGCTATCACACCGCCCAGCACGTCGTCTCGAAGGTCGTCCTCGAGGCGTTCGATGCGAGCACGGCGGGCAACCGGCTCTACACCGACCGCGCCCGCATCGACTTCGAGCCCGCGAGCTTCGACGCCGCGGACCTGCGGGCCATCGAGGACGCCGCGAACGACCTCCTCGAAACCGACCTCGCGGTCGAGAAGGAGTTCCTCGCGCGCGAGGAGCTCGAAGCGCGCACCCCCGAAGGCCGGACGAACCTCGATCTCATTCCGGCGAGCGTCGATCCCCTGCGCGCGGTCTTCATCGGCGACCGCGACGTCTGTCCCTGTGGGGGCACCCACGTCCGGAGCCTCGGCGAGCTCGGCCCCATCGAGATCGTCGAGCGGACCTCCAAGGGCGCTGCCGTCGACCGGATCGAGTTCGTCCTCGGCGACCCAGTCGAGACCGCCGAACCCGAGCCCGCCGCGTAGACCGACCCGACCACCCGCCACGCCGGGTCACGAGGGCCCTTCGACCGGCGGCGGAGGCATCGCTCCCCGTGACGTGCCGCTCGCCGGCGTATCGTGAGGAGAGGGACGGCGGCCAAGCGGCGCTCGGAAAACCTACAGAGGACCGATGGTTTGCCCGGGGACGGTACGGTACCGACGATGCCGCCCGAGGACCGAACGAACCCCCGAGCCGGCGACCGACGAGACGATCCCACCCGCCGAACGGTGTCGAGGGACCGGCGCACTCGCCAGCACGGCGCTCGTCGGCGGCATGGCGGGCGGTGCGGGCGTCGCCACGGCCCAGAGAGCGACGACGAGACGACGGACGGGAAGACCGAGCCGAAATACGAGAGAGGAGTTCGAGGAGCTGCTCATCGGGACGAACCACGAGAACGGCGAGGGCGAAACCGAGAACCCGGTCACGTACGACGAGGTCTTCCAACCTGTCGACGGCGAGCGCCTGGCCGACGTTTCCCTGATCACCGACTCGCCACAGCGTGGCGGCGACCGACCGACGGGCCTGTCCCGTCCGACCTCACTGCCCTGTGTCGGTGGCCCGTGATACGCCTGCACAACGTTTATGACTGACTGTCGCCACGTTCGAACCGCGCACCGATATCGGCATCGGCGACGCGGGGTCCGTCGCGTGGCATCACCCGTAGACTGCCCTCCCGTCCCGGTCGGCGCCCTCCGTTTCCGACGTCGGCCCCTTGACGCTCGAACCCGTGTTCTACCCGTCGCCATCCGTGAGCGGCGTCGGGCTTCCGACTCCGTCGCACGAGCGCTGCCCGCGCGGAAATCGATGAACGACCGTTAGGTAAAACGGTCGTTGTACCCTCCCGTGGAGTTAATACGGCGTACGGAGAGACCGCGCTTGCGGTGCGAGACCGGGACCGACGACGCTGCGTGGCATCACCCGCGGCAGGTTCCCGCTCTCCCGGCCCTCCCTCGGGCGTGGAGAGTCGGCGGCTCCCCCTTCTCGGCGCGGCCGCTGCCGTCGGCAGCCCCCGCGACCGACCTGCGGTTCGCGGCGCTCGCGCCGCGGATCGTCGTCGCGCCGGTCGCGGCCGCCGATCGGCTAGCCCTCCTCGAACTCCAGCGCGACCGAGTTGATACAGAAGCGCTGACCCGTCGGCTCCGGTCCGTCCTCGAAGACGTGTCCGAGGTGGCCCTCACAGCTCGCACACACCACCTCCGTCCGGGTCATGCCGTGACGGTCGTCCGCCCGGAGCTCGACGGCCCCCTCGGCGTCGTAGAAGCTCGGCCAGCCCGACCCGGAGTCGAACTTCGTCTCGGAGTCGAACAGCTCGGTTCCACAGCCGGCACAGGCGTACGCGCCGTCGGCCTTCTGGTCGAGGAGCTCGCCGCTGAACTTCGGCTCCGTGCCCCGCTCGCGGAGGATCTCGTACTCCTCGTCGGTCAGCGCCTCGCGCCACTCCTCGTCGGTCTGCGGTATCTCGGTCCCGTCGGTCGCCATGTCCCACGCTCCGGCCCGCGCGAGGTTATGCGTTCCGTTTCGAGGGGCGTGTGCGGTCGAGCGCTCGGTGTGGCGGTCCTGCCGGCCCCGATCCGCTCGGACGCCCCCTACAGTTAAGCCAAGCGGTCACCTGCCCACGAGCGGTGTCGCCACGATAATGAGCGTTCCCGACCGGCTGCGGTGTCTGTTCAGCGCACGGCTCGAACGGCACGAGGACTCCTACGTCTTCGAAGTGCCACGGAGCGAGGTCGATCGCGGGAGCGTCACCCCCGGCGAGGGCTACCGCGTCGCCCTGATCGAGACACCGGCGGAGGAGGCCGGCGGGGATAGAACGGAGGCGAGCACGGGCGGTCGGCAGGAATGGGCCGACGACCGACCCACCCGCTCCCCGCCGGTCGAGGCCGGCGACGTCCGCGAGGTGACCGTCGAGACGCTCGGCGACGAGGGCGACGGCATCGCCCGAATCGACCGCGGCTACGTGCTGATCGTCCCCGACGCCGAACCCGACCAGGAGGTCGCCGTCGAGGTCGAGACCGTCCGGGAGACGTTCGCCATCGCAGCCATCATCGACGAGAGCGGGGGAAGCGACGACGCGTCGGCCGACGACGCACCGACCGACGATCCGTCGAGCGACGTCGATCCGATCGACTGACGCGAACCGTCGTCGGCCACGGTGTCGTCGGCGAGCGGATGGGCCCTGTCGGATTCGAACCAACGACCACCCGGTTATGAGCCGAGCGCTCTGAACCGGACTGAGCTAAGGGCCCACGACGCTGCCTCCGCACCACCCGCGTCCGAATCCAGCGAACGCCGCCTAATAAGCGTCCCCCTCGCCGGCGTTCTCGCTCTCCACCGCCGGTGATTTATTCGTTCCCGGCGAGGCGGGCGCATGCGAGAGATCGGCACCGGCCACGCGCGCCTCGCTATCGACGGTCACCGCGCGGACGTGCTCATCGACCGCCCGCAGAAGCGCAACGCGATGAACCGCGACGTCCTCGCCGACCTCGCGCGGGCGTTCCGCGAGGCCGACACGGCGGAGGAGGTCCGGGCGATCACGCTGCTGGGACGCGGTCCGGTGTTCTCCGCGGGGATGGACCTGGAGATGATGCGCGGGCGCGCGAGCGATGGCGACGCGGATGGGAGCGAGGGTGGCACGGACCGGCAGTCGGCAGGGGACGCGCTCGGCGAGCTCATCGAGGCGATCGAGTCGACCCACGCGCCGACGGTCGTCGGCATCGAGGGAGCGGCCATCGCGGGCGCGTTCGAACTGACCCTCCCCGCCGACGTCCGGCTGCTCGGGCGGGACGCGAACTACGGCGTCGTCGAGGTGAAGCTCGGCACGTTCCCCCACGGCGGTGCGACCCAGCGTCTCCCCCGGCTGGTCGGGCTGGCGAAGGCAAAGGAGATCGTCCTCACCGGCGAGTATCTCGACCCCGAGGAGGCGCTCGCCTGCGGGCTCGTCGCCGAGCTCTGCGAGCCGGGGACGGTCGGCGAGCGTACGCGGGCGTTCGCCGACCGGCTGTGCGAGAACGCCCCACTCGGGATGGCCAACGCGAAGCGGGCGCTCGACGCCGCCCTCGACGTTCCCCTGGAAAAGGGACTCGAACTGGAGCGTGCGCTCGGCCGCGAACTCGATTCGACCCACGACTACGCCGAGGGGTTCAGCGCTCGCATCGAGGGCCGCGAGCCCGAGTTCCGCGGGGAGTAGTCGGTCGGCGACGCACGGCCTACCGGCCGCCGACGACGCCGAGAAACACCCGCGAACGCCGCTGGACGCCTTCTCCCCTCCCCACACCCGATCGGGGCCGCGGCTCGGATACGGGCTGCCCCCGGCTGAGGAGAGGGAAACCGAAGACGGCGAACCACGAAAGCTACTCACGCCGCCGCCAGGGCTCGAACCTGGGACAACCTGGGTAACAACCAGGTGCTCTACCAACTGAGCTACGGCGGCCCGCACGAGCGATTAGCGCGAGTCCCCTCAAAGCCGTTTCGCTTCCCGCCGACGGGCCGGGGTCGGACTGGATCGCCGTCACCGGTCGATCGCCGTTCGTCGCCGATCCGACCGACACGCTTTCGCCCGGCGGCGGACAACGCCGCTCATGACCGACGACGAGCTCGCGGCGGTCCTCGCGCGGGCCCGCGAGCGGGTCGATCCCACGCCCGACGAGCGCGCCCGCCTCGAAGCCGCGACCGAGCGGCTGCTCGCGCGGACCGAGGCGGCCGTCGCGGACCTGCCGGTCGAGGCGGACGCCGTGCTGGTCGGCTCCACGGCCCGCGGGACCTGGATAGCCGGCGACCGCGACGTCGACCTGTTCGTGCGCTTCCCGCCGGCGCTCGGGAGAGCGGAACTCGAAGCACACGGGCTCGCCGTCGGACACCGGGTGCTCCCCGGAGGCCGCGAGGAGTACGCCGAGCACCCCTACGTTACGGGCGCGTTCGAGGGGTTCGACGTCGATTGCGTGCCCTGCTTCCGGGTCGAGAACGCAGCCGAGAGTCGCTCGGCGGTCGACCGGACCCCCTTTCACACGCGCTATCTCGAAACTCGCCTCGACGACGCGCTCGCCGCCGACGTCCGCCTCCTGAAGGGATTTCTCGCCGCGATCGGCGTCTACGGTAGCGACCTCCGCACACGGGGCTTCTCCGGCTATCTCGCCGAGCTGCTGGTCCTCGAACACGGCGGCTTCCGCGCGCTCGTCGGAGCCGCCGCCGACTGGTCGCCCCCGGTGCGCCTCGATCCCCAGGATCACGCCACGCGAGCGTTCGACGATCCGCTGGTGGTGATCGATCCGACCGACCCCGAGCGCAACGTCGCGGCCGTCCTCTCGCCCACCAATCTCGCGCGCTTCCAGCACTACGCCCGCGAGCTCCTCGCCGATCCCCGCATCGCGCTCTTCGAGCGTGACACGCCCGGCCCGCTCTCGCCCACAGCAGTACGGACCGAGATCGAGCGCCGGGGGACGACCCCGATCGCCGTCCGATTCGGGGCTCCCGAGCTGGTGGACGACCAGCTCTACCCCCAGCTGGAGAAGTCGCTCGCGGGCGTGCGGCGCGCGCTCGATGCGGCCGGCTTCGACGTCCTGCGCGCCGCCGCGTTCGCCGCCGGCACGGACGACGCCGCCGACGCGAGCGGAGCGACCGACGGTACGGACGCCAGCACCGACGGCGCGAACGTGACAGCCACCACCGGCGGTGCGGACGGAGAGACCGGAGTGGACGCGGCGAGAAGCGGCGACGCGGACGGCGACGGCCGCGGGATCGCCGTCCTGCTCTGTGAGTGTGCGGTCGCCGAGCGCCCCCCGATCGAGCGCCACGAGGGGCCGCCCCTCGGCGCACGCGAGCACGCCGCGGGCTTCCACGAGAAGTACGCCGACGCCGACTGCTACGGCCCGTTCGTCGAGGGCGATCGCTACGTCGTCGAGCGCGAGCGCGAGTACCGTAAGCCCCGAGCGGTGCTCGAATCGGCCCTGTTCGACGTCGGTCTCGGGACCAATGTCGAGCCCGCCCTGCGGGAGGGCCACGAGCTGCTCGTCGGACGCGACTGTGCGGCGCTCGCCCGGACGTTCGGCGTCGAGCTCGCGCGCTACTTCGACCCGGAGCCCTGACCACTAGCGGCGCCTTCGCCGCGCTCACCGCGGTCGCGTCGACCGAATCCGACACACGTCGCGACGCCACCGCCCTCGCTTCCGAACCCGGGTCGTCACCCGAGGCCGTGGATCCGCCGGGTTTCCTCGATGACGTCTCGCGCGCGCTCGTCGGGTTCGCCCTCTGGTTCGGCGGACTCGTAGCCGTCGAAGACCTCGTTGACGGTGCCGACCCCGCCCGCGAGCGTGTCGAGGCCGTAGCCGCCTTCGAGGACGAACGCGAGCGCCGCGTCGCTCACCCGGGCGAGGTCGGCCATGCGGGTGGCGAGCAGCCCGTAGCCCTCCGTCGAGACGTCCATCCGGGAGATCGGGTCGCGCCCGTGGGCGTCGAAGCCCGCGCTCACGAGCAGGAGGTCGGGCGCGAAGTCCGCGACGAGCGGGGCCACGATTCCGTCGACGGCCGCGGCGTAGGCGGCGTCGCCGGCCCCCGCGGGCAGCGGGACGTTGCAGGTCGTCCCCTCGCCCGCGCCCGTCCCGGTCTCCTCGATCGCGCCGGTGCCCGGGTAGAGCCCCCGCTCGTGGATCGACGTGTACAGAACGTCGCCGCGATCGAAGAACAGCTCCTGTGTGCCGTTGCCGTGGTGGACGTCCCAGTCGACGACCGCCACTCGCCCGGCGTCGTCTCGGGCGGCGTCCGTCGATCCGGAGTCGAGGGCGCTCCGGGCGGCGATGGCGACGTTGTTGAGAAAGCAAAAGCCCATCGCGTCGTCGGCGACCGCGTGGTGGCCCGGCGGACGACCGAGCGAGAACGGCGTCTCGCGACCCCCGGCTCCCGAGAGCGCCGCCCGGGCGGCCCACACCGCCAGCCCGGCGCTTTCGAGGGCGGCGTCCCAGGTGGCCGCGACCGCGACGGTGTCGGCGTCCCACTCGCCGCCGCCGTCGGCACAGAACGTTTCGAGGCGGTCGACGTAGGCGTCGTCGTGGACCCGTCGTATCGTCTCGATGGACGCGGGCCCGGGGTCGACGTACTCGACGCCGTGGCGAGTGGCGAGCTCCCGTCTGATCGCCCGGAGGCGGTCGGGGCTCTCGGGGTGGCGCGGGCCGGTGTCGTGTCGGAGGCACGCCTCGGCGTAGCCGAACCTCATCCCCGGCCCGGAAAGTGCGCTTCAAGGGCGCGGTAGGCCTCGACGTCCTCTGCCTTGATCGTCCGCCGGCCGGCGTGGCGCGCGAGGATCGCCGCCGCCGCAGCGACGTTCGCCGCGTGGGCTTCGAGCGCGCCCGCGAGCACCACCCGGGCGTCGGTCGCCACGCGGAACTCCGGGTCGATGTCGAGGCGGGCGATCCGGTCGACCGGCGCGATCGGCAGTTCCGGTTCCGCGTCCGGCTTCGGCTCGGTGTCGAGACCGGGATCGACGACCTCCCCGACGCTCCCGGTCGCTCCGGCGGCCAGCCCGTCGAAGTCCGCCGGCTGGAGGGTCTTTCGTTCCTCCCTGGTCGCCCGCTCGGCGGCCTCGCTGGCCACCGCCGCCCCGCGGCGCTGGATGTGACAGGCGAGCTCCTCGGCGGCCTCGGCGCTCACTCGCAACGAGCCTGCATGCCGCCTGATGAGGGCGTCGACCGGCGCGACCGGGAGCTCGACGCTCATACCACCTTCGGGGGCGGTTTCGCTCTTAAGGGTTTCCGTGGCTGCTCGGGGGGATTCGTGGCGGTATTCGGTTTCACGTGCGGGCGTGACCGGAAGGAATCGAAGATCGAGACGGGAACCGGCGACCGCCGCTACGAATCGCTCTCAGAGGACGTCCTCGGCGTCGAGCCGCCCGTCGACCATCGGCCCCCGGGCGGTAACCTTCTGGCCGAGCCGGACCTCGGTCGCGGTTTCGACGCTCACGGTTCGAGTACCGTCGTCGAGCACTACCGGCTCGCCCGCTTGGACGACCGTCCCGGTGAACTCGATCGGTTCGCCGGCACCGTTCGACGCTGCGGTTCCGTCCCCGTCCGCGGTCGCCTTCCCACCCGCGTCGGCCCCACCGTCCGCATCGCCCCCGATACTCCCGCTATCGCCGCCGTCGGTCGTGCCGCCGTCTCCCGCCGCCCCCGCTCCGGCTCCCCCGCCGGCGAACGAGTCGAGACCGGCCGCGCCGTCCGCGCTGGCCCCGCTCCCGGCCGTGCCCGCTCGCCCGTCGGCGTCGCTCGTCCCGTCGCTGTCAGCTCCGGTGGCCTCCCGGGCGTCCGCGCTCGCCACCCCGTCGAGCGTCGTGAGCGCCGAGCGCCAGCCGGCGGAGGCTTCGAGGTCGTCCTGCCAGCCATCCTGGATCTCGACGTCGGTCAGCTGGACCTCGTCGGCAGGGCCGATCTCCCGGTCGGCCTTCTCCCCCCAGAGCGCGACCCGCACGTCGCCCGTCGCGTCCTGCACCCGGATGTTCCGAACCTGGCCCTCCGAGCCGTCGTCGCGCTCGAAGGTGCGCTTCGGGTCCGCCGACCGGACGACGCCCGCGATGTCGACGGTGGTGTCGATCTCCAGGGCGTCGATGGGCGTCGTCTCCGGGCTGTACTCGATCTCGGCGTCGACTTCCTCGATCGCGCCGCGCTCGCCCACGTGGAGCTCGAGGTCGCCCTCGCGTTCGCGGACGTAGCCGTCGACGACCTCGACGACGTCGCCCGATTCGAGCTCCTCGGCCCGCTCGGTCTGGGCGTCCCAGAGCGTCACTCGCGTCCGTCCAGTGTCGTCGCCGAGCGCGAGGTTCGCCACCCGGCCCTCCGAGCCGTCGTCGCGCTCGAACGTCCTCACGGAGTCGGTATCCAGCACCAGTCCAACCAGACTCACGCCGGACTGGCCCAGCGAGAGCCCCGCGATCGTGTCGGCTGCGGCGTCGACCTCGATCTCGGCGTCGTCGGGTTCGGCGCGGTCGGCGTTGACCTCGACGCCGTCGTAGCCCTCCTTCGGGCGGCCCGCGATCCGCAGCACGGTGCCGGTTTCGAGCTCCTCGGCGGCCGCTTCCGCCCGCTCGTCCCAGAACGCGACCCGAACCCGTCCCGTCTCGTCGGCCACCTCGACGTTGAGCACCCGCCCCTCGCTCTCGTCGTCGCGCTCGAAGGTGCGGAGCTCGCCGACGCTCGTGACCTTCCCGAGGAACTTGACCTCCTCCATGCCCGGCTCGACGTCGGCGATCCCCTCGATCTCGCCGCCCCCGTCGAGCTCGTGGGCGACCAGCATCGCGGCGGTCTCCTCGTCGGCGAGTCCCCCCATCGTCTCGACTTTCTCGGCGACGGCCTCCCTGAACTCCGCCTCCGGGACCTCGCTGTCGAGGTCCTCGAAGACGTCTGCTATCGCGCCCATGATCCCACGACTCCCGACGGGGGTGGTGCTGTTAAGCGTTGTCCCCGTGCCCCAGTCCCGTCGCTATCGTGTGGTTTTCCGTGCTCGCACTCGCGCCCACGCCGTCGCTCGGTCCCACCCTGTTCGTGGCAGCCGGGCCGGCGGGCGTTCGGTTCGTCCATCCCCCCGTGGTGGTCACGGATTCGGGCACAAACCTGCGGGTCGCCCGGCGGTGCCCGGCGACGCGAGTGAGAAGGCCTATGTCGAACAGCCCAGTAGCGCGGCCGATGTACGACTTCGTCGTCGTGGGGGCCGGTCCCGCGGGCTCGCGGTTCGCATGGCGGGCCGCCACGGCAGGCCGCGACGTGCTCGTCCTCGAACGCGGCGCGGTGGGCCGGCCGCTGGCGTGCTCGGGCCACGTCAGCACCGACCTCTGGGAGTTCGTCCCCGACGGCGCGCGCGAGGAGCTCCTCCAGAACGAGGTTTCCGGCGCGCGCTTTCACGCCGGCGGACCGGGAAGCGATAGCCACCTGTTCTACTCGCGCGAGGCCATCTCGAACGTCGTCGACCGCGTGGCACTCGACCGAACGCTCGCCGCGGCCGCCCGCGAGGCCGGGGCCGAGGTGCGCGAGCACCACCGCGTCGTCGGCGTCGACGAGCACGCAGGCGGCGAGGGGAGCGCGGGCGAGAGCGGAAGCACGGACGGAGGGGAGAGCCCGAACGGGCACGTCGCGGTGGAGGCGCGCACGCCCGAGGGCTCCGGAACCGAGACGTTCCGCGCGCGGATGGTCGCTGGCTGTGACGGACCGGTCTCGCGGGTGCGCCGGGAGCTCGACCTGCCCGAGCCCGGCGAACTGCTCGGGGGCGTGCTCGCGTTCACGGAGGCGGAAGACGCCGGCGAGCACGTCGACGTCCACCTCACCGTCCCCGACTTCTTCGCGTGGCGCATCCCCCGGGGCGCGGCGGGCGTCGAATACGGACTGGCGGCCGCGCCGGGCAGCGACGCCCGCGAGCTGTTCGCCGACTTCACTGACGACTACGGGGTGGGAGTCGAGACGAACGACGTCTGTGCGGGGACGATCCCGATCGGCCCCCCGGAGCGGGTGACCGGCGCGCGGAGCTTTCTCGTCGGGGACGCCGCCGGCCAGACCAAGCCGTTCACCGGCGGCGGCATCGTCTACGGCATGACCGCCGCCGACCACGCCGCCAGCGAGATCGACCCTCGCGATCCGCGGACGCTCGCCGACTACGAGCGTGCGTGGCGGGCGAACCTCGCCCGGGAGATCCGGCTGGGTCGGTGGGTCCGGCGGGCGTACTCGCTGCCGGGGCCGATCCAGCGCGCCGGCCTCGCGCTTCTCTCGGGCGAGATCGGCGTCCACATGGATCGCCCGACGACGCTGTTCTCGCCCGCCCACCTGCGGAAGCTGCTGTCGTGAGTCCGGGCGGGAGGGCGTCGCTTATACGCCGCCGGCGGCTACGGGAAGCGTGCACACCGACGACGGCGACCGCGCGGTGCTGGCCGTGATGGTGTTCGCCGTGCTGTTCGGGCAGGTGGCGCTCTACCCCGGCGTGCCCGAGCTCGTGGCGGCGCTCGGCGCGACGACGGCCCTCGACGCGAGCACGTGGTTTCTCGCCGCCGAGTTCGCCGGCTTCGTCCTCTTCGCCGGCGTCTGGGGCGCGCTCAGCGACGCGACCGGCTCCCGAAGCCCCCTCGTCCTCGCGGGCGCGCTCGGTGGAGCCGCGAGCTACGCGACCCTGATCGGCCTCGCCGGGCTCGGCGGTCTGGAGTTTGTGACCGTGCTCGCGCTCCGGTTTATCGAGGGGAGCCTCACGGTCGGGGCGTTCTCGCTGTCGATCACGATGCTGATGGATCTGGAGGGTGGTCACGGCCGGAACATGGGGGCGGCCGGCATCGCTATCGGGACCGGAACCGCCCTCGGCGCGCCGCTCGGCGGCCGGCTCACGGCGGTTGGCCCCCTCGTGCCCCTCGCCGTCGCGGCCGGCCTGCTCGTCGTCGTGGCACTGCTTGCGACCCGCGTCGGCGACCGCGCGCCCACACGGGAGCGACGGGGCGGCCTCCGCGCCGCGCTCGCCGGCCTCGCCGCCCGTCCCGCGCTCGGGCTGCCCTACGCCTTCGGCTTCGTCGATCGCTTCACGGCGGGCTTTTTCGCGCTCGTCGGCACCCTCTACTTCCGGCAGGCGTTCGGCCTCGACGCGGCCACGACGGGCGTCGTGCTCGCGCTCTTTTTCGCGCCGTTCGCGCTGCTCCAGTACCCGATGGGCGCCCTCTCCGATCGGATCGGCCGATTGGTGCCCGTGGTGGGCGGCTCGGTCTGCTACGGTGCGAGCACCGTCGCGGTCTCGCTCGCCCCCACGGTCGAGCTCGCGGGCGCGGCGATGGTCGCCCTCGGCGTCTCGGGCGCGCTCGTCGCGCCGGCGACGATGGCGCTCGTCAGCGACGTCGCGTCCGGAGCCGAGCGCGGCGTCGCCATGGGCGGATTCAACGTCTTCGGGAGCCTCGGCTTTCTGGCCGGCGTCGCCGGCGGCGGCGCGCTCGCGGGGAGCCTCGGCTTCGGCGCGGCCTTCCTCGCCGCCGGCGCGCTCGAAGCCGGGATCGTCCTCCTCGCGCTCCCGGCGCTCCTCCGGCTCGACGTCCCCCGGGGACCGTTCGAGGCGGGACGGTCGGTGTGAGTCTGGAATCGTCGTCCAACGCGCCAGACACTCAGTACCCTCGAAAATCCCTCAGAGGCGTGCGTGGATCGTCTCGGCGGTCGACTGTCCGACGCCGTCCACGCTGCGGAGCTCGTCGGGCGAGGCCGCGCGGACGCCGTCGACGCTGCCGAAGCGCCGGAGCAGCCGGCGGCGGGTCGTCGATCCGATCCCGGGGACGTCGTCGAGCACCGTCGCGACCGAATCCCGCACCGTCTGGTGGTACTGTACCGCAAAGCGGTGGGCCTCGTCGCGCACCCGCTGGAGCAGGTGGAGTTCGGGTGCGTCCGCGGGCCAGTCATGCTCGTCGTCGCCCGTGAGGACGCGCTCGTCGGCCTTCGCCAGCGCCACCGTGGGAACGTTCCACCCGACCTCCGAGAGCGCCTCGCGCGCCGCCTCCAGTTGGCCGCGCCCGCCGTCGATCAGGAGCAGGTCCGGATCGGGCCGGTCGTCACGGTTCTCGACTGCTCGCTCGGCTCGCCACCGGATCAATCGCTTCATGTTCGCGTAGTCGTCGTTGCGCTCGGCGAGTTTCTTGCGCCGGTAGCCCGCCTTTTCGGGCTTCCCCTCTAGGAAGGTTACGTCGCTCCCGACGGCCGCCCGCCCTCCCGTGTGGCTCACGTCGAACCCCTCGATCCGGTTCGCACTGCCGACCCCGAGCGCTTCCGCGAGCGCCGCCGTCCCGTCGTCCCGGTCGCGGCCCCGGCGCGCGTTCTTCAGTGCGAGGTCGACCAGCGTCGCCTCCCGGCCCGCACCCGGCACGCGCACGTCGACGCCCTCGCTGTCGAGCCACGCGAGTAGCTCCGTGTCGTCGGGACGTTCGGGGAGAAGGAGGGCGTCGGGGAGGGTGCGCTCGGCGTAGTACTGGGCGAGAAACGCCGCGAGCACGCCCACGACGCTCGCGCCCACTCCGTCTTCGTTCTCCTCTTCCTCTCGGCTCTCTCCTCTCTCGGGGGTGTCGAGGGTGTGGCGCTCGCGCTCGATCAGCTTGCCGCCCTCGGCGGCGAGCCGGGCGACGGTCGCCGTCTCTCCGGCGACGACCGCTCCCAGGATGTCCGTCCGTCCCTCCTCCGTGCGCGCCGTGACCGCCTCGCCGCCGCCCTCGTGAAACGCCTCGACTGCCCGCAGGCGGTCCCGGAGGTTCGCGGCGCGCTCGAAGGACTCCTCGTCCGCCATCCGTTCCATCTCGCGCCGGAGCGGATCGGCGAGGACGCCCGTTTCGCCCCCCAGAAACCGAGCGACCGACGCGACGTCCCCGAGATAGTCGTCGCCATCGATCTCGCCCGTACAGGGCGCGCTGCACAGGCCGATGTCGTGGTCGAGGCAGGGCCGCGAGCGCCCGGCGTACTTGTGATCCGAGCAGCCACGCACTCCATACGTCTCCCGGAGCGCCTTCACGACCACCTCGACGCGGCCCTTGTCGGTGTAGGGCCCGAAGACGGTCGCGCCCGGGTCGGGGTCGCGGGTGATCTCGATCCGGGGGCGCTCGTGGTCGGTGAGCTGCACCAGCGGGTAGGACTTGTCGTCCTTCAGTCGGACGTTGTAGCGGGGACTGTGGCGCTTGATGAGGTTCGCCTCGAGCAGGAGTGCCTGCGTCTCGGTGTCGGTGACGGCGACGTCGATCGCGTCGCTGTGGGCGACCATCCGTGCGATCCGCTCGCCGCGCGGGTCGGCGTAGGAACGCACCCGATCGCGGAGGTCGACGGCCTTGCCGACGTAGAGGGTGCGCCCGTCGGCGGCGAGAAATCGGTAGACGCCCGGTTCGCGCGACAGCTCCCCGGCGCGCTCGCGGACAGCGGTCGCGTCCATCGATCGACGCGAGGGTCGGAACGCGCTTGAAGCTGACGTCCGACCGTCGATCGGACCCCCTCGGCGGAGCCGCTACTCGTCGTGGGGCGACCGCGCGGCCTCGGGGCCGTGGCCGGCGAGGCTGATGATGTTCTCCCGGCCGATCGAGAGCTTCTCGATCCGACCCTCCTCGTCGAGCCCCGAGAGCAGCCGGCTCACCTTCGCCTTCGACCACTCGGTCGCCTCGACGATGGCCGCCTGTTTCATCCGGCCGCCGTGCTCCTCCAGGAGGGCAAGCACGCGGTCCTCGTCGGTCAGCAGCTCCGCCCCCGGCGACCCGGCTTCCCCTTCCGGTGACTCGATCCCGACCGCCGGCGTCGCCGACTCGCCGGCCCCGTTCGATTCCGTGACCGGCGGTTCGGGAGCCTGCGGGCCGCGATTCCGCGAGAGGTCCGATCCGGCACCGCCCCCATTCGCGTCGGCTCCAGTGGGGGTCTCCGGGCTGTCCGCCGGACGGCGGCGATAGAGAAGCGCGAGCCCCACGACGCCGGCGAGCGCGGCGAGCGCCACGCCGCCGATCAGGAGCGGCGTCGCCGCTCTGGTCGGGTCCACCCCCCACTTGACCTCCGTTCCGTCGGCCAGTCCGTCGCCGTCGGTGTCGCGCTCGGTGGGATCGGTGTCGAGGGACAGCACCTCGCGTCTGTCGCTGAGTCCGTCGCCGTCGGTGTCGGGGTCCTGTGGGTCCGTCCCTTCCTGAAGCTCGTCGCCGTCGTCCAGTCCGTCGTCGTCGATGTCGCTGTCCGAGAGGTTCAACCCCTTCGTGACCTCTTTCTGGTTCGACAGTCCGTCCTTGTCGGCGTCGCCCCCCTTGGTGATCGCCGTCACCGAAAGCGAGCGCTCGTCGAGTTGCTCCACGCTCGTCCCGATCGACCGCAGCTCCACCCGGAGCTGCCCCTCGCCGGTGGCGTTCGACGGCGGGCTGACTCCGGTGAAGGCGACCGTCTCGTTGGTCCCGTTCGAAAGCGACCGCGTCGGACAGTTCTCGACGAGCTTGCGCTCCCGGTCGCCCGCCGTCCAGTAGATGCAGACGGCGTAGTTGCGCGCCGCCGGCGAGTCGGTGAAGGTGACGCTCGCATTGAACGGCTCGTCGCTCCAGAGATACGTCGAGTCGTTGCCGCTTACGGTCGAGGAGATCACGCCGCTCCCCGACAGCCCGATGCCCGTGATGCCCTCGGCCGTCGATTGCCCCCCGACCGGGGCCGCCACGGACCCGACGATCACGAGCACGCAGATCGCCCAGCAGAGTGCGTGCGCACCTTCATCCATTCGTCTTCGTCGTCCCTCGGCGGCCGCTCGCTATTATCTTTGTGCTACACCGCTCCGAGAGGACCGTCGAGACCGAAGGCCGCGGCGGGCCCACCGCCGCCGGTCACCAGCTCCGGGTCGGGGCAGCCGCTATCGGACGATCGTCGGAAAAACACGCGGTCGAGCGCGGCGGTGCGCCGGTCGAATTCCGAGGGAGCCGTTCAGGCCGTCGTCGTGTCGCCGGACATGTTGCCCATCTCGGTCTCGTTCATGCCCATCTCGGTCTCGTTCATGTCCCCGGCTGTCGTCGTATCGTTCATCGCCTCGGTCAGCTCCGTCTCGGCCTCGGTGAGGGTTTCCTCTGCCTCGGTCAGGTTCTCCTCGGCTTCGGTCATCTCGGTCTCATTCCCGGACTCCTCGGCCTCGGTCATGTTCTCCTCTGCCTCGGTCACTTCCTCCTCTGCCTCGGTCAGCTCCGTCTCGGCCTCGGTCGCGTTCTCTTCGCCGCCGCCACCGTCCGTGCAGCCGGCGAGCACCAACATCAATGCCAGCAAACCGACCGCGAGGACGCGTTTCGACGGGAGGGCTGTGCCGATCGTACCGAGTAGTTCGTCTCTCATTTTCGGCGATCAGGCCGACGCCCGGAGGGGACATAAATCGACGTAGCCGTTCCGCACCGTTACGGACCGTTACACGCCACGAGAGTCCGGAATTCGCCGACGATAGCCGGCTATTCGTCGCTTCGGGCTCCGCCGAGTGACGTCGCTTCCTATCGCGTTCTCGGACCGTCGTCCGGCTGGATGGAGCGACGGTCCGACAGCAGGTCGCTACTGCGCCCTCTGACCGAGAACGCGAATCGCCGCTACCGCCATATCAAGTTCCCTTTACTCCCGGATCGGACCAGTAGCCCCACTGTTCCATGCTTCCCGTCCGTTTCGGCCGGCAGGACCGAGAGACGGGGAGGGGCAGCCCTCGCACAGCGGCGGTCTCCGCCGATGCGTATCGTCAGGTGGCAAGAGCTATAACCCGATGCATCGAAGCGCCGACGTGGCTGCTATCGAGCTCGACAGCGTGACGAAGCGCTACGGGGACGTCGTAGCTCTCAGGGAACTCGACCTCCACGTACAGGAGGGCGAGATCTACGGCTTCCTCGGTCCCAACGGTGCAGGTAAGTCGACGACGATCGACCTCCTGCTCGACTTCGCCCGGCCGACCGCCGGGAGCGCACGCGTGCTCGGCCACGACGCACGGACCGAGAGCGTCCGCGTGCGCGAACGAACCGGCGTGCTCCCCGAAGGGTTTCACGTCTACGACCGGCTGAGCGGCCGCCAGCATCTCGCGTTCGCCGCCGACTCGAAGGACGCCGACGACGATCCCGGGCGGGTCGCCGAGCGGGTCGGCATCGCGGACGCGCTCGACCGCAAGGCCGGCGGGTACTCGAAGGGGATGGCCCAGCGTCTCGTCCTCGGAATGGCGCTCGTCGGCGAGCCGGATCTGCTGATCCTCGACGAGCCCTCGACGGGGCTCGATCCCAACGGAGCCCGGGAGATGCGCGAGATCATCCGCAGCGAGCGCGACCGGGGCGCGACGGTGTTCTTTTCGAGTCACATTCTCGGGCAGGTCGAGGCGGTCTGCGATCGGGTCGGTATCCTCCGCGACGGCGAACTCGTCGCCGAGGACACCGTCGAGGGGCTGCGCGACGCGACGGTGACGGAGGCGACGCTGATCGTCGAGGTCGACCGGATACCCGAGGGAACGCTCGGCGCGGTATGCGCGCTCGGGGACGTCTCGGCGGCGAGCGCCGACGGGACGGTGATCACGGTCTCCTGCCAGAACGCCTCGAAGACCGCAGTGTTGAGCACCATCGAGGACGCCGGTGCGTCGATCGAGGACTTCACCACGCGGGACGCCTCGCTCGAGGACCTGTTCGTAAGCTATACGAGCGGAGCGGGGCCACGCGACGGCACGCGCGAGGCCGGAGCCGACTCCGGAGGCGCGCGCCCATGAGCTGGACCGCCGTCGCCGAGAAGGACTTCCGGGACGCTATCCGGTCGCGGATGCTGATCGCACTCACGGTGCTGTTCGTGCTCTTCGCCGTCGGCTTCACCTACCTGTTCAGCGCGATCCCTCGGGTGCTGGGCAACGCCGCCCCCGACACCGCCGCGACGATCGCGCTCCTGTCGGCGCTGAACAACGCCAGCGCGCTCGTCGTCCCGCTCATCGGGCTGGTGGTCGGCTACAAGGCCCTCGTCGGCGAGCGCGCCAGCGGGAGTCTGAAGCTCCTGCTCGGTCTCCCCCACTCCCGCCGGGACGTCGTGATCGGGAAGCTGGTCGGCCGAACGGGGGTCGTCGCGGTCGCGGTGCTCGTGGGCTTTGCCGCGGCCGCGGTCGCCGCGTTCGTCCTCTATGACTCGTTTGCGATCGTCGAGTTCGCCACCTACGCCGTCCTGACCGTGCTGCTCGGGGCGGTGTTCGTCGCCATCGCGGTCGGTTTCTCCGCCGGGCTGCGCTCGACCAGCTGGGCGTTGTACGGCGCGATCGGTCTGTTCGTGCTCTTCGAGTTCGTCTGGAACTTCGTCCCGGTCGTCGTCCTCTACGTGATCAACGGCTTCGAACTCCCGCAGCTGACGACGACGCCGGAGTGGGCGTCGCTGTTCGCCCTGCTCAATCCCCAACGCGCGTACAGCTACGCTGCGGCGTCGGTGATCCCCGAGCTGTCCGAGTCCGTCCCGACGGAGGCGGGCGATCCCTTCTACCTCCAGGAGCCCTTCGGGTTCGTCGTGCTCGCGTTCTGGCTCGTCGTCCCGCTCGCGCTCGGCTACCTCCGCTTCGACGGCACGGACCTCTGAGCGCCGACGTCCACGCGGTTGTAGCGACAACGTTACGTTTCGACGCCGTACTCCGACAGCTCGCGCTCGAACGCCGCCTCGGAGAGCTCGCGCACGCCCTCGCTCTCGGCGTCCGCGCGCTTTCGCTCGCCCGGGTTCTCGCCGACCACGAGGTAGTCGGTGTTGCCGGAGACGCTGCCCGTCGCCGACCCGCCGTGGCGCTCGACGAGTTCCTCGGCCTCCTCGCGGGTGCGCTCGGCGAGCGCACCCGTGAACACGAACGTGAGCCCCGCGAGCTCGTCGCCTCCTCCCTCGTCGATCCCCTCTGTGGCCGGCCCTCGGGGCTCGACGCCGCGCTCGCGCAGGCCGGCGATCGTCTCGCGGTTGCGCTCGCTGTCGAAGAAGCCCCGGATCTCCGCCGCGACCCGCGGACCGACGTCCTCGACCTCCCGAAGCTCGGCCTCGCTCGCGTCCATCACGGCATCGAGGTCGCCGAAGGCGTGCGCGAGGTTCCGCGCCGTCGCCGAGCCGACCTCCGGCACGCCGAGTGCCGTGAGGAAGTCCGCGAGCCGCGGCGCCCTCGCGGCCTCGAGCTCCCCGGCGAGGTTCGCGGCACTCGTCTCGCCCCACCCCTCCAGCGCGGCGAGCTCGTCAGTATCGAGGTCGTAGAGGTCGGGCAGGGACTCGATCAGCCCCTCCTCGCGGAGCTGTTCGACGCGCTCGGCCCCGAGACCTTCGACGTCGAGGCCCTCGCGGCTGGCGTAGTGCTCGACCGCGCGCTGGAGCTGGGCGGGACAGGCCACGCCGCCGGTACAAAAGGCCAGCGGGCCGTCGCGCTCGACGGGCGAGTCACAGACCGGGCACTGCTCGGGGAACTCGTACTGCTCGCCCGCGTCCGCGATGACTTCGACGACCTGCGGAATGACGTCGCCAGCGCGCTCGAGTTCGACTTCGTCGCCGACGCCGACGCCCATGCGCTCGATCTCGGCGGGGTTGTGGAGGCTCGCCCGCGAGACGGTTACGCCGCCGACGTCGACGGGATCGAGCAGTGCCACGGGCGTGAGCCGGCCCGTCCGGCCGACCTGCACGGTGACGTCGGTAATCCGCGTCGTGCCCGTTCGCGCGGGGAACTTGTAGGCGAACGCCCAGCGAGGGGCGCGCGCGGTCGTTCCGAGCCGTTCGGCGGCCGCCACGTCGTCGACGGTGATCACGGTCCCGTCGACCTCGTAATCGAGGTCATCGCGCGCGGCGAGCAGCGCGTCGCGGTAGTCGATGGCCGCCTCGATCCCCGCGACGACTCGGCTGCGGTCGTTCACCCGGAGGCCCCACTCCGGGAGGCGCTCGTACTGCTCGGCGTAGGTCGAAAAGTCGTGGCTCGATTCGAGCACGCCGAAAAAAAAGCACGCGAGCGGGCGCTCGGCCACGATCGCGGGATCGAGCTGACGGAGCGTCCCGGCGGCGGCGTTGCGGGGGTTGGCGAACGGATCCTCGCCCGTTTCGATCCGCTTGCGGTTGTGCTCCCGAAACGCGTCCCGGGGCATATAGACCTCCCCCCGGACTGCGAGAAACTCGGGGTACGCACCCCGGAGGCGCTGGGGCACGCTCCGGATCGTGCGGACGTTCGCGGTGACGTCCTCGCCCCGCACGCCGTCGCCACGGGTCGCGGCGCGCTCGTAGCCGCCCTCCTCGTAGACGACCTCGATCGAGAGCCCGTCGAACTTCGGCTCGCAGAGGTATTCGATCGCGGCGTCGGCCCCCGAGTCCGACGGAGCGGTCGCGCTGCCGTCGTCGACGATTGTGTCGCCGTCGTCGCCGTTGCCGGTGTCGCCCGCCCCGCCCGTCTCGAACGCGTCCAGCGCCTGCTGGCCCGCCGATCCGCTGCCGTCGTCGCTGTCGCCGTCGTCGCCGTCGCCGTCCGTGAGCGCCCGCCGCACGCGATCGTCGAACTCGCGCACTTCGTCGGGATCGCCGCTCGAATCGATCGAGAGCATCGGCGCGACGTGCTCGACGGTTTCGAGTTCGCTCAGGGGCTCGCCGCCGACGCGCTGGGTGGGGCTATCGGGCGTGCGGAGGTCGAAGGCGGCTTCGAGCGCGTCGAGCCGGTCGAACAGCGCGTCGTAGGCCCGGTCAGCGATCACGGGGTCGTTTGCGACGTAATAGCGGTGGTCGTGATAGCGCAGCGCCTCGCGGAGCTCGGCGACCTGCTCTCTGGCCTCCTCAGCGGTGAGCGCCGCGACCGGCGCGAAGTCCGTTTTCGGGTCGCGGACGTAGGGGTTCTCGGGCTCCTCGGCGGCTGCCATCGCCCCCTCGTAGCTCCGGGTCGGACAAAAACGCCGTCATACTGCTCGGTCGATCCGCCCACCGACCGCCCGCACGCGGCGCGTGTCGGCGGTGGCCGGAGCGTGCGCCACGATCACCGGAAGGCATAGGGCCGTCCCGCTGGACACCCCACCCATGTCGGTGCGCGCCCGCGACATCATGACGGCCGACGTGGAGACGGTCGCTCCCGACGAGGAGATCGCCACCGTACTGACGCGGCTCTCGGACGCGGCGTTCGACGGCTTTCCCGTCGTCGACGAGGAGCGGGTGGTCGGGATCGTCACACAGAGCGACCTCGTCGACCTCTTCCAACCCAGCGACCGCACGCTCTGGATCCCCATCGGGTTTCCGCCGTTCATCGAACCGATCGACTACGGGTTCGACCTCCCGTGGGACGACGAAATCGACCTGTCGGAGCGGGCGGGCGAGCCGATCAGCAGCGTGATGACGACCGACGTCGTCACCGTTTCCCCCGACGACGACCTCGATCGGGTGCTCTCGGTGCTGGCCGACGAGGAGCGCGACGTCAATCGCGTGCCAGTGATCGATGGCGACCGGCTCGTTGGCATCGTCACCCGGGAGGACCTCCTCCGGGCGCTCCGCCGGGAACGGTCGTGACTGCGGTACGGTCGTGGCCCCGATGACGGTCGTACTCCGTAGTACGGTCGCGTACAGCCGGTGTGCGGTCGGCGCACGGAGCGCCGGGGTGCGTGGGCGCGGACTCACGAGAGACGAGAAGCGAGGTGCGAGGGACGAGCATCTTGACGGCGGGGCAGCGACCCGCGAGCCACGCGCGGGCCGGCGGTGTGGTTTCGGTGCGGTGGTAGTGGAGAGCCCGCCGCGAGCGAGTCGGCCGGGGAGGGTCGTGGGCCGTGCGGCCGCGGTGGCGGCTGCGGTGCCCTCTCGTGTGCATCGACACTCGCGGTCTCGTAGTTCGCTTCGGCCGGCCCATCCGGAGCGCACCGAGCGAGGGGCCGATCCGCTCTCGTTCCGCGTACAACCCACGGCTTTATTCCGCGCGACGCGAACGGGCGACCATGACCGACGAGGAGTTCCTCCTGCTCAACCCGGGGCCGGTCCCCGTGACTGCCGAGGTCCGGGAGGCGATGGACGCGCCGATGGTCTCGCATCGCTCGGCCGACTTCGAGGCCGTCTACGAGCGCGCTCAAGACGGACTGGAGTACGTCTTCGAGCGCTCGACGCTCTCGGGCGACGCCACCGCCGCGGGCGGGACCGCGCTCGTGCTCAACGGGACGGCGACGATGGGCATGGAGGCCGCGGTCGCCAACCTCGTCGGCGAGAGCGAGGAGGTCGTCGCGCTCGTCAACGGCAAGTTCGGTCGCCGTTTCGCGCGCATCGCCGAGCGCTACGCCCGCGTCCGGCGGGTCGACGTCGACTGGGGGGGCGCCTTCGACCTCGACGCCGTCGCCGACGCCATCACCGACGACACCGCGCTCGTGACGATGGTCCACAACGAGACCTCGACCGGCCTGCTCAACCCCGTACCGGCGGTCGGCGACCTCGCCGACGATCACGACGCGCGCTTCGTCGTCGACGGCGTCACCTCGATCGGCGGCGACGTCTTCTGTATCGACGACTGGAACGTCGACATCGCCATCACCGACGCCCAGAAGGCCCTCGCCGCCCCGCCCGGCCTCAGCGCGGTGTACGTGACCGATCGCGCCCGCGAGCACATCGACGGCGACCGCGCGCCCTTCTACGCCGACCTCGACTGGCATCTCCGGAAAGCCGGGAGCCACCAGACGCCCTTTACGAGCGCCGTCCCCCTCTTTCGCGCGCTCGCGGTCGCCGTTGAGCAGATCGAATCGGAGGGAATGGCCGAGCGGATCGCGCGCCACCGCCGGCAGGCCGCCGTCTTCCGGGAGGGCTTTGCGGCGATGGGTCTGGAGGGGTTCCCCGACGCCGCGGGCGCGACCGTCCGCTCGAACACCGTCACCGCGATGGCGCTGCCCGAGGGCATCCGAGGCGATCCCGACGAGTTCTTCGACGCCGTCGCTCGCCGGAACGTCTCGATCAGCGGCGGGCAGGCCCACCTCGGCGGCGAGATATTCAGGGTGAGCAACATGGGCCACCTCGCCGACGAACAGGTGCTCCGGGGGATCCGGACCGTAGGCGAGGCCCTCGTCGACGCCGGCGTCGACGCCGACACCGAGGCGGGGCTCGGGGCCGCACGCGAGCGGCTCGGGGTCACCGAGCCCGTCGCCGAACCCGACCGTTAGAACTCCGCGTCCGGCGGAACGCCGGCTTCCTCTCCCCGTTCGGGCGGCACACCCTCCTCGCCCGCGAGGTCGAACTCCTCGCGGAGCTCGCGCATCCGGTCGCGGATGTCCGCCGCGAGCTCGAACTCGAGGTTGCCGGCGGCCTCGTCCATCCGGTCTTCGAGCTCGTCGACGAGCCGGGCGGCCTCCTCGGTCGAGTCGGGTTCGAGGTCCGCGGTGCCGCCCGTGTCGGTCTCGCTGCCCGGCAGGTTCGTCTCGCCGACCGCCTTCTCGATGGTCGTCGGCTCGAAGCCGTGTTCCTCGTTGTGCGCGCGCTGGATCTCCCGGCGGCGCTCCGTCTCGTCGATGGCCGCCTGCATGGAGTCGGTCACCTCGTCGGCGTACAGCACCACTTCGCCGCCGACGTTCCTCGCGGCGCGGCCCATCGTCTGGACGAGCGTCGTCTCCGAGCGAAGAAAGCCCTCCTGGTCGGCGTCGAGGATCGCCACCAGCGACACCTCGGGGATGTCGAGACCCTCCCGGAGCAGGTTGATCCCCACGAGCACGTCGAACTCGCCCAGCCGGAGTCCGCGCACGAGTTCGTGGCGCTCTAAGGTGTCGATCTCGTCGTGCATGTACTCGACGGCGACGCCCGCCTCCTCCAGATACTCGGTGAGATCCTCGGCCATGCGCTTGGTGAGCGTCGTGACGAGCACGCGCTCCTCGCGTCCGACGTGCTCGTCGACCCGGGCCAGCAGATCGTCGACCTGGTCCTCGACCGGCGCGACCTCGATTTCGGGGTCGACGAGGTGCGTGGGACGAACGATCTGCTCGACCACCTGCTCGGAGTGCTCGCGCTCGTACTCGCCCGGCGTCGCGCTCACGTACAGCCGCTTGCCGGTCTTTGCCTCGAACTCCTCGAAGGTCAGCGGACGGTTGTCGTAGGCCGTCGGCAGCCGGAAGCCGTTCCCGACCAGCGAGTCCTTCCGGCTCTTATCGCCCGCGAACTGCCCTTTGATCTGGGGTATCGTCTGGTGGGACTCGTCGACGACGGTGAGGAAATCGTCGGGAAAGTAGTCCAGCAGGGTGTAGGGGGCTTCGCCGGGCTCCCGATCCGAAAGGTGCACCGAGTAGTTCTCGATGCCCGAGCAGTAGCCCGCCTCCCGGAGCATCTCGAGGTCGAAGGTGGTGCGCTCCTCGATGCGCTGGGCGGCCACGAGGTCGCCCGCCCGCTCGAAGTAGCCGATCCGCTCGTCGAGGAGTGCCTCGATCTCGCCGATGGCGCGTTCGAGGCGCTGTTGGGGGATCGAGTAGTGCTCGGCTGGGTGGACCAGCACCGCGGGCTCCTCGCTTTCGACCGTGCCTTCGAGGGGGTCGAGCTTGCGCATCGCGTCGATCTCGTCGCCCCAGAACTCGATCCGTACCGCGAAGCGGCCGTACATCGGGAACACCTCGACGGTGTCGCCCCGCACGCGGAAGGTGCCCTGCGTGAAGTCGACGTCGTTGCGCTCGTAGTTCAGATCGACGAGCCGCCCGAGGAGTTCCTCCCGGTCGATCCGCTGGCCGACTTCGAGCCGGAGAGCCATGTCGATGTAGTTGCGTGGATCGCCGAGCCCGTAGATAGCCGAGACGGAGGCGACCACGACGACGTCCTCGCGGGTCAACAGCGAGCGGGTCGCGG
Source organism: Halobacteriales archaeon QS_4_69_34 (assembly GCA_003021045.1). Classification (GTDB taxonomy): domain Archaea; phylum Halobacteriota; class Halobacteria; order Halobacteriales; family Halococcaceae; genus PXRN01. The sequence continues at coordinate 30,440 of PXRN01000034.1, read as the reverse complement.
AGTGGCGCAGCCGATCGATCTCGTCGTTGATCGAGGCGTCCTTGTCGATGTAGGTATCCGAGGACTCGACGTAGGCCTCGGGCTGGTAGTAGTCGTAGTAGGAGACGAAGTACTCGACGGCGTTGTCCGGGAACAGCGAGCGGAACTCCTCGTAGAGCTGGGCGGCCAGCGTCTTGTTGTGTGCGATGACGAGAGTGGGTTTCTGGATCTCCTCGATGGTCCACGAGACGGTGTTCGTCTTACCCGAGCCCGTCACGCCGAGCAAAGTCTGTTCGTCCATGCCGTCCTCGAACCCGCGTGCGAGCGCCGCGATCGCGTCGGGCTGGTCGCCCGCCGGCTCGAAGGGGGCCTCGACGCGGAAGGGACGCTCGGCGTCCGGACGGTCGGGCTGGAGCGCTCCCGAGCGTGTGTCGCTCATTGCTATCCGATGGGGACGGAGGCACTTGACGCGCTCGCTCGGCGAAACGCCGTCGGGATCGTTCCTCTCCCGATCGCTTCCCCGAGTAGGTGGTCGAACGGGAGCAGCGGGTCGGGCCGTAGAACCGTCCGCGCTTCGATTCCGGTGGACCGGCCGAAGCGAGGGACGAACCCAGAGTGTCGGTCCACACGGGAGGCCACACTGCACACCGCACGACGGTGCCTCCACCACGCTCGGCGGTATGCCGACTGTCCGAGCAGTCGGACGGTCGACGTCCGACGGCGAACGGTCCGTCGCGCTCGACCGCTCCCGTTCGCTCCCGTGCTCAATCGGCCGTCGTGCCGGCGGTCGTCGTTTCGGTCTTTCCTCGGCGGCGTCGCGTGCGGACGTGCAGCCACGACGCAGCGGCGAACGCGGCCACGCCGGCGAGCGCGGCCAGCCCGAACGCGACCCGGTAGCCCGTCGCCGAGTACACCCGCGCGCCGGCGACGGTCTCGCCGGTCCAGAAGGTGTCGAGGGCCGTGCCCATCAACACGGGGAAGACGGCCGCGCCCGAGAAACCGAGGGCGTTCACGGTGCCGGTGGCGACGCCGCTGGCGGCGCTGCCGTGGCGCTCCCTGACGACGGTGTAGGTGAGCGTGAAGCCGCCGGCGAGAAAGCCCGTGAGAAACAGGATCGCGCCGACGGCGAGGAGGGGCGGACTGGCGGCGACGGCGAGCGCCCCGAACGCCGTCGCGTGAAGCGCGGTCGCGGCGACGATCAGGCCCGTGCGCCGGCCGAGCCGGTCGGAGAGCCGCCCGAGGAGGGGCGGGCCGAGCAGCAGGCCGGCGCTGCCGAGCAGGGTGTACGTCGAGGCGCGGGTCACCGAGACGCCGTAGGTCTGGACGACGTAGGGGACCCCCCACAGTCCGATGACGGTGATGTTGACGCCCGTCCCCGCGAAGAGGACGATCCCCGCGAGCCACGTGTCCCGCCCGCGGAGCACCGAGAGCGCGTTCGCGCCGACCTCGCCGAGCGTGAGCGTCGGGGCGTCGGGAACGCCAGCGATGGACGGGAGGCCGGCGTCGGCGGGCGTGTCGCGCACGAGGAGGGACACGCCGGCCGCCAGCGCCAGCCCGACGGCAGCGAGGCCCGCTATCACCGCGCGCCAGCCGGCGGCCGCGACCGCGACCGCCAGCGGCGTCGTGGCGAGGATCCCCCCGACTCCGGCGATCGCGACCGTGACGCCGCTCATGGTGGCGAACGCCCTCGGAGGGAACCAGTTCGCACAGAACCGCAGCGTAGCGACGAAGACGACGCTGCCACCCAGCCCGATACACAGCCGGGCCGCGAAGGCGACAGGGTAGGTGTCGGCGAGCGCGAACCCGAGCGCGCCGGCGCTCATCACCGCGACGCCGATCGTCGCCGTTCGCCGGATGCCCGCCCGGTCGGCGAGCACGCCGGCGACGATCTGGAGGGGCGCGTAGATGTAGAAGAAGGCGGCGTGGAGCGTGCCGAGCTCGGCGGCCGTCGCGGCGTAGGCACTCGCCAGCTCCTCGGCGAGCACTGCCGTTGAAAGTCGAAGGAGGTTGACGAGCACGAACGCCGTCGCCAGCGCCGCCCACGCGATCCAGCGGCGCCTCTCGGGAGTCGAGCGGACGGCACTCACGCCGCCACTCGCTCGGTGGCGACGAACGGGCGCGTCGGCGGCCACGCCGGTCGTCGGCGCGGAGCTGGGCGAGCGACCGTGCCGTGGGCGGCCGCTCTCGTGAACGGTCCTGTGAACCGCGAGACGTCAACCGTCGTCCGTGCAAGCGCGCGGATCGGCGGACACGATCCGCAGCGATCACGCGAGCGAGCCGTTCCCGCGTGGGGACGGTCCGCGTGGAGCACTCAGTCGTCCGCGGCCGTTCGCTCCGCCTCGGGCTCGGACTCGGCCCCGGGATCGGGATCGGGATCGGCGGTCGCGCTCGGGGTGAGCTCGTAGAGGTTCTGGCGGGCGTCGGCGAAGTAGACGTCCTCGCTGACGGCCCCGATCCCTTCGAGACGTTCGAGCGCGTAGCGCACCGTGCGCGCCGACAGCATCGATTCCTCGACGATGGCCTTCTGGGTGAGCGCGCCGTCGTATTCGAGCACCTTGAACACGAGCTTCGCGCTCGGTGGGAGGTCCTCGATGTTCTCCGTGTCGGTTTCGGTCATCACGCCGATCTACGGGCGCTGGATGTATAAAGGTGCGGTCGTCCCCTCGCATTCGAGGTGGTCCGCGCGCCGAGGGCGGACGCTAAAGGGGGGATCGCTCGCGGGAACGACGGCTCCGAAGCGGGCCGAGACCACAAGCGAACGGCTTTTGAGCGCCCGCTGGGTAGCCAAACCATGGCGACTGAAAATCTCGACGGCCGGGCCGACCATCTCAGGAGCCTGACCGTCACCACGCTCGCCGCCCTCGCGGGCATCGCCGCCGCGTTCGTCTCGGCGGCGCTCGTCGCCGATCCGACGGCCTCGCTCGGGATCTATCCCGTCGCCGTCGCGGTGCTCGTCCAGATCCCCCTGCTGCGCCTCGCGGGCGTCGACGTCGACTCCTTCGGCGCGAAGGACTACCTCTACGTGGCGTTCATGACCGTCTCCTTCTGGTTCGTGGTGTGGGCGATCCTGCTGACGACCGAGGCGGTAGTGTAGGGATGACCGACGACTCCATCGCGGTCGTCGACCTCGACCGCTGTCAGCCCGACCGGTGCAACTACGAGTGTGCGAACTTCTGTCCGCCCAACCGCACGGGCAAGGAGTGCATCGTCACCCGTCGGGAGGCCTACGACGAGGACGAACCGTTCGCGGGCGGCCCCGACCAGATCCGCATCTCCGAGGAGATCTGTCTCGGCGAGTCCTGTGGCATCTGCGTCGGGAAGTGTCCCTTCGACGCCATCGAGATCATCAACCTCCCACAGGAGCTCGACGAGGAGCCGGTGCACCGCTACGGCGACAACGCCTTCTCGCTCTACGGCCTGCCCGCACCCGGTGAGGGCCGCGTGACCGGTATTCTGGGTCCGAACGGCATCGGCAAGACCACCGCCGTGCGGATCCTCGCCGACGAGCTCGCGCCGAACCTCGGCCGATGGGACGAGGGGGCCGGCTGGGAAGCCATCATGGAGGAGTACCGCGGCACGGCACTCCAGAGCTACCTCGAAGCCCTTCGGAAGGAGGCGGTGACGGTCGCGCGCAAGCCCCAGTACGTCGACCGGATTCCCGAGCAGTTCGGCGGCAACACCCGGGAGCTGCTCTCCCGGACCGACGAACGGGGCGCGCTCGACGAGCTGGTCGAGCGCCTCTCGATCGGCCCGGTGATGGACCAGCCCATCGACTCGATCTCCGGGGGCGAACTCCAGCGCGTGGCGCTGGCGGCGACGCTCGCCCGCGACGCCGACTTCTACTTCCTCGACGAGATCACCCCCTACCTCGACATCAGCCAACGCATGGCCGCCGCGCGCCTGATCGGCGAGCTCGCCGACGACGATCGGTCGATGCTGGTCGTCGAGCACGATCTGGCCATCCTCGACCTGCTCGCCGATTCCCTCCACGTCGCCTACGGCGAGCCCGGGGCCTACGGCGTGATCACGAGCCCCAAGTCCGTCCGCAACGGCATCAACGAGTACCTCGCCGGATACCTCGAAAACGAGAACATGCGGATTCGTCCCGACGCGATCGAGTTCGAGGAGCACACCCCACGGACGGTGGCGACCGGCGACCCGCTCGTCGAGTACCCCGCGATCGAGAAGTCCTACGGCGAGGGCGAGTTCTCGCTCACCGTCGAGAGCGGTGCGATCTTCGAGAACGAGGTGCTCGGGGTCGTCGGCCCCAACGGGATCGGGAAGTCGACGTTCGCCGAGCTGATCGCGGGCCGGCTCGATCCCGACGCGGGGAGTCTCGACACGCAGCTACAGGTCGCCTACAAGCCCCAGTACATCGAGATCGACCGGCCGATGCGCGTCGACGCTTTTCTCTCCTCCATCACTACGGACTTCGGCACCTCCTACTGGCAGACCGAGATCGCCCAGCCCCTCCAGCTGGAGCGGATCATGGAGCAGTCCCTGACCGACCTCTCGGGGGGAGAGCGCCAGCGGGTGGCGATCGCGGCGTGTCTCTCCGAGGACGCCGACCTCTACGTGTTCGACGAGCCATCCGCACACATGGACGTCGAGCAGCGCGTACAGGCGACCTCGGCGATCCGCCGGTACGCGGAGAACCACGACGCCACCGCCCTCGTGATCGACCACGACATCTACATGATCGACCTGCTCGCGGATCGACTCCTCGTCTTCGACGGCGAACCCGCCACGGCGGGCCACGCGAGTCCCCCGGTGGGGATGCGCGAGGGGATGAACCGATTTCTCGCCGATCTCGACGTGACCTTCCGCCGGGACGAGCGCGTCGGTCGTCCGCGGATCAACAAGCCCGGCAGCCGGCTCGACCGCGAGCAGAAGCACGCGGGCGAGTACTACTACGCGCCCTGATCCAGCGCCGCCGAGCCGCGAGCGGCGGGGTCAGCCCACGGTCCGCGCACAGTTCCCACAGAGCGATTCGCGCTTGACGTCGACCTCGCGCACGGTGGGGGAGAAGTTCATCACGCAGCGGTCGTCGTCGCAGTGTTCGAGCCCGAGGGTGTGGCCGACCTCGTGGACGACCTCCTTGCGGACGCGCTCGTCGAAGGCGTCCCCGGCCGACTGCTCGGACTGCCCGCCGTCCTCGGCGATCTGGAGGCGGTAGGTCGAGACGACGCTGCCGTTCCCGGAGAGGTAGGCGAGTCCGAAGACGTAGTTGCGCCGGCGATAGAACAGGTCCTCGGTCGTGAGGGCGATGTTCTTGGCCGTGCCGCCGACGCGGCTGGCGAGCTCGATGAACGCCTCGGCGCGGTACTGGCCGCGGCTCTCGTCGAAGGCGTCCCCGGGGAGGGGGCGGGTGTCGTGGAGGGAGACGTCACAGTCGTAGGCCGCGCGCAGTGCGGCGGAGGCCGAGCGCGTGACCGCCGCGGGGACCTCGCCGACCGGCACGATGTCGACGCGCATGCGACGGGCTTAGGGCGTCCCGAGCATAAACGTCCCGACGCAAGCGTGAACACCACTCCCGCGACCCCCGCCGCCCGCACCACCCGCGAGGCGCTCCGCGCCCGTCTCGCGCGCTTCGACCGTCTCGTCGAGGTCGGTATCGGTCGCCGGACCGGCGTCGCCCGCGCGCTCGCCCGGGAGGGCTGTCGCGTCACGGCGACCGACGTCCGCGAGCGCGAGACGCCAGCCGGGGTCGCGTTCGTCCGCGAGGACGTGATCGACCCCGACCCCGGACGCTACACCGACGCCGATGCCGTCTACGCGCTGAACCTCCCACCCGAGCTCCACCGACCCACGTGGAACGCCGCGCGGACCGGCGGGGCGACGTTCCTGTTCACGACGCTCGGGGGCGATCCGCCCACGATCCCCGCCGCCCCCGAGACTCTCCCCGGTGAGACGCTCTTCAGGGCGACCGGGCGGGGACGCGACGGGACGAGAGCCGGGGAACCCAACGAACCCGAGCGACGGAACGACCGAGGTGAACGACGGCGCGACCGAGCCGAGCGATGGCGCGACCGAGCCGAGCGACGGAGCGGCCGAAGACGGGACGGGCACGCGTGAACCCCGCCGTCGAGGCGGTCGTGCTCGACGTCGACGGCGTGCTACTGGACGTCGCCGGCTCCTACCGCCGGGCGATCGTCGAATCGATCGAGCGGGTGTACGGCGAGACCCTTTCATCGGAAGGCGTACAGTCGTTCAAGGAGGCCGGCGGATTCAACGACGACTGGGATCTCACCGCCGCGGCGGCGCTTTTCCTGCTCGCCCGGCGCGAAGGTCTCGATGCGACCGTCGCGGAATTCACCGAGCGGATCGCGGCCGCGGGCGGCGGCCTCGCGGGAGCGAAGGCGGTCGTCGCCGACGCGCTTGCGCCTGCTGCCCGCGAGCGCGTGCTCGCCGCGTGGGAGCCCGAGCACCTGCGCGAGGTCTTCCAGGCGCTCTATCTCGGCGCGGCGCGCTACCGCGAGCTAGAGGGCGGCGAGCCCCCGATCGAGGAACCGGGGTTCGTCCACGACGAACCCGTACTGGTCGAGCCAGCGACCGTCGAGTTCCTGACTGCACGGTTCGCCGTGGGCGTACTCACCGGCCGGCCGGCCGCCGAGGCCGATATCGCGCTCTCGCGGGTCGGCCTCGACGTGCCCACCGAGCACCGTCGCACGATGGACGATCCCGAGCCGGACAAGCCCGATCCGGGGGGACTCGTGGCGCTCGCCGACCGGCTCGACGCCACGCGGGTGGCCTTCGTCGGCGACGCGCTCGACGACGTGCGAACGGTCGTGAACGCCCGCGAAGTCGACCCCGAGCGAGCCTACGATGGGGTCGGCGTGCTCACCGGCGGGCTCTCGGGCGACGCGGGTCGCCGGAAGTTCGAGGACGCGGGCGCGAACGCTGTCGTCGGATCGGTGAACGACCTGCCCGAACTGCTCGAGTCCTGAAACCCCGGATTCTAGCAGCCACCGCTCGTCGTGCTCCCGGTCTACGCGGGAGCCTGAGCCTTCGGCCGGCGAACATGTCTACCCCGTAGAGGTTGAGCGCAACGAACGGGGGGAAGAGCGGCGCACGGTCGCGGAACGCTTAATCCCGGCTCGCCCGAGAGCGGAGTATGCGAATCGCGCTCTGTGGCGGCACCGGCGACCTCGGCGAGGGCCTCGCACTCCGATGGACCCGCGACACCGACCACGAGACCCTCGTCGGCTCGCGCGACCCCGAGAAGGCCCGCGAGCGCGCCGCCGACTACGAGGCGACGCTCGACGAGCACGGGGTCGCGGCCTCGTTGGACGGCTTCGCCAACGGGATGGCCACCGATCGCGCCGACGTCGTCGTCCTCTGTGTGCCGGCCTACCACCTCGTCGATACCGTCGAGTCGATCGCCGATCGGATCGACGACACCGTGCTGGTGAGCCCCGCCGTCGGGATGGGACGCGACGACGCGGGCCTCCACTACAACCCGCCGAGCGCGGGCAGCGTGACCGCGCTCGCCGCCGGGGCCGCCCCCGAGGGAACGTCTGTAGTGGGGGCCTTCCACGCCCTCGCGGCCGGCCGGCTGGCCGACCTCGGCACCGAACTCGGCTGGGACGTCCCCGTGGTCGGTGACGACGCCGACGCCAAAAGCCGGGTGGGGGAACTCGCCGACGGCATCGAGGGGTTGCGCGCGCTCGACGCCGGCGGGCTCGGCAACGCCGCCGAGGTCGAGAGCCTCACCCCCCTCCTGATCAATCTCGCGGCGAACGGCGACGACCTCCACGACCTCGGCGTCCGCTTTCGCTGACGGAGCCGACGCGAACGTGCCGCTGGGATACCGCTGCTCGCTTCGTCTCCGTGGGCGGCGAGGGAGAAAGGGGCGATACGCCGCGTTCTCTCGAACCGTGCGAGCGAACTCCCGCCGGCGAGCGCTCCGTCGACTGAGCGGACGGCAGGGGGCAGCACACCCGGCGCTCGGTCGCCGCTCGCGGCGCGACCGTCCGTTCGGTCCACGTCACGACCGGGCCGCCGCTCGCCGGAACGCTTTCGTCGGTCCCTGCCCCGGGTCCGCTCGTGAGCAGCATCGACGAGAAGCGGATCCACGACGGCACGGAGCGCGCGACCGAGGTCGCCGTCGCCACCGGGACCGGCCTCGCGTGCGTCTCGGTCGTCGGCGATCGCGTCGGCGGGATCGAACTCCGCCGCCGGTGTGTAGCCCGCGACGTCGCGGCCGCCGAGGGCCGACTCGCCGTCGCCACCGACGAGGACGTGTTCGTCGCTGCCGACGAAAGCGACGCGAGCGACGCCGGGGACGACCGAGGAGGCTTCGAGTCGACGGGGTTCGGTCCGGCCACAGCCGTCGGGTTCGACGGGAACGCGCTCCTCGCCGCCGGGGAGGGCACGGTCGCACGTCACGCCGACGGCGACTGGCGTCCCGTGGGTGAGCTCGACGGCGTGCGCGCAATCGACGGCGACCTGCTCGCAACCGACGCCGGCATCTACCGCGCCGGCGATCGGCTCCGGGGCGTCGGGCTCGATGCAGGCCGCGACGTCGCGGCCGCCGGCACGCCCCACGCTGCAACCGAGACGGGGCTTTACCGGCTCGGCAACGGCTGGCTCGACGCCCTCGACGGCGACTTCCTCGCTATCGACGCCGACCCGGCGACCGCCGAGCCGGGCGCACTCGGGCGGGCCCATGCCGCGACGCGCGACGCCCTGTTCGAACACGCCGGCGGGCGTAACGGCCGCGGCGACGACGGCGAGTGGCTGCCCGTCGACGTCCCTGGCGAGGGGTCGGTCGTCGGAATCGCCTACGACACCGGCGTCTACGCCGTCACGCGCGGCGGGACCTTCCTCGTGGACGCGGGCGAAGGGTTCAGAACCCATCCGCTCGGGCTCCCCGGCGTCGCGGCCCTCGCCGTCCCGTGACCCGCCCCGGTCCCCGTCGAGAGCGTCGACGAAGCGCCCGCGTCCCGTCCTCGTTCTCACCAACGGAAGCGACGGCGAACGCGCTCTCGATCGGCGGCGCGCTGCGACCGGACGCTCCTCACTCGATCCCGGTATCGTCCTCGGAGTCGTCGGCCACGTACCAGCCGACCAGCCATACTACAGCGGCGATCAGGATGGTGACGATCCCGACGACGGAGGTGATTGGCTCCGGGAAAAAAACAGCGCCAGCCCGACGATGATCACGCCGCCGACGCCGAGTGCATCCCACCACCTTCTGAGGTCCGCCATACCTTCCCTCCGGGACGACAATACATAAAAACCTGGCGTGACCGAGCAAGCGCGGCCCCTCGGCCCCGTCCCACCCGGGCCGACCTGACCATCCTGGCTGGGCGCGTCGGCCGTGTAGTCCGGTCCGATCATCCTTCGGGCTTACCCGATCGCTAAGCGGTACCGCGAGCGAGCTCCACCGTAGGCCCGATACGCCGGGAGAACCGAAAACCGGTTTACGTCCGCCGCGAATCGGGGTCCATGATCGTCAGCGCCTCAACCTCCCAGTCGCTCGCCGCCGCGCTCGCCGCCGCGCTCGACGAGCCGCTCGCCCCCGTCGCCGCCGAGCGCTTCCCGGACGGGGAGTTCCGGGCCTCCATCCCGGAGTTCGGGGCTCCGGGGGCCGCGAGCGCGGGGGCAGCCGCCGGGACGGCCGATCGGAGGGCGACGGAGGGGGGAGCGATCGACGGTGGGGTGCTCGCTGGCCGGCGGGCGGTCGTCGTCTGTGCGACCACGACGGCCGAGGCCCACGTCGAGGCCCTCCAGCTCCAGGACGCCGCCCGCGAGGCCGGCGCGAGCGAGGTGCTCACCGTCGTTCCGTACTTCGGTTACGCCCGCCAGGACCGGGCGTTCGAGCCCGGCCAGCCCGTCTCCGCGCGGGCGATGGCGCGCGCGCTGAGCGCGGGGACCGACCGTGCCATCATCGTCACCCCCCACGAGCCGGCGGTCGCCGAGTTCTTCGAGGTGTCCTGTGCGGTCGTCGACGCTGCCCCCCGGCTCGCCGCGGCGCTCCCAGCCCTCGACGATCCGCTGTTTCTCGCGCCCGATTCCGGGGCGCGGGGGCTCGCGGACACGGTGCGAGCGGCCCACGGGGCGGGCACGGTCGATCACTTCGAGAAGACCCGGCGCTCGGGCAGCGAGGTCGACCTCGTCCCCCACGAAGTCGGCGTCGAGGGCCGGGACGCCGTGCTCGTCGACGACATCGTCGCCACCGGCGGGACGATGGCCGAAGCCGCGCGAGTGCTCGACGATCGCGGGGCGGCCAGCGTCCGCGCGGCCTGTGTCCACCCGGTGCTCGCGGGCGCGGCCCGGACCCGTCTCGCGGCGGCCGGCGTCGAGGCCGTCTACGCGACCGACACGGTCGAGCGCGTCGAGAGCGTCGTCAGCGCCGCACCCGTCGTGGCCGACGCGCTCCGGGACGAGTGAGCGACGAGGGATCCCCGTGGTGGCGAGGTGGCGACGGTCGCGAGTGCCGGGCCGGCGAGGCAGCGACGGCCGTGACTGCCGGTACATCCGAGAACCGCATCCGTACCGCAACCGCGGTCCGGCGGACCTTTCCCCCACCGATTCGTGCGCCGGACCGACGCGGTGCTGTCGTCGGCCCGTCCGTCCCTCGCACGGGAGAGCGCGCCACGGAGGGTGTGCCTCCGCGCGCCGACTAACCACAGTCCGCGCTACCGCGGTGGACTGAGTGGGTAGCTGCGTCCGGGCTGGCGGCCCGTTCGAGTGTCCCGGTGGCGGTGGCTTCTCAGGCTCGCGCCTCGGCCAGCGGCTCGATGGCGATCTCGACGGCGACGCCCTCGATCTCCCACTCCCGCCGGTGGCCGTCCTCCACGTCGCCGAACTCGCCGGCGCGGACCTCCTCGGCGATCAGGGCCTCGTGTTCACCCACGAGGGCGGCGACGCGCTCGTCGGGGATGGCGAGGTCGAGCCGGATCGACGCCTCGACGTCCAGATCGAGTTCCTTTCGCATCTCCTGGACTCGTCGGACGACGTCCCGGGCGTAGCCCTCGCTCTCGACGTCCTCGGTGAGCGCCGTGTCGACGTAGACCGTTCCCGTCCCCGCCTCGCATTCGAAGGCTGCCCCGGCGACGCCCTCCGGGGGCTCGACGCGCACCGCGACCATCTCGTCGGTGAGCTCGACGGGCTCGCCGAGGGTCTCCCCGACGGCCGCTTCGAGCGCGTCGAGCGTGGGCTCGACGACCCGGGCGTCGTTGAGCACGTCCACCACCCTGTCGGCGCGCTCGCCGAACGCGGGCCCGAGGACGCTCATGTCCGCACGCGCGCCGTAGCGGAGCTCGCCCCAGCGCTCCTCGGGAGCCACGACGCCGACGCTGCGCGCGTTCAGCCGGTCGGCGACGAGCTCGCGCCGGGACTCGATCGCCGCGGTCACGTCCTCGGAATCGGCGTCGACCACGACCCGCTCGACGGGCCAGCGGAGCTTGCGCCCGGCCTGCTGGCGGGCGTTCGAGCCGGCCTCCTCGACGGCGCGCGCGACCGCGACCTCGCGCTCTAGCTCCGGATCGCGGCGCTCGGCGTCGGGTGTGGGCCAGTCGCACATGTGGACGGTCGGGTGGCCCGCGTCGCCGGTGAGCGTCCCGTAGATGTCCTCGGCGACGAGCGGGGCGAAGGGCGCGAACAGCCGGACCGTCTCGTCGAGCACGCGGTACAGCGTAGCGTAGGCGGCCCGCTTCGAGCGCGATTCCCCTTCCTCCCACACGCGATCGCGGACGGCCTGGAGGTAGTACCGCGAGACGTCCTCGACGACGAACTCCAGCAGCTCCGCGACGGCCCGCTCGTTCGCGAACGCGTCCATCTGCTCGGTCACGCTGGCCTCGACGCTCCCGAGCCGGGAGAGCACCCACGTATCGAGCAGTTCGAGGTCGGCGTCGACCTCGTCGAGGGTGGTCGCCGCGGGGTCGAAGCCGTCGGCTCGCATGTACGGCAGCGGGAAGCGAGCGACGTTCCAGAGGATGTTGAGCCGGCGCTGCATCTCCTCGGTCTCCTCGTAGGAAAAACGCATGTCCTCGCCCCGCGGCGTCACCGAGAGGAGAAACAGCCGCAGCGGGTCGGTGCCGTACTCCTCGCACACCTCGATCGGGTCGATGCTGATGCCCTTGGACTTCGACATGCCGCGGCCGTCGGGCATGTTCGCGTAGCCGTGCATCAACACCTGCTCGTAGGGGCACTCGCCGACCGCGGCGGTTCCCATGCCCAACTGCGACCAGAACCACCCACGGGTCTGGTCGTGAGCCTCGACGACGAGGTCGGCCGGCCAGAGTCGCTCGTGGTCGTCGGTCCGCCCGGGGAACCCGACCGTCCCCCACGTGGCGACCGACGAGTCCAACCAGACGTCGAAGACGTCGGGGACCCGCGTGTAGGTGGTGTCGTCCTCGGTGATCGTCAGGTCGTCGACGGTGTCCTTGTGGAGGTCGATCGCCGCGGGGTCGACGTCCTGATCGACGCGCGCGGCGAGCTCCGCGCGGTCGCCGATGACGATCGCGTCGTCCATCGCGCCGCTCCAGCCTCCCGGGTCGCCTCCGGCGTCCTCGCCCGCCGGCGCACTCGCCCCGCCCTTCTGGACACTCGCACTGCCTTCCGGGGCCGACGCAGCGCCGTCGGCCGACGCCGCCGCGCCCTCGGGCAGCCAGATCGGGATGGGGATGCCCCAGTAGCGCTGGCGCGAGACGTTCCAATCGGGGGCGTCCGCGACGAATTCCCGGAAGCGGTTCTCCCGTGCCCACCCCGGGTACCACTCTGCGTCGCCGACGTTCGCCAGCAGCTCCTCTTTGACGTCGGTGATGGTGATGAACCACTGGTCGGTCACGATGCGGACGATGTCCGTCCCGCACCGCCAGCACTGGCCCTCGCCCTCGACGAGGTACGCCGGATCGTGGGCGAGCAACAGTCCCCGCTCGTCGAGGTCGGCGACGATGTCCGCGTTCGCGTCGCGGACGAACTGCCCCGCGTACCGGCCGGCGGCCGCGGTGAAGGTGCCGTCGCCGGCGACCGGCGAGAACGCCTCGATCCCGAGCTCCGTGCCGCGCTCGAAGTCCTCCTCGCCGTGGCCGGGCGCGGAGTGGACGAGTCCCGACTGGTCCTCGGCGTCGGCGTAGCCGGCGGTGTAGACTTCCCCCGTGCCCTCACCGGCGTGGTGCTCGGGCACCGCGTCGGCGAGCGGGTGCTCGTAGCGCCAGCCGACCAGCTCCTCGCCCGCCAGCTCCTCGACGATCTCGTACTCTTCGTAGCCGCCCGCGTCCAGGACGCCCTCGACGCCCGCACGGGAGACGTACAGCAGCTCCGCCTCGCCCCCTTTCTCCGCCCGAACGCCGACGTACTCGGCGTCGCCCTCGACCGCGACGAACGCGTTCGCGGGAATCGTCCACGGCGTCGTCGTCCAGATGACGAGCGATCCCTCCCGATCTACGAGCTCGAACCGCACGTGGATCGCCGGCTTGTGGACGTCGTGGCGCTCGACCTCGTTGTCGGCGATCGCGGTCTCACACCGCGGACACTGGTTGATCGAGCGCCCGCCACGCTCGACGAGGCCGCGCTCGTGGACCTGAGCGAACGCCCACCACGCGGCCTCCATGTACTCCGGCGTCACGGTTCGGTAGGGGTTCTCCCAGTCCATCCAGACGCCGAGCGACTGGAAGTCCGACTGAAGTCCCTCAAGCTGGGTCTCGGCGTACTCTCGGCACGCCTCGATGAACGCCTCCTCGCCGTAGGCTTCGATGTCCTTTTTGCTCTCGAAGCCGAGCTCCTCCTCGACTTTCGTCTCGACCGGCAGCCCGTGCATGTCGTAGCCCGGCCGGTCGGTGACGTCGTAGCCGCACATCCGGTGATAGCGGACGTAGACGTCCTTGAGCGTCTTGTTCCACGCGTGGCCCATGTGGGCCGACCCGGAGGTGTAGGGCGGGCCGTCGACGAAAAAAAAGGGCTCGTTGCCGGCGCGGTGGGCCTTCGTCTTCCGGTAGGCGTCGGTCTCCTCCCAGTGCTCGAAGACGCGCTCCTCGACGGTTTCGGGATCGTACCGATCGGCGACAGCGGCGAAGCGCCCCTCGACGCCGCTCTCGCCTCCGGCGTCGCTTCCATCGACCTCACCGGTTCCGTCTCGCTCCGCGGCTCCGCCCGTGGAATCGGGCTCGCCGGATGCGTCGAAGCTGCTCATACCCATCCGTGTCCGGCGGGGACTAAAGGAGAATCGGTCGTGCAGTGTGATCGCCATCCTAGAGAGGACGCGCCGGACCGGTTCCGGAAGCGTCGTCGATACGTCTCTCGCGCCCAGCGCCAGCCCTCGTCGAGCAGCCGGTGCCGTGGTCGGCGGCGTCGGGTCGGTCGCGCTCGATCCCGATCGGGGCGGGCTCTCCGAGGACGTCGACGGCGACGGTAGCACGGACGTCGTGGACGTTCAGGCGCTCTTTGGCAGTTGGAGCCCTGACGGTCGCTACGGCCCCGCTGGTGGATCGGTTACAGCACGCGGACGTCAGCCGCGTCGACGCCCAGCTGCACGGTCTCACCCGGAGTGCGCCGGGCGTCGGTCTTCGCCAGTAACGTGTGGCCGTGCCAGTCACAGTGGAGCCGGTAGGCGTCGCCGAGGAACTCGGCGCTCGCGACGGTCGCGTCGAGCGTCGTCTCGCCCCCCTCGAAGCGAATCGCCTCCGGGCGGACACAGAGCGTCACCGGCTCGCCGGCGCCGACCGACGTCCCGCGGGGAAGCGGGAGCGCCGCGTCGACGCCCGCGACCGACGCCGTGGGCGGCTCGGTTGCCGTCACCCGTGCCTCGAAGACGTTGTTGTCGCCGACGAACTCGGCGACGAACCGGGAGGCCGGCTCGCGGTAGACCCGCTCGGGGGTGTCGACCTGCTCGATCCGGCCGTCACACATCACGGCGACGCGGTCGCTGATCGCCAGCGCCTCGGCCTGATCGTGGGTCACGTAGATCGTGGTGATCCCGAGCGCGCGCTGGATCTCCCCAACCCTGACCCGGAGGCGCTCGCGCAGGCGCGCGTCGAGCGCCGAGAGGGGCTCGTCGAGCAGCAGCACGTCGGGCCCGGGAGCGAGCGCGCGCGCGAGCGCGATCCGCTGTTTTTGGCCGCCCGACAGCGCCGCGGGATCGCGCTCGCCCAGCCCCGCCATGTCGACCAGCGCGAGCAGCTCGTCGACGCGATCCGCCCGGTCGACGCCGCCCGGCGGGTCGGCGAACCGGAGCCCGTAGGCGACGTTCTCTCGGGCGGTCATGTGCTCGAACAGCGCGTAGTGCTGGAAGACGATGCCGACGCCACGCTGTTCGGGCGGCGTGCCGGTGACGTCCGTGTCGCCGATCCGAACCCGGCCGGCGTCGGGCGTCTCGAAGCCCGCGACCGTCCTGAGAGCCGTGGTCTTCCCACAGCCCGATGGACCGACGAGGGTGAAGAACTCGCCCGCCGCCACCGCGATCGAGAGGTCCTCGAGGGCGCGCACGCCGTCGAAGCTCACACCGACGCCGGCGAGTTCGACGCCCGCCGCGGTTCGATCGCCGGCGCTCCCGTCCCGCGCTCGCGTCACGGCTCCCACCGTCCCCCGAGGCGATCGATGGCGACGAAGCTGACGGCCGTCACCAGCAACAGTACGGTGCCCATCGCGGTCGCCGGCCCGAGGCTCGGCCCGAGCGAGCGATTCCCGATGTAGCGTTCGAGCGCGACCGGCATCGTGTAGCTACTTACACCCTCGGCGAGCAGTACTGTGGAATCGAACTCCCCGATACTGATGGCGAAAGCGAACGCCGCGCCCGCGAGCACGGCGGGCGCGACGAGGGGCAGTTCGACGTCGATCAGTGCCCGGAGGGGGCTCGCACCGAGCGAGCGGGCCGCGTCGGTGAACCGGGGGTCGAGACGCCCCAGCGCCGGGGTGAGATTCCGGCTGACGAAGGGGTAGGCCGCGACCGCGTGAGCGAGGACGATCACGACCGCCCCCGTCAGGACGATCCGTCGCCCCAGTATCCGGGTCCCGAAGACCAGCGTTCGGAGCAGCCCCAGCCCGACGACGATGCCGCTGACGGCGAGCGACGCGCTCAACACCGTCTCGGCCGCCCGGCTCCCCGGACCGCCGCGAGTGGCGACGACCGAGACGACGATCCCCATCGGGACCGCCAGCAGGAGGGTCCCGACGCCGAAGACGAGGGAGTTGACGATCGCCGGCAAGGGCTTGGTGGTTCCGACCGCCGTAGCGGACTGCTGTGCGAACAGGAACTCGTAGTACGCCGCAGTGAGCTTCCCGCCCGGCCCGGTCACGCTCTCGACGAGCAGGCTCGAAAGCGGCCCGACGAAGACCACCAGCGCGAGGGCGGCATAGGCCAGCAGCCCCATCCGGAGAGGGTCACGGAGCGTCCGCCACCCCGCGAGGAGCGGGCGGCGGGCCAGCGCCGTGCCGCCAGTGCCGGCGTCGGCCTGGTGCGCCTCGTACCGGAGGTAGAGGTAGATCAGGGCGACCGACAGCGCGGTCTCGATGGCCCCGAGCGTCGCCGCCTCGGCCAGTTCGAGGTCTCGCACCCGCGCGAACAGCCACACTTCGACGGTGGCGAGCCGGAGACCCCCGAGCGCGAGCACGATCGGAAAGGACATGAACGTGAAGACGAACGCGAGCAGCGCCGCGGTCAGCAGTGCGGGCAGCACCCGCGGAAGGACGACGTCCCGGACGGCGCGGGCGGGCGAGGCACCCAGCGCCCGCGCGGTCTCGACGCGGCGGGCGTCGACCCCCTCCCACGCGGCGGCCACCAGCCGGACGACGAGGGGCGCGTTGTAGAAGGCGTGGGCGAGGACGACAATCTCCAGGGTAAAGAGCGCGTCGACGGGACCGAAACCCACAGTACCGAGCAGGTCGTTGAGGGTACCGTTGCGTCCGAACATCGCAAGGAAGCCGACCGCGACCATGATCGAGGGCAGCACGAACGGCAGGATCGTCAGCGAGCGCACCAGTCGGCGACCCCGGAACTCGTAGCGCGCGAGCAGGTACGCGCCCGGGAGGCCGAGGGCGACGCTGGCGAGCGTCGAGAGCAGTGCCTGATAGGTCGTGAAGCCGAACAGACCGAACTCGACCGGCCGGAATCCGGCCCGCACCCACTCGATCGTCCCCGCCGGAACGCCCCACAGATCAGCGAAGAGGTGGTGGGCGACGCCGGTGTAGAAGGGGTTGGCCAGCACGTCCAGAAGCGGTGTGGCCGTTAGCCGGCCGCCGCGAACGACCGCCTCGATCAGCACGCTCCCGACGGGGTAGTAGAAGACGAGCGTCAGTGCAGCGACCGTCAGCGCGACGCCCAGCGGGAGCGCGAGCCGCTCGACGCGGCCGCCGCATCGGCCGGCCCATCCACCGAGTCGCTCGGTCCGCTCGCCGAGCCGTTCGGCCGCCCTCACCCGCCGGCGATCTGCCGGGCCCACTGCTCGACCCACGTCTCGACCGATCCCGACAGCTCGTCGTAGGTCATGGTGACCGGCTCGGGCGGTTCGAGGGCGTACTTCGAGAACTCCGCGCCGGGCTCGACCCCCTCGACCGCGGGGAACTGGACGTTCCGGACCGCGATCTCGGCTTGGGCCTCCTCGGTCAGCGCGAAGTCCACGAACCGGCGCGCGAGGGCGGCCTGCTCCGTCCCCTCGAACAGCGCCATCGCCTCGGGGTTCGCGTAGCCCTGATCGTTCAGGAAACCGATCCGGTGTCTGGACATGTCGACGTCCTCGCCGTGATAGAACACCTGATCGGTCGAGTAGGAGACGACCATCGGGGCCTCGCCGTCGAGGTAGGCCTGGTAGGCGGGCTCCCAGTCGGCGAGGATCTGCACCCCGTTGTCGACGAGTCCCTGCCAGTAATCGAGGTAGCCGTCCGCGCCCTTCGCGATGATCGTCCAGAAGAGAAACGCCCGCCCGGGATCCGACTGCTGGGCGTTCTCGGCGATGAGGGCGTTCTCGTAGGCGGGCTCGAGCAGTGCGTCGAAGCTGTTCGGATCGTCGACCTCATCCTCGCTGTAGACGAGGCTGATGTACCCCGTGTCGTAGGGAATCGCGCGGCCCTCGGGGTCGATGCGGAGCGCGTCCTTCACGGTATCGGCCCGGTCGAGCCGGTTCGCGACGGAGCGAAAGAGGGGCTCTTCGAGCTCCCGGTCGGCCCGGACGAGTTCGTCCGTGTTCAGACCGACGTAGAGGTCGGCGTCGATCGGGGCTCCCTGCGATCGGCGCTGGATGTACCGATTGACGCCGTTGTCGGGGGTGACGAACTCGACGGTCGTGCCCGGGTAGGTCTCCTCGAAGGCCGACTTGAGCCAGTTTCCGGCCGTGCCCTCGCCGGTGAACGACGAGTAGGTTGCAACCGTGAGCGTGCCGCTCGGGCTGTCGCCCGCGGTGCCGGTCGTCTCCCCGCTGCCGGCCGTCCCCCCGGCGGTGTTCGTCGTCCCCGCTGTCGACGTTTCGGTGCTGCCGTCGCCGGCCTCGGACGGCGTCCCGGCCTTGCCGTTGCCGTTGCCGGCGTCTCCATCGCCAGTACCCGTGCAGCCGGCGAGCACGGCAGCCCCGGCCAGTCCCGCGCCGGTTCGCCGGAGAAAGCGTCGTCTTTTCACTGCCGATTCGTTCTACCGAGTGACGATTAAGCCTGTCGGGACCGAACGCTACGGCCGCGACCCTCTGTTC
The DNA here is from genome assembly GCA_003021045.1 of Halobacteriales archaeon QS_4_69_34. Taxonomy (GTDB): domain Archaea; phylum Halobacteriota; class Halobacteria; order Halobacteriales; family Halococcaceae; genus PXRN01. The sequence continues at coordinate 11,838 of PXRN01000034.1, read as the reverse complement.
TCACCTCCCTCCCCTCGATCGAGCCGTGGGGGGTCGGGCCGTGGGGATCGTCGGGATCCCCGACGCGGTCGAGGATCGTCGCGGACGACGTCCGTTCGATGACCGTCGTCGTAGGCTACACTCGCTCGATGATCGTGGCGACGCCCTGCCCGAAACCGATACACATCGTACAGAGTCCGTAGTCCCCGCCCGTGCGTTCGAGGTCGTGGGCGAGCTTCGTCATCAGGGCCGAGCCGGTCGCACCCAGCGGGTGGCCGTGGGCGATCGCGCCGCCGTTGACGTTGACGTTCTCCCAGTCGGCGCCGGTCTCTTCCAGCCACGCGGCGATCACCGACGCGAACGCCTCGTTGACCTCGAAGAGGTCGATGTCCCCCACGTCCATGTCGTTCCCTTCGAGGATCTCTTGGGTCGCAGGGATCGGCCCCGTCAGCATCGTCACGGGATCGACGCCGACCACGTGGCTGTCGACGATCCGGGCCATCGGGTCCCAGCCGTGCTCGGCGGCGGCCTCCTCGCTCGCCACCAGCAGCGCGCCCGACCCGTCGACGATGCCCGAGGAGTTGCCGGCGTGGATCACGCCGTTCCCTTCCTCGCGGAAGGCGAGCGGCAGCCCATCGAGGGCCTCCTTGGTGGTCTCGGGACGGGGGTGCTCGTCCTGCTCTACGGTGACGGGCTCGCCGTCGAGTTCGGTCTCGACGGCTGTGATCTGGTCGTCGTAGTGGCCCGCTTCCCACGCCTCGCCCCAGCGCTGCTGGGAGTCAACGGCGATGGAGTCGACGTCGTCCCGGGAGAACCCCCACTGCTCGGCGATGCGCTCCGCGCCTTCGCCTTGCGTGGTGACCTCGTCGAAGTGCTCGAAGTAGGTGTCGGTCACCGAATTTCCATCGGATCCCATCGGCACGCGGGTCATGTGCTCGACGCCGCCCGCAACGAGCACGTCGTGCATCCCACCACGGATCTGCCCGGCGGCGAAGTTCACGGCCTGCTGGCCCGAGCCACACATCCGGTTGAGTTGGACGCCCGGGATCTCCTCGCCCCAGCCGGCGACCATCGGCGCGAGCCGACCGATGTTCAGTCCCTGCTCGTCGATGGGCGTCACGCAGCCGTAGATCACGTCCTCGATCGTCCCGGAGTCGAACCCGTTGCGCTCCTCGAGGGCGGTCAGGGGCTCGGCCGCGAGGTCCTGTGGGTGGGTGTCCTGAAAGGACCCGTCGCGCTTGCCAAAGGGCGTCCGGACGGCGTCGACGATGACAGCGTCTTGCATGGTCTTGTGCAACTGGGGCGGGCGCGCTTATGTATCCTCCGCCCGCGCCGTCGCGGCCGGGAGCGAGGCGTTCTGCTGACGAACGTCCACGGCGCGATCGAAGGCCGAGTGGAGTTCCGTCGGAACGGTACCGTTTTGCCGGCTTCCCTCTTCGTCGCGCCCATGCTCCCCGCCTATCCGGAGCTAACGGCACGTCTCGACGAAACGGGGACCGACGGGTATCTGCTCGACGCCGGCGGCGAAGACGGCGATCAGTACTACCTCTCGGGGTTCGACGCCCCGGGGAGCTTTCGCACGCTCTACACCGACGGCGAGATTCGGTTGCTCGTTCCCGATCTCGAATACGCGCGAGCGAGTAGCGACAGCGACGGCGATAGCGTCCGCCGGTTCTCGGCGTTCGATTACGGCGAACGGGTCCTCGAACACGGGTCGCGGAAGGCTGGCCCCCTCACGACGGCGGCGTTTCTCGACGAGTGCGGGATCGACTCGGTGTCGGTCCCGACCGCCTTTCCGACCGGAACCGCGGACGTACTGCGCGATCGGGACATCGGGGTCGTCCCGGATTACGACGACGCCGTGGGCAGCATCCGCGCGGTGAAGACCGACGCGGAGATCGAGCACATCGCGACGACACAGCGGGCAGCCGAGGCGGCGATGGCTGCCGCGGAGGGAACGTTCGAGCGCGCGACGGTCGAAGCTGGCGTCCTGCGTCTCGACGGGGAAGCGGTGACGAGCGAGCGGGTCCGCCGGACCATCGAGACCACGCTTCTCGAAAGAAGCTGTAGGACGGCCACCTGCATCGTCGCCTCCGGCGCGGAGAGCGCCCACGGCCACGCGGTCGGCTCGGGGCCGATCGAGGCGAACGAACCAGTCATCGTCGACATCGCCCCGCAGCACGAGCAGTCGCGGTACTTCGGCGACGTGACCCGGACGTTCGTCAAGGGCGAGCCGGGAGCGAAGATCGAGGAGTGGTACGCCCTCGTCCGTGAGGCCCACGAGGCGGCGCTGGAGACGATCCAGCCGGGTGTCGCCGGCGAGGAAGTGAACCATAGGGTGTGTGATGTCTTCGAGCGCGAGGGGTATCCGACGCTCCGAACCGACGAGACCACCGAGGACGGCTTCACGAGTGCCACCGGCCACGGCGTCGGGCTCGACCTCCACGAACGACCGAAACTCAGCTGGGGCGGCGGGGAGCTCCGGCCCGGCCACGTCGTCACGGTCGAGCCCGGACTGTACGAACGGGGGTTCGGCGGCGTCCGTCTCGAAGACCTCCTCGTGGTGACCGAGACCGGCTGCGAGAACCTGAACGACTATCCCCGGGACCTCGGCGTGGTGTAGGGCTCTCTACCTGGCTCGTCTTCGCGTCTCCACGGCGTCCGTGTCGAATTCGTCCCGTTGCCCACCCCACTTCCGACCGAGGGTACGTCCCGGAGCCGTCGCGGTCGTTCTCAGTCCAGCAGGGACTGCATGTCGCTACCGATGCGCGCCATCACGGCCCCTTCGGTTCCGTCGGGGAGGTCCAGACGGTGGAAGTCGTTCATGATTCGGACCATCGCCAACGCCTCGTAGAGCGGCTCGGGAGTCGAGAGCGCCGCGGCGCGGGCCGGTGCCTCCGTTCGATAGCCGGCCAGCATCGCGTCCCGCACGAGCGGCCGGCGGTCCGGGACGTCGGGGAGGCCGGCCAGGAAGGCCCCGCCGAGGAGGTAGACGGCGAACTCGAAGTCGAAGGCCGCCGGCACGGCGAGCGTGTACGCCCAATCGAGCATCGCGGTGATCGCGCCCGTCTCGGGATCGACGAGGAGGTTGTGGAGCCCGTGATCGTTGCGCCCGAGGACGGGCTCGAACGGTCCCTCCAGCTCCTCGATGCCCGTCTCGAACCACCGATCCAGTTCGGCCGTCAGCGCCGAGAACCGGGAGTCGGCGTGACGGTCGAGCGCCCGGTCGACGCGGTCGCGGAGGTAGGTCGGCCAGTCGTCACGGGGGGTCCCGACGGTCAGGTGCGCCGGGTCGCCGTCGGGGCGGCCACCGCTCAGTTCGGGACCGTCGTGGCGGACGTGGCCGAAGCTATCGACCGCCGGAACCGAGTGCAGCTCGGCCAAACACTCGCCCGTCTCCCGGGCGAGCCGCCGGAGCGGGCCGTCTTCGAGGCGGGAGACGTGCTCGTAGGGCAGCTCTGCGCCGGGCAGCGCGTCCGTGAGATAGAACGGCGTCGGGAGGGACTCGTGGTCGTCGACGACGCCGCACACCCCCGGCACCGGGATCGACGTACGGGCGTCGAGCACAGCCTGAATCCGCGCCTCGACCGGGATACCCCACGGCTGCCCGTCGGGTGACGCCTTCAGATATCGCTCCCGAGTGCGCCCGTCGCCGGAAACGACGACCCGGTAGACCGAACAGAAGCCCCGCTCGGCCGCGTCTATCTCTCGGACCTCCGCGGCCGGCTCGATCGATCCGACCATCTCCTCGACGGTCGAGGCCGGTATCTCCCGAGCCTCCGGAACGTCGTCCACGAACCGTCCTCGGATCGTCCCGTAGAAATCCTTTCGATGGAGGGTTGTCGCCACGGAGGCGACGCTGGCGACCCGGAAAACGGCCCTCTCGGTCGGTGGAACCGTATCGATTCATCGCACCGCCGACGTTCGGATCGAGGGCGACGGTGGCTGGCCGCGGACCGGATCGACCGCCGGCTGGTGAAACGAGCCGGTCGATCGTCGCGGTGCGGCAGACTCAAACCGATCCCACCCGTGACTCGCTCGTGGCGGAGTACCCCGACCCCGACTCGCGGAACGCGCTCGCGGCGACCTGCCGGCGCTGCCCGGCACTCGTCGAGTCGCGCGAGCGGATCGCGTGGGGCAACGGGCCGCTCGACGCGGCGCTGGTGGTCGTCGGCGAGGCTCCCGGTGCGGGCGACCCGGAGGCCGACCGCTGGAAGGGCGGCAACTGGACCGGCATGGCCTACACGTCCCGGCACTCCGGCCGCAAGATACGCGACCTCCTCGCCGACCTCGGCTACGGGGACGACTGTTATTTCACGAACGCCGTCAAGTGCTTCCCGGCCAGCGAGGAGGACGGCGAAGGGTCGAACCGCGAACCAACGGGCGAGGAGCGGGCGAACTGCCGGCCCTACCTCCACCGGGAGATCGAGCAGGTCGGCCCCCGCGCGGTGGTCGCCACCGGCAAGCACGCGACCCGGTCGCTGCTCGCGGGCGAGGGGCGTCGTCTGGAGGGGTTTCTCGACGCGCTGTTCGAGCCCGTTCCCCTCGACGGGCTCGGGACGACGCTGGTCCCGATCCTCCATCCCTCCTACCAGGAGGTGTGGCTCTCGCGGCTCGGCCACACCCGTGACTCGTACCTCGAAGCCATCGAGGACGCACTCACGGGGCTGTGAGCCGGGTAGTTGGCGGCTGGCGGCTCGACGGCGAGCGAGTGCAGACGATCCGGGAGCGAGACGAGACCTATCCTGGATGGAGCCCGGACGGGGACAGCCGGCGATCGCGCGACCGCACGGCGGGTTTTTACCGCTGGCCCGCCACTACCGGGCATGGCAGACGACGAAGCGGCCGTCCGAACGGCGACCGGCGAATCCGAGGAGGCGGTCGCGGACGTCGTCGCCGTCCTCAAGGGGGGCGTCATCGGCGCGATCGCGGGGGCGGCCGGGCTCGTCGTCATGTCGGTCGTGCTGGCGGTCGCCATCGCTCTGGGCGCGTTCGACACCGCGGCGTTCGCCGAGCTGGCGAGCATCGCCGGGGGCGGCGAGAGCGAGCTCCTCGGGTACGCCGTCTTCTTCGGCGGCGGGATGACGACGTGGCCGCTACTCTTTGCCGTGCTCAACGACTACCTCCCCGGCGGACGCATGGAGACGAGCGGACTCACCTTCGGGACCATCGCGTGGACGGGGTTCATTCTCGCGTTCTATACGAGCCAGACCGGGACGGCCCTCGTGCTGTATCTCGGCCTGACGCTGCTCGCCCACTGGGGCTACGGCGCGACGCTCGGCGCGGTCTTCGATCTCGTCACCGCCCGGACCGACGTGGTGTTCGTCATGGAGGGCGTGAACGTCAGCAGGGAGGATTGAGCGCGCACCGATCCGGTGCTCCGGGTGAGGAATTCAGAACGTGCCGGTGACGGTGCCGTCGGCGTCGAGCTCGACGATCGCGTCGAACAGTTCGCGGTAGCCCGCCAGCACGCTCTCCTCGTGGACCTCCTCGGCGAGGTGGAACAGGCCGACCGCGTCGTGCTCGTCCAGTAGTGCGAGCAGCGACTCGACGGCCCGGCGGGCGCGCTCCTCGTCGGCGTAGTAGGCCATCTCGGTGACCGAGTCGACGCTCACACGGCGCTTACCGTCGTGGGTAGCGAGGAACTCGCGGACGACGTCGACGATCCCTTCGAGGTCGTCCGGCGAGGCCACGTAGTTGATGCCCTCGCCCGAGCGCCGCGAGTAGCCCCGCTCGATGCTGAGAGTGTCGAGGATGGTCGCTTTCCCGGGATCGACGCCGTAGTGATCGAGCTTCTGTTCGACCTCCCGGGCGGTGGTGCGCGTCGAGACGACGAGGTAGTGATCGGTGTCGGTCTTCAGGAAGTCGGTATCGATCCGGTCGGTCTCGCCGGTGCTCGGGTGGACCAGGAGGACGCCGGTGCCCCCCGGCACGGAGTCGGGGGTGTTCTCGACGGCGAGTTCGTAATCCATGGTTCGACCGGGACCGGGGCCGTCTTAAAACTCCCGCGGCGGACGGACTCGACTGGCGGGGGTCAGTTGGCCGGGTGCACGGATCGACGGCGGCAGAACACGGCTCCCCGCTTCCCCCTCTTCCCGCCGCTCACCTCATGCCGTCGGACAGCATCGCTTCGCAGACGTAGCCGGAACAACCAGTACCATCGAGCCGGACTATCCAGCCGCCATCGAGCCGAAATAACCAGTGCCATCGAGCGTTCGCTGGCGGTCGATATTCGCGTAGTTCCGTCCGACAGTATCAGAAGACGCTGTCGGCGGTCGCCGCGCCGACGACGCTGAACACCGCTCCAACCGAGATCGTCCGGAGGAGCACTGCGGGGCGCTCGGCGGACGGGAGGTCGGCGAGGAACGTCTCGGGGGCGGCGAAGACGAGCGCGAGGAGGGGGACCGACCCGAACGAGACACCCGTGAGCGAGAGAAACCGGAGCGGAACGCCGACGAAGTCGCGTTCGTGGTCGGGATCACGGTCGTCGTCGGCCCGGTAGAGCGCGCCGTAGCCGATGGCGAGAACGAACCCGACGGTCACGAGCCACTGGAGCGTGCTCATGTTCGTCGCCAGCACCCAGACCTCCTCGGTCACGACGAACGGTCCGGCGAGCAGGAAGCCGCCGACCATCTGCTGGGCGATGTCGGCGAGCTTGAACCGCCGGTTCGAGCCGACCATCGCTCCCGGCTGTGTGCGTGTCGGTGAGAACCCTCCGGAAGTGTGGTGAACTCGGGCACACGGCGGACCGCAGCGGTCCCGTTTTACCGGTCGGCCACTACGATCCCCTATGACCGTCCGCGAGGAGTTCGACGCGTGGGCCGAGGACGGCCGCGACCGCGGGATGGAGGTACGCCACTGGCACACCGCCAAGCACGCGCTCGCCCGAATGGCCATCGAGCCCGGCGACCGCGTCCTCGATCTGGGCTGTGGCAGCGGCTACGCCGCCCGCGCGCTCGCCGGAACGGCCGGTGCGCGGGCCGTCGGTCTCGACGGCTCACCCGCGATGGTCCGGAACGCCCGCTCCTACGCCAACGATCCCGGACTGGAGTTTCTCCTCGGCGACTTCGAACAGCTCCCGTTCGCCGACGACGCGCTCGATCACGTGTTCTCGATGGAGGCGTTCTACTACGCGGACGACCCCCGTCGAGCCCTCCGGGAGCTCCGACGGGTGCTCGGCTCCGGCGGGAGTTTCCACTGTGCGGTGAACTACTTCGTCGAAAGCGTCCACACCCGCGACTGGCAGGACGGGATCGACGTCCCGATGACCCGCTGGAGCACGGACGAGTACCGCGCGGCCTTCCGCGAGGCCGGCTTCCACGTCGTGGCTCAGGACACGATCCCGGACCGCGAAACCGAGATTCCACCCGAGGGGGCGTTCCCCACCGAGGGCTTCGAGAGCCGCGAGGCAATGGTCGAACGCTACCGGACGTTCGGGACGCTCCTGACGGTCGGTGTGGTCCCCTGAGACGCGGTAACACCCTTTCCCTTCCCGTTCTGTTCTCTTCTCTCACGGCCCGGACGACGGGCGGCCCGTCCGGGACTCGGCGCTCGGCCGTCCCGGAGCGGCGACCGGCTCTCGTCTCGTCGATCACTCCGTGGCCGCCTTGAGCTCGATCCGGTAGCCGAACGGGTCCTCGACGTACACCGACGGCGTCCGGCCGGTCGCGCCCAGCGGCGATTCGAGCTCGGACTCGATGGTGACGTCGGCCGCCGCGAGCCGCTCTTTCACCGTCTCGATGTCCGCCTCGACGAGCAGCGCCACGTGATCGAACCCGTTACCTGACGGCGGCTCGAACGCCGTCGTCGCCCAGAGGTGGACGACGTGCGCCGGCGCGAGCCGGACGTCGAAAAACGACTGTTCGCCGCGCTCGTGACGGTCCAACCCTTCGATGGCGAATCCGAGCCGATCGCCGTAAAACTCGACCGCGGCGTCGATGCCGTCGGTCGGGAGGCGAAGGTTGACGTGGTCGATGGTGCGGACGTCCATGCTCTCGCACCGGTGGCCCGGCGAATAAGCGCCTCGACGACCGTCGTCCTCGCGTACTGTCGGTGCTTACAGCGCCCGCCGTCGTACGCCGAACGTGGACCCGGACGGGCTCGCCGAGGTCGTCCGCGAGGACAGTTCCACCGCGCTCTCGCGGCGGCCCCGTGAAGGCGCTGTATGCCGACACCGGCGGCGTGGACGCCGAGCCATGCCCGCGCGGCGGCTACTGCGGAGTACACGCCCACGAGACCTTCGGGAAACGAGGCGGACCGAACGACCGTGGGCCCGACGCGCGCGACTCGGCGGGCGGCCGAAAACGCGCCATCCGCCGCGAACGGCTGGCAGTACTAATCGGCCTCGTCGGTTCGGGTGGCGGCGTCCTCGCTCGCAGTGAAGCGCTGCCTCGTCATCTCGCCCCACTCGCTGTCCCCGCGTACGTACTCGAGCAGGCCGTGCCACGCGACGAACGCTTTCCACTGGCGGAATCCCATGTTCTCGAACACGCCGTGGGCCAGCAGGACGAGCACGTCCGTCGGCTCGGTGTAACGCCGGAAGCCCCACACCTCGACCAACACGCCGAACCACGAGAGTAGAACGCCGAAGCCCATCGTGACGGCGAGAAATAACAGGAAAAACCCTGCATCAAGCGCGCCCAGCGCTATCGCCAGCGGGATCAGAACGTAGCCGAACCCCTCGATCAGCGGGCCGAGTACCTCGGTGAGAACGTACGCCGGCATAGCGAACAGCCCCGGCCGGCCGTAGCGCGGGTTGCCGATCATGTCGCGCTCACGCACCAGCGTGTCGATCAGTCCCCGGAACCACCGCCGGCGCTGGCGGGCGAGGGCCCCCCACGTTCCCGGTGCTTGCGTCCAGACGACCGGTTCGGGGACGAAGTCGACGCTGTAGGGGATGTTCCGTTCTGTGAGGTGGCGGTGGAGCCGGACGACGAGCTCGAAGTCCTCGGTGACCGAGCCGGGGTTGTACCCGCCGATCTCGCGGACGAGATCCGTCCTGAACAGGCCGAACGCCCCGGAGATGAGGATGAGTCCTTCGAGTCGGCTGTAGCCAAGCCGGCCGGCGTAGAACGCCCGCAGGTACTCCATCTCCTGGACGCCGGGAAGGAACGAATCGGCGGTCGTCACCGCAGTGACCTGGCTGTCGTCGATCTCACAGCCGTTGGCGACCCGGACCGTCCCGCCCGTGGCCACCATTCGCGTGGGATCCCGCAGGAACGGTTTGACGGCTTTGAGCAGGCCCTCGCGGTCGATGAGCGAGTCAGCGTCGAGCGCACACACCAACGGCGCGTCCGAGAGCCAGACGCCCGCGTTGAGTGCGTCCCCTTTCCCGCCGTTTACCTTGTCGATCACGGTCAGTTCCTCGATTCTCGGGGCGCGGTACACCGCCCGGACGCGCTCGGAGTTGGTGTCGATCGGCACCGGTGCCGCGGTCTTCTCGAGGTCGAATGTCGCGGTGAGCACATCGAGCGTGTCGTCGGTCGAGCCGTCGTTGACGACGATGATCTCCTTGGCCGAGTAGTTCAAATCGAGCAGCGCCTGTACGCTGTCGGCGATGATTGGGGCTTCGTTGTACGCCGGTACGACGATGGCGACCTCGGGGAGGAAGGGGCTGCTGAAGCGACTGTACGCCGGCTCCCAGCGGTCCTCGCGCAGACTGGTACGGAGCTCTAACAGCGAGGAGCTGTAGACGAGGAGGTAGATGCCGTTGACGAGGAGGTAGTAGACGAGGATCGCCACGCTGAGAAATCCCAGTACGTCGACGAGGACTGCTCGGATCACCGTGCTTTCGCCGCCTCCTCTGCCTCGGCCCAGTCCAGACACGCCGCGATCCCCGGCGGAAGTCGCTCGGTCACCTCGCGGAGCCGCCCCGAGAGCTCGCGGGCGAGGAGCAGCCGGGCCCGGTCGTCGGTTTCGGTCGCGGCGGCACCGACGAGCACCTGCACGGTTTCGTCGTTCCACGCCGAAAACTCGCGGTAGGCCGCCCGCCGCACGCTCGGGACGGGATCGTTCACCGCGCGTTCGACGTCTACCCCCTCCCTGAGCTCCGCACGCCAGCCGTACGTGCCGACGACGCCCAGTGCCGCCTCGCGGACGGCCGGTGACTCGCAGTCGAGACAGTCGAGCACCCACTCGATCGGGGCGTCACCGCCGGCCGGATCGCAGTACGTGAGCGTCTCGAGCGCCTGGGCGAGCAGGTCGACTGTCCAGTCCCCGCGCTGGGACGCACAGGTCGTAAGCAACGGCGTCGGATCGGTCTGGTTGAGCCGGAACAGCGTGTCCGTACCGTACATCGGTAGCGTCGTTCCGGCGCTCGTCAGCAGCCTCGTGCCGATCGACGCCGCCCCGTCGATCGCCTCGCGGTGCTCGTAGAGAACCCGCCCGACGGCCGCACGCTCGGCGGGGTCGTCCGAGCAGTGTTCGACGAGCCGGTCGACGTCGACCTCGTGGTCGAGGAGCGCGAGCCACGAGAGCGCTCCGAGGCGGTCGATCCGGTCTCCCGTGGCGAGTGGCTGCTCGATTCGCTGGCCGGCGTCGAGCCGAGTGGCGAGGTCGTGGAGCCGATCGCGGTCACTTCCCGTGAGCAGGCGGAGATACTGGTCGGTCTGGGTTTCGAGCACGTCGCGTTCCCGCCGTGACAGGCCATCGAGCCACGTCCCCCACGCGGGCTCGTCGCGTCCGAGCCGGTCGAGGAGCTCGGTCCGGATCGAGTCCTCGACCGCCTCGATCCGTCGATCTTCGCGCTTGCCGCGTACCGACAGGCCGACAGCCACGTACCCGACCGCCACGACCGCCACGAGGAGCCCGACCAGTACCCACCCGAGTAGTTCGAACGTCGTCAGCGACGGCAACGGTGGGGTCATGCCGTCAGCGCCGGCCCTGTGTAGTCATTGGAGGTGGCGTTCGACGCGTGCGATCACCTCGTCGGGGCTGAACGGCTTTTCGATGTACTCGTTTGCTCCGTTTTCGAGCCCGCGGATGGCATCGGGCTCCCGACTGCGCGTAGTCAGCATGATCACCGGCAGCTCTTCGCTGAGGGTGTCCCGGATGGTTTCGAGCGCGCGGAACCCGTCGACCTGTGGCATCATCACGTCGAGCAGGACGGCGTCGGGCAGTTCGTCCGGGCCCTCCAGGTGATCGAGACACTCCGCTCCGTCATCGACGACCGTCACCTCGAAGCCCTTGCCCTGGAGTTTGAATTCGAGCAGTTGTCTGATCTGAACTTCGTCGTCCGCGAGCAGGATGTGAGGAGGCATTGTTCGACTCGATCAGTATATATTAAATACGTTTCCCGAATGTATAAACATTTCCCCCGGCAGACAGTCGTCCGTATTCGCCCGGCAGAAACGCCGTCCACGCCGGGTTTGGCGTCATCATCGAACGGCACGTGGTCCCGTGACTACAGATGCGAATGATTAATTACTGCATGCACTCGAAGTGTATACAATCGGCGATCGACCCATGACCGATGATACCGAATCTCGCTCCACGGAGGACACCGTCCAAGCAATCGAGCGCATCTCGACTGGCGTCCGCGGCCTCGATGACATCCTGCAGGGTGGCCTCATCCCCGAGCGGAGTTACCTCGTTCGCGGAAGACCGGGGACGGGCAAAACGATTCTGGGACTACACTATCTGACCCAGAGCGCGACCCAGGACGACACGTCGCTGTTCATCAACCTCAAGGAGACCACCGCGGATATCGAGCAGAATTCGATGGCGCTGGGGTTCGACATCAACGACATCGACTTTCTCGACTCGCTCTTCTGAAGGAGATTGTTGGTCGGAGAGCTGGGGCTGTGAAAGCGTAGCGGGCAAGGGTGACGCCGTGGCGTCACCCGGATGCAATGTTTCCGT
>PXRN01000033.1 GCA_003021045.1 Halobacteriales archaeon QS_4_69_34 | reverse complement strand
CCACGGCGTCACCCTTGCCCGCTACGCTTTCACAGCCCCAGCTCTCCGACCAACAATCTCCTTCAGAAGAGCGACTGGGAAACAAGTCCTTCAGTGACTGGTACAGTGTGGCGATGGTCACATCCGGAACGAGGACACCTCGGAAGCGCTCCAGCCGATCGTCGAAGCGGTCGTGGGGTACGAGAGGTTTTCCAGAGCATGATTGAGGCCCTCGCGGAGAAACGCCGTGAGTGACGCCCCAAACCACCCGTGAAACGAAGCATACCTCAGGGTAAGTTCGCCACCAACGGACCTGGAAATAACTCTGCCGGAATGGCTCTATTGAGCGATCCGCGTCCGTAGCGAATCCGAGTGTGAGCGCCCAGAATAGCGCCGCAGTGTCACGCTTCCGCTGGCGCTCGACGAAACCAGTTTGACGAGCCAGCGTGTGCAGCCGTTCTTCCGGGAACGCCCGCCTAAGCCGGTGTTTGTGGTGTACGCCAAAGATTTCGTCGGCGTTATCTCCCCGACGAGCGGCTAGGTGAAGTGAAACTTGACCAGGACGATGTCATCCGGATCTGTCAGCGGGTTGGTGACCATGACATGGATACCGCCCTGGTCGCCGAACAGTTCGAGATCACTCGCCGACGGGTTCAACAGCTCGTCAAGAAGTACCGCGACAGCGGCGAGATTCCTCAGCTGGAAACGTCGGGACGCAAGCCCTACGCCGAATATCCCGACGATCTCGAACAGCGAATCCTCGAACTGCGCCAGCGCCGAGGCGCTGGCGCAGTGGCCATCGGCCACGTCCTGCGAGTCCGGGACGGCCTCAGCATCGCCACCAACCGTATCCACACCATCTTACAGGAGTACGAACACGTGAGCGAGAATCCAAACAAACAGGGACGCAGACGCCCGTGGGTTCGCTTCGAACGCGAGCACGCTGGTGTCACCGTCCACATGGACTGGTACCACAACGATCGCGGCCAGCAGGTGCTGGCGGTCGAAGACGACGCCTCTCGGCGCGTCTTCGACATGATCGAAGTCGACCGCAGCTCCGCCGGGCAAAGCGTCGATCTCCTCGCCAGCGTCCGTGACAATCTCGACGCGCCTGTCCCGGTTCTGGAAGTGATCACTGACCACGGCTCGGAGTTCATTAACCCTCGTCAGGATATTCGACCGTGCCTGGATCACGACTTCGAAGGCTACCTCCACGACAATGACATCAAGCACACCCTCTGCACGGTTGGACGACCCCAGTCGAACGGCAAGATCGAGCGGTTCTTCCAGACCTACGACAAGCACCGCTGGCGGTTCGGAACTCTCGACGAGTTCCTCACCTTCTACAACGAGGAACGGCCGCACATGAGCCTCGACTGGGACGACCTGGAGACGCCAGCCGCCGCGTTTGACAGGTTGGTGCCATCGCCTGTGGACGACTTCGACGACCCGCTCGCAACCGAGGTGAGTGCCGATGAGTGACCGACGAAATCTTTACCGTACAGCACACCGCCTAAGCCGGTGTTCGATTACCGTATCCGGGGGACGATGTGTCATCGGTGAACCCAACGACCATGTTCGCTACCGCAACCTTCATACGAATTGCCGAAATGCAATACGTCGTGATGTCGCAGAGCATCCTCGGCCGCATCTGGGATCGTCTCGCAACACGCTACGAACGAGACGAAGACACCGACTGTTGCGGAACTGCTGCCGAGGAAGTCTCACAGGGCCCAGTAGACAGTAATGCAGAGGACTATTGCGAATAACAACGAAACGCAAAGACACAATATGTCCTCGACAGAATCACCGCCAGACGAAGCCTACAGTGCCCTCAGTCGGCTGTACGACGATCCGGAGGCACGGATCGCCGACTTACGGGACACTCGCCCGCCCGAACGAGACGTTGCCGGCCAAGAAGCCGTGTTCAAGGCACTCGCCAACGAGGACCGGCTCCGCGTTCTCGAGACGCTCCGCGAGTCCGAGTGCTGTGGCTGTGAATTGCAGGTCGTACTCGACGCACCACAGTCGACGGTCGCCACGCACCTCCGGAAACTGAAGCAGGCAGGACTGATCAAATCCCGCAGGAAGGGCAAGTGGAGTTACTACCGCATTGCCGATACTGCGGCGCTTGAGCTGCTCGATCTCGCCCACGCCATTCAGGAGGACGTCTGAAAAATGCTTCCGGCTGGACTCGAAAGCGGCCTCGTCGATTCGTGGAACTACTTCGTTCATCTCGCAATCCTCCTTGTCCCGCTGTTCATCGGGGCATCGTTCCTCGTGGGACTCGCACAGGAGTACCTTCCACCGGAGAAAGTCGAGCGCAAGCTTCGCGGTCACGACGAAGGATCCGGGAACGTCGCTGCCGCTGGACTGGGGGCGATAACGCCGTTCTGTTCGTGTTCGACGGTACCCGTACTGACCGGACTGTTGCAGGCGGGTGCGCCGCTCGGCCTCGCGTTCTCGTTTTTGCTCGCCTCGCCGCTCGTCAACGAGATCGCCGTGTTGTTGCTCCTTGGCCTGTTCGGGATCGAGGTGACGGTCTTCTACATCGTCATGACGTTCATCACGGCCGTCGTCGGTGGACTCGTCATCGGGCGTCTGGGATTGGCTGAACAAGTCAAAGAAGTCCGTATCACCGACGATACCGTTCAAGCCGTCGCAGCGGACGGTGGGACGGTCGACTGCTGTGCGGCAGGATCAGTGCGAACGAAACAAACCCACAAGCAGCATATCGAGAGTGCCGCGCGCGATGCGTGGTCGTTCTTCGTCGATACCCTTCCGTACCTGATTCTCGGGATGGTGATCGGGGCACTGATTCACGGCGTCGTTCCCGTCGACGTACTACAGACCGTTCTCGGTCCCGAGAACCCGCTGGCCGTACCGCTGGCTGCGCTCGCTGGTGCGCCTGTCTACGTCAGCCTCAGCGGAACGTTGCCGATCGCCGCTTCCCTTAGCGAACAGGGGATCGCTATCGGGACTGTTCTGGCGTTCGTTGTTGGCGGAGCCGGTGTAAGCATTCCAAACCTGATTCTCTTGAACAAGCTCTTCGAGCGGCGATTGCTGCTCGTTTACGCTGGAACCGTCGTCGCAATCGGTGTCGTCGTTGGTGTCGCGTTCAATGTTCTCGTTGTCTGAGTTGCCTTGCTGACTGGCCAGGTACTCATCTCCGTCTTCAACAACATCGTGACATTATCGACTCCGGGGAGCTCAACGATCGAGATTACGAGCCTCGGGCGCGTCTTCGTATCCGTAGTAGTGTATTCGTACTATTCGCGGGCGACGACCGCGTCGATGGTGACCGTGGCACCACCGAGTAGTTCACAGGCTCCGACGGTCGTGCGCGCTGGATACGGTTCCTCGAAGTATCGCTTGTAGGTCTCGCTGACTGATTCGTCGGCGTCCATATCGGCAAGGTAGAACGCCAGCCGAAGCACGCCGTCCATCCCTTGCCCGTGTTGGTTCAGCTGGGTTCCGAGGTTCTCCAAGACGAGTTCGAACTATTGGGCGGGCGATTCGTCGCCATCGACCCGCCCTTCGTGCTCGGGAAGTTGCCCCTCGGTGCAACGGAGGTCCGAGTCGCGGGTCTTCGTTCCGTGACCGCCGATGAACTCCGTTCCATCGCGCTGCTTTCGACTTGTCTCACTCGCTCGGTCCGGAATCGATCCACTGGGTTTGCTGTGATTGCACACGCTGGTTTAGTTTCTGTTCAAGTAAGATACTTTCGCTCGCACTCAAAAATCAATAGAGGGCCGGAATCAGCACACTGAGAGGCGACAACTCGCATTGCACCGAAACGGTTAATTGAGTCTGTATTCAATTCACTCCCCATGGCGCAAGCGACCGAACGACTCCAGCGATACCTCGAAGACGAACTCGGGGAGTGTCGGAACGAGGATGTCGAGCGGCGACTCGACGAACTCGGCACACTCGAAGCGGCGCTCGGCCCAGCACAGGTGGACGCCGAACTCGACGTTCTTGCGGCACTCGCCAACGAAACGCGCTACACGCTCGTTCGCGTGCTCGTGGCCGCTGGCGAGGAGCTTTGTGTCTGTGAGCTGCGAGCGGTCGTTGACGTGAGCGAGAGCGGGCTCAGTCACGCGCTCTCGGCGCTCGTCGATACGGGACTCGTTACCGGGCGCAAGAACGGGCGCTGGAAAAAGTACCAAGCTACCAACCGTGCCATCACCCTCGTGACCGTCCTCGAAGGGAGCGTGGGCGATGAGTAACATCGACGCCCACGCCCACGGTCCCAGCTGCGAGTGTGAGAGCTGTGGTGACCCGCGCTCGATGGACTTCCTCGATAAGTATCTCACCGTCTGGATTTTCGGCGCAATGGCCGTCGGCGTAGGGCTGGGCTATCTCGCCCCGTCGGTGACCGAACCGATTCAGGACCTCTATCTCGTCGAGATCGGACTCGTGCTGATGATGTACCCGCCATTGGCGAAGGCCGACTACTCCCGGCTCCGGACGGTGTTCAGCAACTGGCGCGTGCTCGGGCTGAGTCTCATCCAAAACTGGCTCATCGGGCCGACACTGATGTTCGGGCTCGCAGTGGTATTTTTCAGCGGACTCGTCCCAGGTCTACCAGCGCGTCCGGAGTTTTTCCTTGGACTCGTCTTCATCGGGATGGCCCGCTGTATCGCGATGGTGCTCGTCTGGAACGAACTCGCCGAGGGATCACCCGAATACGTCACCGGGTTGGTGGCGTTCAACAGCCTCTTCCAGATCGTCACCTACGGCGTCTACGTCTGGTTCTTCGGGTTGCTCCTCCCGCCGTTGCTTGGCATGGACTCGCTCGTCGCTGGCATCACTACCTTCGACATCACGCCGATGCAGGTGTTCCGCGCGATTGTGGTCTTCCTCGGGATTCCGTTCGTCGGTGGCTTTCTGACTCGCTACGTCGGCACGCGCACCAAGGGTGAAGAGTGGTATGACGAGGAGTTCGTCCCCAAAATCGACCCGCTGACGCTGGTTGCGTTGCTGTTCACCGTCACCGTGATGTTCGCCACGCAGGGTGAGAACATCGTCTCGGCACCGTCTGACGTCCTGTTGATCGCTGTGCCACTGACGATCTATTTCGTGGTGATGTTCTTCGTCAGCTTCGGCATGGGGAAGGGAATCGGCGCGGACTACTCAACGACGACCGCTATCGGGTTCACAGCGGCCTCGAACAACTTCGAGTTGGCCATCGCGGTCGCGGTTGCGGTGTTCGGCGTCGGCTCGGGCGTCGCCTTCACGACCGTCGTCGGCCCGCTCATCGAGGTGCCAGTCCTCCTCGCATTGGTCAACGTTGCACTGTACTTCCAACGAACATTCGATTGGAGTGAAGCTGGGACTGGCAGTCTCGACACATCCATATCGGAGCCGACCACTGACGACTAATCACCGCACAACCAATGTCCACCACTATCGATTCCACTGACACGATCCGGCTCGCGTTCATGTGCGTTCAGAACGCCGGCCGCTCGCAGATGGCGACCGCATTTGCTGAGCACGAACGCAATTGTCGAGATCTTGACAACTCCGTAGAGATTCTCACCGGCGGGACTCGTCCGGCGGACCACGTTCACGAGGAAGTCATCGAGGTCATGCACGAGGAAGGATTCGCCCTTTCGAAGCGGACGCCCCGCGAAATCACGAGCGAGGAACTCCAGTCGTGCGATTACGTGGCGACGATGGGATGTTCGACGCTCGATGTGGACGAGAACGCTCGGACAGTAGACATCCGCGACTGGGACCTTCCCGATCCTGCCGGGCAGGACCGCGAAACAGTACGCGAAATCCGTGATGAGGTGAAACACCGGGTCGGTGCGTTGTTCGACGAGGTTACTAGCTCGGAGCCCGCTGGGCGATGACCGCTGATTCGAACGTCCGTTACACGGGTTTCTTCATACAGGTCGCTGTCGTGGGACAGAGTTCGTCGAATTCAGTTGTTTGCTGGATACGGGCGGGAGCATCGGCGCGCTCGATTTCTGCGTATCCGCGAGCAGCAAAGAAGTCAGCCGCCGTCGTCGTCAGCAGATAGAGCCTCTCTATGCCATCGGCTGAAGCCGTGGCTTCCAACGAGTCACACAGGGCTGTGCCGAGCCCGCGTCCCCGTGCAGATTGTTCGATAACAACTGAGCGCAGAAGGCCGTCAGATCCGTGGGTTTCGATCCCACCGATACCGACCGGATCAGCTCCATCATGAGCGATGTAGAAGCACTCACGCTTCGACCGGATGTCCTGTGAGGGCAGCCCGTTGTTCTCTAACAAAGCTTCGACATAAGAGCGGGTGCTGTCGTCGGCCCGCTTAAGTGTGATCGTTTCTTCGTACATATGCGGTGATTGACTCGACGGGTTGATCGGATTGAGTCGATTCAGATATCCGACTGCACCCTACTGAAAGCCACGGCACCTAAACTAGAACGTATAGGGAAAAGGGTCTCCGGGTCGGCTTCGCTCGCGATAACGAACTCAGGGAGCTCAGACCCCCTCCGGGTCGTGTAGGGATCGGCGGGACCGCCGCGTGGGTCCCGTTGATCGCGGAACAACGGTCTCGCCGTTCGGCGAACGTCCATCCGTCTTTAGCTAAGCGTCTCCCTGCTCCCAAAACCAGCGATCGAGGACCTAGCATCCGCTCTACCAAGCGCTCTCGCGACGGAATCGAGCGAGACGCCCGGTAAACCGCCTTCGATAGTACCCCGCCCCTGTCTCGCGATTCGCTCCTTAGCTAAAGACGAACGGGCGAACGTCGTTCGTCGGGGCGGTGGCGGAGTCACGAGCAGCGGCCCTCTGCGAAAAGCGGGAGAAAGCAGCGTCACTCAGTTTTCGTCACGTCGACTTCCTTCTCGCCCTCGTAGATCGCCGCGCCGTCCTGGGCGACCTTCTCCGAAAGGACGGCACACTTCACCCGCATCGGGCTGACGTCGACGCCGAGTAGGTCGGTCACGTCCTCGCGGTCGAGGGCGGCGAGCTCCTTGAGGGTCAGCCCGCGAAGCTCGTCAGTGAGCATGCTGGCGCTGGCCTGGCTGATCGCACAGCCGTCGCCGGTGAACGCGGCGTACTCGATGGTCTCGTCGTCCTCGTCGAGCTTGACCTCCACCCGGATCTCGTCGCCACACAGCGGGTTCTCGCCGACGTGGCTGAAGGTGGGATCGTCGAGTTCGCCGTAGTTGCGCGGGTTCTTGTAGTGATCGAGGATCTGCTGGCGGTACATGTCACGGCCGGCACTCATAGTGATTGGAGGTAGCCGAGCGCGACGCAAAAGGATTCCGGGCACGCCGTCCCGGGCCGGTGGGCCGTCGAGCGGCGAGCCGTCACAGTGAAGTTCGCGGTGCTGACCGCTGGCTGGAGCGGTCGCGGTGCGGAAAGCTCAGCGATCGTACCGGGAGCGAGCCGTCAGGCGAGCGAGCGGGAGTTTTCCACGAACGTTTTTGTAAGTGGGGGTTCACGCGAGCAAAGCGAGCGCGGGCCCCGCAATAAAAAGGTTCAAGCGAAGAGCTGCCGGGCGTCGTCGATCGCCTCGATCAGCGCGTCGACCTCCGCCTTCGTGTTGTAGAGGTAGAACGAGGCGCGCGCCGAGGCGGTGATCCCCATCGAGTCGTGGAGGGGCTGGGTGCAGTGATCGCCCGGTCGGATGGCGACCGCGTGGTCGTTCATGATGCTGGCGAGGTCGTGGGCGTGGACGTTCTCCAGGTTGAACGACACCACGCCGGTCCGCTCCTCGCCCCGGGGCGGCCCGTAGATCTCGAGGTCGTCGAACTCCTCTAGCCTCCCCATCGCGTACTCGGTCAGCTCGTGCTCGTGGCGGTCGATGGAGTCGAGGCCCACGTCTTCGAGGTAGTCGGCGGCCTCGGCGAGCGCGATTCCCTCCGCGATGAGTGGCGTCCCGGCCTCGAACTTCCAGGGGACGTCGTTCCACGTCGTCTCCTCGAAGGTCACCTTCCGGACCATTCCGCCGCCGTACATGAACGGCTCC
Organism: Halobacteriales archaeon QS_4_69_34; assembly: GCA_003021045.1. GTDB lineage: Archaea > Halobacteriota > Halobacteria > Halobacteriales > Halococcaceae > PXRN01. The sequence continues at coordinate 38,861 of PXRN01000033.1, read as the reverse complement.
ATCGCCGCTAACAGGTCGGCCCGGCCGTACAGACAGCCGATCCCCGTCGGGCCGCACATCTTGTGGCCCGAGAAGGCATAGAAGTCGACGCCCAGCTCCTCGACGTCGACCGGGCGGTGGGGGACGGCCTGTGCGCCGTCGACGAAGATATGACTCCCGTGCTCGTGGGCGAGGCCGGCGAGCTCCGCGACGGGGGTCATCGTCCCCAGGACGTTCGAGACGTGTACCGTCGAGACCATCTCGGTGTCCTCGTCGACGAGTTCGCGGGCGTGGTCCGTATCGAGGTGTCCGTCCCCGTCGACGCGGACGTAGCGCACCTCCGCGCCGGTCCGTTTGGCGATCTGCTGCCACGTGACCAGCGAGGAGTGGTGTTCCATCTCGGTCATGACCACGTTGTCGCCGGGCCCGAGCTCGCGCAGCCCCCACGCGTGGGCGACGAGGTTGAGTGCCTCGGTGGTGTTCTTCGTGAAGACCAGCTCCTCGCGCCCGCCCGACGCGCCGACGAATTCGGCGAGGCGATCGTGGGCCTCCTCGTAGGCGATCGAGGCCTCCTCGCTGAGGTGGTGGATGCCCCGGTGAACGTTCGAGTTGTAGCCCCGGTAGTACTCGCTCACGGCGTCGATGACCGGGTCGGGCGTCTGGCTCGTGGCGGCGTTGTCGAGGTAGATCAGCCGATCGCCCGCGCCGACCTCCCGTCCGAGGATCGGGAAGTCCCGCCGAATGCGCTCGACGTCGAGCGGTTCTGACGCTTGGGTACTCATTGTCAGGTCGAAGGGGCTGGAGGATGAACACTCCTTCGGTCGAACGGGCGTCGAACGCCCCGTGGGACGGTCGGTGGATGCGGGAGCGACGCGGCCAAAGCCTGCCGTCGGATGGCCCGACGCGTCTACAGGGCGAGCGGCACGGTTCGGCCTCGGCGAGCAGCTCGGCGGCGAACTCCCGTCGGAGGGTGGGCAGCGCGAGCAGCCGGTCGTCGAGCGCGTGGCCGCCCCAGTGCGCGTCTCGGCGCCGTCGAAGAGGGTGGACGTGTTCGTCGCCGTCTCGCTGGGCCCGCGGGATCGCTCTCGGACCGGGCCCTGCCGGCCACGGGCCTCGGCTTCGAGCCGCCGGAACGCGTCGTGTTCGGCGACCTCCGTCGGAGACGCGTGCATCGCCCGTCCCGACCGCGACGACATCGTAGCGGTCCTCTACACTCGGGCAGGCACCCGTCGTTCAGTATCTCGGCCAGAGTCCCGACCGCGACGACATCGTAGCGGTCCTCTACACTGGGCCCCTCCTCTCGGCATCACGGGCTCGTCTCGCCGTCGACGTCCTCGTAGCGGCCGTCACCATCGGGATCGGTAGCGCCTACGCCGTTGCCGGTCACGTCGAAGCCGTGGCGAACACCTCCGGGGAGTCCGCGATCACCCCGTCGACCCCGAGATCGCGGAGGTGTGTGGCCTCTGCGTGGGTCGTGATCGTATAGGGGTTGACCTCCCGGCCCTGATCGTGGGCCGCCATCACGAGGTCTTCGTCGGTGATGCCCTTCCAGGGGTGGATCGCCTCGCAGTCGTACTGTCGGGCGACCAGCAGTCCCCGCTCGGCCGAGTCCGCAAAGAGGGACGCGATCGGCACGCTCGGGTCGACCTCTCGGACGGCGGCGAGCGCGTCGTCGTAAAACGAGGAGACGAGGATCCCGTTGTCGTACCCGGCGGCGATGTCGAGCACGCGCCGCGCGAACGGCAGCCAGCGGTCGTCCGCGTCGGTCGGCCGCGCGCCTCTCCCGTAGCGTCCGGGGTCTTTGAACTCGACGTTGACGCCGATGCGCGCCGGGATCGTCTCCAGCACCTCGGTCAGCGTCGGGATGGTCTGGCCGCTCCCGAGCACCTCCGCGCCGAGGACCGTCTCACACGGCGTCTCGGGGACGAACCCCTCCTCGTCGGTCTTCGCGTCGAGCCGGAGGTCGTGAAAGACGACGATCACGTCGTCCGCACACGGCAGGACGTCGATCTCGATCAGGTCCGCACCGTGGCGCGACGCCGCACGCATCGCCCCGAGCGTGTTCTCGACGTACAGCCCGTCGTACCCGCGGTGGGCGATCAGGGCCGGCCGTTCGGGGGCCGCGTCGCCCGCGCCGGCAGCCGCGAGGCTCCCGGTCGGCGTGGCTCCCGCGCCGGCGCTTCTCGGCACCGTTCGTCTCCGCGGCGACCCAGATCGGCCCATCGTCGGACCACCGACGCGCCGCGGCGATAACGCTTCCGTGGGGAGAGCCCGAAGCGATATACGACGACGGACTGATAGCGGCGCGTCGAGTCGACCCCCGACTCGTCTCGTGGCCGATCGTGTGATCTCGCGGTCGCCCGCGGAGAGTCCCGCGAGCGGCTGCTCGATCGATTCAGGATACCGTCCGGTGTCGCGGTCGGCGACCAGCACCGAGAGGGCTCCGCCGAGCGAGCCTTTCCGGCCGCTTTCACGAGCGCTCGTCCGGTCGCCGTCGATCCCGCCGACCCGCCGTGTCCGGCTCGCTCCGCTCGTCGCTGCCGTCGTCCTCGCTCACGATGTATCGACCTCGACGAACAGCTTCTGGACGTCGACCACGTCGAGGCGCGCGTCCTCGTTGAAGTCGAACGAACCCGGGGTGTTCGCCGCCGCGTCGCTCTCGCGGTTGGCGAACAGCGCCTGCACGTCCACCACGTCGGCCGCCTCGCCCGTCTGCTGGTTCGTCCGGCCGTCGACGTTCTCCTCGCCCGTGACCTCGACGAGCTCGTCGCTCCCCGCCGGCGTCCGGTACGCCACGAGCGTTTCCCGGCTCGCGCACGGCGAGTCCTCGGCCTTGTCGACGTCGTAGGCGACGTAGGTAGCGTCCTCGCGGGTGAACTCCACGATCGAGTAGCCCCACTGACTGGAGTTGAAGAACTCGATGTGGGGGTTCTGTGACTGGGCCAGCTGGTTGACGGTCGTCTCGTCGGTCCCCGCCGGGAAACCGCCCGCACCGGAGGGATCGGCAATCTCCGAGAGGTTCGCGCTCGTGATCGCGGGCGTCATGAACTCGACGCCGACCGGACTCCCCTGAAGGGGAGCCGGCTCCTGCCCGTCGGGGGACTCGTAGTCGTCGAGCAGGTAGGCGACGACGTAGCTGTGGAGGTCGCCGGTGAGCGTCACGAAGTTCTCCGTGTCCTTGGCTCCCTCCATGATCCGCGCGCGCTCGGCCTGATAGCCGTCCCACTGGTCGTAGTTGAGGTACGTGGACTCCTCGCCGTCGTTCGTCGTCTTGAGCGCCGTCGTCAGCACCTCGTTGCCCCAGACGGTCCACGTCGCCGTCGAGTCGGCGAGGAAGTCGAGAAACCACCCGCGCTGGCGGTCGCCGAGCATCGTCCGGTCGGGGGCGTCCGGCGGGTCGCTCATGTCCGGGTCCCTGTACGGGGCAGCGTTGCTCTCGTACTGCCCCTCGCCCGGTGGGTCCGTCCGATAGAGGCGCTCGTCGGTCATGGCGAGGTCGGCGAGGTCGCCGAACGCGAACGACCGGTAGAGCCGGAAGCTCTCGTGGAGGTCGTCGCCCTGCGGTGCGGGACTCGTCTCCGGGTCGTAGTCGGTGAGCTCCGCGGAGATGTTCACCCGTACTGGCATGAACTCCCAGTAGGCTTTGATCCCCTCGGCGAACAGGCGCTGCATGAACTCGCGGTCGCCGTTCTCGGGGTGGCTCGTCGAGGCCGGCCGCTCGGGATCGCGGTCGTATTCCCACCACCGGTTGTTGACGATCTCGTGGTCGTCCCACGTGGCGATCATCGTGTGCCGTTCGAGCGCGCGCTGGTAGAACTCGTCGCTCCGGTAGCGCTCGTGGAGATACCGGAAGTCCGCGAGCCCGTGGGCGACGTCCTTCCCGCTCGGCAGGACGACGTCCCGGCCCTCGTACTCGGAGTCCGGGGCCGCGTACTCGTAGATGGCGTCGCCGAGGTGGACGATGTAGTCGACGTCCTCCTGTGCGACGTGGGCGAACGCGCCGTAGTAGCCATTAGAAAACTCCTGGCAGGTGACGGCCGCGACCCGGAGCTCATCGGGGCTCGCGTCCGGCTCCGGGAGGGTCCGGCAGCGGCCGACGCGGCTCGTGGTCCCGCCGTAGAAGAAGCGATAGAAGTAGAACCGGTCGGACTCCAGCCCGCCGTCGAGGTCGGCCTTCACGGTGTAGTCGTCGGCCGGATCGACCGCCGCGGCGGGCACGACGCCCCGGTAGGTGACGTCCTCGAAGGTGCCGTCGGTGGCGACCTCGACGCCGAGCGGTTCGTCCGTCCGGTAGGCGTCCGCGGCGATGCGCGTCCAGAGCAGGACGCCCGAGGGCGTGGGGTCGCCGCTGGCCACCGACTCGGGAAACACCGTCGCGGGTGGGCGACCGTCGCTCGCGTCGAAGACGCCGCCGCGCCCGTCGGCAGAGCCGGGCTCGACCTCCTCGGCGAGCGCGCCCTCCGCGACCAGCGCCGAAAGGACCCCGCCCATCGAGCTCGCTCCCGCGGCCTTCAACAGCGCTCGCCGGGTCGCGCCCGTCGATTCCGTCGGCTCGCTCGCCGCCTCCGCCGCGTCGCCCGCCGACTCCATCGCACCGCTCGGACCGTCCGTGCCATCGCCCGCCCCACCCGTCGCGCCGCCCGCCCCTCCCGCCGCGTCGCTGTCCGCGGTCGGGCCGGATCGGTCGCTCCGTTCGATACCGCCACGTTCGGCCGTGTCGTCGTTTCGGTCCATCAGTCGCTCAGCCCCCTGAACAGCTTCTGGACGTCGACGACGTCCGTCCTGCCGTCGCGGTTGAAGTCGAACGCCTCGGGATTGCTCCGCACCGCGTCGCTCTCGCGGTTGGCGAACAGCGTCTGCACGTCGACCACGTCATAGCCCTCCGCGTCCGGCTTCACGAAGCCCTCGTCGGTTTCCGCGAGGCCGCCGCTCAGATCGCCGGTGACGTCCTCGTACAGCCCGTCGCAGTCGGGATCGGTCGGGGGCCGGTCGCCCGCGACCCCTTCGAGCGCGGGGTCGACCTGCACGGGCTCGCCGTCGGGCGTCTTGGCGATGGCGAACTCGTCGATCACCGAACCGTCCTCGACGACGTAGCGCACCCGGAGACGCTCGTCGTCGATGTCGAGCTGCGTAACGCCGAAGAACTCGTTCGAGCGGACGTCGGTCCACTCCGGCACGCCCTCGTTGAACGCGTAGTGATTCACCCCGCCGGTCCCGTTGACGATGTAGGTCGTGCCGGCCGGGACGATCCCCTCGGCGTCGCTGCCGGATTCGAGCGCTCGCTTGTTCGAGACGGTGCAGGTACGCTCGTAGACGTGGTTGTCCCCGTGCAGCACGAGATCGACGTCGTATTTGTCGAACAGCGTTCCCCACTCCTCCCGGAGCACCTGCCGGGGGGCGTGGTCCGGCGAGTCGGTCCAGAGCGGCCCGTGGAAGTAGACGATGTTCCACTCGATCGAGTCGTCCTCGGCGGCTTCCGAGAGCGTCTTCTCGAGGAACTCCCGCTGTGTCTCATAGAGCGCGCGCTGCTGGTCGGAGATCGAATCGCTCGCCGTATCGAAGTTGCACCGCGGGTCGTAGATCGGGACCTGCTCCTCGAAACGACTGGGCGGCGCGCAGTCCTCGGAGGTGGTGTTGAGACCGATAAAGAGGGCGTTGCCGTACTGGAAGTCGTACCAGCGTTTCTCGTTGGGCGGCGTGCCCGTCGTCTCGGGCATCAGCTGGTTCAGCCGGGCGTCGTACTGCTGGAGTCCGGTGAAGACCTCGGCCTCGTGGTTGCCCGGGACCGTGACGAACGGTGTCGTCGCGTAGAACTCCTCGAACGTGTCGAAGTACAGTTCCCACGTCGAGGGCTTGCCGTTCGAGTAGGAGAGATCCCCGACCCCGATGTGGAAGGCCGGGTCCTGTGCCTGCGCGCGGGCGACGACCTTCTCGGGGTCGTCGGTGTCGGGCCGCTGGCCGGGGTTGTCCGGATCGGCGATGCCGTGGTCGCCGACCGCCGTCACCCGGAAGGACCCGCCGGCTTCGGGCGCGGTCTCGACCGCGAACGTCTTCGAGGCCTCGCCGTCCATGACCGCGCGATAGCGGTAGGTCGTGCCCGGCTCGAGTCCCGTGAGCGAGGCGGTGTAGGCCACCGGCTGGCTCTCGTCGTCGGTGGGGAGCGTTCGCGTGCTCGCCATCGCCGTTTCGTCCAGTCCGCTCGTTCCGTACTCGACGCGCGCCGTGTCCGCCGTCCCGCCCGTCCAGCCGACGTTCAGGCTCGTCGTCGGGTCGTCGCCGTAGGCGACGTGGACGCCCACGGGCGTCGCCGAGGGGGCTCCGCGCGCGACGCCGGCCGAATAGGCCGACAGCGGCCCGATGCCCGCGATCCCGGCCGCGCCGAGCTTGAGCGCGCTTCGGCGTCTCACCCCGTCCATGCCCCGCTCGTCGTCCGACCTATGTGTGACCATGCGCCACCGACTCGTGGAAGCCATATGAGCCTGCCGGCACGGTTATACGTTCGGCTATGTAGCGCTCGGTTCGGATTCCCCTCCTCGTTCGGCCCGACAGCGGCGGTCTCCCACCGTCCGTGGCGGCTCGTCGACTGTCGGGCCGACGGTCGCCGCCACCCTCTTTGCTCCGGCCGGTGAAACGCCGTCGATGACCGATCCGGAGGCGACCGACGCCGAGACGCTGACGCTCACGATCGAGGCCGACGGCCGGAACGACGAGGTGACGGTCCCGCGGGGACTGATCGAACTGCTCGCCGAGGGCGGCGACGGGACCGCCGCACCCACCGTCGCTGGCGACATCGTGTCGCTCTCGTGTGCCCAGCGCGCCCACGCGATCGTCCACGAGGCGGAGGGCGAGGTCACCGAGGAGCTGCTCGCCATCGAGGCTCGGTCGAAGGAGCTGTTCGAGGAACGCTTCGGCACCACCTTCGAGGCGGCCACGAGTCGCGGCCGGCCGTCGGCCTAGCGGACGGGGCGGGGAAACGAGAGCTCTCGACGGCGGCAGAGAATCACCGTGGCGGGGGTCGCGGCATCGCTCGCGGACGCACGGGGAGCGGCTGGCAGGAGCAGGATCGACGACGATGCGGACGAGTCGATACGATCGGTCGTCGAAGGGTAAAACGATCGTTTCAGTCTACGGTGCCTATATGACGGTGTGAGCCGTTCCCGCCCGCATGGCGTACACCGACAACGCTCTGACGGCGACGATCGTGGCACTGGTGCTCGCGGCCGGAGTCGGCCTCGTGGTTGCCGGCCCCACGGTGGCACAGGACGGCGACGGAGGCAACGTTTCGAGCGTGCCCGACTCACACGAGTTCGACACCAGTCCCGGCGACGGCCCGCTCGACAGTTCCGCAGACGTGACGTTCGACACCGAGAACGACGAGCTCGTCGTCGAGGGGACGGTTATCGGGGACGATGGCTGTACGGACGCCGCCCTCCGGTCGGCAGTGTACAGCTTCGAGAACGACACGCTCACCGTCACGGTGGGAACCTACTCCGCCGCGGGACGAGGGGTGGGATGTACGGGCGCACTCGAACCGATCGACTACACCGCACGGTTCCCCGTCGAGGATCAGCCGGGGCGGGTCAACGTCGTTCACGCCCCGAACGACACGGCGCAGTACACGACCGCCGCGGAGGAAGGTGGGCGGGACCCAATCGGTGAGGCGTCGACCCCGCCGCGAGATCACGACGACGACGGCCACTTCGAGGATCTCAACGGCGACGGCGCGGTCGACGTGCTCGACGTGCAGCTGCTGTTCGCCCGGCTCGACGGCGCGGCCAGCGGCGATCTCGGGTTCGACTTCGATACGGATGGCGAGGTGACAGTCGTCGACGTGCAGGCGCTGTTCGCGGACGCGACGTAGGTACCCCATCCCGGATGAGAGCATCCCTCGGACCCGAGACGACGCGGTGCGAACCGGACACGGGGATGGAACGTGGTGGACGCGAGTCGCCGGCCGGGGGTGCTACCCCTCGTCGAGCACGCTCCGGTCGATCTCGATCCCGAGTCCGGGACCCGAGGGCGGCTCGATGTATCCTCCATCGTGTTCTATGGTGTCGGTCAGCAGGAAATCGCGGACGGCGGGCGTCCACGGCGGCTCGAAGGGATACTCACACCACGCGCTGTCCGCGGCGGCCATCACGTGGAGGTTCGCGGCGAAGCCGACGCCGTTGGTCCACGTGTGGGGCACGAACTCCAGGCCGTGGAGATCGGCCATCGCGGCGACCTCCGTTCCCCGCTTGATGCCCGTGGCCAGCGCCGCGTCCGGCTGGAGGACGTCGAGCGATTCTTGCTGAACGAACTCCCGGAACTGGTGGGGGCCGTCGTTGAACTCCCCGCCCGCGATCGGGACGTCGGTCTTCTTGCGCAGCCGGGCGTACCCGCGGTAGTCGTGCCGGGGGAGGGGCTCTTCGAGCCACGCGACGTCCCCCACTTCCTCCAGTCCGCGCGCGAACCCGAGCGCGTCGGCAAAGGACCACCGCTCCTCCTCGCGGGCGACGCGGACGCTCCAGCCCTTGTTGGCGTCGACCATCAGCGTCAGCTCGGGAAACGCCTCCCGGACCCCTCGAACGGTCTCGATGTCGCCGGGCGACTCGACGCGGAGCTTCACGGCCTCGAAGCCCTCCTCGATGCGTGTCTCGACGTAGGGGAGCCGCTCGTCGGCCGGCTGCGCTTCGCCGGTCGAGGCGTAGACCGGGATCGGCTCCGCAGCCGCCCCGAGCAGCTCGTAGACTGGCTTGCCGGCGTCCTTTCCGATGATGTCCCACAGCGCGAGCTCGACGTGCCACGGCCGCGGACCGACGAGATCGACAGCGTCGAGTTTTCGCAAGATTCCCTCGACGTCGTGGGGATCCTCGCCGGCGAGAAACACTGAGAGGGCGTCTGCGTAGTCGAGCCCGCCCGCGAAGCTCGGGCTCGCGGTGATCCCCGTGATCCCCGCGTCGGTTTCGACTTCGAACAGCTCGAGTTCGTGGACTCCCTGGGGATAGCCCGGGATCCACGTCGGCTCGAACGCGCCGTCGAGCTGGTGTGTCAGGTGGTGTTGCGTAATGCCGGTGATCTGCATGGCTCCGTGCGCACCCGGCGTCAGCATAAGCGTTCGGCCGCCGGTCGCGGTAGCCCGGCGGCACCCGTCGACCGGGCCCACAGTCATCCCGCCCGACCACAGGGAAACTGCGGTCGGCGCACGCTCACGGGCGACACCCGCGCTCCGCTCGCACACAGCCACGACGTCACACGAGTCGGCCGGGAAGGGCTGTGTCGGTGCGTGGAGAAGCCGTCGTGAGACGGGCGGTCGCGGGAGCGATCTCTCCACGTCCCGGCGCTCGCTCGGCGCTCACTCCGACCGTCCGGCCGCGTTCGACGGAGCGACCCGACCCCGGGACCGACCGGCCGGATGTCACGCGGTCGTGACGGTCGCCGCCGTCGAGAAGCCCCGCGGCGTACCACCCACCCGCCGGCCAAACGGTTACAACGGTCGGCCGCGTCCCCCCGGTCGGCATGGCACTCACCCAGACCCCCGAGGAGCGCTTCGCCGACGTCCCGGACTACCCCTACGAGCCCGCTTACGTCGAGGTCGGCGACGACGGCGCGCGCATGGCCTACGTCGACGTCGGACACGAGAGCGGCGGCGACGGCGCGGCGGCCGACGAGGGAGTCGGCGACAGCGGAACCGACGACTCCGGGGAGACGTTCCTCTGTCTGCACGGCGAGCCCACGTGGGGATTCCTCTACCGGAAGATGATACCCACGCTCGCCGAGGCGGGCCGCGTGGTCGTCCCCGACTTCCTCGGGTTCGGCCGCTCCGACAAGTACACCGAGCGTGATGAGTACAGCTTCGAGACCCATTACGAAGCGCTCGCGGCGTTCGTCGAGGCGCTCGAACTCACGAACGTCACTCTCGTCTGTCAGGACTGGGGCGGCATCCTCGGGCTCACCTACGCGGCCGACGAGCCCGACCGCTTCGCCCGGCTCGTCCCGATGAATACGGGTGTTCCCAGCGGCGATCAGGAGATGCCCGAGGAGTGGGAGCAGTTCCGCGAGTTCGTCGAGGGCGTCGAGGAGCTCCCGATCAGGATGTTGATCCAGAACACGACCGCGACCGACCTCGCCGACGCCGAACTGGCGGCCTACGAGGCCCCCTTCCACACCGAGGCGGCCAAGGCCGGCGCGCGGGAGTGGCCGGACATGGTCCCCCGAGAGGACGGCGGCGACGGCGCGGAGATGACGCGGGCGGCCGCCGAGCGCCTCGGCGAGTGGACGAAACCCGCGTTAGTGCTCTTTGCCGACAGCGATCCGATCACCCGCCCGAATCGCGACCCGCTGCGCGAACTCATCCCGACCGCGAGCGAACAGCCCGACACGTGGGTCGAGGGCGCGATGCACTTCCTCCAGGAGGACGCCGGCGAGGACATCGCGGAAGGGATCGTCGCGTTCGTCGAGCGCACGCGGTAGTCCAGGGTCGTCCCGACGACCGGACGGTCGCCTCCCGAGGGCCTTGCGTCGAACTGGCCACCCGCTCGGAGGCAGGTCGGCGTCGGTCCCGCCGGGCAGCGAACGGCCTCGCAGTGACGAACACGGGGACTCGCGCGACGCTCCAGCACGTTTTTGAGCGAACGGGGAGAACAACAGCGAGTGCCGCGCGCGACGAACCACTCGCCCGTGTCGTTAACCGACGGGGGAGCCGCCGACCGCGGCGGGGGCAGCGTCGGCAGCGACGGGGGTCGGAAGCGACGCGTCGTCCTGAACCCAGCCAGCGGGAGCGGCGACCACGCCCCCCGGGTCCGCGAGCTCGCCGCCGAACGGGGGTAATACCGTCGTCGAGACCGGGCGGGAGGGCCACGCCGCCGAGCTCGCGCGGGCGGCCGCCGAGGAGGGCGTCACGCGGCTGGCCGCCTGCGGCGGTGACGGCACGCTCCGGGAGGTGGCCGAGGGGCTCGTCGCGGCCGACGCCCTCGGAGCCGTGCGTCTCGGGGTGCTCCCGGCGGGGACGGCGAACGTTTTCGCGGGCGACGTCGGCATCCGGGGCGTCGAGCACGGCTTCGAACTGCTCGAAGCGGGCGAAGTACGGGGCATCGACCTCGGGATGGCCGACGACGAGCCGTTCGTGAAGTCCTGCGTCGCTGGACTGACGGCCGTTGCGAGCGCAGCGACCACCCCGGACATGAAGGCCCGCTTTGGCCCGTTCGCGTTCGTCATCACGGGCGTCCAGCAGGCGGCGAGCTTCGAGGGGCTCCGGCTCGACGTCGAAGCCGTCGGCGGCGAACTGACGGAGGACGAAACCGCGGGAGAGCGGGACGACGGGGCGGAAACGCTGTCGTGGTCCGGCGAGGCCCTGTGCGTGCTCGTCGGGAACGCCCGCCGGTTCGCCCGCGAACTCGGTCAGGCGAACGTCGAGGACGGGCTGTTCGACGTGACGCTCATCGAGCGGATGCCCGCCAGCGACGCCGTCGCCGAGGCGATCGCCCAGCAGCTGCTGGGCCGCGACACCGAGCACGTCACCCGGCAGAAGGCCCGGCGGCTACGGATCGTCGGCCGGGGGGACGGACCGATCGACTTCAGTCTCGACGGGGAGATCCGCAGCCACGACCGCCTCGACCTGCGCGTCCACCCCGACCCGCTCAGGGTCTGTGTCGGCCCCGACTACGAGCCCGAGCCGACCGTGGAGTAGTCCGCCGAGGAGAGCCTGACGGTGGTAGTCCGACCGACGACGTCGACAGTCCGTGTCCGGACCGCCGAGACGGCCGTCCGGTGGCCTCGGCGCGAGTCCCCCTCGCGGACGGGATTCGTCCCACCGTCTTTGTGATCGCCCTATCGCCCCATCGAGTGAAACTCCTCGTTCGGGCGGATGCCGGCGAACATCGCCAGCCGGTTCGAGAGGCTGTAGAACGCACACACTATGCCGACCTCCCAGATCGCTTTCTCGGAGTAGCCCGCCTCGCGCAGCCGCTCGTGGTCCGCTGGGCCGATCTCGGTGGGTCGCTCGGCGAGTTTGACGGCGACGTCGAGCATCGCCATCCGCTCGTCGCTCACGTCCGCGCTCCGGTAGTTGGCGACGAGCTGATCGGCGAGCAGCGGGTCCTCGGCGTAGATGCGCACGAGCGCGCCGTGGGCGACGTTGCAGTAGTAGCAGTGGTTGACGCCCGAGACGGCGACGACGATCATCTCGATCTCCGCTCTGTCGAGCGCCGCGTCCGCCAGGAGTGCGTCGTGGAACGCGAAGAAGGCCCGGAAGTGCGAGGGCTCGTAGGCGAGCGCCGAGAAGACGTTCGGCGTGAAGCCAGCGCGTTCGGTCTCCTCGTCGATGCGTTCCCTGAGGTCCTCGGGGAGGTCGTCGTAGTCGGGCACTGGAAACTCGGTCATCGGTTCGACCATGCCACGACCGGAGCGGGCGGGCGCTTAGCTCTTGGGTTGTGTGAACACGTGCAATCCACCGGACAGGAAAGGAGGTGTGAAACGAGGGAACCGGACGACCGAGCCACGGGCGACGGCCCGCGCGTGCCGGGACCGACGAGCGTCATCCGCGACCGTACGGCGGAGCGCTCACCCACGATCGGGCGGCGACCGCCACCGCACCGCAGCCGCTCGCGCCACCTGTGGTGAGCCAATGGCGGCCCCACAGCAACAGGTCGCGGCTCGCCCGCGACTGCCGGTCCGGCCGCACGCCGACACGCTCGATCGGCGACGGCACACGGGAGGGGAGCCAACATCTTATACTGTCGGACGGAAGTACGCGAATACCGAACGCGGATAAACCACCACACGGCGGATCGATACCCGAGCCGGATCCGCGAGACAGCTCTGTCCGACAGTATGATCACCTGGATGCTCGGAAGGAAGATCCACAGCCGAAAGACCTAGATAACGCACTCGAATAGATAGTACAAGACACACAGCGCATATTCAGCAGGCACCCAGCCAAGGTCTCTGTTCCTGAAACAAATTATTTAATTTGTCAGGCGAACTGTTACGTATGGTCGCCGGTAGCCTCGAACAGTCCGAAGACTGGTTCTGGAGGCGTCACTCGAATCCGAAGAGCGGGTGGACGCGCGTCCCATTGGGTGCTGTAACCGTCTACGCTATCTATCGGCGCAACTGGCGGCTCCTCGGTGCCTCGCTCGTGTGGGCGGCAGTCAATCCACTCCTGTTTTCGCCACCCGACACCGAGAACGCCTGGATGACTCGTGCCGTGCTCGCCGAGCGGTGGTGGATCAGGGAAAAGACGAACCGAACGGTCGGGCTCGCCTACCCGAACATCTGTAACACCGCCGCTTCGCTCGGCTTCGTCTACGCTGTGTATGCCGCATGGCGACAGGCACCGAAGGGGGCAACGCTCGGCGTCGTGGCCAGTGTTGGTCTGAAACTCTGGTGGCTCCGGGTGCTGGTCACCCACTACGACAAACGAACTGACGGGTAGTATACTCACGGACAACGATACGTGAAGAAATTCGGCGGTTTGATGCTGTCGAGCGCAGCGAGCGCGGCATCACGAAGGTCGTCGAGTGTGTCGAACAGACGGTTGCCGAGTGCTTGATTGAGTTTCTTCTAGCACTCCTCCGCGGGGTTCAGCTTCGGTGAACCCGCGGGAGGTAACACAGTTCGATCGGCGTCTCCTCGACGAATTCTTCGACTGCGTTCGCCGTGAAATACGACGCGTTGTCCAAGACAACGCAGATTTTCTCACCGAACTCGGTCTGGAGTGCGGCCAACAGCCGGATCGTCGTGCCGCTGTTGAAGTTCTCCTCGCACGGCAGAAAGAACGTCTCGGCAGTATCGCTGACCGCCCCCAGCAGCTTGATGCTGTCCCACGCGCCCGTCACCGGCAGTGACGGGCGCTCTCCCTCGGGAAACCACGCATAAATAAGCGTCGAGAGCACCTGTCGCGTCTGATCTATTGCGAGGATCGTGTATTCGTCGTCCAAGTCGTTGTGCTTTTTTTCGTTCTGGAACGCCTCCTGTGCCCGCTCGTCGGATTTGTAGTACTCCGGCCGGGCTGTCTTCCAGGACAGCCCGGCCTCGTTCAGCAATCGCCGGATGTGACGATCGCAGTAGTCGATGTCGAACTCCTCGGTGAGGTACTTACTGGCGAGCGGAACGGACCATGCGGGCGCGTCAATACCGACCACTTCCGGCGATTCGTGGAGTACACCCACGAATCGATCGTGTTCTTGCTCGGAGAGTTCGGAGGGACGACCGGATCGTGGCTCGTCGTAGACGATGTCCTCGAACGGCTCAGTTTCGAGCCGTTCGAGACGGCTGAACCACTTCGAGGTCCAGCTCCCGGAGAATCCCTAGAGTTCGGCAGCGGCTTTCTGGGTAAGATCATCGATCGCTTTGTAGGTGATCGCTGCCATCAGCCGCTGTACCGCAGCACCGTCATCGACCTCCGCCAAGATCTGGTGGAGGTCTTCGGTAGAAATGTTCTCCAAATTTGCCATACCAACCGTAGCGACTCGGGCTCTATGAACTTTTGGCCGTTAGTATTAGTCCGTCGAGCGCGAGCCGCGGTCATGGCGCTTCGAGAGTCGCCGCTGCGCGCGGCCCACGCCGCGAGCGGGGCGACGTTCACCGAGTTCGGGGGCTGGGAGATGCCCGTCGAGTTCGAGTCGATCCACACCGAACACGCGAGCGTCCGCGAGTCCGTGGGGAAGTTCGACGTCTCCCACATGGGCGAGATCGAGGTCTCGGGTCCCGACGCCGCGGCGCTTCTCGACCGGCTCACCACAAACGACGTCACGGCGCTCGATCCCGGCACGGCCCAGTACGCGATGATCACCGACTCCCGGGGAACGATCCTCGACGACACGGTGGTTTACCGCCTGCCCGAGTGGCACGACACCGGCTACCTGTTCGTGCCGAACGCGGGCCACGACGGGGAGACGACGACGCGCTGGGAGTCCCACCGCGAGGAGTGGGCCCTCGACGCCACGGTGGAGAATCGGACCGACGACTACGCGATGATCGCCGTCCAGGGACCCGACGCCGCCGCGCTCCTCGCGGGCGCGGTCGGCGATCCGGGAGCGGGGGACGTCCGCGAGCTGCCGCGCTTCGGGACGACCGGCGAGACGATCGCTGACGCGGCGTGTCTCGTCTCGCGCACCGGCTACACCGGCGAGGACGGCTTCGAGGTCGTCGCCCCCGCCCGGGAGGCCGGGCCCGTCTGGGACGCCCTCGACTGCCAGCCCTGTGGACTCGGGGCGCGGGACACCCTCCGTATCGAGATGGGGTTTCTCCTCTCCGGGCAGGACTTCGACCCCGAGGAGAACCCCCGCACCCCCTACGAGGCCGACGTGGCCTTCGCCGTCGACCTCGGTACCGAGTTCGTCGGGCGCGACGCGCTCGCGCGGGCGAAAGACACGGGCGTCGCCGAGCGCCTCGTCGGGTTCGCGCTCGACGAGCGCGGCGTGCCCCGCGCCGGCTACGACATCGTCGATCCCGACGACGCCGACGGCACGATCGCCGACGGCGCGGCCCCCGGGAGCACGACCGCCGAGAGCACGACCGTCGGCGGCGAGGTCATCGGCACCGTCACGAGCGGGACGGTGAGCCCGACGCTGGGCGAGCCGATCGGGCTGGGTTACGTCCCGATCGAGTACGCGAAGCCCGGCACCGAGATCGCCGTCGCGATCCGGGGTGAGCCGAAAGAGGCACGTGTCCGGGCCACGCCGTTCGTGGACGGATGAGCTTCGAGATCCCCGACGAGCTGGGCTATCTGACGACCCACGAGTGGGCCCGCCGCGAGAACGGTACCGTTCGGGTGGGCGTCTCCGATTTCGCACAGGACGAGCTCGGCGACGTGGTGTTCGTCGAGTTTCCCGAGACCGGCGAGGAACTCACACGGGAAGCGGAGTTCGGCGTCGTCGAGTCGATCAAGGCCGTCTCCGACCTCTATACGCCCGTCTCCGGGACCGTCGCGGACACGAACGACGCGTTGCTCGACGTTCCCGAACTCGTCAACGACGATCCCTACGGCGAGGGCTGGATGATCGAGGTCGAACCGGCGGACGAAAGCGAGTTTGAGGACCTGCTCTCGGCCGAGGAGTACCGCGAGCAGATCGAGTGACGCTCCGGGAGGCGGTCCCGATCGCACACTCGGCCCGCTCGAAAACCGGGTCCCACGGGAGCGAGCGCCGTCGAGAGCGGGCAAACCACTCCGAACGACGGCCTGATATGCCCGGGTCCGCAATTCCGGCTATGCCCCTGTTCCCGTCCGGAGGTCGATCTCGGCCGTGAGCGGAAACGGACGCGAGACGACTACCCACAGCCACAGTTCCGGCGGCGACCGAGGCCGCGACGGCGAACACGGCAGTCCGTTCGCACCCCACACTCCCGACGAAACCGCGGCGATGCTCGACGCGATCGGCGTCGAAGCTCAAGAGGAGCTGTTCGATATCCCCGAGGCGGTCGCCTTCGAGCGCTCGCTCGGCATCGAGCCCCGGAGCGAACGGGAGATCGGACGGGAGGTCCGGGGGATGCTCGGCCGGAACGACGAGCTCGTGGAGTTCCTCGGCCGGGGTCACTACGACGCCTACGTGCCCGCGTTGGTCGACCACCTCGCCGACCGCTCGGAGTTCCTCTCCTCTTACACCCAGTACCAGCCCGAGGTGACGCAGGGCTTCCTCCAAGCCCTGTTCGAGTACCAGTCGATGCTCGTCGAGCTCACGGGGCTAGCGGTGGCGAACTGCTCGATGTACGACGCCGCCACGGCGCTCGGCGAGGCCGCCACCCTCGCCAGGCGGGTACGCGAGACGTCGGGTCACCGCGTGCTGGTGCCCGAACTGCTCCACGGGGGTCGGCGCGCGGTCCTCGAGAACTACATCGCCGGGACCGACGCCGCGGTGGAGACCTACCGACACGACGACGGAAACGCCGACCTCGCGGCGCTCGAATCGCAACTGGACGACGACGCGGTGCTCGTCTACGCGGAGAACCCCACGGTACGGGGGACCATCGAGGAAGAGCTGGCGGAGATCGGCGCGCTCGCGGGCGAGCACGACGCGCTGTTCTGTCTGGGCTCGGATCCGGTCGCCCTCTCGATCCTCGCCGAGCCCGCCAGCGTCGGGGCCGACGTCGCCGTGGGTGAGGCGAGCAGCCTCGGGCTCGGCGCGAGCGGCGGCATGGGGCTGGGCCTCCTTGCGACCCGGGAGGAGTATCTCCGACAGGTGCCCGGCCGGCTGGTCGGCGCGGGCACGGACGCGGCGGGTCGACGCGCGTACACCCTCACTCTCCAGACCAGAGAGCAGCACATCCGCCGCGAACGTGCCACCTCGAACATCTGCACGAACCAGGCGTGGCTCGCGCTCCGGGCGGCGATACACGCCGCGTGGCTCGGCCCCGAGGGACTCTGCGCCCTCGCCGAGCGCTGTGTCACGCGCCCGCGCGACCTCGCCGAACGGCTGAACACGATCGAGGGGTGTGCGGCCCCGGTCCACGACCGCCACCACTTCCGGGAGTTCCTCGTCCGCACCGACCGACCCGCCGCCGACGTGGCCGCGGACCTCGAAGCGAGGGGCTTTGCGATCCACGCCGTCGACGAGACGCTCGTGCAGGTCTGTATCACCGAGGCGAACGCGGCTCACGTCGACGACCTCGCCGCGGCGTTCGAGGTGGTCGCGTGATCTACGATCAGGCGCGGTGGACGCGCGGGGCGAGCGAGAAGAGGGACGGAAACGGAGACGAAAGCGAGGGCGAAAGCGAGGAAGGCGGCGAGGGTCACGGGAAAGGCAGCGTCTACGAGCCGCTGCTCGCCGAGAAGCGCTCGCGCGAGGTGGGCGTCGCATCGTCGCTACCCGACGACCTCACCCGCGACTCTCTGGAGCTACCCGCGCTCGCCGAGCCCGAGCTCGCCCGCCACTACACCCGGCTCTCACAGACGAACTACGGCGTCGAGACCGGCCCGTTCCCCCTCGGATCGTGCACGATGAAGTACAACCCGGCGTTCACCGAGGACCTCGCCGCGTTGCCCGACGCGGCGATCCACCCCGAGCGCTCGGCGGCGAGCACGCAGGGCACCCTCGAGCTCCGCTACCGACTCCAGGAGTACCTCGCGCGCATCGGCGGCATGGACAGCGTGACGCTCCAGCCGCCGGCGGGCGCGGCCGGCGAGTTCACGGGTATCCTGATCGCGCGGGCCTACCACGAACACCGCGGCGAACGGAGAGCGGAGGTCGTCGTGCCCGAGAGCGCCCACGGCACGAACTTCGCCAGCGCGGCGCTGGCGGGCTACGAGGTGGTCGAGCTTCCCGCGGGCGAGGACGGCCGCGTCGACCTCGACGCCCTCGACGCTGCGGTCGGCGCGGAGACGGCGGCGCTGATGCTCACGAACCCCAACACGCTGGGACTGTTCGAACGGGACATCGAGGCGATCGCCGACGTGGTCCACGACGCGGGCGGGCTGCTCTACTACGACGGCGCGAACCTGAACGCCCTCCTCGGACGTGCGCGCCCGGGCGACATGGGCTTCGACGTGATGCATTACAACGTCCACAAGACGTTCGCCACCCCACACGGCGGCGGCGGGCCCGGCGCGGGGCCGGTGGGAGTCGTCGACGACCTCGCGCCGTTCCTGCCGACGCCGCAGGTGCGTGCGGTCGAGCAGGACCGGAGGGAGCCGGACGGCGGGGCCGACGGGAGCGGGACCGAGGGAAGCGCGGGGAGCACACGCTACGAGCGCTTCGCGCCCGCACACTCGATCGGGAAGGTCCACGGCTACGCGGGCAACTGGCCGGTGCTCGTGAAGGCCTACGCCTACATCGCCCGGCTGGGCGATGCCGGCCTCCGGGACGCGAGCGCGAAGGCGGTGCTGAACGCGAACTACCTCGCCAGCCGGATCGACTACGAGATCCCCTACGGCCCGTTCCACCACGAGTTCGTCGCCAGCGCGGGCGATCGGGACGCGGCGGACGTCGCACGGCGGATGCTCGATCACGGGGTGCATCCGCCGACGACGAAGTGGCCCGAGGCGGTCCCGGAGGCGCTGATGACCGAGCCCACCGAGGTCGAGAGCCGGGCGACGCTCGACCAGCTGGCGGCAGCGTTCGACCGGGTCGCCGCCGAGGACGACGCGGTGCTCGACGCCGCCCCCGAGCGGACGAGCGCGGCGCGGATCGATCAGACCGACGCCGCTCGGAACCCGCGGCTGTCCTGGCACGCGCTCGACGAGTAAGCGACGTCCGTTCGCTCACGCGCGGTCGGATTGTGCTCCTCACCACGAGACGAACCGCCGACGTCGATGGTGCCGGGGCCGTCGACACCGCGATGGGATGGGTGGGCAGCCGTGGATCGGTCGCCGACTCAGCCCATCTGTGAGAACAGCCGCTGGACGTCGACCACGTTCACCCGCCCGTCGCCGTTGAAGTCGAACGGTCCGTCGTCGCTGGCCTCGTCTCTCGTCGTGAACAGCCGCTGGACGTCGACCACGTTCTCCCGTCCGTCGCCGTTGACGTCCTCGTAGCGCCCGTCACCGTCCGGATCGCTCGAACTGGGCGTCGACGACCCCCCGGAGCCGTCGGATGACGGTGCGTCGCCATCGTTGCCGTCCGAGCCGGAGTCGGGACTCGATGCGCCGGTATCCCCGTCTCCGTCCTGGGTCGGTTCGCTGCCGTCGGAGTCGGAACCGGGACTCGATGTGTCGGTATCCCCGTCTCCGTTCTGGTTCGGTGTGCTACCGTCGGAGTCGGAGTCGGGACTCCCGTCGCTGCTGGTCGTCGACACGGGCACGCCGATCATGTACCCCACGACCTCGCGGTCGTGGTCGGTTTCGTCGTCGAGCGACTGTTCTTCCTCGACGCGCACGTCGACGCCGCCCCGACCGAGCCGCCGGTAGCGCAGTCCGGCCGTGTCCTCGCCGGTGATAGTCTGCATCGCCCCGAGCAGCCACGGCCGCTCGGGCTGGCGCGCGAAGTCGATGCGGTGCCACGCGTCGGTCACTGCTTGCCGAGTTCGGCCCGCCGCGACGCTGACGCCGTCGACGAGCCCGATATCGGTTCCCGGCTCGCAGGCGACGTAGCCGATGCGCTCGGTGGCGTGCTCGCCGTCGAGCTTCTTCCGCTCGCGAACGCCGGTGTTTACGTCGTCGACCAGGACCTCCTCGCGGTGGCGTTGCTCTTTGCACCGTGCGGTGAACCCGTCCGGGAGCACCTCCTCGGCCCGGGTGACGATCGGATCCGAACCGTTGACGGTTTGAGACTGTGCGAGCACGATCGGCGCGTTCCCGAATCTCCGCGTGAAACTGGTCGTCGAGGCGGTGTGGTCCGCGTTCATGGAACCCACCTCGACGTGGGTCCCGTCGGACGTGACGTAGGTGCCCGCTTCGAGCGCGAGGAAGCTCGCCGTCTCGGCCGCGTGGCTGCCGTCCTGGTAGGGCCACTCCTCGAGCCGGTACTCGAAGCTCCCCCCGGTCACGTTGCGCACGCGGACGTGACAGGCCTCGCCGTCGTTCGCCGACAGCGGGTTCATCACGACCACGGGGTCGTCGTAGCGCTTGTCGAGGGAGACGGTGTGCCACTCGCCTACCGACCCTTGGGCGGTCGAGACACGGCCGAACTCGCCGGTCGGCAGGTTGAACGCCGGGAGTAGCGCGCGCCCGACGTCGAGCCGTCCGCTGCCCTGCTTGTCCTGGGTGTAGCCGAGGTCGGCGGCAGTGGCGCGCAGCCGCTTGCGCGCCCGGCCGTTACCGTAGCCGTTGGCCATGAGCATCCCCCCGGCGGCGGCGACGTGGGGTGTGGCCATCGACGTTCCACTCCTGTAGCTGTAGCCGTCGGGGACGGTCGAGTACACCTGGGACCCGGGTGCGAGGAGCTCGAGTTCGGGCCCGGTCGCCGAGAAGTCGGTGCGGCGATCGTTCTCGTCGGTCGCGCCGACCGCGATCACCTCCGGGAACGCGGCGGGGTAGATCACGCTGTCGGTGTTGTTGCCCGCCGCCCCGACCAAGAGTACGCCGTGGCCGAGCGCATACTGGCAGGCGTCGCGCAGGAACTCCGAGTGAGAACCGCCGATGCTCATGCTGGCGACGTCCCAGTTTCGGTTGACGGTGTGCTCGAGCGCATCGGCGATATCGGAGTAGCGGGCGTAGTCGTTCTTATCGAGCACCTTCAGCGCGTGCAGCGTCACTGCCGGTGCGACGCCGAGGCTTCCCTGATCGTTTGCCCGCGCAGCGGCGATGCCGGTACAGTGGGTTCCGTGGCCCAGCGGATCGCGCTTCCAGGATTCGCCGTCGACGAACGAGGCTCCCCGACCGAGGTTCGCCTGTAGATCGGGGTGGTCGTGGTCAACGCCGGAGTCAAGGACGGCGACGTGTGCATCCGCGCCTTCGAGCCCGTTCGCGTGGGCGACGTCGGCACGGACCTGATCGATGCCGTAGGAGCCGTTGGCTTGGGAGCGAGCCGTGTGGTCGGACTCGACGTATCGAACCGCCGAGAGCCCTTCGAGCCGATCGATGTCGGCATCCGATACCGTCGCAGTGAGCGCATCGAAGGCGTGCTCCGTCTCGACTGTATCGAGGAGGTCGACCACCGCCTCACGCTTCCCGGCGACGTAGCCGACGTTCACCCGCCGTGTCCTCACGACAGTGCTGGCGGCTCCCACACCGCTCGCGCCGAGCGCCGTCGCCCCGGCCGACGAGACGATAAATTTACGTCTTGAGACGACTGCATTTAGTCCCATTATCTAATTTAATATACCCCGAAGCACTTAAACTTAACCCTGGATGCGCGGAGTGATTATGGCGCTGGTCGGGGTGAGCGGCGGCGAAAGCGACAGCAGTCCGGACTGTCGACCGACGGCGCTGTGGCTCGTGTGGGCGACTCGCGTACAGCACGAACGATCGGCGTCGCTGCGGGACGGCGTGATCGGACGAACGGACTCGACCCGGGGACGTCCCCGCCGCGGCGGCCCGGTCAGTGCCGACCGATCGGTGCGGTCGAACCCCTGCTCCCGTGGAGCGTGAGGAACGCCCGCCCTCGGCCGCGTGACGACGAGAGCCGGGAGGGGGCCCGGACCGCTAGAGTTCGATGCGCTCGACGAGCGTGTCGTCGTCCGCGTGGACGTTGAGGGCGACGATGCGGACGTGCTCTTCGATGCCCGAGCGTTCGAGCTTGGCCTTCAGGAGCGTGTCTACCTGGTAGACGCCGGCGGCGTTGGTCATCTCGATCTCGACCAGTACGGGGGTGTTCTCGCCGATCTGGAGCGTCACCGTTCTGATCGCCCGGCTGGAGAGGGTGTTGATCCCCCGCCCGCCGGTCTCGTAGGGCTTGCGCGAGCGCCCACGCTCCATGTCGAGCGCGTCGGCGACGCGGACGACGCCTGCCTCGAGCGTGAGCGGCGTCTCGGGCGTGTGATGACAGACGATCGCGTGGAGCACCTCGCCCTTGAGGCGCACGCGGGCTTCGGTGTCGTAGCAGTCGAGCGCCGGCAGGAGGCGATCGAGGACGTCGGCGGCGAGCGGGATCGAGTAGTAGGGGTGGTTCTCACGGTGGACGACGTGGCCGACGTCGTGCAGCGTGGCGGCGAGCGCGACGATCACCGCCTCGTCTGCCTCGTCGAGACCGTGATCGGCCGCGCCGTTGAAGAAGACGCCGCCGCGTTTCAGGAGGTCGTACAGACAGAGCGCCCGGTTGCGGACGATGCCGACGTGGGTCGCGCCGTGGTCGTTGTAGCGCTTCCGTGCCACCGGGTTGACGTTCTGGGCGTCGAGGTACGCCGCGATCTCGGCGTCGTTCTCGATCGTTTCGAGCACGGCGTTGACGCGCTCGTCGGGGAAGGCGTGCTCGGCGTCGGGATCGTAGGTCCGATCGCCGTCCACGGGACGGTCAGGTCGGCCGGCCGAAGCGTCGCTCATGGACGAGGATCGGGGAGTCGATGGGAAAAGCGCTCGGTGCCGGTCGTCGATCCCCGGCGTGGAAATCGGGGGCCGTCAGTTCTCGCCGACCGCACTGTGACCGCGACGGAGCGCAGGGAGCGTGTCTGGAGCGTGCCAGCGGGCCGTTCAGGCGGCGGCGCTCGCGGCGGCCTCCTCGACCGCCTCGTAGTCGGGCTCGACGCCGGGATCGTCCGAAACCCACGCGTAGGTGACCTCGCCGTCGCCGTCGACGACGAACACCGCACGCTTGGCGATGTCCTCGATGCCCAGCTGCTCGAAGTCCATCGCCACGTCGTAGGCGTCGATGACCTCGCCGTTGGCGTCGCTCACGAAGTCGAACGCCAACCCCTCGTCCTCGCGGAAGGCGTTGAGCGCGAACGGGGAGTCGACGCTCACTCCATAGACCGTCGCGCCCGCGTCCTCGAAGGCCGCGAGACGCTCCTGGAAGGTGTTCATCTCGCCGGTGCAGACGCTACTGAACGCCCCGGGAAAGAACGCCAGCACGAGCGGGGCCTCATCCAAGCGTTCCGAGAGCGTGAAGCTCTCGCCGAGGCTGCCGTTCGCGAGCGGTGCGGTGAACGCCGGTGCGGTGTCGCCGGTCTCGACCATTGCGCTCCCGGCTACGACCGACCGGACAAAGACGGTTCCGCTCTCGTCGACCGCAGCTCGTGTCGTTCCTTTCCGCTATATGTCGCTTCACCGACCCTGCGCCGATCCCGGCAGCCACTCCCCGAACGCCCCACACCGTGCTACGCGATCACGCGAGGGAGGGAAAGGCCTATAATTGCGACTCGGTAAGCTACGGGCAGCGATGCTCGATACCACCGTCCCGCTGTTCCCGGGGGTGCCCGGGGGCCCGGAGCTTTTGGTCATGCGCGAACAAGCTGCCGAAGCTCGCCCGCTCGATCGGCGAGGCCGAGGGCGAGTTCAAGAAAGGTCGCCAGGAGATCCAGGGCGAGCTCGACTCGATGCAGGAGGCCGCCTCCGTCGACTCACAGGTGGACCGCCTGAGCGAGAACGACTCGGCGTCCGGATCGGACGCCACCGGCACCGGAACCGAACCGGCCAGCGAGACCACCGAAACCGAGACCGACAACACGGTCTGAGGCCCGGTCGACGAACCACGACGGCCCCGGACGATTCGAGCGAGCGCAACGGTTTTTCCGCCACCTGCCGAACCACCGGTAGGGCGTGTGGCCTAGCGGATAGGGCGAGAGGTTCCTAACCTCTCGATCGCGGGTTCGAATCCCGTCACGCCCGCGAACCTCTGTGCTGCGGGGTGGGGGTGTGCTCCCTCGTTTCGCTCGGTCGCCCACCCCACTCGCGAAACCGCTCATGGAAGCTCCCCGCTCGCTCGGCTACGCCTCGCTCGCGGTACAGTTGCTTGCACCGCACCGCGACCGCTCTCCGACCGCGACACACCGCGACCGCTCCCCGACGCCGAGCTAGTCGTCCCCGCCGGGCCGACTTGCCGCCACGGCGGCCGCCGGAAAGAGCTCGTCGAGGTCCGAATCCGGCTCGACGAGCCGGTAGCCTGCCTCGGTGTGCTCGACGATCCCGCCCGCTTCGAGGTGGACGAGGTGGGCATCGGCCTCGCCCGGCCCGTGGAGGACGTGGATTCCTTCGAGGTCGCCGAACAGGTGTGCGCTCACCGTCCACGCGTCCGCCGGGCCGTGCTCGGCGAGCACGCCGACGACGCGCTCCGTGCGCTCGCGGTGGTGGGTGAGGATCTCGACCGCCCGTTCCGTGGGATCGTCGATCGGATCGCGGTGGCCGGGCCACGCGCGAGCGAACTCGCCGTCGGCGATGCACACCAGCGTGTCGAGGTACTTCTCCAACGCGCGCTCGACGCGCACGTCCGCCCCGCCGACGTTCGGCGTATAACGGGGCAGGAGGGCGTCGCCGCTGAACAGCTCCGGGCCGCCTTCACGAGCGCGGGCGAACCCGGTGAGACCGGCGGCGTGGCCCGGCAGGTGGACGGTCTCGAGCTCCCCGTCGCCGACCGGGACGTGTGCGCCGTCCTCGAAGGGCTCGATCGACGGCGGTTCGTCCGTGATGTCCTCGAAGCGATCGAGAAAGGCGAGCAGCTCCTCGCGCGCGGCCTCGGGCATCCCCCACTCGTCGAACAGCTCGTGCTGGCGCTCGCGCATCGCTGCAACCGCATCGGGGTCCTGCTCGATCACCGGCGCGTCCGCCGCGTGGGCGCGGACGGTCGCCCCGCCGGCGGCCTGGATCGCACCCGCGAGCCCGACGTGATCCTCGTGCCAGTGGGTGAGCACCACCCGCTCGATGTCGGCGAACCCGAGGCCGTGCTCGGCGAGACCCGCTTCGAGCTCCGTGCGGACCTCCGGCGTGGCGATGGCCGTGTCGATCAGCGTCGCCTCTCCGGTGTCGGCCCCGAGCAGGTAGGCGTTGTTCCGCCCCTCGAAGACCCGGTTGCCGAGACGGATGCGTACGGGGTCGCTCACGACGTCCCCGGAAGGCACGAGTCGTCCGTCGCACGCGCCGCGTGTCCCCCGCTCGCCGCGTCCACGACCTGCCTGTCGGGTTCGGTTTCGATCATGCCCCGTCCTCGACCGGACACGGCATAAATCCGCCGCCACGGTCTTTTCGTACCCGCCGAACGGCGGGCTCAGTCGTCGCCCACGGCCTCGTCGGTTCCGCCGGCGCGGCTCGCCGCCCGCGAGCGGAGCCGCTCGGAGATGGCTGGCACGTCGCTGCTGTCGATCTCGCCCGCTGCGTCGAGTTCCTCGATCGACATCGGGAACCGTCGGAGTTCGTAGTGGAC
Source organism: Halobacteriales archaeon QS_4_69_34 (assembly GCA_003021045.1). GTDB lineage: Archaea > Halobacteriota > Halobacteria > Halobacteriales > Halococcaceae > PXRN01. The sequence continues at coordinate 13,239 of PXRN01000033.1, read as the reverse complement.
GTCGAGCCCGGCCTTCGCACCCTGGCCCATCGCCACGGGGATCTGGTTGTGACCCGGGGTGACGTCGCCGACGGCGTACACCCCCTCGGCCGAGGTTCGGCCGTGGTCGTCGACAGCGATGGTTCCGTCGTCGGTCAGCTCACAGCCCAGCGATTCGGCGAGGTCGGTGTTGTAGTTCGAGCCGTACATCCCGAATCCGCCCTTGTACTCCCGGCGACTTCCGTCGGCGAACTCGAAGCCGCCGAGCCACCCCTCTCTCTGTTCGTCGGCGAACTTCGAGTCGATCTCCGCCTCGATTATCTCGACGGGGTGGGCGCGCACCTGTCGGTCGGTTTCGGCCGACCACTCGGGCTCGTGGCCCCGGAGCAGGAGATCGACCTCGTCGGTGAAGTTGAGCATGATCATCGCCACGTGCGCTGCGCTCTCGCCGTGACCCATCACGTAGACGCGCTCGTCGACGAACATGTAGGCATCACAGTGCAGACAGTAGTGGAGGCCCCGACCGGTTCGGGGCAGCGGTGGATCGGGGTGTTCGTCGGAGAAGCCGGTGGCGAGCACCACGCGGTCGGCGAGCGCCGTAGTCGAGTTGGCCGCGACGTGGAACTCCCGCGGACCGTCGACGCGTTCGATCCCGGTGACGAAGTCCTGGTGGTAGTCCGCGCCGTAGCCCTCGATCTGCTCGATCGCCGTTCCGAGGAACTCGTTGCCGCTCACGTCCTCGGTGATCCCGACGACATTGTGGGTGTCGGCCATCATCGCCGCGCGGCCGCCGCCGCGGTTGATCACCACGGTGTCGTGGCCGAGCCGTGTCGTGTAGAGCGCCGCCGTCAGTCCCGCCGGTCCGCCGCCGACGACCGCGACGTCGTACTCCGCTGGGTCACTCATGTGTACTCCCCTTACCGCCGGACACTCATAACTGGCCGGTAACGTCTCGGGAGCAGCGCCCAGAGGGGATCGAAGAGCGCGGCGGAGCGTTCGGCGCCGTCGATGGCGGAAATCGCCCGCCTCGCGGGTCGTATCGGCTGTATCGACGTAGCGTTCGTGGCACACGAGCGGCCGCCGTGGCCGATGGAACCCGATGTCCGGCTTCGCCCCCTCCCCGACCGTCCTGGCGGCCCACCGGTGGAACGTAGCTGCCGGCACGGGCCGGCGAGATCGCTGGAGGACTCCTACCGACGCTCTCGGTCACGCCAATCCGAAGACCACCGACGGGCCTCCGGGCCGTCGCAGTCCGGCACGATCCGCCCGACCGCGGACCGTCTCCCGGCCGTGGCTCCCGGGAGGCAGCCGGCGGTCCACCTCGCGGGGGTCGCTCACTCACTCGGAGTGCCGGCGAACTCCTCGTGGAGAGCGTCCCAGCAGTCGTGACATAGCTGCTTGGTGAATCGGTCCGTCGCACGCGTGGCGTCCGGGGCGGCCGGCCGCGCCGCATCGTCGTGTTCGAGGGCGACGACGTGCCGTGGTCGTGCTTCGGAGATGGCGTCGCCACAGACCGGACAGCTTCCCATGGTTACGCTTCGTTACCGATGTATTATAGTTCTATTGTTCGGTGGGGAGATCCGTCCAGCGGGGAGCGCCCGACCGGGAGGGCGGCCCGCGTCGCTCCCTCGTTCGGGTGGTCGTCCGGCGTCGGCATCGGCCGGGACTCGCTCCCGAAGCCTCGTCCGTTCGCATCAACGGAACGGACAAAAAGGGCTACTGGCGGGCGCTTCTCGCTGGCGGTGTGACAGTCGAGAACCACAGCGACACCTTCAGCATCGGCGGCGACGTCGAAATCCATCGGCTCGGGTACGGCGCGATGCGCCTCACCGGCGAGGAGATCGTCGGCGAGCCCGACGACCCCGAAAACGCACGGGCGGTCCTCGGACACGCGGTCGACTGCGGCGTCGACTTCGTCGATACCGCCGACTCCTACGGACCCGGCGTCTCCGAGCGCCTCATCGGCGAATCGGGGATCGGCGAGGACTGCGTGGTGGCGACGAAGGCCGGCCTGCTCCGCAACCGGGACGGCGACTGGCTTCCCCACGGCGATCCCGACTACGTCCGCAATCAGGTGCTCTGCTCGCTCGATCGGCTCCGGACCGATAGCATCGATCTCTATCAGTTCCACCGTCCCGATCCCGACACCCCCTTCGAGGACTCGATCGAAGCGTTCGCCGAACTGAAAGACGAGGGGCTGGTCGAGCACGTCGGCCTCTCGAACGTGAGCGTCGAGCGGCTGGAGGAGGCCCGCGACATCGTCGAAATCGCCACCGTCCAGAACCGCTACAACGTCGGCGACCGCGAGGCCGCGGACGTGCTCGATGCCTGCGAGGAACACGGTATCGGATTCATCCCGTGGTTCCCGCTCGGCGCGGGCGAGCTGGGCGATCGGGAGGCGGCGGTCGAGGCGGTCGCCGACGCCCACGACGCGACGCCCCAACAGATCGCGCTCGCGTGGCTGCTCGAACGCTCGCCGGTGACGCTGCCGATCCCGGGTACGTCGAGCGTCGAGCACCTCGAATCGAACGTCGCCGCCACAGCCATCGAGCTCGACGACGAGGAGATGAAACGGCTGGAGTGAGCCACCCGCCGTGTGTCGCCGCTACCTTTCCGCCCGCTCGCTGCGGATCGACCTCACCCCTCCGACGTGACCGTGTAGCGGCCGCCGACCTCGTTCGTGTTCAACTCGTCGCACCGCCACTTGGCCGCCGCCCGCGTCTCGAAGGGACCTGCCACCCGATCGCCGTCGACCGTGACGTAGTACTCCGTCATCGTTCGCCGGTGATCGTGGACGGGGGGCCATAGCATCTCCGAACCCGCGACCGCCGTCCCCGATCCCTCTGCCGGCGTCCTCTGTCGCCACTGCTCTCTCCTTCGGTCGATCGACGGCCCCTCTCCCGATATCGACGCTCGGCCGTCGGGCGTCGCGGACGGATCGCCGGATCGGTCGCGGGCGATCTCGCCACAACAACTAAGTATGGTGGACGATCACGGACAACACGATGAGGGCGCGATGATCGGAGGCGGCACGCTCCTCGGTGCGCCGCTGATCGCCGCACAGACTGACATCATACCGAGGGGGTCCCGGAGCGCGGTCTTCAATCAGATCTACTGGGTGTTCCTCGTTCTCGGCACGCTCGTCGGCGTGATCGTCATCGGCTACATGCTCTACAACGCCTACAAGTACCGTGCCGGGCGGGCGGCCGGTTCGGAGCGGTCCGCCGAGAGTGGCGAGGGAGGGCCGGCGCTCGGCGAGCTCCCGCAGGGCAGCGGGGGCGGGCGGAAGCTCGCGCTTTCCTTTACCCTGAGCGCGGTGATCGTGATCTCGCTGATCCTCTGGACCTACGGGACGCTCCTCTACGTCGAGTCACCGCCCGACGCCGAGGAGTCGATGGAGGTCGAGGTGATCGGCTTCCAGTTCGGCTGGGAGTTCGTCTACCCGAACGGCAACACGACCACGGGAACGCTCCGCGTGCCCACCGGCGAGCGGGTGCGGCTGCGGGTGACCTCCCGTGACGTGTTCCACAACTTCGGGATCGCCGAGCTCGAGGCGAAAGCCGACGCGATCCCGGGACAGTACACCGACACGTGGTTCATCGCCAACGAGTCCGGGACCTACCAAGCCCAGTGCTACGAGCTCTGTGGCGCTGGCCACTCCTACATGAACGCGACCGTCGTGGCGATGGAGCCGGCGGCGTTCGAGCGCTGGTACGCCAACACCACGCCCGCGAACGGAACGACGAACGCCAGCCCGGAAGACGCCGCCACGACGACCGCCTCCACGAACCATGGAGCGAAGGCCGACGTCGCGGCCGCTCCGGGAGCGACCGCCCCGAGAGCGGCCGCCCTGGAGACGAACGCCGCCGAAGCGAGTGCCGAACGATCACTAGCTCGATAGCATGACTCACGACGATCATCCACGAGACGACGGCCCCGGGCAGGCGGCCGCCGACGAGCGCACGAAGCCGGACGACGGATCCCCGCGAACCGACGGCGGGCGCGCGACCGACGGTGGGCACGCGGGTGCGACGGGCGAGCTGCCTGCCACCGGACCGGCCGAGGAGGAACACCACGGGTTCCCGCCGATGAGTTCGGTCAAGCGCTGGTTCGTCACGACCAACCACAAGGACGTCGGGATCCTCTATATCGTGACGTCGCTGCTCTTTCTCGTCTTCGGGGGCGTGCTCGCGCTGCTGATGCGTGTCCAGCTGTGGGCCCCGCGGGCCGCCGGCGAGGGGATCCTCTCGGCACTCGCGTACAACCAGTCGGTCTCGATCCACGGGCTGATCATGGTCTTCTGGTTTCTCTCGCCGTTCGCGTTCGGCTTCGCCAACTACGTCGTGCCCCTCCAGATCGGCGCGAAGGACCTCGCCTTCCCGCGGCTGAACGCCCTTTCGTACTGGCTGTACCTCTTCTCGGGGCTCCTGCTCGGGATCTCCTTCTTCCAGGGGGGATCGTTCGCCGGCGGCTGGACGATGTACGCGCCGCTGAACATCCCCGCCTACACGCCCAGCATCGGCGCTTCGACGGCGATCCTCGCGCTGCTCCTGTTCGTCGTCTCGGTGACGGTCTCGTCGGTGAACTTCCTCACCTCGATGCACCGGATGCGCGCCGAGGGGCTCACTCTCCGGAAGCTCCCGCTGTTCACGTGGTCGATCCTGCTCACCGTCTGGATGATGCTCTTTGCCTTCGCCGCGCTGCTCGCCGCGCTGATGATCCTCTCGGCCGACCGGCTTGCGGGGACGACCTACTTCGCCGCCGCCGACGCGGGCGGCTCGCTGCTCTGGACGCACCTGTTCTGGTTTTTCGGCCATCCGGAGGTCTACATCGTCTTCTTCCCCGCACTCGGGGTCATGGCCGAGACGTTCCAGACCTTCACGGGACGGCGGCTGGTCGGCCGCAAGTGGTTCATCGCTTCCATGCTGCTGGTGGCGCTCCAGAGCTTCGTCGTGTGGATGCATCACATGTTCCTCACCTCGATCAACCTCCAGATCAAGACGCTGTTCATGGCGACCACCATCGGCATCTCGCTGCCGTTCGACCTGATGGTGTTCTCGCTGATCTACACCACGATCAAGGGCCGCATCCGGTTTCTCACGCCGTTTCTCTTCTCGTTCGGCGCACTCCTGTTGTTCATCATCGGGGGCATCACCGGCGTCTTCCTCGGTGCGGTGGTGCTCGACTACGAGTTTCGAGGGACGTACTGGGTCGTCGCCCACTTCCATTACGTGATGGTCGCGGGCGTCACCGCGCTGATCGGCGGGCTCTACTACTGGTATCCGAAGATCACGGGGAAGATGTACGACGAGTTCCTCGGGAAGGTCCACTTCGCGCTGTATTTCGTGGGCTTCAATCTGCTGTACTTCCCGATGTTCGTCGTCTGGGAGACCCCCCGGAGGGTGTTCGAGTACGATCCCGCGTTCGCCCCGTGGCACAAGGTCGCCACGGTCGGCGGGTTCGTGCTCGGGGCCTCCTTTCTCGTGATGTTTTACAACCTCTATACGAGCCTGTGGGCCGGTGAGGACGCCGACTCCAGCCCGTGGGCGCACTCGACGACCGCCGAGTGGGCGATCCCCTCGCCGCCACCCTTGGAGAACTACCCGGGTATCCCGAGCTACGGCGACGGCTCGCTCAGCTTCCTCGACCGGCTCGGGGGGAGCGACAGAGCCGCCGACGGCGGCGAGGTCACCGACGGCGTGGACGTCGCGGGCGACCACGCGACCGACGGGGGAGTCGCCGACGACCGTCGGGCGACCGACGGCGGGACGGTCGCGACGGCGGACCCGGCCACGGCGGTCGAACGCGCGGGCGGGAAATCCCACGAGCACGACGCGGGCGACCACGGCGAGGGACACGGCCCGAGCCACGCGAGTATCTGGCCTTTCGCCGTCAGCGTCGGGGCCTTCCTGACCCTCCTCGGGCTCTCGGGGCTCCAGGAAGGGGCGTTCGCCCCCGGGCTCGAAGGCGGACTCTACATGGCGCTCACGGGGGTGGGATTTCTCGTCGGTATGGCGTCGCTCGTCGCGTTCGGCCGCGAGCGCTTCCACGGACTGGAGGGCCCCTTCGGCGAGAGCTGGCCGTTTGAAGGGATCGAGAACACCAAGACCGGGGTGTGGATCTTCCTCGCCTCGGACGTGGTGCTGTTCGGCGCGTTCATCGGCTCGTACGTGTTCATGCGGGTCGCCTCCGGCTGGACCACGTGGGAGATCGTCCCGGGGGATCCGCTGCCGGGGCTGATGAACACCTACCTGCTCCTGACGAGCAGCTTCACCGTGGTGCTCGCGCTCGTCGCCGCCGAGAAGGGGAGTCGGGGCGGCGTGATCGCGAGCCTCCTCACGACGTTTCTGCTCGGGGTGGGCTTTCTGTTCAACAAGGGCATCGAGTGGGACCATCTGTTCCACGAGGGGCTGTGGCTCGACACGAACGTCCAGGCCTCGACCTTTTTCCTGACGACGGGACTGCACGCGGGCCACGTCATCGCCGGCCTGATCGTCACCCTCTATCTAATCGTCCGGGCGTGGCAGGGGGCGTATCTGGAGGACAGCGGCTCGATCGAGTACTTCGGGCTCTACTGGCACTTCGTGGACATCGTCTGGCTGTTCCTGTTTCCGCTGTTTTACATCCTGTGAGGTGAGCCAAGCATGGTATCGACGAAACTGTACGCGGCGATCTACGTGGTGCTGTTCGTCTTCGCCACCGTCCAGGTGGTCGTCGAGGAGATCGGACTGCTGGAGGAGGCATACTGGCTCGCCTTCGGGCTGATCATCGCCCTCTCGCTGATCAAGGCGCTGTTCGTCGCGGGCTACTACCAGCACCTGCGCTACGAGCCGCGCTCGCTGACGTACCTGCTGCTCGGCGGGCTACTGGCGGCGCTCGCGCTGACGATCGCCTCGTCGTACTCGGTCACCTGACCGATGAGCGCGCTCGCGTGGGGGCTCCCCGCCATCGTCCTCGTCGCGCTGGCCCAGGTGCCGGGCATCCTCTATCTCGCCCGCCACGTCGAATGTGAGGGCGAGGAGCCCCCGCCGCGGTCCGCGTGGGCCGATGCCGGGTGGCCGCCGAAGGGGACCCGGGAGGCCCGGGACGAGGCTCCGTCGCCTCCGGACTCCGCGTCACCGCCATCGGACGCCGCGTCGCCGCTCCCGAACGCCGGCCCGTCGACCGCCCGACCGCCGGATCGGCCGGAATCGCCCGGAGCGGACGGTCGTTCGGGCACCCGCTGTCCGCACTGTGACACGGCGAACGATCCCGTGGCCACGTACTGCCAGGGCTGTGTCGGGAGGCTCGGGTGAACGCGACGGAGCTGGGGTTTGCGGTGCTGTTCTCGCTCCCGGTCGGGATCGGCGTATCGATGGGCACGTGGAAGGCGGCGGGCGGCGGTCTCTCGAGCCCGCTCGTCGTCGGTACGGGTGCGCTGGCGGCGCTCGGGGTTTTCGTGCTCGTCCTCGCGGGCGTTGCCGTCGGATCGGTCGCGGACGACGGCGACCCCGCCGGCCGGTGACGTCGACAGCCCTGCCGGCGCGATACACCTCGGCCCCACGGGACCGGGCCGAAACGGCGGCGGACGCGACCACTGGCTCTCGCGGCCGTGGCCTGCTGCCGCGGCGTTCAGCCGTCGAGCCGGTCGAGGTCGGCTACGAACCCCTCCAGCATCGCGCGGGTGACGTGGGGCATACAGACCACCCGAACCTCGCCGGTGGCGGTCTTCGAGAGCCGCCAGCCCGCCTCGCGGAGCGCGTCGAACGCCGGTTCGGGGATCCCGGCGGCGACGAGCGGGAGCTCGGGTTCGACCGCCCGGTAGCCCCGATCGGCGAGCGCAGCGGCGATCCACTCGGTGTTTGCCATCTGCGCCTCGTAGCTCTCCCGGTAGCCTGCGGGCCAGAGGGCATCCATTACGGCCGCGGCGCTCGCTACGCCCGCGCCGCTGCGTGTCCCCGTGAGGGTGGCCTGGGTAGTCGATTCGAGGTAGGGCGTGTCGACCGCGAGCGCGTCGAGCAGCGCCGGCGAGCGCGCGAGCAGCCCGCCCGCCGGGATCACGGCCTGCCCCATCTTGTGCGGGTCGATCGTCACCGTGTCGACGGCCGCGTGGGCGAAGCTCCACTCGTGGTCGGTGAAGGGCAGGCAGAACCCGCCCCACGCGGCGTCGACGTGACAGAGGGCGCCCGCGTCGGCCGCGACGTCGGCGAGCGCCGGGATCGGGTCGACCCGGCCGTACTCGGTGCTGCCGGCGACACCGACGACCAGCACCGTGTCGTCGTCCACGCGTTCGGCAACCGAATCGGGATCGACGCGCAGGCGATCGTCGAGCGCCGCCGTCCGGAGTTCGACGCCGAGCACGCCGGCCGCCTTCCGGAAGCTGAAGTGGGCGCTCTCCGGGACGACGACGTTCGGATTTCCGCTATCCGCCCGGTTGCGGGCGATCCGGGCCGCTTGGACGTTGGCCTCGGTGCCGCCGCTCGTGACGTAGCCCACAGGGTCGTCGAGGCCGGCGATCTCGCCGAGCGTCGCCACGGCCTCGCCTTCGAGGTCGGTGATCGCCCCATAGGTGCCCGGGTCGCCGGGATTCGTGGCGAGAAACCGCTCCGCGGCCGCGCGAGCCGCCGGGTGGGGCTCGGTACACATCGAGGAGAGCACCCGGTCGAACGACTGCGGCGCGGCCCGCTGCATACCCCTCACTACGCTGCCGACCGTTTAGCCGTTGCGCTCTCCGGCGATCGCGGCCGCGTCGGGGCCGGCGGAGGCGATGGCCGAGTCGGCGGCGAAGCGGGCGACGCCGGAGCCGGCGGGAGCGACGGGGCCGATGGACCCGGTAGCGCCATCCGTCGCGGAACCGCCCGTGACGGAGCCGCCCGTCGCGGAGCCGTCGGCCGCGGAGCCGTTCTCCCCGGAGCCGTTCAGCGCCGTCCCCACCCAGTCGGGACGCTCGACCGTCACGCCGCCGACCTGTCGGAGGGCGTAGCGGAGCTCGAAGCGCGCCTCGCGCCCGCCGATGGTGTAGTTCGCCACTGTTTCGAGCGAGCGGACCCGCCCCTCGCCGTCGAGGACGAGCGTCGACGCGTAGCCCGAGACGTCCGTCGCGTTCGCCGGGAGCACCCGCGAGGGCTCGTCGAGCGTTCGCGCCTGCAGGGTGATGCGCCGTCCGTCGCCGCTGCCCTCGACGCTCGTGGGGGTGTAGTTCCCGCCCACGACGCTGCTGCCGAGCAGGCCTACGCTCGTCAGCGCGCCCGCGGATCGCCCCGAACCGCGCCGGTAGCGCGTCGTGCCGCCGATCTGTGCACGGACGAGTTCGACGCTCCCGTTCGACCAGAACTCGTAGGCCGTTCCCGGCCCGCTCATGACGACCCGCGAGCTGTACGTCTCGGCTCCGGGGGCCGCGACGACCCGCTGGCCCTCGTCGAACGCCACCGTCTCGCTGTCCCGACGAGCGGTCCCGTTCCGGCGGGCGGCCGATTCGAAGCCCGACTCGACGAGCGCCGCCCGGTGGGCCGCCAGCAGCGCCGTCGCGTTCTCGACGCCCGTCTCGCTTACCCCCGGCGGGAGGTCGTCGGACGCGACGGTCGCGTCCCCGCTCGCGCCGTCGGCGACGGGGGCGTCCGTTCCGCCCGAGCCGAAGGGCTGTCCGCAGCCGGCGAGGACGAGGAGGGCGACCAGCGCGAGCGTACCGAACGCGCGTTGCATACCCCGGCGTGCAGCCGGCCTGTAAAAAGGGCGTAGATTCCGGCCCGGTCCCGGACGTTTCACTTTCGATAAGTAAAGGAGGCGTTCGACCCTTGCAAACACCTATACCTCCTCCCTCTCCCCCTCGTCACACCCACTCATGGACAGACGTCAGTTCGTCGCGGGCGCAGCGAGTGGGATCGTGCTGCTCGCGGGCTGTCTCGGGAGCGGTGGATCGACCGACGAAGCGACGCCCCGGCCCGACGGCTCGCCGGGATCGTCCCGCCGAACCGCGACCTCCGGCCCGGTGGACGGCCCGTACGACGAGCCGGCGGCGACGGCGACGGTCGGCGACCCGTCGGCGCTCGGCGAGAACGACAGGCCCCACTCGATCGTCGTCTGGAACGACGCCCCGCAGGCGAGGACTATCGGGGTTCGGCTCGTCGGTGCCGGCGGCGACGAGCCCGTCATCCAGCGACGGTACGACCTCGGCTCGGACGGGTACGTCGAGTGGTCGTTGGCGCTGGCGGGGTACTTCGCCATCGAGGTGGCCGTCGACGGGCGAGCGTTCGAGACGGCCGCCGAGACCGATCCGTCGTTCGTCGACTGCAACGGATCGTCGACGTTCGTGCAGGTAACCGCGAGCGGCGACCTCGCTTCGACGACCGTATCCACGGCGGCAGCGTGTCCGGCGGACGTCCCGAACCGCACCGTCGGTCCCGAGGTCACGACGGCGGGCGACCGAGAGCGCGTCGAGCGACGAGCGGTCGGATCGCTCGCCGGCGGGACTACCTGACGGTGTCGAGGATGAGCTTCTGCTCGGTGCGCTTGACCTCGTGTTGGACGTCCCGGACGGCGTCGATGTTCGCGCTGATCGAGGAGACGCCGGTATCGACGAGGAACTGGACCATCCGGGGTTTCGAGCCGGCCTGCCCGCAGATGCTCGTCTCGATGCCGTGCTCGCGGCAGGTCTCGATCGTCGCACCGATCAGTTCGAGCACGGCCGGGTGGAGTTCGTCGAAGCGATCGGCGACCTGCTCGTTGTTCCGATCGACCGCGAGGGTGTACTGGGTGAGGTCGTTCGTCCCGAAGGAGGCGAAGTCGATGCCCGCCTCCGCCATCGCGTCGACACAGAGCGCCGAGGCGGGCGTCTCGATCATCACGCCCCACGAGCGCCGGTCGGGGTCGATCCCGGCCGACTCCATGAGATTCCGTGCCCGGATCACGTCCTCGACGTCGTTGACGAGGGGCAACATCACCTCGACGTTGTCGTAGCCCATTCCATAGAGCTCCCTGAACGCCGAGAGCTCGTGTTCGAAGACGTCGGGCCGATCGAGACTGCGCCGGATCCCCCGGTAGCCCAGCATGGGGTTGTGCTCGTCGGGCTCGTCCTCGCCGCCTTCGAGCTGGCGGAACTCGTCGGTCGGGGCGTCGAGCGTGCGCGCACGTACGGGTCGGGGATAGAACTCGTCGGCGACCCGGCGGACGCCGTCGACGATCTCCTCGACGTAGGCCGCTGCGCCGTGGTCGGCGATGTACTTCTCGGGGGTCTTGCCCGTCGAGAGGATCATGTGCTCCAGCCTGAGCAGGCCCACTCCGTCCGCGCCCGTGGCGGCGGCGCGCTCGGCGGCCGCGGCGATGGAGACGTTGACCTTCACCTCCGTGGCGGTCATCGGTTTGACGGGAGCCTGCGGGCGAACCTCCGCGACGGCATCCCGCTCCTCGCCGTCGGCCCGACCCTCCCGGATCGAACCCCTGTCGCCGTCGATAGTGACGAACTGGTCGTCGGCCAGGGCGGTCGTGGCGTTGCCACAGCCGACGACGGCCGGCACGCCGAGCTCCCGGGAGACGATGGCGGCGTGGGAGGTCATCCCGCCCTCGTCGGTGACGATGCCCGCCGCGCGCTTCATCGCCGGCACCATGTCGGGGGTGGTCATCTCGGTGACGATGATGTCGCCCTGCCCCACCTTGTCGAGCTGGTCGAGCTGGCGGACGACCCGCACCGCGCCCGCGGCCACGCCCGGGCTCGCGCCCAGCCCCGTGAACAGCACGCCTTCCCCGTTCGCCGCCGCGCCGTCCGCCCCGTTCGTCTCGACGATGCCGCTGCCGTCGGCGACGCCCGCCTGCCCGTCGGGCGAGCCGCTGATCGTCGTGATCGGGCGTGACTGGAGCATGTACACTTCGCCCCCGAAGATCGCCCACTCGACGTCCTGGGGCTCGCCGTAGTGACCCTCTACCCGTTCGCCGAGCTCCGCGAGTCGATCGATCTCGCCGTCGTCGAGGACCTGGGCCTCCCGCTCGTCCTCGGGCACCTCCCGCGAGACGGTCTCGCCGGTCGCCTCGTCCTTGACGTGCATGGTCTTCTTTTCGGCGACCGTGGCCTCGACGACCTCGCCGCTCTCCCGTTCGATCACGTAGTTGTCCGGTGAGACCTCGCCGGCGACGACGGCCTCGCCGAGTCCCCACGCGGCCTCGATGATGATCCGGGGGTCGCCGGTCGAGGGGTGGGAGGTGAACATCACGCCCGACTTCTCGGCGTCGACCATCCGCTGGACGACGACCGCGATGTCGACGTCGCGGTGGGCGAACCCCTGCTGCTCGCGGTAGTAGATCGCCCGCTGGGTGAACAGCGAGGCCCAGCACTCCTTGACCCGCTCGATCAGGTCCGTGCCGGTCACGTTCAAAAAAGTCTCCTGCTGGCCGGCGAAGGAGGCGTCGGGCAGGTCCTCCGCGGTCGCCGAGGAGCGCACGGCGACGAACGCCTCGCCGGCCGGCTCCCCGTTCCCGGGGGCCCCTCCGTCCCCGTCGTCGAGCGTGACGTAGGCGTCGTGGATCTCCTCGCGGAGCTCGGCGGGCATCTCGGTGCCGAGGATCAGCTCCTTCGCGCGTGACTCGGCCTCCGCGAGCGCGGCGGAGTCCTCGGGATCGATCTCGACGGCCTCGAACAGCGCCTCGTCGATCCCGGTCTCCTCGATGAACGAGCGGTAGGTTCCGGCCGCGACGACGAACCCGGGAGGCACTGGGAGACCCGCGGCGGTCAGCTCCCCGAGCGAGGCTCCCTTCCCGCCGACGGCACCGATGTCCGTCGCCCCGACGCCGTCGAGCCAGAGTACAGCCATCGTTGCCCGGACAGTGACGAACCCGAATAAAGAAGGTTCCGAACCGGCGGACAGCCGGGCGCGTGCCAGCACGGGACAGCATCGAGCCCGAAACTCGGTTCGCGTCTCCTGGTTCGTGGCCGTGACCACAGACCAGCGGGAACGTCGCCTGAGACGGCCGACGATCGCCTCGGTGGCTCTTGTGTTCGGGGCCCTCGTGCCGACCGGCGAGATCGCAGGGCAGGCTCCGCTCGGCGGCACCGTGCTGGAACACGACTGACGACCGTCCCTAACTAACTGGTAGCCACTACCGGATCCTGCGACCACTACTATTATTAGGTCGCCGGCTGAACGGGCAAGCAAGCCAGCAGAAGCCACTCGTCGACGCGAACACGAGATGGCGGCTGGTGCGAGACAACAATGACAGGACGTAAACAACTGTTGGCGGTACTGCTCGCCGGAATCCTTGCGATTTCGGCGGTGGCGGCGTTCGGCACGTTCG
>PXRN01000032.1:21553-33086 GCA_003021045.1 Halobacteriales archaeon QS_4_69_34 | reverse complement strand
GGCACCGATTTCCCTACCGGAGCACCACTCACTCCACCAGATCATGGCTCACCGCCTTCGCTACGCTTCACAATGCGACGCTCTAACCTTGACACCCTCGTTAACAGATCCATGTTTATTTCCTCTATCGACTTCTTCCCTATGAACTACTCCTCTTCCGGCAGGGGCGTGAAGGTCCCCATTCTGATGCAACCGCGAGTCGTCGATCACGACGAATCCTCGGAAGAAGGTCTCCTATTTCCGCTCCGCGACCGTGCTCATGAAAAACGCGGAGAATACGATCTGTAACCCGAGTACAATTGCGGTAGCGGCCACGATGTCGCTCATGAGGAACGGCAGTTCGTCGAACCCACTGGTGATCCACTGGCCGAGGAGGGACGCCGCGTACACGGCTCCGCCTACGAACACGAGCACCCCAGCCGCGCCGCCCTGCTCCAGTCGAAGATGCCTGCCCATCCAGGCCGATACCGGATCCTCGGCTCGTTTGATCGGGTCCGACGCCACCGTCGCAAAGACGCCGAGCGTCACGACTTGGTAGCCGACGATCGTCAGCAGGCTGCCGGCGACCATCGAGTGGACGCCGAGGGACTGCCCGCCGACGCCGATGTCGAAGAACGCGAGCGTCATGATCAGCATTCCGAAAGCGCCGAGCACCATCCCGGGCACCGAGAACAGGTATCCGGGCGCGTTCACCAGCATGAACCGGACGTGTCGCCATCCATCGCGGAAGCTATCGAGCGTCGCGTCGCCCTCGCGCTCGTGGTACGTGATGGGTGTCTCCTCGATCGTCAGTCCGCGCGCACTGGCCTGCATGATCATCTCGCTGGCGAACTCCATCCCGTCCGATGCGAGCTCGAGCTGTTCGACCGTCTCCCGGTGGAGCACCCGGAACCCGCTGTGTGCGTCGGTGACGTCGGTACCGTAGAACGTGTTCAGGAACCTCGTCAACACCGGGTTGCCGACGTACTGGTGTAGTGCGGGCATCGCACCCGGGGCGATCTCTCCCCCGAACCGGCTCCCGAGCACCATGTCGGTCCCGTTCCTACTGATGGGTCTGAACAGTTTCGGCAGCTCCTCGAAATCGTAGGTCGTATCAGCGTCCCCAATCGCGATGTACTCCCCGCGGGCGCGCTCGAACGCGTATCGATAAGCGTAGCCGTACCCCGATCCGTCCGGCTCGACTACGAACGCGCCCGCCTCCGCCGCGATCTCCGGCGTGCGATCGACCGAACTGTCGCTGATGATGATCTCGCCCGTGACGTCGAGCTCGACGAGCGCGTTCTTGATTTGGGTGATGCACTCGCCGATGCCCTCCTCCTCGTTCAGCGTCGGCATGACGACGCTGATCACCGGCGGTTCGTCGCTGTCCCGTGCCAGCAGCAGGTCGTCGGCCGGGTGGCCGCTCCCGACCGCGCCACGAGCTGCTTCCGGCCGGCGAGCCGGCTCCGGTGGGCGAGTCGGTTCTGATCGGCCGGGTGCTGGTTCGCTCACTCTGGGACGCCTTCCTGTAGATGCCTCGCCAATATTTCGCTCCCTTTGCATATATGAACCTTTGGGAGGAGATAGAGGACGCCCACCAGGAGCGCGACGTTGCTGAGCACGGAGATCGTGACGACGCGCTGCTGGAGATCGAGGAGAGATCCGACGCGATCATAGATCATGGGCACGAACACGATCGTGAGGAGCCCGCCCGCGACGCCGAGGCCCACGAGGAGGTCGGCCTTCACGAACCGCCGCCGGTAGCGGTCGAACCCCCACACGATCGATCTGACGGCGAGCACGATCAGCAGGAGTCCTATCGGCTCTATACTAGCCCTTGGTTCCAACCACGACATGACGATATCTCACTCGAGCTCATTTGCGGCTATTTCTTAGTTTTACTGGTAGATGGATACGAAGTGATACGTCGGAAAACAACGGCGCCGAGGCCCGGCAGACGCACGAACGCCCAATCAGCTCGGCTCCACACCCGTTCGCCCTCATCGCGCCATGAATCGAGCCGTCTGAGCGGGCGGGTCGAGATGGCCGCGATCTCCACTCTGGACTATCCCGATAGGTGGTTCTATCGGTTCCAGTACTGTCATCTCGAAGTGGGCGAGATCCTGCGTTGCGACGACGCGCACGGCGACGATACGCTCGGGGCCACCACCGTCACGTCGCCGACGGCGACGATACCACACTCGAGTCCGGAGTATCGCCTCCCACGTCGTCCGGTTCCCGAGCGAAATCGCACACACTACGGAGACACCCGAGGATGACTGAGCACGACCACGACGGCTGGCCCGAGGAGTGCCGCGACCCTTGCGACCGACCCCACCCGAAGACGCTTTGCATCACGGTCGAACCGTTCGAGGGGATGCGTGACGGAACGGTCGAGGCGGCCCGCACCGCCGCGAGCGGTGAGTCCGTCTCCGGGGTCGTCTCCTTCGTGAGCGTCGGGAAGCTGCGATGGATCCTCACCGGGCGACGCATCGAGCTCTCGTGTGCACTGGTTGCCACCGACGGCGCGGCGGAGAGCATCGCCGCGCTCGCCGACGCGCTCGACCGCGACTACCGACCGGTTCACGGGGATGTCGGAGTGCTCGAACGCTACGGACTCGTCTTCTCGGTCGAGGAGTGTCGAGCGAAACGCCCTTTCCTCCCTACCGGGACGTTCACCTCGACGTGGAGCTCGCCGCTGGAGAGGCCGAAGAACCTCCCCCAGCGTAGGCGCAGTCGAGCGCGACCACCGTATCGAAACCGTCCGCGAGGCCCAGGGAGCTGTACGATCCCACGCCCGCACTGAGCTACTACCCGCCGCCTACCCGAGCGCAATCCGCGCGTGACACCGCCACCACTGCGGGCAGGTCGACCGCTCCGTCCGCCCGTAGGACCGTCGAAGGCGGCGTCGACGGCTGCGAGGGCTCTCCCGTACGACGATTTCGCCTCGGACGGCGTCGTAACTCTCTTCGAGCTTCGGAACGCGAATCCCGGGACCCGTCCCTCGGCGGACCTCCAGTGTGTCCACCCGTTCGAAACTGTGGCGGGACACGGGACCGCGACGGGCGGGGGCACCGAGGTGCACCCGCGCGACCCCTCGACCACGCGGAGCCGCCGGACGAGCGGCGACGTCGTCGAACTTCGCGCCAACGGAGACGGCGACGCCGTAGAGCAAGACGACGAGACGGGTACGCTTTCTCCCGCCACTCCTATGAACGCTCGTCTCGACGGTCCACGACTCAATCGAGAGCGCGACGGCGACCTCCACCATCTTCGCTCGTAAGGGCGGTAACGACCCTTTCCTCAAGCACTCGCTGTGGTGCGTGAGCGGGTGAGTAGAACTGAGTCGTCCACCCGTTTTTAACTACGTGAGGGACAGCTGCCAGTACTGTCTCATGAGCACTGTCTAGTTGAGCAATCGTCGTTCCTCGCTTTACCGTAATCTAATTCGAGAACGGATAGATGAGAGCCTATTCCGTCCGAATTGTGAAACCGCAGAACCGGGATTACGGTAATTTACTCGATTGACGCCGCTCATCTAGACAGTGCCGTCTCATAGCTGGTTCGAACCGTCGTACATTTCTTCGAACGCGTGTTCGCCGCGGATCAGTTCGTCCACGCCATCGCTGAGCGTGACCTCTCCGAACACGGTCGCCCGATAGTACGAGTACAGACCGTCCTGTCCTCGCTCGGTGCGCTGGCGCTTCTCGACGAGGCCGACGCCGACGAGCTCGTTGGGGTGATAGTGGAGGGTGCTGTCGTCGACGGTCATCGCTGCCTCGAGTTCTTTGGGACTCATCTCCCTGCCGTGAACGAGGCGATAGAGGATCTCGTACCGGATACGGTGCCCGATGGCGGCGTGCATATCGAGGTACTCGTCGAGGGTGAGGATGTTGTCCTCCGGCAGCAGGTCTTCCGGATCTTCCGGGGGAATCTTCGCCGACCGTACGCATCTCGTCTATTGCCATCTCACTTCGAGATACGAGCGAGGGACGTTTAGCCTTTGTCGAGCCTGGGACTCTCGAAAACGCCGTCTTTTATATGCGCACCCCGAACAGGAACCCCCATGACCGAGGGGATCACGCGCGAGGTAAAGACGGTGAGCTGGCAGGCCGACCTCTGTGGAGAGTGGAGCGAGATCTCCGGATGGGACGGTCAACCCGCTTGACCGTCCGCCCGAGCCTGGGCCGACGAGAGATGGCGTGTGGTCTCCGGGATCGAATCATCGATCGATGTCGCCACCGGCCCGCCGGGGGCCGATCGTCCTCCCTTCAGCCGGATCGCGTTTCGCTGACGTTTACCCACAGGTGGGTCTCCCGGTAGGCGTTCTCGACCGTCGGCTCCGCTGGCGGCTCGCCCCGGTAGAGCAGGTACGCGAGCCGCAGGCGCTCGCCGGCCATCGTCGGCATCACGTCGTGCGCTCGCCGCCACGTCCCGTTGGCGGCCACGTCGGCGCTGAAGCGCCTGAGCTCGCGCTCCTCGACGACTGTGGTCGCGTTCGAGCCGTTCTCGAACTGCACATTCTGGAGCTCGACCACCACCGAGTACTCGACCGGCTCGCCCTCGTGGTTGCCGATGCCGACGACGAGGGAGCCGCCCTCGCCGACGGTGAGGTTCGTCGGGTAGTCGTCGGCGACCAGCTCCCCCGTTTCGTTCTCGGTCAGGAGGTAGAACTCGGTGAACGCCTCGCCCCCCTTGGGGACGAGTACTGCGTACCCGACGCTGCTCACCGCCAGCAGCAGGCTCACCACGAGCACGACGTTCAAGATCGCGTCCGTCCGCGTCTCGGGTTCGAACAGCTCGGCCCGACCCGCGGCGTACCAGTCCCGATAGGGAACCCGAAAACGCTCCGCTGCGGGCAGTTCCCACCGCCGGAGCGCCGCGACGACGCTCGCGACGACGGTGAACCCGCCGACGGCGAGCACGACCGGCGTCAAGCGGATCCCGAAGGGCGTGAAGTTGAGCACGAGCCCGAGCAGCGGCGTGATCGCGATGCTGAGCCCGAACGAGAGCGCGAGCCGCTCGATCCCGTCGATCCCGCCCGCGCCGCCGGGCTGGAGCCGCTCGAACGGTCCCGACTCCCCCTCGCCGGCGGCGTCGGGCCCCGGACCGGCCTCGGGGAACAGCGCCGCGACGAACGCATAGCCCGGCAGGAAGAGCACGAACGGCAGCCCGAGGGCGATCCGCAGCGGCGTCTCGCTGAGGAGGGGCGCGAAGACCGCGATCGCGGTGGCGACGACCAGTGCAACGACGGCAGCGAGGTCGGCCGGGAACCGTCTGACGGACCGGGGGAGCAACAGCCACAGTTCGTTGCCGTCGACCATTCGCTCCACCGATTCGACCAATACAGACAAAAGCTGATCGGCTCCGGGACGGCGTGACGAGTTCGAACCGCGACGCGCGTTCCGAGGGGGAGAGTGGGATTCCTCGCCTCGGTCGTACCGGCAGACGTATGATCGTCGCCGGGGACCCCAAAATCACGAATGGGAGACGCGGATCGGTCGGTGGGGTACGCTCGTGCCCTGCTCACCCGCTGGTCGCGCCGCGATCGACTCACCGTCCTCGTCGTCGCCGTCACGACGGCGTTTCTGATCGGCACTGCCCTGTTGGTGGCCGCCGCCGGCGCACAGACGACGACGCTCGCCGGCGAGTACGACATCACGACCGCCGACTACCACGACTCGTCCGCGGCGGCGAGAGCCGCGGCGGACCGCGACGACCTCGTGTTCCCGACGGCCGTCCTGCGGGGACCGGACGGCACCGAACACCGGTTTCTCGGGGTGCCACCCGAAGCGTCGGCGAACGGTCTCCAAGGAGGGGCCGACTGGCAGCGGACGACGCTGCCGACCCCCAACGGGAGCGTCCGGGGACCGGTGGCGGTCCGGACCCAACAGCGCTTCGACGGCCCCGGCGGCACCGCCGTCTACAACGTCCGACCCCACGAGACGGGAGACTCGCTGTTCCCGCCCGAGTGGTACGTCGCGAACGCATCTACGGTGACCGCACTCGGCGGCGAGGACGCCGGGGCCGTCGTGATCGAGCCGGATCGCACGAACGCGAGCCTCGCGTCGCTGCCGGCCTCGGGAACGCCGGTGCAAGCGGCGCTGGTGTTCCTGCTCACCGGCATGCGCGAGATGCTGACCGTGTTGCTCGCCGCGACGCTCGGCGGCGCGGTGCTCGTTCTCGTCGTGGTCTACAACGTCCTCCGGATGACCGTCCGCGATCGACTCCGGACCATCGCGGTGATCCGGGCGACCGGCGGCTCGCCGTGGCGGGTCCTCTCGCTGTTCGGGCTTCGGGCGGGGCTCATCGTGGCCGTCGGCGTCGCTCTCGGCTACGCGCTCGGCGTCATCCTCACCAACGCGATCGTCAACGCCGCCATCTACGGGGGGCTGCCGATCGCGCTGACGCCCTCGCTCACGCCGCTCGCGCTCACCGTGATCGCACCGATGACCGTCGTTCTCCTCCTCGTGGGCGTCGTCGCGGGCGTGCTGGCGGCACAGTCCGCGGCGACTCGCCCGCCCGCTCGGCTCGACGGATCGGCGGACACCCCGAAACCGGCCCCCGAAAGCGGTCCACTGGGACGGCTCCGGGCGGCGCTGACGCCGACGCTGCTGGCGTGGCGGACGATCGTGCCGACCGCGACGACGCTCGCCGTCTTCGCCGTCGTCGTCGTCCTCGTCACCTCGCTGGCCGGCGCGGTCGCACCGCTGGCGAGCCAGGACGGCGGCACGATCGCGGAGGGCGACGCCACCCACGTCATCAACAGCCGGATCGACACGTCCTACGCGTCGGCGCTGCGCTCGGAGGGGATCGCCGCCAGCCCGGAGATCGTCCTCCCCGAAGCAATCGACGGCGAGCCATTCTTGGGTCTCGGGGCGAACTACACCGCGTTCGCGTCCGTGACGAACGCGACGCTCACCCGCGGGCGCGCTCCGAACGGCTCCGGGGAGGCGGTCGTCGGGGCCGACCTCGCGGACACCCTCGGGGTCGGCGTCGGCGACGCGCTCGTCCTCGGGGGGAGCTTCTCGCCCGCCGTCACCCGCGTCACCGTCGTCGGCGAGTTCGCGGCCCCGGGCATCGACGACGACCAGCTCGTCGTCCCGCTGGCGACGGCCCACCACCTCTCGATTCGGTCGGGGCAGGTCCAGTACATCCGGACTGCGGGGAGCGACCTCCCCGACACCGATCGATCGCTGCCGGACGTGGGGCCGAGCAACGAGTCGATCAACGTCACGGGGGTGTCCGCACCCACCACGGCGGTCGCGGACGAGCCCCTGCCGGTCGAGATACGGCTGCACAACCGCCAGCAGACGAGCGCCACGCGCCGGCTGACGGTGCGCATCGGCAACGCGACGCGCACGCGGTCGGTCACGCTCGAACCGGACGAACGGGCGCGGATCGAGATGAACCTCTCGGTCCCGAGGGCCGGCAATCGAACGCTCCGGGTGGGATCCGTCTCCCAGTCGGTTCGCGTGTTCGCCCCGAACGCGCTCCGCCTGCCGCCGGAGCTCCCCCCGCGCGGGCCACCGAACGCGACGCTGTTCGTCCCGGTCGTCACGCCCACCCAGATGCCGGTCGAGAACGTCACGGTACGGATCGGAACGGCGACGGCCTCGACGGACGGGCTCGGCGTCGCCGAGGTGCGCCTCCCCGCGGAGCCGGGCACGTACACGATCGCCGCGTCGAAGGGCGATCGCTCCGCCGCCACCCGTCGGATCGAGGTCAGCCCGACCGCGCGACGCCGCCTCGGGGCCCGAATCACGGTGACGCCGAAGACGGCGACCGTGCTCGAACGCCCCCGAGCGAACGTGACGGTCGCCAACCCGTGGAACGCGACGCTCACCCGCGAGCTCGCGCTCGTCTCGCCGGTGTCGACCCGCACGCGGAACGTCACGCTCGCCCCGGGCGGGACCGCGGCGGTCGAGGTCGACCTCACGGGCGGTGGATCCGACGAGCGCGCCTCGCCCGGCACCTACACGGTCGAAGCGCTCTCGAAGGGGACGGCGCTCGCCCGGACGGAGTTCACGATCATCGGCGACGATCGGCTGTTCTCGGCGCTCGCGAGCACCGGGGAGTACTCCACGGGGACGGGCGTCGGTCACGCCGTCCGGAGCATCTTCGGAAATATCCAACTGGTGCTCGGCGCGATGGTGGCCCTCGCCGGGCTCACGACGGTCGGCACCACGACCGCGACCTTCGCGCAGGTGATCCACGCGCGACGACGGGCCATCGGCATCCACCGGGCCACCGGGGCGACGCCCCGTGGCGTGCTGTCGACCGTGCTGGTCGACGTCTGCCTGCTCTCGGTGCCCGCCGTCGTGATCGCGACCGGGCTCGCGGTCGCGACGACGCGACTGCTTGGAGCGATGGACACGCTCACCGTGTTCGGGATCCGGCTCTCGACGCAGGTTCCGGCGACGGTCCTGCTCGGGGCGGCAGCGGGCTCGTTTCTCGTGGCGCTATTCGGTGCCGTGCTCGCGACGGTGCCGTTCCTGCGGTCGTCGCCGACGGCGCTGGTGGCTCACACGGGATCGAACGACGGGTCGCGCGCCCGCCGGGGGCGATCGTGAGTGGACGCCCTGATGGCCGCTCGTCCTCGCGCGTCGGAATCGCCCGCCTGGATCGTTCGCGTTCCGAGCCGCCGCTGTTCCGTCCCCGTTCGGCGAGCGGATCGATGGGGGCCCGGTGATGGCTGAACGACGCCCCTACGTCGTCGCCTGTCTCGGGATCGTCGCGATCGCAGTGACGATCCGGGCCGTCCCGCTCTACTGGAGTTCCCTCCCGGCGACCCTCGATGGGTTCGGCTACGCGGCCCTCGCTCGGGAGACGATCGCGGGCGCTCACTACCCCATAGAGCGGTTCCGGGCCGACAACTTCGTCTTCACCGGTCTGTTGACCGTCACGAGCCTTCTCGTCGGCGTGGCACCGCTCGGAACGGCACAGCCCTTAGTCGCCGTCGTCGGCGGGGCGTCCACGCTGACGGCCGTCGCGATCGCGCGCCGCGTCGGCTGGGGGATCGATCCGTCGAATCGACGCGTCCGCTCCGCCGCCGTGCTCGCCGGTCTCACGCTCGCCGTTGACGGCCTGTATCTCCGGCGGACCGGCGTTCCCGACGAGGAGGCGCTCGGACTCGTGTTCGTTCCCCTGGTGGCCATCGCGCTCCATCGCGTTCTTCGGTCCGGTCGGGTCGCGTGGGTCGCGATCACGGGGACGCTCATGCTGGCGTTTCCCCTTCTCCACACCTTCAGCACGCTACTGGCCGGGCTGACGGTCCTCGGCTTACTCGCGGCCCACCTCCTCTCCAGTCCCTCCCGACGGGTGATGGCCGTCGGGATCGGGCTCGTCGGCGGCTTCTGGGCGTACTATGCGCTCTACTACGAGCTCGCGGCGCGCCTCGGCCTGACGGTGCCCTACGTCGGCCGGATCCTCTCCTATCCGGGACTGTTCGCCGCGTGGGTGATCGTCCTCGTCGTCGGCGTGCTGTGGCTCACGGGGACGCGTTCGCGCGCACAGACCGGCGTCCTCCTGAGCGTCGTCGGCATCTGGTATCTCCTCCTCGGGGCCAACGCCGTACTCCCCGTATTCCCGGGGACGATCTCGACGCCGCTGCCGATACTCGTCGGCGCGCTCCTGTTCGTCGTCCCCGTCGTGGTCGCCAGCCGTGGGCTGCCGGTAGCCACCCTCGGGAGCGCCGACGGTGCCGTCGTTCTCGCGCTGCTCGCCGCCCCGGTCGCCCAGGTGTATTTCTCGCTGACCGCCTCGCTGACCCCGCAGTTTCTCGGCACCGTCGTCCGCGCGCAGACCTTCGTCCACGTCCCGATTTTCGTCCTCGCTGCGCTGGCGACGCTCCGATACGCCCCCTCGGTCGCCCCGGCCCGGGACGTGAGTTCCCTGCGGGGGGCCGTCACGAGTCGACGGCTGGTCGTCGGCGCGCTCGTCGTCACCGCTCTCCTGACCGCTCCGCTCGCGTTCGTTCACCTGGATAACGCGGCGTCTCCGGCCACGACCGTCGAGTCGGAGTTCGCCGCAGCCACGTTCGCCACGACCCACGTCGACGGGATCTGGAGTGCCGACGATCCACTGGCGCGCATCGGCTCCCTGTACTATCCGACACGGACGGCTACGACACAAACCCCGGTCGTGAGCTGGCTGACCGGCGGGGCCGCGCCGTCCTGTCCGACGCTCTCCCAGCGATCGTGGACGACGACCGGCGCCCACCTCTATCCCGCGCCGCCGGCGACGATCCGCTCTCGCTCTCGATACCCTCGCGGGAGGCGGGGCGTGGCTGTTGATCCCGGGTGGTGATCTCGACGCGGGCGACCGCTGCACTTATCGTCCTATCGGGAGGAGCGACGGGCATGAAACGGCGAGCGACGGTCGCGCTCCTCTGTGCCTGCCTGCTGTTACTCGCCGGCTGCTCCGCGCTGCCAGCCACGGACTCCCGGACACAGATCGAGGACCCGGCGATCCGGACGCCCGTCGACCGGGCGGAAACGACCGTCGATCGAACGGGAACGACGGCCCCGAACGCGTCTCCGGCCACCCCCGCCCCGTCGACCGCGACCGGGAACACGGCGGGGCCCGAACCCGGGCTCACGAACACGGCTACCGCCGGAGGGGGTGGGGCCACCGACGCCGACGGGGGAGCGATCGGAACCGAGTACGAGGGCTCGACTGGCGGGGACGTTGACGGCGCGGCGAGGGGAGATCCCGACGGCGCGACCAGCACGGACGCCGATAGGACGGTCGAAGCGAGTGCTGTACGGGGCGACGGGGGCGACGCGTCGAGCGGGGGGCAGCGTGCTTCGACCGCGGAGAACGGAAACGCCGGGGAAGCGGCGAGGGAAGCCGGGACGGGGGCCGGCGGGACTGGCGACGATCCGCGAGCCGCTCCCGGGGAACCGACTGTGGCGACCGCGGCGGCCGATGACAGCGGTGGATCCACACGGAACACCGGCGGGACGCCGACCTGGGCCGCTCGGGGCGAGGATCGAAGCACCGACGGCGCGCTCACCCCGTCGCCGCGCCGGCGTGAGGCGAGCGATCCCGAAGCGCCGACGGACGCCGGTCGGTCGACGGCAGCCACCACGCCGGCGACCGACCTGCGGGTCGATCGGGTGGCCCTCGACGCCGGGCGCGTCGTGTTCCGCAACGCCGGGGACGAGCCGATCGATCTGACCGGATACACGATCATCGCCAACGGCATCGAGCTCTATCGGTTCCCGACCCTCGTCCTCGGCCCGGGCGAGACCGTCACGCTACACGTCGGCACCGGAACCGATACCGAGTCCGACCTTTACGCGGGGTACGACCGATCAATTCCGGCGATGGGCGAGTACACCGTGACCGTCGAGGACGACGAGGGCGATGTCGTCGTCCGCCGCTCGGAGACGTAAACTACCCCGCCCTACTCGCTCGCGGTCGCCTTGCGACGACCGCTCACTCCTTGAGAACGGGGCTTTTGTCGCACCGCAACTGTTTCCCCCGCGACCCCATGCATGGGCGTGGCCCGGCTTCCTCTTGCCGTCCACCGGCCGGGCGGGGGCTTTCA
>PXRN01000032.1:0-21533 GCA_003021045.1 Halobacteriales archaeon QS_4_69_34 | reverse complement strand
GTGGCTCCTACTGTCCTCGGCTTGTGCGAGGGCAGCAGTACTCCGAAAAACGGGCGCAGCGGGCTTAAGACCTTCGGAAATAGCCAAAGACGGGCGCTCCTCCCCACCCTACCGCCCGCCCACGCACCGCGGCGGGCGCTTAAGGGCGGGGGCTCCGCGCCCTGCATTAATGCTGATCGCAGCAATCACGCGGGCGACCGGAATCGAGACGATCGAACGGTGAACTACCGCCCTACTCACCCGCTCACGCACCGCAGCGGGTTCGTCGAGGGCGGGGCTTCCCTGTTCCATGATGGCCTCTCCCCGGTGTTCGCCACACCACGACGAACGGCACCGCCGTCGATGCGCCGTGCCGACCGTCGAGGAAGTCCTCACGGCCAGCGAACTCGCGCTCGCCGGGGAGCGTCCATCGACGAACCCGACCGAGCGGGCCGACGACCGGGATGCGATCACCACCGGAACCGAGCGGCACCTCCGGGGTGTTCGAGAGAGCGACACCGACAGTACGGTTTTGCGGCTGCGGCGCGGGTATCAACCGTGGCCGAGCGCGACAGCCGGCGGATCGCCCGCGAGGACATGAGCGAGCCCCACGTCCGCGGTCGACGGATCAGTATCCGCCAGCTACACGCGCTCGTCGAGAGCGGGGCCGACCCCCAGGCGGTCGCCGACCGATACGACCTCGATGTTGCCGACGTCTACCACGCGCTCGCCTACTACCACGACCACCCGGTCGAGATGCGCGGCGTGGAGGAAGATCGGGAGGCGGCCATGGCGGACTTCCGCGAGACGATCGACCGTCCCGAGGGCGTCGATCCGGACACGGCCTGAGATGGGCGGGTGGCGCTTTTTCTCGACGAGAACGTCGACCCGGAGCGGCGACCCACCTGCAAACGGCGGATCTGCACGCGGAACACGTCCGTGATGCACTCCGGCAGGGCGCGGACGACAAGCGGACGCCCTGCCGTACGCGCGGGAACACGACCTCGTCGTCGTGACGAGCGACGTGAAGGAATTCGGCGACCTGCAACCGGACGCCCACGCGGGCGTCGTGCTGCTCTACGACGATACGATGCCCGCCCACCGCGTCGCGGCCGGCTTCTCGCGATGATCGAGGCGTACCCGAGCCGCGACGCCTTCGCCGGGCGCGAGCAACTCGATCGGCGGGTGTGAGTTCGTTCCGTTCTCTCCTCGCTCGCCGAACGTCGTGGGGGCGAGACGGCTGAAAGCGTGCTCACGACTGCGTTCGACCGAGGTCTTATCCGCGTACGAGCGTAAAGCATCCGTATATCATGTCCGGGACTGACAGCTCGGCTGGCGACGACGGCCCGGAGACGGTACAGGTCAACCTCCGGCTCACGAGGGCGTTCCTCGAGGACATCGACGCGACGTGGGAGCAACAGGGCTTCAACTCCCGCAGCGAGTTCCTGCGCCACGCCGCCCGGGACGCGGTGAAACACCCCGAGTTCTCCCGCGAGGGCTGGAAGCAGATCGCCGCGAGCGAACACGACCTCCGCTCGGGCGAGGCCGAGCTGGTCTCCCGCGGCGAGGTCCGCGCCATGATGGATCGGGACGCGGATGACGAGTGAGGACCGCGAGTGGACCTGGAAGCTCGCCCCGCGGGCCGCCGACCAGTTCGACGGCCTCGATCCCCACGTGCAGGACCGTATCGCCTCGAAGCTCGACGAGGTGATCCACTCGGAATGGCGCGACCCCGGCGAGTACCTCGAACCGCTCGCGGGTGGTCCCTTCGAGAAACTGCGCGTCGGCCAGTATCGCCTCGCGTGCGTTCTCGACCGCGAGGCGGCCGTTCTCGAAGTTCACCGCGTCGAGCATCGAAGCGGCGCGTACACGGCCGACGACTGAGTGAAGTCCCAACCAGGAGCGTACGAACCGGGACCGCACCACGCGGGAAGTCGTCGGCGAGCGCGTCGAACGTGGGCGTCCCCCGGCGGTAGCCCCGACACGAGAGGTGGTCGGCCCGGAGCGCGTCGACGGTCAGCAGGAGGACGTCCGGTGGCTCGGCAATTCGTCTCCTCGGGGACGCCCGCTGCGGTTAAACGTTCCCGATGGGGGTGCGCGTGAGGGTGTTCCCAAGGAGATGGTATTTACCTGCCGGGACTCCGTGGCGGCGCTACGGACGAGGAAGAGGCGACGAGCAGGCCGATCTCGGGGACCGTCCGGCCGAGGCAGGTGCTGAAACCGTCCAAGAGCGCATCCTCGCCCGATACAGGTCCGAGTCACTGCTCGAACACCGTCGTCGGGTTCTGCTCGAAGCTGCCGGTCGAAGCGACGATCGTGGCCGTTCCACTCGGGATCGTCGTCGTTCCCTCGGCTTTGGCTTGGCGTGGGCCGGGATCGGACCGGTCACCGACGCGAACACCATCCTGACGTGGGTGACGTTTTGACCACGATCACCGGCTTCGCGTGGTGTGTCGTCGACGTCCGAGCGGCGGAGTAGAGAGGCCAGTCACGACCGAGGCTGGGCGTCTCCTGCCGACGACCGGAAGCCCGTAAGTGCCTCGCAGCCTTTTCTGACCGACAGTATAGGGTTGATCGTCGTTTCTCTCGGCAAAGGGATATCGGTCCGCGCTTCGTCCGTTCGACGAGCCAAAATGTGATTCACGGCCCCTCAATTTCGTACTTTAGAGTACAATACTTGAGAGTATGATTATCGAAGGTATTTTAGCGAGCGCGAGCGACCGGGGACTATGCCGGCCTTCGTGAATCGGGTGGAAGAGCTGTCCCGACTCCGGGAGCTCTACGACGACGAGGAGGCAGCGCTCGTCGTCGTCTACGGCCGTCGTCGCCTCGGAAAGACCGCGCTCGTCAAACGATCTCTTGTAGACCACGATGACTCAGTCGTCTACCAAGCGAGACAGAAGACACGCACCCTCCAACTACAGCAGTTCGTCGACGCGGCAACGGACACGTTCCCCGGCGTCGCGCGCATCCGCGAGGACTGGGAATCGATCCTCGGCTACCTCGCCGAGCAGGACGCGATCGTCGTTCTCGACGAGTTCCCCTATCTGGTCGCCCAGGACGAGAGCCTGCCGTCCGTCCTCCAGGCGATGTTCGACCACGAACTCGAGGACTCCTCGGCGACCGTCGTTCTCGTCGGGTCGTCGATCAGCATGATGGAGGAGGCCGCGCTGCTCGGAAACAGTCCGCTCTACGGGCGGTCGTCGTTGAAGGTAGATCTCCGTCAACTTCCGTTCGATGCCGCGATGGAGTTCTTCCCCGATAGCTACACCGCGACGGAGAAGGTGCTCACCTGGGGAACCTTCGGCGGCGTGCCCTACTACCTCGAAGAGGTCTCTCCCGAGGCGTCCCTCGGAAAGAACGTCCAGCGGACGATCCTCTCGCGACACGGTTCGCTCCACAACGAGCCCGATTACGTGCTTCGGATGGAGCTCACCGAACCGACGCGGTACTTCTCCATCCTCGGAGCCATCGCCGGCGGCAACACGAGCCGAAACGAGATCGCGGGGCGGACGGGAATCGAGTACAACCAGCTCTCGAAGTATCTGAACCGGCTGTCCCGCTTGCGATTGGTCGACAAGCACGTCCCGATCACCGAACGGAAAGAGCGCTCCAAGCGCAGTCGCTACCGCATCCGCGACCCGTTCTTTCGATTCTGGTTTCGCTTCATCTACGGGGCCGGGGATCGATACGAGCGCCTCGGCGAGGACGCCTACGAGGTGCTGATCGAACCGGAGCTGGCGGACTTCGTGAGCTACCCGTTCGAACGGCTGTGCGGTTCGGCGCTGGGGCTGCTTTATCCGGACTATACGATCACCGAGATTGGCCAGTGGTGGTACGGCGAGCACGAAGTCGACGCCGTCGGGCTCACGAATGGGAACACTTTGATCGCCGGTGAATGCAAGTTTCAGGGATCGCCTGTCGGCTACGACGCGTTTGCGACGCTCCGAGATCACGTCGCGGAGCTGCGGTGGACCCCGAGTGGGGGCGGCGAACGGACCTGTGAGTACACGCTGTTTTCACGGAGCGGCTTCAAGCAGTCGGTCGAAGAGGAAGCCGACGGTCGGGACGATCTTCGACTCTTCACGGTCGAGGAGGTCGTTGAGGCTCTCGACAACTGAACGAAGGCCCGTCCCGAGGTAGCTCGGTCGCAGGGACGAATCGAGGGGTTCAATTCACTCACGGAAGTAGTTCGAGGCCCGATCCGTGACCGTCGACGAGAGCGCGATTCGTGACCGCTGCACCGACGCGGTGTACGAGCGCGGCGTGAACTACCGCGAGGAGGGCCGGATCCGCGAGCTGACCCGCGTCGGCGACGCCATCACCGCGGTCGTTCAGGGATCGCGACCGTACGAGTTGGCGCTCGATCTCGCCGCGGACGGCTTCGATCCCCGGTGTACCTGTCCGTACGACGGCCCCAGGGAGTGCAAGCACGTCGTCGCGGTACTGCTCGATCTCGCCGACGGGCTGCCGGCCGACGAGGGCGAGCGGATCGAGGCGGCACTAGAAGACGTCGCCCTCGAGGACCTCCGCGCGTTCGTTCGCGACGAATGCGCCCGCAATCGGGCGCTGCGCGAGCGCTTCGTCGCCGAGTTCGGCGACACGTCCATGAAATCCGCCGCGGAGTACCGCGAGGAGGTCGACCGGCTCTTCGAGGCCCACACCGAGGAGTACCCGGTCGTCGTGGAGGCGATCGATTTCTCGCGGTTCGCCGACCTCGCCGAGCGTCACCGCGAGCGCGGGAACTACCGGCAGGCGGCGGCGATCCACCGGGCGCTCGCCGAGGGGATCGACGAGAACATCCACCTCGTCGACGCCGCCTACGACCACTACGCGCAGACCTTCACGTCGGCGCTCGACGCCTACGTCGACTGCGTGTCGATGGCGGATCTCGGCGCGGACGAGCAGCGAGCGCACGCCGAGTTCCTCTCGGAGCGGGCGAACACGGGGTCCGACTATCATCGGGAGCACTTCAGGACTGCACTGGAGGATCTCCGCGGTCGAGAAAACGGTCGCGCTGGATAGCGGCCAAGCTTATCCGAAAGACAGGGCGCCGAGACTCCACCCTCAAGGAGCACGCCGGGCGTGCGAGTAGGTGGAGATACAGCGTTGACGAGACGCGAAACACGAGCAGGACCGAGAGCGACGCATCGAGGCGATCGAGCGATGGGTCGGATACGTCGAGCGGGAGCCACCCGAGACGTGGGGCTCACAGCAGAACGCGGTCGTCGACGACCAGCTCGCTGCCGCCCGGAGCGCGGACGTATCGGCGACCCACCGACGGCGCGTCCGCGAGCTCGCAACGACGACCGTCGACGAACGCGACGGGGAATGACGCCCGTCCCCACGTGTTCGAACGCGAGGGTTGATGATCGCCGTCCGAAAGCCGTTTGCGCGCGCCGCTGGGAGAGCAAGCATGGACCTCCGTGTCCGCGAGCACGCCCGACTCGTCGCCGACGCCCTCGATCTCTCCGCGGGCGACCAGTTCGTGATCAAAGCCGAGCCACAGGCCGACGACCTCCTCACGGCACTCTACGAGGTCGCCGGCGAGCGCGACGCCCATCCCCTCGGCGTCCGGACGAATCGGAGCGGCCGGGCGATCCGCGCGTACCTCCGGGCCGCCGGGAAGTCAGGCGTCGAGTTCGAGACGCCGGGCCACGCGCTCGCGCTGACCGAGGCCGCGGACTGTCACGCCATCGTCCGCTCGCATAGCAACGTCACCGAGCTCGGCGACGTCGCTCCCGAGACGAACGCGGCCTACGAGGAAGCCCACGGCCCGATCCTCGAAGAACGCCTCGGCGACCGCTGGACGCTCACCCAGCATCCCTCGCCGGCGGACGCCCAGCTCGCGGAGATGAGCACCGAGGCCTACGCGGAGTTCGTCTACCGCGCCGTGAACAAAGACTGGGACGCCCAGCGCGAGTTCCAAGCGGAGATGGTCGAGATCCTCGATCCCGCGAGCGAGGTCCGCATCGTCTCGGGCGAGATGACCGACGTGTCGATGTCGATCGCCGGCAATCACACGATCAACGACACGAACGTCCACAACCTGCCCGGCGGGGAGGTCTTCACCGCACCGCTCCCGGAGAGCGTGGAGGGCGAGGTCCTGTTCGACAAGCCGGTCTACCGCCGCGGCAAGGAGGTCACCGACGTCCGTCTCGTCTTCGAGGACGGCGAGGTGATCGAGTACGAGGCCTCGAAGAACGAGGCGTTCCTCGGGACGATCCTCGACACCGACCCGGGCGCACGGCGGCTCGGCGAGCTGGGCATCGGGATGAACCGGGACGTCGATCGGTTCACCTACAACATGCTGTTCGACGAGAAGATGGGTGACACCGTCCACATGGCCGTCGGACGAGCCTACGAGGACAACGTCGGCGAGGGCAACGAGCAGAACCGGAGCGCCCAACACGTCGATATGATCGTCGACATGGCAGAGGACTCGTTCATCGAGGTCGACGGCGAGATCGTCCAGCGCGACGGTACATTTGTGTTCGAGGACGGTTTCGAAGGGTAACGGTTTTTTAGTGCAGGTTTTGCGAGCGCAGCGAGCAAAAAGTGCGCGCAGGTCGTCCAGCGCGACGGCACCTTCGTCTTCGAGGACGGCTTCGAAGGGTAGCAGTCGGGTGGTTCCCCCCCCCTCCAGTGAACGGGGGAGCAGACCGATGGGTACTCCTAAAAGTCCTCGACGTGTGGTCGGAGGTCGAGTTCGAGCGTCCACGCGCTCTCGTCCTGTTCGGCGAGGTGCCAGTAGCTCTCGGCGATGGCGTCGGGGTCGAGGAATTCATCCGCATCGTCCCCGCGGTCGGGCGGTCGAATCACGCCGTCGACGACGACGTGGGCGACGTGGATGCCCTCGGGACCGAGCTCGCGGGCCATCGACTCGGCCATGCCCCGCACCGCGAACTTCGCGGCCGAGAAGGCGAGCGCGCCGCCGTTGCCCCGCACCGCGGAGGTCGCACCCGTGAAGATCACGGTGCCGCCCGCGCCGTCGAGCATGTCGCCGACGGCCTCCTGTGCACAGTAGAGCCCGCCCGCGGGGCCGACGGCCATCGCACGCTCGAACTCCTCGGCGGAGAGGTCGAGCAGCCCCTTCCAGGCGCCGCCGCTGGCGTGATTAACGAGCACGTCGACGGGGCCGAACGCCTCGCGCACCGCTTCGAAGCCCTCGGCGACTGCCTCGCGGTCGGTGACGTCGGTCGGGACCGCGAGCGCGTCGCCCGGCCCGTCCCGAATTTCGGCCGCGAGCTCCGCGATGAACCCCGGCGAACGGGCGAACAGCCCGACGCGACAGCCCTCGGCGGCGAACCGGCGGGCGATCGATGCGCCGAGACCCGGCCCGACGCCCGCGACGACCACGGTGTGGGTCATGGGAGCCGATCGGGGCGGGCGGACAAAACGCTTCGCCACGCCGCAGGTTCGCTCGGCCGGTAGAACGGAGTGGGGCGGTCTCGCCGGGACCGTGCCGTGGGTCGAGCCACGGGCAAGCGAGCGGACGCAGGGAACGGTTCCGTGCCATTCATACCCGGCTCGCACGTATCGAGAGGCGATGGACGGGCCGCTGTGGACCGACATGCACGCGCCGTCGCTCGCCGACCTCCCCCAGCCCGGCGCTCGCGAAACCCTCCGTGGAGCCGTCGCGGAGCCGATCGACCTCCTCGTGTACGGCCCCGCCGGCGCGGGCAAGACCGCCGCGGTGCGCGCGCTCGCCCGCGCGACCCACGCCGATCCCGACAACGACCTCGTCGAACTCAACGTCGCGGACTTCTTCGATCGCACCAAAAAGGAGGTGAGCGAGGATCCCCGCTTCGCGTCGTTCATCACGCCCGCACGCCGCCGGGAGTCCTCGAAGGCCGACCTGATCAAGCACGTCCTGAGCGAGTCGGCGAGCTACGCGCCCGTCGCCGGGGGCTACAAGACGATCGTCCTCGACAACGCGGAAGCCGTCCGCGAGGACTTCCAGCAGGCCCTGCGCCGGACGATGGAGCGCCACCACCGGACCACGCAGTTCGTCGTCGTCACTCGTCAGCCCTCGAAGCTCATCCCGCCGCTGCGCTCGCGCTGTCTCTCGGTGTCGATGCGCGCGCCGACCCACGACGAGATCGCCGCGGTACTCGAGCGGATCGTCGAGCGCGAGGACATCCCACACGATGCGGACGGGCTGGAGTACGTCGCCGGCTACGCCGACGGCGACCTCCGGCGGGCGATCCTCGGCGCACAGACCGCCTCCGAGGCTGAGGGCGAGATCACCATGCAGGCCGCCTACGAGGCGCTCGGCGGCGTCGGCGTCGAGGAACAGGTCGCGGAGATGATCCGGGACGCCGAGGCCGGCGAGTTCGCCGACGCACGCTCGACGCTCGACGACCTGCTCGTCGAGGAGGGGTTCTCGGGCGAAGAGTTGCTCACGGACGTCCTCCGGGTCGCGCGCTCGAAGGCCGGGATCGGCGGGACCCGACTCGCCGCGCTTTACCGCCTCGCCGGCGAGATCGACGCGGACCTCGCCGAGGGGACGGACGACCGGCTGCATCTCTCGCACCTGCTCGCCGAACTCGGCCGCGGGTAGCGAGCGACCGTCGCGGCCACGGGCCGACAGTCGACAATGCGGTGCGAACGGTCGGCGAGGCGACGAACGGCCGGCGGTGCGGGTGGCCGGCTGCGCGCCGACGGAGCGGCGTGCAACGCCCGTGCGAGGGACGCACCTCGATGCGAGCGGGAAGGGACGACCCGCGAGCGCGCGAGGGTCTGTGGTGCGGTACGGTCGCGGTGGCCCGAGCGAGCGAATCGGTCGGAGGTATGTGGCCTGCGGGGCGGTCGCGGTTGCGGGGCGGGCTCTCGTGTGGATCGGTGTTCGCGGTTTCGGTTACACCTGAACCAAGGAGAAAGCCCACGGCTTTAGCCGTGGGATGAATCCGACAGTACCCGCCGCAAACAGCGACGAAAGCGGCGGTGGCTGGTGGATATTCCACAATCAAAATGTTTAGATTCGTGTAGTGTCACAGGTTACGTATGGCGGATTCGAGGCTCGTCACGCGCACTTATCGAGCGAGGGTTCGGAACCACTCGCAAGTGCGCGACGACCTCGATTCGCTCGGTTTCGCCGCCAGCAAGCTCTGGAACGTCGCCCGCTACACCGTGGGTCGCGTTTGGGACGCTTGCGGCCAGATTCCCAGCAGTTTCGACCTTCAAGCCTACCTCAAGAGCCACGAACGCTACGCGGGCTTGCACTCACAGTCCAGTCAGCGAGTTCTCGCCGAACTCGCTGAGGCGTTCACCGGCTGGTACGGCCACCGAAACGACGGGAACCGGAGAGCGAACCCGCCCGGCTACCGCAAACACGGCGACGACCACCCCCGCTCGACGGTCACGTTCAAACAAGCGGGCTTCAAGCACGACGCCGCGAACAACCGGCTCCGGCTCTCGAAGGGGTCGAATCTCAAAGACGGATGGGGCGACTTCATCCTCTGCGAGTACGACGTTATCGGCCCGCGTGGAACGACCGTCGAGAATGTCCAACAGGTCCGCGCCGTGTACGAACGCGGTGTTTGGCGCTTGCACATTGTCTGCAAGGTTCAGGTCGAAGTGGCCGAACCACCCGGCGACCGGACGGTGGGCGTGGACCTCGGGATATGCAACTTCGCTGTCGTGTCGTTCGGTGACGAGTCGTTGCTATATCCCGGTGGTTCGCTCAAAGAAGACGAATACTACTTCGCCAAACAGCGCGCGAAGTGTGACGACTCGTTCTCCCGCGAAGCCCAGCGCCTCAACCGGAAGCGAACCGACCGTCGGACGCACTTTCTCCACACGCTCTCGAAAGCGATTGTGGCGGAGTGCGCCGAACGCGGCGTCGGAACCGTGTTCGTCGGCGACCTCGGTGGCATCCGTGACGACGAGAACGGCGACCCAGCGGATTGGGGTCGCCACGGCAACCTCGATTTGCACGGGTGGGCGTTCGACCGTTTCACCACGATGCTCACGTACAAAGCGGAGATGCGCGGTATCGCCGTCGAAACCGTCTCCGAACGCGACACGTCGAAGACCTGTTCCGCGTGTGGGGCGAAAGCGGACAGCCAGCGCGTCGAACGCGGCTTGTACGTTTGCGACGAGTGTGGAACCGTGGCGAACGCCGACACGAACGGCGCGGAGAACATCAGGCAGAAAAGTACCTCCGAATCCTCTCACGAAGATAGGAGTACCGGCTGGTTGGCACAGCCAGCGGTTCGTCTGTTCGACAAAACGCGAGGAGCTTTTCTCCCGCGTGAACGGGCGACCCGCGAACCTTAATATCCCAACTGCTGTCGGGAATCCCACGTCTTCAGACGTGGGAGGATGTCAAAGGGTCGACCGACACTCCGATCTCCACTCCGGTTCGTCACTCCGCGTCGGGATAGGGCACCTCGATGGCGCGCCCGTCGTCGGGGAGAACGGCCTCGCCGTCGAAGGTCTCCCGGGCCTCGCGTTCGAGCCGCTCGGCCCCGCCGCCGGCGTACCGTGAGGAGACGTGCGTGAGCGCGAGTCGCCGCGCGCCCGCCCGGCGGGCGATCTCGGCCGCCTGCGTCGCGGTCGAGTGACCGGTGTGGGCGGCGCGCTCGGCTCGGTCGCCGGCGAACGTGGCGTCGTGGATCAGCAGGTCCGCGTCGGCGGCCGCCTCGACCACCGACGCCGCGGGCCGGGTGTCGCCGGTGTAGACGACGCGCCGGCCGGGACGGGGCGGGCCGACGACCTGCCCCGGTTCGACGACCCGGCCGTCGTCCAGCTCGACCCGCTCGCCCCCGTGGAGCCGGGAGAACTTCGGCCCTTCGGGGACGCCGAGCTCCTCCGCTCGCTGCCTGTCGAACCGGCCCTTGCGCTCCGCTTCGACCAGCGCGTAGCCCACCGCGGTCGTCCGGTGATCGACTGCGAACGCGCGGACGGCGTACCCATCGCCGTCGAGCGCCGTCTCCCCGGGTCCGACTTCCTCGATCCCCACCGGATAGGACGGACTCGTTCCGGTGGCCTCGACGAGTCGCCGGACGTCACAGCCCGTACCCTGCGGGACGTGGATCACGAGCGGGGCCTCGCGGTCGTTGAAATCGAGGGTCTGACAGAGCCCCGGCAGGCCGAGGACGTGATCGCCGTGGAGGTGGGTGAGAAAGACGTGTGAGACCGCAAAGCCAGTTCCGAAACGCATCATCTGGCGCTGGGTGCCCTCGCCGCAGTCGAACAACAGGCGCTCGCCCTCCCGGCGGAGCATGAGGGCGCTGGTGTTGCGCTCGGTGGTCGGGATCGCCCCGCCCGTCCCGAGGAACGTGACGCGCATACCCGCCCTCGCCCGGCCGCCGGGATAGCGGCTTCGGAACCGCACTGTGGAGGCGGTCGGTGCGGGACGGTGTGGGCGGTGTGGCTGCGGAGCGGTGTGGCTGCGGGGCGGTCTCTCGTGTGTATCGGCATCCGCGGTCCACGTTTCGCTTCGACCGATCTAGCTAACGCGAAAGCGCGCATCGGTCCCGGTAGGGAGGTGGTGGCGCGGCTGCGGGTTCGCGTGGGTCGGCTGCACGAACGAGTTTCGCGCTCGACGATCCACGAGCGGGTCGAGCCGGCGGTTCCGGCGACCGGGCCGTTCCCGTCGGGTGCGCCCGAACGCTGCCGTGGACCGCGCGAAGGTTTTTCACCGCACGCGCCGGTTCGACGGGCATGAGCGCGGTCGGCGAGCGCGCACGGGAGAACACGACGGGTATCCTCTCGCTGCTCGTCCTCGGGGCCGGGTTCCTCGCGCTGTTCGCCGGCTTCCGGTACTTCTTCGTCGTCTGGATCGTCGGCTACGCGGTCCTCGTGCCGCTCGTCGCTATCCTCACGGGCGAGGCGGACACGGGGGACGGGGAGCGGTGGCAGCCCGGGACGTGGAGCCGGGACGACGGCCAGCACCGAGAGGACGACACCGACGACGAGCGCGAGGCCGACACCACGGACGCGCTCGCCACGCTCCGCGAGCGCTACGCGCGCGGCGAGCTTACCGACGCGCAGTTCGAGCGCAAGCTCGACGCGCTCTTGGAGACCGAGAGCCCCGAAAGCGCCGCCGAGTGGCGCACCCGCGAGCACGGATCAGCGTCCGAACGCGAGCGACGGCCCGAACGCGAACGGTCCTGACTCGGTCCGAGGTGTCCGCCGTCCGGAACGCACCGCCGTTCGGAGCGCGCTACCGTCAGGAGCGCGCACGCCCGGAGCGCGCTGCCGCCGGGCGGTCCATCACAGCGGCGCGGTCGAGAACAGGGCGAGGAGGTAGGCGACGAGCGCGGCGAGCAGCACCGACGCGACGTAGTGGCCGACGGCGACGAGCCCCGCGGTCCGGTAGCGTACGCGGTAGACGGCGTGAATGGCCGCGGCGTCGACCGCGAGGCTCACGGCTGCGATGAGCACGACGCCGTACCGGCCGAGCGCGACCGTCGTCACCGCGGGCACGGCCCCCACCGCGAGCGCGCGCTTCCACGGGACGTCACCGAGGAGGTAGCGGGCCGCGATCTGTGCGGTGAACGTGAAGAACAGCCACCCGACGAGCACCGTGCCGAGGAAGGCGAGCGGTCCCCCCTGCACGGGTTCGATCTGGGCGACGGCGACGGCCATGCGAACACGTCGACGCGCGGCGGCTTGTGGCTGGCTATTCCGTGCCGGCGTCGACCGCCGCCGTGCTGCCGTCTATCGTACTGCAGTCTACCGTGCTTCCGTCCGGCGTGCTGCCGTCCGCCGTACCGTCGTCCGGCGTATCGTCGTCCCTTGCGCCGTCGGTTGCCGCGTCGGCGACGATCGCCGTCGCCTCAATCTCGACGCACATCGCGGAGTCGATCAGTCGGGCGACCTCGACCATGCTCGTCGCCGGGCGGACCGCCCCGAACACGGCAGCGTGGGCCTCCCCGATAGCCTCCCAGTCCTCGACGTCGGTCACGTACAGGCGCGTCCGGACGACGTCCTCGATGCTCGCACCCGCTTCGTCCAGCGCGCGGGCGACGTTTTCGAGCGCCTGTCTCGTCTGCTCGCCCGGGTCGCCCCGACCGACGAGTTCACCCGCCGCGTCGGTCGCCGTGGTTCCCGCGACGTGGACGTGGGGCCCGACGCGGACGGCCCGCGAGTACCCGACCGCCGATTCCCACTCGGTGCCCGTCGAGACGTGCTGTCGGTCCATACAGACAGTCGGTCGTGACTCCGAAAAGCACTATCGGCGATCCGAAGAGGGCGACGAACGGGTGGCCGCTAGTCGTCGAGCAGACCGAGCTCGTCGAGGCGATCGGTGATCGTGTCGACCGCGCGCTCGGCGTCGGCGGGCTCTTTGCCCCCCGTGATGACGAGCTTGCCCGAGCCAAAGAGGAGCGCGACGACATTCGGGTCGTCGAGGCGATAAACCAGCCCGGGGAACTGCTCGGGCTCGTACTCGATGTTCTCCAAGCCGAGGCCGATGGCGATCGCGTTCAGGTTCAGCGTGTACTCCAGATCCGCCGAGGTGACGATGTTCTGGACGACGATCTCGGGGTCCTCGTCCACCTGGATCTCCAGGTCGCGGAGCTTGTCGAAGACGATGTTGAGGCTCTCGTGGACGTCGGCCGTGCTCTTGGCCCCGGTACAGACGATCTTCCCCGAGCGGAAGATCAGCGCCGCCGACTTGGGGTTCTGCGTGCGGTAGACGAGTCCCGGAAACTGCTCGGGGTCGTAGTCCGCGCCCTCTAAGTCCATCGCCACGCTCTGGAGGTCGAGCTCCTGCCCGATCCCCGTCGAGGCGACCACGTTCTCGATGTTGATTGTTTCCTTCGGATCGCTGCGCTGACTCATGCTCGACTTAAACATCGCATTTAAGCGTTATAAAGGTTGGCGAGTGGCGCTGACAGGTCGCTGTGCCGACCGGTCGCGGTCGCCCCGGCGCTCCGGACGGCGACGCTGGGGGACGACGACAGTGGAGACAGTGACGGTGGCCGGAAGATTCCGAGGGGGGCTGCCGGGGACTCCCGGGGACGGCGTGCTGGAGAGACGGTGATAGGGAGTGGTGAACCGCGGGCGCACCGGGCGGCAGCGTACCGGACGGCAGGTAGGGACGACAGCGTAGGGACGACAGGGTAATCCGCCGGCCGGTCGAGGGGAGCGCGTGTACGTCCTTGAGCTGGCCGGCGAGGACGACCCGTTCGCCGCCCGCGAGGCACGGAGCGCGGCGACCGCCGTCGAGCTCCGTGCGCCCGGGCTGGCGACGGCACGGGGGATCGACCCCCGGCGAGCCCGCGGTCTCGCGTACACCCGGCGCGCGAGCCGGCTGCTCGGACGCTGTGGGGCCGACGTCGGGACCGCCCGTGCGCTGCTCGACGCGGCCGCGCTCGATCGGCGCGGGACGGTCGCCGTCCGGGCGCGGGACGTCCGCAGTTCCACGGGAATCGACACCCAGCGCGCCGAGCGCGAGCTGGGCGCGACGCTCGCCGACCGCGGGTTCGCGGTCGATCTCGACGATCCCGACCACGAGCTCCGGGCGCTCTTTTCGGGCGATACGTGTCTGCTCGGCTGGCTCGACGTCGAGAGTCGCCGTGACTTCGGGGCCCGCGCACCGACGGAGAAGCCGTTCTTCCAGCCGGGCGCGATGGACCCGCTGCTCGCGCGCGCCCTCGTCAACGTCGCCGGCGCGCGTCCCGGCGTGCGACTGTGCGACCCGATGTGTGGCACGGGCGGCGTACTCGTCGAAGCCGGGCTCGTCGGGGCCGACGTGGCCGGAATCGACGCACAGGCGAAGATGGTCCGGGGCGCGCGCCACAACCTCGAACGCTATCTCGGCGCGGGCGGGCGAAGCGAGCCTGCGACGTCGGGCGATGAGGACGGCCCCCCTGTCGCGCCGGACGATGGGGACGGCTCCCCCGTGACGCCGGACGAGAGCGGTCGACCCCCCGGCGCGTTCGCCGTTCTTCGCGGCGATGCCGCGGGGCTCCCGCTCGCCGACGGCGCGGTCGACGGCGTGATCTTCGACGCTCCCTACGGCCGCCAGTCCGCGGTTCGGGGCGATCTCGCCTCGCTCGTCGCGGGTGCGCTCTCGGAGGCACGACGGGTCTCCGGAGCCCGCGGCACCACGGCGCGCGCCGGGACCTCCCACGCGGGGGCCGCCCGCGCGGTGGTCGTCGGCGATCGGTCGTGGGCCGACGCCGCCCGCGAGGCGGGGTGGACAGTCGAGAGCGCGTTCGAGCGGCGCGTCCACCGGTCGCTGACGCGCCACGTCCTCGTCCTCGAATGACCGTCATCGGTGAACGCGAACCGACCGAACACGGGAACCGGACTGTGCCGAGTCGAGCGATGCGAGACCGAGAGCGATCGAGCAATGCGAGATCGAGAGCGGTCGAACGGTGCACCATCGAGAGCGGTCGAGCGACGCGACGATGACCGCGAGCGCCGATACACACGAGAGACTGCACCGCCCCGTACCGCGCCGCGACCGCACCGTGCCGGCCGCACGCTCGACGGCGTTCCGGACGGTGGCGTTCGGCGGTTCGGCCTGCCGGTGTTCCGTTCACGTCCCCGATCGGTGGATGCTCCGCGCGCCGAAAGCTACTCCCGCACGGCCGGCGTCCTCTCGGCATGAGCGTTCCGACCGACGCCGAGGAGTGTACCTACTGTGGGAGCGACCTCTCCTTCTGCGAGCCGGTGTTCGTCGCCGAAACGGCCGACGGCGAGCACGTTCCCGCGGGCGGGTTCTGCAACTACGCCTGCCTGTCGGCACACATCGAGCAAGCGGAGCTCGTCTACGGGGCGTCCTGTACCGTCGAGCCCTGAGGCGAATGGACGCCGCGTTCCACGTCGTCGACGTCTTCGCCGAGCGCAAGTACGCCGGCAACCCGCTCGCCGTGGTCGAGAGCGGCGGCTCGCTCGCCGAGGAGGCGATGCTCGCGGTCGCCCGCGAGATGAACTACTCGGAGACGACGTTTATCGAGGGCGAAGCCGCTGACGGCGGCTACGACGTGCGGATCTTCACGACCGAAGGCGAGATCCCGTTCGCGGGCCACCCGACGCTCGGCACCGCCGCCGTTCTCGGAAAGCGCTTCGACGCCGGCGATGGGGTGACCCTGAACCTCGGCGTCGGACGGATCCCGGTCGAGGTGCGCCAGGAGGGTGGCGCGGAGACCCTGTGGATGACCCAGCAGCCGCCGGAGTTCGGTCCCGAACTCGACGGCGCGCGCCTCGCCCGCGCGCTCGGCCTCGACGCGGCCGCGATCGACGAGGCGTGGCCCGTCGAGGTCGTCTCGACCGGCCTCCCCGCGGTGCTGATCCCGCTCGTCGATCGCCCGTCGCTCGCCCGGATCGAGATCGACCGTCCCGCCTACGACGACCTGCACGAGGCGACGGGCGTGGCGAACCTGCTGGCTTTCTGTGCGGACCCGCGCGAGCCCGACCACGACCTCGCGGCGCGGATGTTCGCGCCCGGGCTCGGCGTTCCCGAGGACCCCGCGACGGGCAGCGCGAACGGCTGTCTGGCGGGCTATCTCGCCCGCCATCGCTACTTCGACACGCCACGGGTCGCCGCGAGCGTCGAACAGGGCTACGAGATGGACCGTCCCTCGATCCTCCAGCTCGAAGCGGACGCGGAGAACGGGGAGATCGCGGTCCGGGTCGGCGGTCGCGTCGCGTTCGCCGCGGAGGGCCGCCTGCTGTGATCGGCGGCCGCTGGACCGTCCGAACGGACGGTCGTGGCGTTCGCGGCCGGCCCGGTTCGGCGTCCCTTCGTCCAGCCTGCCCCGCGCCGTGGGTTTATGTCGGCCCGCCCCCTTTCTCGATCCCGTGAGCACGCGCACCGGGGCGCTCGACGCCCTGATCTTCGGCGTCGACGTCCAGAGCGGGGACGTCCGGGGCGACGCGCCCTCCTACGCCGTGGTCGCGTTCGACGGCGAGCACGTCGACCGCGACGTGGTCTCGCTGCGGAAGCTCCGGCGACTGATCGAGCGCGAGGAGCCATCGATGGTCGCCACGGACAACGCCTACGAACTCGCCGCCGACAAGGACGCACTGATCCGACTCTTGGGCACGCTCCCCGACGGCACGCGGCTGGTGCAGGTCACCGGCGACGAGCGCCCCGAACCGCTCTCGCGGGTCGCCGCGCGTCACGGCGTCCCCTACGGGAAAAAGCCCATGCAGGAGGCCGAGGCCGCCGCCCGGCTCGCCGCGGCGAACGTCGGTCACGAGGTCTCGGCCTTCACCGACACCACCGAGATCAAGGTTGCGCGCGGGCGTTCGACGGGCAAGGGCGGGTGGTCGGAGGACCGCTACACCCGCCGCATCCACGGCTCCGTAAAAAAGCGCGCCCGCGAGGTCGAATCGGCGCTCGACGACGCGGGTCTCGACTACGAGCGGAGCGTGACCGAGAAGTACGGCGGCTACGCCAACGCCGTCTTCCAGGTCGAGGCGCGCCCCGGGGCCATCCCCGTCTCGGCGAGCCGCTCGGGCGACACCCGGGTCGAGATCGAGCGCGTCCGCCGGGACGGCATCGAGTTCCGTCCGCTGGCGAAACGGCGCGACCGCGTCCTCGTGGGCGTCGATCCCGGCACGACGACGGCGGTGGCGATCGTCGGGCTCGGCGGGGAGGTGCTCGACACGCTGAGCACGCGGACCGCCGACGCCGCCGCGATCACCGAGTGGATCGTCGAGCGCGGGCGACCGGTGGTGGTGGCGGCCGACGTGGCGTCGATGCCCTCCACGGTCGAGAAACTCCGCCGGAGCTTCGCCGCCGCGGGCTGGACGCCCGAGACCGACCTGCCCGTCGACGAGAAACAGCACCGGACGCGCGAGGAGGGCTACAGCAACGACCACGAGCGCGACGCGATGGCCGCCGCCCTCTTCGCGTTCGACGCCTACGAGAACCGCTTCGAGCGCATCGCCCGGAAGGTCCCCGCCCGCGTCGACACCGGCGACGTCCTCGCCCGCGTGATCGCCGACGAGGAGTCGGTTTCGGCTGTCCTCTCCGATCTGACCGACGACGACGGGACCGAGGAGGACGAACCCGAACACGAGCCCCGCGAGCTCAGCCCCGAGGAGGAGAAGATCAAGCGCCTCGAAGCTCGCGTCGAGCGCCTCGAAGCCCACGCCGAGGAGCTCCGGGCCACCGTCGAGACGAAAGAAGAGCGGATCGCCGAGTACGAGGACGAACTCGCCGACGCCCGCCGCGAGGAGCGCCGCGAGGCCAGGGAGCGCCGCGAGGTCGCCCGGCTGAAGCGCGAGACGGAGCGGCTGGAGCGCGAACGCGAGGCCGAGCGCGAGCGCGCCGACGAGCGCGAGCGCACGCTCGAGCGGCTCAAGGAGCTCTGGCGGCTCGATCACTCGAACTTCGCGGACGTGGCGGAAGCGAAACAGGGGCTCGTCCCCGTGAAAACGGTAGAAAAGTTCACCGGCAGCGCCCTCGACGCGGCCGAGGAGCGCTACGGCCTCGCGGCGGACGACGTCGTCCTCCTGCGCGACGCGAGCGGCGCGGGCCGCTCGACGGCCGAGCGCCTCGCCGGGATCGAGCCCCGGCTCGTACTGCTGACCGGCGGGCTCTCGGAGGTCGCCGAGGAGGTGCTGTTCGAGCAGGGGGTTCCCACGGCCCCCGCCGGCGACGTGGCCGTCGAGGAGATCGACGAGCTCGCGGTGGCGCGCGAGCGCGAGGTCAAGGCCGCGATCGAGGACTGGCGCGAGCGCGAGCGCGCACGCCGGCGCGACCGGAAAGCCGAGCTGATCGACGGCGTCATCAGCGAGCACCGCGCCGACCGCGGCGAGAGCGACTAGTGAGCGCCGGTGACGCGATCCCTACACCGACTACCGACCGATTCGATCGGTGAGTGTCTACAGCAGCCTCCACGCACCCCGAGACACGGGGCTTGTTAGCACGACCGAAGGCTTTTCGTA
Organism: Halobacteriales archaeon QS_4_69_34; assembly: GCA_003021045.1. Classification (GTDB taxonomy): domain Archaea; phylum Halobacteriota; class Halobacteria; order Halobacteriales; family Halococcaceae; genus PXRN01. The sequence continues at coordinate 2,693 of PXRN01000032.1, read as the reverse complement.
CCGCCCACCGACGTTTCTTCATGCGTTGGCTTCTGCTCCCGTTGCAGGCCGGTAGCGTGTTCGTCCTCGCGCTCATGATCGCTATCTTGGTCGGTGGCGGGATCGCTTATTACATCTACGGGGACGCGAGGAGGCGTCCGGCCACCGACGAGCGCCTCTGGGCGGGCGGTGCGTTCGTGGTGACGCTCGTGTTTCTCCCCGCCGGCGTGTTCGTGCTGTTGATCTACCTCGCCGCCACGCGGCTGGAGTGAGCCACTGGACATCTATCGGACAGGTCGTCCCTCCCGGCAGCTCGCTACAGCATCCCGTCCATCCCGAGCGCCGACAGCGTGCTCGACAGCAGGCCCCGCACCACCAGCGCGAGCCCGACGAGCACCAGCGCGAGCCCGCCGGCGACGATCGGGCTCGTCACGGCGATGATCCCGATCCCGACGAGCAACAGGAGGACACCCACGAGGCCGCCGGGTCCGAGCGGTTCGAGCATGACTCGATCACTCCGCCAGCCGGCTTAAAGCCGGCGAGTCCGGCTCGCAGCGTGGGGTGGTAGGGGAGGATCGTCGACCGCTTCCGAGCGACGAACCGCACGACTTTCGCCCGTCCGGCAGCGAACCCACTCGTGACCGACTCGTGGGGCGCGCTGTTCGAGCGGGCGGGCGAGTACGGCGTCGATTGCGAGGAGGTGTCCCGCACGCTCGCCGACCGACGGGAGCGCGACCGATCGGGACGTGAAGCGGACGAGACGGACCCGAACGGCTCGATGGCCGGGGATACACCGAGTGCCGACGTGGGAAGCGACGAAGGCGCGGGCGGGCCGCCCTCGGCCGGGGATGTGCCGAACCCCGCGCGGGTGGTCGCGGACGCGGACGTCCTCGCCGCCGACCTCCTCGTCGACGGGCCGGCCCGCGCGGCGCTCGATCACGTCCGGGAGCACTCGTGGGTCGCGCTCGTCGGGAGCGATCCGCTGCTCGACGACGCCGCGGGGGTGATCGGGACGCTCGCCGACGCGGCCCTCGCGCGGGCGTGGCACGAGCGTCTCGATCCCGCCCTCCGTGTCGCGCCCCCGCCCGGCGACCACCCGGCGCTCGCCGCCGCGTTTCACGGAAGTGCGGCGCACGTCCTCGCCTTCGACGAGGCGCTGCGGGGCGCTCGGGCCGGCGCGACCATCCGGGCGCGCGTCGCCACGAGCGTCAAACACCCCGCGGGGTTCGCCCGGCTGTTCGATCCCGCGGCGCTCCACGAGACCGTCGTCGGCGGCGCGTACTCCGGCCCTGACTGCGATCCGCGGTCGTAGCGCAGCCGCCCGCAACACCGGATTGACCGCAGGCTGACGCTGCGCGTCGAGGGAAGTCAGGGTGCTGTAGAGTCGATCTGCGCGCGGCGGCGCGCACCTCCGTGTGCGCGCCTTCGTGCGAGGGATGAGTGAGCGAGGGCTTGCGGTGCGGTCGCGGTGCGGTGGCCCGAAGCGGAGCGAATCGGCTGGGGAGGTGTGTGGGCTGTGCGGCTGCAGGTGCGGTGCGGTTTCTCGTGTGTACCGGCATTCGCGGTCGCAACGTATGCCCACATTCCTGATCCCGACTGTCGCTCACTCAAATCCTGCGTGTGACTCGAAATCGGTCGATCACGGACGGAGCCGCGAGTGACTGACCGAACGGACCGAATTCGCACACGACCACCCACACCACGCTGCGTCCGCTCGCCTGCTTTTCGGCCCCGGTCAGCTACCCTCGAGCGTGGAGCCTCCTACCTCGAGGAGTGAACCGGCGGCTGCGGTGCGGTTCGCCGCCGGTGAGCGAGTAGGTGGGAGAGGAGCGCGACCGATTCGTGAGCCTGTGCAACTGCCGTTCACCGGGCATCCGCCCCGGACTCCCGAACGGTGTGTTTAAGTAGCGTCATGCCTTGTCTGAAGTATGGAGATGCGCCGAACTGCCGTCGTGAAACTCGCCGTTTCCGACGAGCAGCGGGACGCACTCCATCGAACTGGCGAGCAGTACCTCCGGTGTGCGAACCGTACCGCCGAGTTCTGCTGGAATAACTACGACTACGAGAAGTGCCGCACCCACAAGCGGAACGTCCGCAACGCGCTCTACGACGATCTCCGTGATGAAACGGAGCTGCAAGCCCAACTCGTACAGGCGGCCATCGCCCGCGGCGTCGAGGCCGTGAAGGGGTGCGTCGAACGCTGGAAGAAGGGCCAGCGCGTGTCCCGACCGCACTTCGACGCCGAGACAATGGACTACGACAAGCGGTCGGCGACGTTCTCGCGCCGCGAGGTGTCACTCTCGACGGTCGAGGGGCGGGTCGTCTGCCCGTTCGTACTGCCGTCGGACAGTCCGACGCCCTACGAGCGGTACGTCCTCGGCGACGACCACGAGTTCCGCGAGAGCACGCTTCGGTACGACGGTGCGACCGGCGAGTTCTACCTCCACGTTTCGACGCGGCGGTTCGACGGCGACGGCGAAGCGGACACAGACGCCGACGGTTCGACAGATACCGAACACCAAACGGTCCTCGGTATCGACCTCGGCGTGAACTCGCTGGCGGTCGCTTCGACCGGCACGTTCTGGCAGGGCGACGAGTACGACCACTGGGTGCGAGAGTTCGAGCAACGCCGGGCCGCCATGCAGCAACGGGAGACGACCGCAGCCCACCGGGCGATGGCCCGCCTCGGTCGGCGCGAGCGGGCGTGGCGAAAG
>PXRN01000031.1 GCA_003021045.1 Halobacteriales archaeon QS_4_69_34 | reverse complement strand
CGGACTCGACCCTTCGTCAGGTCGGGAATCTTGGTTCCCTCCTTGGCCATACCAGTGTCTGCTTCGGTACTGTGTCAAGACTTCCGGCCTAGAGTATACGATCCGGCCGACCCCGGCCCGCTCCACGTCCTGCCCCACTCGCTCGGCGAGAGCTACAACCAGTACGCCGGCACGGAGAACATGCTCCGCCAGCTCGGCGAGCAGCGCGACGCGCTCGTGCTGATGTTCGAGGGGCGCGGCCCTGCAGGCTGGTGGCACGACGAGGCCGAGTTCGACCTCTTCGAGGCGTGGGCCGACTTCCGCTCGCGTTACGAGTACGACGAGGACCGCGTCACGCTCGGGGGGTACTCGATGGGGGGCTACGCCACGTACCGACTGGGATCGCTCTACCCGGACCTGTTCGCCAAGGGTTTTGCGGTCGTCGGGCCGCCCGACGAGGACCCCCTGGGCGGGCCGACCGACGGCACGGCCGACTCCGAGCACAACGCTCTCGGCGTGACCGACAACCTCCGACACGTCCCGCTGCTCATGTGGAACGGGGCCAACGACGAGCTCGTTCCCCTCCCGGGACCGCTCAACTACGCGCAGGACCTCCGCGAACACGGCTACCGCCACCAGATCGATGTCTTCCCCGGCTACGACCACTTCCTGTTTTTCCTCCTCGACGAGTGGGGTCCGGGCAAAGCGTTCCTCGACGGCGAGTACCTCGGCGAACCGGTCGTCACGCGGGCTCCAGCCCACGTCACCTACCGCGCCGTGCCCGCGATGGGCAACGAGCGGTTCGGTCTCGTCCACGATGGGGCCTACTGGATCGCGGAGATCGACGTCGCGGACGGGGCGACGGAGGGACTCGTGGACGCCGTCTCGCACGCACAGGGCGAGGCCGATCCGGTCGCTGTCGACTACGAGCGCGAGGGCACCGAACCGAGTCCGCACACCGAACGCGGGACGCGCTGGGCCGAACCCCTCCTGGATCCGGCGCCGCGTAACGCCCTCTCGCTCGACCTGACGGACGTCGACTCGGTGACCGTCTGGGTCGAGGAGGCAGGGATCGACGCCTCACGACCGATCGACCTCGCCGTGGCTACCACGACCGAGACGACGGTTCGGCTGGCGACCCCGGAGGGCGTCAGGGAACTCACCGTGCCGGAGGGCGAACACGAGACCACGGTTTCGGCGTGCGGGGCCGCCGGCGCTCCCTGATCAGGAGTCACGCGGACGCCGGCCCGGAGGTGGCGAACGACTGGCTTGGGTCGTCGGTGCCGCCGGCTCCGGTCGGGAGCGGACCGCGTGCTCCGCGCGACGACCGGCGAGTGCTCGGCTATCGTCGACGCTCGTCGAGACACACCTTGCAGATCGATCCCGCGATCGCCGCACCCCCCCGAACGGGGTCGAGAGTGGTTTCGCCGGCACGCTCGCGGTACTCGATCGGGCGTTCGGTCACCGCATACCCCCGCATCGACGGGCGGAGCAGGAGCTCGGCCGAGAGGCCGGTGTTCTCGGTCCAGTCGATATCCTCGACGACCTCCCGGCGGTAGGCGCGCATCCCGGAGGTGGCGTCGCGAACGCGGGTTCCCGCGAGGGCGGTTGCGAGCAGCGCGAACACGCGGTTTCCCAACCGGTTGAGCGCCGGCATCGCCGCCGCGCCACCGGAGAGGCGATCGCCGCCGACCACGTCGTAGCCCGCGTTGATCGCCCCGAGGAAGTCGGGAAGCGCGTCCATCGGATAGGTGTCGTCGCAGTCGGTGGTGATCACCACCGGGCGGTCGGGAGTCGAGAGCGCCGCTCGAAGGGCGACGCCGTAGCCACGGGGCTCCTGCTCGATCACGCGCGCGCCGTGTTCGTGGGCGATCTCTGGGGTGCGGTCGGTCGAGCCGTCGACGCAGACGACCTCGGCCCGGCCGTCGGTCACGTCCTCGATGTCGGCGAGCACCCGGCCGATGGCGGCTTCCTCGTCGTAGGTGCCCATCACGACGCTCACGTCCGCGAACGTGTACTCCTCCCGGGCTCGGTCCTGCGCGTGTGCCGTCGCTTGCCCCATCGCCCGGTGGATCGACCCGGCGGAACTTGAATTTTTAGGTTCACCAAAACCAGTGCCGGTCGACCGGCTCGACACCGCGATTCGTGGTGGCACGGTCCCCGGCCGCGAGCTACCCCCGCGAAAGGCCGTGAGTCACGGGACCGAGCGCGGCGGCCTCCCGACCGCGCCCACAGCAATCACGAGGTCGGACCGAGTGAAGCCGCGAGGACCGAGCGCCGGTGTACACGGGAGCCACACCCCTATCGCCTCCACGCTGCGACCGCGACGTACCACACGCCTCTCCAGCCGATTTCTCGCTCGGGCGCTCGACCGCTACGCACGACGCCGCACGTGGCCCTCGCTCGGTCAGCCCTCGCGCGAACGTGCGCGAACGCGCGCCAACGGAGAACGGCGCGGCCGCGGCGGCGCGGTCACACCGTGTCGGCAGCCGTTCGGGTCGTCGTGGCTCTCGTCGTCGCGTGCCCGGTTCTCGCCGTAGGACGCGTCCTACGGCCGCGTCACTCGATGTGGCCCTCGCGGCGGAGCTGGTCAGCGTCCTGGCCCGAGTAGCGCCACTCGATGTTGGCCTTCTCGTCCTGCCAGTCCCACGGCTCGGCGAGGACGACGTCGCCCTCGTTGATCCACGTGCGGTATTTCATCCGGCCGGGGATGCGTCCCATCCGTTCTTTCCCGTCCGCACACCGGAGCCGGACGTGGTTGCCGCCGTTGTGCTCTGTCACGACCGCGAACACCTCGTCGTCGTCGGGCATGCGGAGGTTCCGCCGCCCGGATTCTTCGCTCATACCCGAAGTAGGCGGGCCGCACGGTTAAATCGTTGGAAACGACCGCTAGCGTGGCCCACGGCGTGAGCGGCCCGAACGGCGGCGCGACTGCGGTGGAGGGGCCGGCTGGTGTGAACGATCGGTGCAGCACCGCCGTGTCGATGCCGGGGTCGGGTAGGTGACCGTCGTGCGACGGTCGTCGCCCGGTGACGAGTGCAAAAGGCGTAAGCGGACGCTCGCGCTCGCTTCGGGCGATGGCTTCCGCCGTCGACGCCGCCGGCTGGCTCCACCTCTCGGAGGGCGAGGAGATCCTCTGGACCGATCGTCCGAGCCTCTACCCGGCCGTGCCGGCGCTCCTCGTCGGTCTCGCGCTCGCGGTCGCCGGCGTCTGGCTCGCCCGGACTGGCGCGCTCGCGCCCGTGCTGCCCCTCCCCGAGCCCGTGGTCCGGGGCGTGGCGCTCGCGCCCGTCCCGGTCGGACTGGTGGTCGCCGGCTGGCTCTACCTCCACCGCTGGGGGATCCGGTACGTGCTCACGACCGAGGAGGTCTACGAGAAGACGGGCGTGCTCTCCCGGAACGTCTCACAGGTGCGACTGGAGCGCATCCAGAACACCGCCTTCGAGCAGCGCACCGTCGAGCGACTGCTCGGCTACGGCGACGTCCGCGTCTACACCGCCGGCTCCGGGGGCACCGACCTCGTCCTGACAGACGTGCCCGAGCCGGGCCGGGTCAGCGCGATCCTGACCGAACAGCTCGACGCCTCGACCGGGAGCGGGACGAACCCACGAAAGAACGCCCGGCCGGCCGGCGAGGACCGCTCGACGCTGTAGCGCTCGTGGTCCGAGACGGGGCATCGCGGCATGGGCTAGGCGAGAATCCGAACGGCTAACCGATTCCCGGGACTCGCTCCGCCGTGGTCGAAGCCCTCACGCTCCTCGCTATTGCCCTACTCGTCCTCGGCGTCGTCGGCAGCGTCATCCCGCTGCTGCCGGGGCCGGCGCTCTCGCTCGTCGGCGTCTACCTCTACTGGTGGACGACCGACTACGCCGAGCCCGTTCTCCCGGTGCTCGCCGGGCTCACCGCGCTGGGAGCGCTCGCGCTCCTCGCGGAGTACTTCTCGGGAGCCGCCGCGGCCCGCGCGGGCGGCGCGTCGTGGCTCACGAGCGCGCTCGCCGCCGTCGTCGGCGTCGTGCTCTTTTTCGCCACCGGAACCGGCCCGCTCGGGCTCGTGTTCGGGGTCGCCGGCACGGTCTTCGCCGTCGAGTTCGCCCGGAGTGCCGACGCCGAGCGGAGCCTCCGCGCGGCCGCCTACACCACGATCGGGCTGCTCGGCTCCACGCTGATCCAGCTCCTGTTGACCGCGACGATGCTCGTCGCGGTCCTCCTCGTCGCCTTCGTCTGAGCGCGGTGGGATCGCAGTACGATCGCGGCGGGACGGGATGGTGCGTCGCGGAGGCGGCTGCGGGGCGGTCTCGCGCGTACCGGCAGCCGCGGTCCCCGTCCGTCGCCTCACTCGATCGGTCACGCACGCTGTCCGACACACCGCTCTCGCTCGCGCAGTTCATCCGCCCCGGACGAGCCGGAGGACCCGGACGTGCTCGGCGTTCACGAACCGGTCCTCGGGGACGGGACGGCCATCGAGCAGAACCGTCGCCTCCTGTGGACTCAGCCCGACGGCGTCGAGCAGGTCCGCGTACCGCTCGTCGGGGCCGACGGTGATCTCGTGGGTCCCGCCACCGGCGACGTCGACCGTGACACGCATACCCCGACTACCGGCCGCCGTGCTTTGAGCGTGTCCGTCCGGTCGTGACTGCCGGCCCGCTTCCGAACCGGTCGCGGCGGGGCCGGCCGTCTCGGGTCGCTTAAGGGTCGGCCGTCCGTCCCGTCGGTATGAGCGAGGGCGAGGCCGAGGCCACAGGGGAGTCCGCGAGCGCGGGCCGGCGGACCGTCTGGACCGAGCAGTACCGCCCGCGAACGCTCGACGAGATCGCGGGCCACGAAGAGATCGTCGACCGGCTGGGGAGCTACGTGGACGAGAACGACCTGCCACACCTCCTTTTTTCAGGCCCAGCAGGCGTGGGGAAGTGCGTCGTCGGCGAGACGCCGGTGCTCACCGATCGGGGCATCGAGCGCATCGAGGAGGTCGTCGGCGAGAAAGAGGGGTTCGCCGCGCCGGACGGCGAGCGACGAGTGCTCACGCTCGACGATGGCGAGTTCGAGTACGTCGAGCCCTCACACGTCTTCTCGAAGGCCGCGAGCGAACTCGTTGCCATCGAGACACGCGACGGGGCGGACGCGACGGTGACGCCGGAGCATCGCCTGCTCGTACTCACGGACGCGGGACTCGGCTGGAAGCGGGCGGAGCGACTCGAGGCGGGCGACCGGATCGCCCGTCCACTTCGGGCCCCGCTGCCGGAGACCGACGACGCCCTCGATTGGGCCTCGGCAATGGACGGCGAGCGGACGCTGGTCGACGTGAGCGAGTCGTTCGCCCGCGAGAACGGGATTCCGGCCGAGGAGGAGTACGTCGGGCTGAAAAAGCGGGTATTCCGGCGGCTCCGCGGGGGAGAGACCGTCGGGACGATCAGCCGCGAACTCGACGCACCGCGGAAGACGATCCAGCAGTATCACCGGGAAGCGGCCGACATTGACCTCGGGGAAACCGCGACGACCTGCTCGCTGTCGTTCATCCGCGACCTCGGCGTCGACCGCGAAACTCTCCGGGAGCACGTCGAGACGATACGGCACGTCACCCCCCAGAACAGGCGCTCCGCGCCGATCACGCCCCCGTGGTCGGTGACGCCGGCCGTCGCGGCGTTCGTCGGGCTCGCCGTCAGCGAGGCGCGCATCGACGGCGCACGGATCAAGTTCTACAACACCGACGAGGGGCTGCTCGACCGGTTCGGGGAAGCGGCGCGGATGGCCTTCGGCGTCGAGCCGGTGGCCGGCGAGCAGAAGGGCGTACCGTACCGCGAGATCGGGAATCGGACGGTCACATCCTTCCTCGGGTCGTGCTTCGATGCGTTCGACGGCGGCACGTCCGAGGACGCACAGGGCGGCGGGATCGGCTCGGCGCTGGTTCGTGCGGACGAGGAGAGTCGCGCGGCGTTCCTGCGGGCCGTCTTCGACGCCGAGGGGCACGTGACCGAGGAGGGGCTCGTCGAACTCACGCAGAAGGACGGCGACCGGATCACGCTCCTGTCGTACCTCCTCTCGGGGTTCGGAGTGCCGAGCCGGCGGACGACGAAGACGAGGGTGGCGACGAACGGGAGCGGGATCGAACGCGAGTACGACACGTTGCTCGTCTCCGGCACGCGCAACCTCGCGCGCTTCGAGGAACGCGTCGGGTTCGGCGTTGAGCCGAAGGCGGCGCGACTGGCCACGAACGCCGCGCGCGAGCCGAACCCGAACCACGACACGATGCCGGCCCAAGCGGCGGTCGACGAGCTGTGCCGGCGACTGTATCTGAAGAAAGGTGAGCTGCTCACACGGGCGCTGAACCCCGAAACGCCGGGCCGGGAGAATCACCTCGAAGATGTCGATCGCATGCTCGACGCGGCAGCGGCGAAACTCGAAACCGCACAGACCGTGCTCGAACGGCTCGACGGCCACCGAGGAGCGATCGACGCCGTGTCGCGGGTGCCGGCCGCGTGGGTCGGCGAGCGTGCGGCGCTGGCCCCGCTCGAAATGCGACGGACGGTCAGGGAGGCGGCGAGCGTTCGCACGGACAGGCTGCTCGAATACTCTGACGGCCGACGCACGCCGACGGCGGGCCGCGCAGGCGAGATACTCGCCGGCATCGGCGCAGTCGACGCCGAACCGCCCGTCGAATGCGTCCAGACCGAGCTCCGCGACGCGATCGAAGCGCTCGGGGTTCCCTACGCGCACGTCGCCGACGGCACCGAACTCCGCGGAACGGAGGTGATCGACCTGCTCGAAAGCGACGACCACGACCTCGCGTCGCTGTCGCGCTTCGATCGCGTCGCCGAGCGCGTCAGGACGGTCGCGGCGTCGATGCTCGACGAAGCGACGCTCCGAGCCATCCGGACGCTCGACGGACTCGCGACGACGGAGCTCTACTACGACGAGGTCGAGAGTATCGAACGAGTCGACGAGGGGAGACAGGTCTACGACCTCACCGTCCCGGGCTCGCGGAACTACGTCGCGGGCAGCGTGCCGACGGTGATGCACAACACCACCGCAGCCACGGCCATCGCCCGAGAGCTCTACGGCGACGAGTGGCGCGAGAACTTCCTCGAGCTCAACGCCTCGGACGAGCGCGGCATCGACGTCGTTCGTGACCGGATCAAGAACTTCGCGCGCGCGAGCTTCGGCGGCTACGACTATCGCATCATATTTCTGGACGAAGCGGACGCGCTCACCTCGGACGCCCAATCCGCGCTCCGGCGGACGATGGAGCAGTTCTCGAACAACACCCGGTTCGTGCTCTCGTGTAACTACTCCAGCCGGATCATCGACCCGATCCAGTCGCGGTGTGCGGTCTTTCGGTTCGGGCCGCTCTCGGCGGACGCGGTCGAGGCGCGGGTGCGCGAGATCGCCCGCGAGGAGGACATTACAGTCGCCGACGACGGGGTGGCGGCGCTGGTCTACGCCGCAGACGGCGACATGCGGAAAGCGATCAACGGGCTCCAGGCCGCCGCAACCACCGGGGAGACGGTCGACGAAGCGGCCGTCTACGCGATCACCAGCACCGCCCGTCCCGAGGAAATCGAGGCGATGGTGACCGAGGCCTTGGATGGCGACTTCACCGCAGCGCGCGCGAAGCTCGACGAACTGCTGACCGAGCAGGGCCTCGCGGGCGGCGACGTCATCGAGCAGCTCCACCGCTCGGTCTGGGAGTTCGGCCTCGACGACGCCGCGGCGGTCAGGACGATGGAACGCGTCGGCGAGGCCGACTACCGCATCACCGCCGGCGCGAGCGAGCGCGTCCAGCTGGAGGCACTGTTGGCGTCGCTGGCGCTCGACGACGGGGCGGGGTAGCACCGCCGAGAGACGGTGACTTCGGTGGGGTGGGGCGGTGATCTCGGTGGGGTGCTCGCCCGGTCCGCGGGGAGTCGCACCGCCGGCATCCCGGGGCGATCGGTCGTCGCAAGCGCTCGCCGGCGCGGAGTGACGCCCGGCCCGGAACCGTTTTAGGCGCAGGTGGGCGTACACGGGACACCATGAGTACGCTCGAAACCGAGTATCGTCTCGATTACTTCGAGGAGAACGGCTTCGTCCGGACGGAGTGTACGGGCTGTGGGGCCCACTTCTGGACACGCGAGGAGGACCGCGAGACCTGCGGGGAGCCACCCTGCGAGGAGTACGGCTTCATCGGGAACGCGGGGTTGGACGAGGAGTACACCTTGGCGGAGATGCGCGAGGCCTTCCTCTCGTTTTTCGAGGCCCACGGCCACGAGCGGATCGATCCCTACCCGGTCGCCGCCAACCGCTGGCGCGACGACGTGCTGCTCACGCAGGCGTCGGTCTACGATTTCCAGCCCCTCGTCACCTCCGGCGCGACGCCGCCGCCGGCCAACCCGCTCTGTATCTCCCAACCGTGCATCCGGATGTCCGACATCGACAACGTCGGCAAGACCGGCCGGCACACGATGGCCTTCGAGATGATGGCCCACCACGCGTTCAACGCCCGCGAGGACATCGAGGAGCCCGAACAGTACGCTTACGAGGGCGAGGTCTACTGGAAGGACGAGACAGTAGCCTACTGTGACGCGTTCCTCGAATCGATGGGCGCGAACCTACAGGAGGTCACCTACATCGAGGACCCGTGGGTCGGCGGGGGCAACGCCGGGCCGGCGATAGAGGTCATCTACCGCGGGGCCGAGCTGGCGACGCTTGTGTTCATGTCGATGGAGCTCGACGCCGAGGGCGACTACGAGCTGAAAGACGGCAACACGTACTCGAAGATGGACACCTACGTCGTCGACACGGGCTACGGGCTCGAACGCTGGACGTGGGTCTCACAGGGCACGCCCACCGTCTACGAGGCGATCTATCCCGACATGATCGCTTTTCTGAAGGACAACGCCGGCATCGATCACACTGACGACCAGGAGGAGATCGTCACCCGGGCGGCGACGCTCGCCGGGCACATGGACATCGACGAGGCCGAGGACGCCGAACGCGCCCGCGGGACGATCGCCGAGCAGGTCGGGGTCGACGTCGGCGAGCTCGAAGCGCTGCTCGAGCCCTTAGAGGCGATCTACGCGATCGCCGACCACTGTCGGACGCTCGCGTACATGTTCGGCGACGAGATCGTCCCCTCGAACGTCGGCACTGGCTATCTCGCGCGGATGGTGCTCCGGCGCACCAAGCGCCTCTGTGACACGGTCGGCGTGGACGCCCCGCTCGACGAGCTCGTCGATATGCAGGCCGAGCGGCTGGGCTATACGAATCGGGACACGATCCGGGACGTCGTGCGGACGGAGGTCGAGAAGTACCGCGAGACCCTCGAACGGGGGGGTCGACGGGTACGAGAGCTCGCCACCGAGTACGCCGAGCGCGGCGAGCCTGTCCCAACCGCGGAGCTGATCGAGCTCTACGATTCTCACGGTATTCAGCCGGACATGGTCGCCGACATCGCCCGCGAGGAGGGGACCGACGTCGACATCCCGGACGACTTCTACAGCCTCGTCGCCGCGCGCCATGGGACCGACGAGGGCAGCGCCGCCGAGGAAGGGCCCACGGCGGAGGAGTTCGACGAGCGGATCGCCGACCTGCCCGACACCGAGCGCCTCTACTACGACGATCAGGAGTGCACGTCGTTCGAGGGCGTTGTGTTGGACGTCTTCGAGCGCGGGAGCGACGAGGACGGCGACGGAAGCGGGGACGGTGAGGGAGCGGCCGTCTTCGACGTCGTGCTCGACGGGACGATGTTCTACCCGGAGGGCGGCGGCCAGCCGGCCGACACCGGGACGCTCAGCACCGAGGACACGACGGTGAACGTCACCGACGTCCGGTCGGTCGGCGACGTGATCGTCCACCGCACCGACGGCGACCCCGGGACGGGCGAGATCGTCCGCGGGCGGATCGACGCCGCCCGCCGCCGTCGGCTGATGACCCACCACACCGCGACCCATATCGTCGGCCACGCCGCCCGGGAAGTGCTCGGGAACCACGTCCGCCAGGCCGGCGCACGGAAGAGGACCCAAAAATCGCGCCTCGACGTCCGCCACTACGAGCGCATCACCCGCGAGGACGTCACGGCGATCGAGCGGCGCGCCAACGAGGTCGTCACCGCGAACACGCCGGTGGGCGCGGAGTGGCCCGACCGCCACGACGCCGAGACCGAGTACGGCTTCGACCTCTATCAGGGGGGCATCCCGCCGGGCGAGCGCATCCGGCTGATCCACGTCGACGAGGACACCCAGGCCTGTGGGGGCACCCACGTCGCCCGCACCGGCGACGTCGGCGCGATCAAGATTTTGGCCACGGAGCGCGTCCAGGACGGCGTCGAGCGGCTCACGTTCGCGGCGGGCGAGGCCGCCATCGCGGCCACCCAGCGCACCGAGGACGCGCTGTACGGCGCGGCCGAGACCTTCGACGTCGCCCCCGAGGCGATGCCCGACACGGCCGAGCGCTTCTTCGGGGAGTGGAAGGCCCGGGGCAAGCGCATCGAGGAGCTCGAAGCCCGGCTCGCGGAGGCGCGTGCGGCCGGCGGTGCGGACGGCGAGGAAGTCGACGTGGGCGGGGCGAGCGCCGTCGTCCGGCGGCTCGACGCCGGGATGGACGAGCTCCGCGCGACCGCGAACGCGCTCGCCGATGGTGGAGAGATCGCCGTCCTCGGTAGCGCCGACGACGGCGCGCAGTTCGTCGTCGCCGTGCCCGACGGCGTAGGCGTCGACGCCGGGGCCGTCGTCGCCGAGCTCGCCGCTCGCGTCGGCGGCGGCGGTAGCGGTCCCCCCGATTTCGCACAGGGTGGTGGCCCCGACGCCGCCGCGCTCGACGACGCGCTCGACGACGCCCCGGAGGTCCTCAGGCAGGTGCTGAACGCATGAGCGATGACGACTTCTTAAAGACAGGAATCACCGGGTCGTTGAGCAGTGCCTACGCGGAGTGAAGCACGTCATGTTCTCGGATTGACCGGGCGTTGACATCCCTTTTCCCTGCTACACTTATGTAAGTGGAGGTATCGTCACCATCCATGCGAAACCCGCCAGCGGATATCTCAGTCGGCGGCCGATTCACGAAAGAGGACATCGAAGAAGCATTCGATACCGGATTTGGTTATCAAATTTCAGGTATCAACCCCCGACGTGATGGTCAAGATAGACGTTATGCGCTTGTTTTTGCTAATGAAGATGGGCCGTACGATGATACCGTGACACAAGGCCAGTTCGAGTACATTGGGGAGGGGTTGTCCGGCGATCAAAGTGAAATGTCTCCCGGAAATTCGACCCTCATCGATGCCATTTCGTCCGGTATCCCCATTCACTTCTTTTACCAAAATTCGGGCGACGGGAAATGGGAATACCAAGGCCTTATTGACTTTCTGAGCTACGAGATCGAAAAGCGCGGCGGCCGTCGAGTGCTAGTCTTCGAAATGAAATATCAAAATTGAAAATAATAACAGGAACTTGTCCACGCTTGCCGACGTCTCAGAGGTGCTTCGCGGGTGCTGAATACCTGAGCGACGACATTTATCATTACTGTTCTTCTTCCTGTCGGCCGCCTCCCGGGTAGGTTCCGGATGGACATCTCGCTCCCGTAGGACGATCGGGTCTCGGGTGTCTCAGTCGTCGGCCACGACGCGTCGGTGTTCCGCGTCGGCCTGGGCCGCCCAGAGGGCGGCGTAGTCGCCCTCGCCGGCGAGCAGTTCGTCGTGGGTGCCCGACTCGACGATCTCGCCGTCGTCCATCACGACGATCCGGTCGGCCCCCTTGATCGTCGAGAGCCGGTGGGCGATGACGAAGGCGGTGCGGTCCTCGACGAGCCGGTCGAGGCTCGCCTGGATGCGCTCTTCGGTCTCGGTGTCCACGTCGGAGGTCGCCTCGTCGAAGACGATGATCGCCGGATCGTTGAGCAGCGCCCGCGCGATGGCGAGCCGCTGGCGCTGGCCGCCCGAGAGCTTGACGCCGCGCTCGCCGACGAGGGTGTCGTAGCCCGCCGGGAGGTCGGCGACGAACTCGTGGGCCTCCGCCGCCCGCGCGGCCGCGACGACCCGCTCGCGGGCGGCTTCGTCGCCGCTTCGCTCACCAGTGAGAACCTCTCGATCGCCGTAGGCGACGTTCTCGGCCACCGTGCCGGAAAAGAGGTAGGGGTTCTGCTCGACGACGGCGATCTCCGCGCGGAGCGTCTGGAGGTCGTACTCGCGGACGTCGGTGCCGTCGACACGTACTGTGCCGGCGTCGGCGTCGTGGAACCGGGGGAGGAGTTCGAGGAGCGTGGATTTGCCCGCCCCGGTGGGCCCCACGAGGCCGACCGTCGTGCCGGCCGGCACGTCGAGCGAGACGTCCCGGAGGACCGGGCGGTCGTCGTAGCCGAACGTGACGCCCTCGAAGGCGACGTCCCCGTCGACGGTCGCCGGCCGGTGGGGATCGGCGGGGTCGGTCACGGTCGGCTCGCGGCCGAGCAATCCGAACACGCGCTCGGCGCTCGACTTGGCGAGCTGGTACTTGTTCGCGGACTTGCCGACGCGGCGCATCGGCGAGTACAGCCGGCGGAGATAGAGGAAGAAGGCCGCGAACGCCCCGGTGGTCAGGACGCCGTCCTCGCCGGGGACGCCGGTGATGATGTCCGTTCCCCCGACGTAGAGCACGAGCACGAAGACGACGCCGGTTAGCAATCGGAGGCTGGCGAAGAAGGCTCGTCTGATCCGGAGGGCATCGACCTTCTCGTCGTGGTAGGCCTGGCTCTGGGTGGCGACCCGGCCGCGCTCGAACTCGTAGCGATCGAAGCTCTTGATGACCGCCGCGCCCGCGAGGTTGTTCTCTAAGCGGGTGTTCAGCCGCGCGACGGTCTCCCGGATCGACTGGTAGCGTGGCTCGATCCAGCGTAGAAACAGCCCGCTCGCGGCTCCGATCACGGGGACGGGCGCGAGCGCGATCAGCGCGAGCTTCGGGGAGTACGTCCAGAGGACGATCCCGATGCCGCCGACGGTCGCCACCACCCGAATCAGCTGGCGAAACTCGGTGTTGAGGAAGCGTTCGAGGCGGTTGATGTCGCTATTCAGAATGGACATCATGCCGCCGGTCTGGTGGTCGGCGAAGAAGCCCATCGAGAGGTGCTGGAGGTGGTCGTAGGTGTCATTTCTGAGGTCGCGCTGGACCTTCTGGGCGGTCGACTGGAGGAGATACCGCGAGCCGAAGCGGGTTATAGACCGGATCACGTAGGCGAGCGCGGCGATGGCCACCAGACGCTCCAGGAGCGCCAGCCGGGCGGCCTGCCCGGTGATCGAGGTCGCCGTCAGCAGCCCGACGTCGGCAAGGAGACCCGGCGAGCCCGAATCGAGGACCACGCGATCGATGGCGGCGGCGACGACGATCGGCGGGACGAGCCGGGCGACGCGCGTACAGATCGAGGCGAGCACGCCCACGGCGAGCCGGGGCCAGTAGGGCCGCGCGTAGGCCAGCAGGCTCCACATCGGGTGGCCGTCGACGTTCTCGCGGACGCCCTCGAAGCCACCGTGCTCGTCCGGCATCGCCCGAAGGTAGGGCGGGCGGAGTGAAATACCTCGTGTCTCGGGACGGCCACGGTCACGGCGTTCCGGACTGGCCACGAGGATCGCCGAACGCGAGCGCCGCCGCGACCGAGAACAACACCTTTCAGTCGCTGCTCTCTACCGAAGGCATGAGCGACGACGCCGACGGCACCGCAGCCCGGTTCAAACGGCCGCTCCGCTACGTGATGGGGCTCTTCTACGTCGGCGCGGGCGTGATGCACTTCGTCGTCCCGAAGGCCTACGCGCGGATCGTCCCCCCACAGCTCCCCCGCCCGCTCGCGCTCGTCTCCCTCTCCGGCATCGCGGAGATCGTCCTCGGGATCGGCGTACTGCTCCCGCGGACGCGCCGTCGGTCCGCGTGGGGGCTCGTGGCGCTGTTGCTCGCCGTCTTCCCGGCGAACGTCCACGTGGCGACCAGCGATATGATGACCGAGAGGGTCCCCGACTGGGCCGGCGGTCCCGCCCGGATGGCGGCGTGGGCGCGGCTCCCGCTCCAAGCCGTCCTGATACTCTGGGCGTGGTGGTACACGCGCCCGATACCCGAGGACTCGGACGAAGTTCCGCGGGCCCCGTAGCGGCGAGCCGCCCGGGAAGCGGCCCGTCGCTGGACGGTCGTCGGCCCGTAGTCATTCCCACATCCCAGGACCCCGGCGTACCGGTCGGTCAGACGGTGCTCGCCTACACGTTCGGCGCGTCGCCCGCGGACCTCGTCCAGTCGTTCCGGCGCCTCCCCTTGCTCGCCATCGCCGACGTGCGAGCGAGAGACGTCTTCGGCTACGCGATCGTGATGTTCCCGTCGTTGCTCCCCGTCATCCTCGTCGCGGTCGTCGTCTCGTACGCTGGTGTTTCCGGTCGAGGATACTGCCCGTGTAGCCGGAACACCGGCGTAGCGGACTTCGAAGTCGAGACCGGGCGTTCGACGCCGGTGGAAACACCCGGTTGCACTCCGCTCTCCGAACCGATCTCCACTACTGGCCCCGAACGCGAGCGGTGCTCGACGAACCGTTGTCCGATCAGGACCGACGACTGCGTCGGTTTCGCGTCGATCCGCGCTCGAAACCGACGGGGATCGCCGTGAGACGGGAAGAGCGAAAACCAACCGGTCACGGATCCGCGAAGCGCTCGGGCGGGCCCGCCGCGTCGCCGTGAGGAGTCGGGCGGCGGAGGTATAGTCCATCCTGGATTCGAACCAGGGTCGTGAGCCCCAGAAGCTCACATGATTGGCCACTACACCAATGGACTCCGGTCGAGAGGAGGCCGCTCGATCACTAAACCCTATCGCTTTCTCGGCTACCGACGGGGATCGGACGCAACCCGTGGTCGTCCGGAGACGGACGGCAGTCGGCGGCGAGAGCCGACCCGAAGACCGAAAACACTCCCGGCGAACAGCACGGCGACGAACACGCTTTGGCTCGTCGGAGCGGCGTGTGGGGCTCGTGGCGCGGTGCGTCGGACCGATCGGCGTGTCTGCTCCGAGAAGGGGTTTCTCGGTCGCCGCCGACCTCGTGGCCGAAACCTCCCACCCGATCGTCCTGACGACGGCGCGCTATCGCTGTGGTCCCGTCGTCTCACTCGCGTGGCTCGAAGACCGGCGAGGGCTCCGTTCGAGCGACGATTCGCCGATCCGAGTGGACCGTCGCCGATCGCCGGACCGTCATCTACTTCTCGGCGAGTCCACCAGCGGGGATATGTACGTCGGCCGCCTGCTGATCGTCGGCCCCGCCGTCGGCGCGTACCGCGTCTCATCGCGCTCGTTCCCGAACCGCGAGGTCGTCGAGCGCGAGGGCACCCTCACCGTCGTGCCGACCGACGACGCTCCGGCGACCGAGAACCCCTACGTCTCCTACAACTGCCTGCGGCTCGTCGAAGGAGGGGCGGTGCTCGGAAACGGCTCGCACGTCGACCCGACCGCCGAGAAGCTCGCGCTGGGCTACCCCGCGCGCGACGCGCTCGCACAGGGCCTGCTCGCGATGGACTACGAGAAAGACGAGCACGACACGCCCCGCATCGCCGGCGTCCTCGGCGCTGGGGACCGCGGAGGGGGCAATGGCGACTCGGCGGGTGGCCCCGGACCGACGGGCGGGAGCTACGTCGGGATCGTCCGCCGTGACGCCCTGCTGGTCGAGCGCGTCGACGAGCCGACGCTGGTGGCGACCTACGAGCGCGACCGTCCCGAGTCGTTCGTCGTCAACGCCACGAGTGCGGCCGGCGCGGCGCGGTCGGCCTACGACCTCGACTTCGAGCACCCGGTCTGTGCTGTAGGGGTCGCGCGCGCCGAGGGCGGCGGGTTCGAGGCGGCCGTCGTGAACGGGCCGTGAGCAGGCCGTCGAGAGCGGGGAGTAAAGACCCCCGCGCCCCTTCGTCGAGCCATGCAGGTCGGCGTCATCTCGGACGTTCACGCCAACCGGGTCGCCCTGGCGGCGGTCTTCGAGGACCTCCCCCCTGTCGACGCGCTCGTCTGTGCCGGCGACGTCGTCGGCTACAACCCGTGGCCCGGCGAGTGCATCGACGCCGTGCGCGAGCGGGCGGTGCCGACCGTGATGGGCAACCACGACCGCGCCGTCGCCACGGGGACGGCGTTCGCGTTCAACGGGATGGCCCGGGCCGGCGTCGAGTACGCCGACGAGCAGCTCTCGCCCGCCCAGCGAGACTGGCTCGAAGCGCTCCCCGACGAGCGCGTGGTGCTGGACGATCGGGTGAAGCTCGTCCACGGCCACCCCGACGATCCCGACCGGTACACCTACCCCGACCTGTTTTCGCCCGACCTCTTGGGCGGCGAGGACGTGCTGGTGCTGGGCCACACCCACGTTCAGGGCCACGAGATCTACGATGAGGGGATCGTGCTGAACCCCGGCAGCGTCGGCCAACCCCGCGACCGCGACCCGCGGGCGGCCTACGCCCTCCTCGATCTCGACGACATGACGGTCGAGGAGCGCCGGGTCGCCTACGACGTCGAGGCCGTCGAGCACGCCGTCCGGGAGGCGGGGCTCCCGCCGGAGATCGGGGCACGGCTCTACAAGGGCCGCTGACGATCCGTTTCGATCGCAGTCGTGGCAGTAGCGACGTACTACGGGCTGGACGAACTCGGCACGCTCGCGCTGTTCGTCGCCGTCGCCGAACAGCGGTCCCCGGAGGAGGTCCGACTCGCAGGACGGCGCGGACGCTTTCGTCGACAGCTCTACCCGCGATACCCGCCAGAGGTACGCCCGCTTTTCAGAGCGCGTCCTGGATGATCTCGAGGGCTTCCTCTCGGTCGTCCCACGCGACGAAGACAGCGACGGCGGTGGCGCTCGTGATGACGTCGTGAAGGGGAACGTGGGCGTCGGCGAGCGGATCGACCAGCTCGCGGACGACGCCCGACTGGGTGGGTAGCTCGCCGCCGGTCACGCGGATCGCAGCGATGGCGTCGTCGACGGTGACACTGGAGAGTGCGGCATCGTTGATGACCGCCTCGTGGAGGACGGTCTCGGCTGCCTCGGCCGCCTCGACGTAGACGTAGAAGGTGATCGAGTCGAGCCCGCTGGCGACCGCGTCGACGTTGATCTCGGCGTCGGCCAGCGCCGTCGAGAGATAGGAGAACACGCCCGGACGATTCCGGATCGACCGGCCCGCCACGGTCAGGGAGGCCAGCGCGTTCTCCTGGAGGTCGATCAAGTTCTCGAACTGCCCTTCGACGCGGGTTCCCCCGGCGAGGAGGTCGCCGTGCTGGTAGTGGACCACCCGGACGTTCATGTCGGCGTCCTTGTAGGCGAGCGCGCTCGGCGCGACCACCTCCGCGCCGCGGAAAGAGAGGTTTCGCAGCTCGTCGACCGAGATCTCGGCGACGTTGCGCGCGCCCTCGACCACGCGCGGGTCGCCGGTCATCACGCCCTCGACGTCGGTAACGATGACGACCTCGTCGGCGTCCGTGTAGCTGCCCAGCATCACCGCAGTGGTGTCTGACCCGCCCCGCCCGAGCGTGGTGACGTTGCCCGCGTGGTCTTCGGCGACGAACCCGGCGATCACCGGGACCGTGCCGCCGAGCCGGTCGGCCAGCGCGCGCGCTCGACGAGTGCTCTCGTCGACGTCGACCTCGCCCCGGGAGTCGGTGACGACGGGCCACCCGTCGCCACCGGGCTCGAAGAACTCGGCGTCGACCCCGCGGGCGGCGAGCGCGGCCTTGAGCATCCGGACGGAGGTGCGCTCGCCCATGCTGACGATCTCCGCGCGGTCGGCCTCGGCGGCCTCGAACTGGATCTCCCGGAGGAGGAAGTCCGTCGTCGAGCCCATCGCGCTGGCGACGACGGCGATCTCGTGGCCGGCCTCGACCGCGGCGGCGATCGAGTCGGCGGCTCGGTTCACGCGGTCGCCGCTGCCGAGGCTCGTCCCGCCGAACTTGGCTACGACGCGCATCGACACAGCGCGCCCCCGTATGCGTGACTCATTGAGCCAGCGATGGCCGTGACCGGGCATAACTGCTTTCATCCCGCTCGAACCCGTCCGAATCGTTCGGCCACGGCGGGCTACGGCGGGCGCGGCCGCGCCGTTCTCGGCCAACGCCCGCGAGAGCGACCGAGCGAGGACCGCGGCTCGGTCGCGGTAGGTAGTAGCCGAGAACCCGAGCGAGTCCGCTGAGGGCGTGTGACGCGGTTTCGGCCCAGGGCGGTCGCGGTGCGGTCTCTCGTGTGTGTCGGTGGTCGTGATCCACGCCCATCGCTCCCCCGGCACTACCTCGCACCACCCGGCACTGCCTCACTTCACCCCGCACTGTCTCGCTGCACGACACTCGTGGTCAGCGGCCCCGACTGGCGTCCGTGATCGCTCGCAGGGCGGCTCGTCGCCCCGATCTCTGTCCCTCCGGGCGAGCCGTTTTCCGCTCACGTCAGAGTTAACCCACCGGCGTGCGAGGCAGCCACATGGAGGTGCGCGACGCCGTCGAGGCCGACGCCGGGCGGCTGGCCGCGCTGACCGACGCCCCGACGGACGTGATGCGCAACCTCGTCCACGACAGGACCGTGCGGGTGGCCGAGGACGGGGAAATCGTCGGTTTCGTCAGCTTCGACGCCCAGCGCGAGACCGTCCACGTCACGCAGTTCGACGGCACGACCGCGGCCGCGACCCGCCTGCTCGAAGAGCCGGCACGCTTCGCGCGCACCGAGGGAATGGCCGCCGAGCTGCTCGTCGAGGAGGGCCGAGACGAACTCAAGCGCGCCGCGAGCGAGGCGGGCTTCGATGAAGTGGGGCCGGGGCCCCGCTTCGACGGCACCGCGACGGTGAAGTTCCGGCTCGATCCGTAGTCCGGACGGCCCGTTGGTCTTCCCTGAATCCGCCGAGGGGAGAGAAGAGTACGGACCGCACAGTTATTACGGCCCGCACCATACGCACGGCCATCATGCCCATTGGTATCGACGCGTTCGAGGGCGAGGAGAGCCTCGGGGAACCCTCGACCGGCGAGCGGGTCGTCGCCTATCTCGCGGCCAACGACGACAAGGCGTTCGAGCGAAGTGAAATCGCGGCCGCCATCGACGCCGGCCCCAACGCCGTCGGGAGCGCGCTCACCCGCCTGAAGGACCGCGGTCTCGTCCGCCACCGCGGGCACTACTGGACCGTCACCGACGACCACGAGCGGCTCCGCGACGCCTACGACGTACACGCCCTGCTGGAGGGTCTCGCCGCCGGAGAGGACGAGCCGTTCGACCGAGAGGCGTGGGTGAGGGACGCCACGCCCGTCCAGGAGTATCACACGGGAGACATGGGCAGCGACGACGATGGCTGACGCCCCGGCCATCAGTCGAGGGGGCGTCGTCTGGGCGTCCGACCCGTTCGAAACGGGTTCCCGTGCGGACCGTCCGCTGATCGTCCTGAGCGACGATACGCACCCGTTCCACGGCGAGCAGTGGATCGCCGCCGCCGTCTCGACCACCGCGCGCACGCGAGCGCTCGAACTCACCGACAACCGGTGGGTGAACGGAACCCTCCCACAGTAGAGCCACGCGTATCCCTGGGCTCTCGTCTCCCCGCGCGTCGAACACGTCAACTACGTCGTCGGAACCGTCACAGACGGGTTCGTGAACGAACTCGCCGCCGAAGCGAGCGGATGTATCTCGGGGTCGCAAGGGCTGAGGCCCCCCCATGGCGACTGACGTCGCCTGCGACGAGGACGGCCGTAGAGAGCTCGAGCGCGCCGCGAGCGAGGCCGGCTTCGGGAGGTGGGACCCGGCCCGCCCTCCGACGGCACATGGACCGTGAAATTCCGGCTCGATTCGTAGTTCGTTCGATCCCTGGTTCGGGCGGTTCGCCGGCGTCCATGCGTCCTACGGGCTGACAGAGGTGAGGTCGTGTTCGACCGACAGGTCCGACTGCTCGTCAGCCGAGGCCAATGTGGTGATCACCGTGTACGGCACCCGTTCGCTGATATACTCCATAATGCGTGTCAGTCGTGCCGTGTCGTAGAACGAGGTTTCGTCCGCGATGAAAAACGGGAAGTCGTCGCAGTAGGCGTCCCGACTCGCAAGCATGAGTACCAGTCCCACCGTCTCCTTCTCGCTGCGACTCAGCGTGTCGATAGTGTCCTCCTCGGTCTGTCCCTGGAATCGGCGGTAAATCTTGATGTTGAAATTCTGGTCGAGCTGGATGTTCTCGAACGGTTCATCGAAGTCAAGGAGATTGTATACCTCCTGAATGCGCTCGTTGAACATCTCCTGCACAGCCTGTTCAAGCCTGTCCGACTTATCGTTTCCTTCGGTGGTGCTTTGGATTACTCTCAGACTAACCACCTGGAGTTGTCCCGGGGACCCACCGATCGAGAGGAACGACCGAGAAGTTTGTGAATATCTACTAGTAGTGAAATGATTGTCCGGTTCCCCGCCCTTCGAACTCCTGTGACGTCTCTTTAAGCGAACTTCTGGATCGTCAGATCGAGCGTGTCGAGATCGACGATCGGCGCGTAGCCCACGTCGGGGTCGATGTTGACGCTCTTCTGGAAGCTCGTCTGGTCCTGCCAGCAGCCCGAGTTGATCGAGAGCACGCCGTGGTAGCTCCCGTAGCCGAGCTTGTGGACGTGGCCCGTGTGGAACACGTCGGGGACCTCCTCGATCACCAGGTAGTCCCGGTGCTCAGGCGCGATGCGGGTGTGACCGCCGTACTGGGGCGCGACGTGGCGCTTTCTCAGGAGGCGGTACATCGCCTCGTGGGGAGCATCGTAGCTCGCCGCGCCCACCTCGGCGATCACCTCGTCTAAGCTGACGCCGTGGTACATGAGGATCGAGACGCCCTCGATCGTGACCGTCGAGGGGTTGCCGACGATGCGGGCGTCGTGGGCCGACATGATCCCCCGAAGCTCCTCGTCGAAGCCCGGCTGGGGCTCCGCGAGGCGGACCGCGTCGTGATTGCCAGGGATCATGACGATCTCCATGTCGCCCGGCACCTCCTGCAGGTGCTCGGCGAAGCGCTCGTACTGGGCGTAAACGTCGAGGACGTCGAGCTCCTCGTCCTGATCGGGATAGACCCCGATGCCCTCGACCATGTCCCCGGCGATCAGGAGGTACTCGACCGCTTCGGCCTCCCGGGTGTGGAGCCAATCGGCGAAGGCCGACCACGCGTCGGCGCGGAACTCCTGGCTGCCGACGTGGATGTCGCTGACGAGCGCCGCGCGGACGTGCCGGTCGGCGGTCGAGGGCCGGCGGGTTCGCGGGACGTCGGGAAAGTGGAGGTCGTCGACGAACAGCAGGCCGCCGTCGCCCGCGAGCGTCCCCTCGACGGCGACCACCTCGTCCAAGAGGAGTTCGTCGACGACGCCCGCGAGCTCCCGATCGTTCAGGACGAGACAGGGGAACACCCCGGTGGTGTCCTCGAGTTCGACCAGCCAGTGGCCGCCCGCGGTCGACCGAACGTCCGAAACCATCCCCACGATCGCGGCGTCGCTGCCCCCGGCCATCGCGCGCACCGCCTCCGTCGGGCGGTGGGTGACCCGCGAGCGCAGGAGGCCGGCGAGGCGCTCGTAGCGGTCACGGAAGGTCGCCACGAAGTCGGCGTACTCGCCCGTACCCGTGCTCCGGCCGGTGACGTCGCCCGCGATTTCGACCGATCGGACACCGGAATCGGCCGACCGAGTCCCGGGTTCGGTGGTCCCGTCCGACCCCTTCGTTTCAGGTGGAACGCGGCCGTTCGTTCCGGGTCTGGCGGCGTGATCTCCACTCGAAACAGAGGGGGTAGCAGGGGGGTCATCAGCGGTGGTGGAGTCCACGGCGGTGGCGGGTTCGTCGGCGGGTGACGCCGGGGTCGGCGTCCGTCCCGCCTCCTCGTCGACGACCCGTCGGGCGTGCTCGGCCGAGAGCGCGAGCGTCCCCTCGGGAGCGGTCTCGACGGCGCGCGCGAGCGCCGCCTCCGGGTCGGGGGCGCCCGCCAGCAGCGTGACCGCCTCGCGCTCGGCGTTGTAGCCGCGGCTGGCGAGCTCGCCCACGATCCGCGCCGGCGACGGGAGCGGCACGTCTCGCTCTGTTCGCGGGGCGGAACAAAAGCGTGCCGGGGAGAGCGCGGGCGACCGTCCGCGGGACGACGAGCCGACGGGACCGACCAGCGGAAGACAAGGTTGAAACGACCGCACGGACTAGCGACGGTAATGGACTCCGGCGAGGGCGAGGGCGAGGGGCGGTCGGCCCCGCCGGCCGAGGACGAACCCGACGAGGCGTTCGTCTGGAACACACCGGACGACCGGCGGGAGCCGACCGATCGA
>PXRN01000030.1 GCA_003021045.1 Halobacteriales archaeon QS_4_69_34 | reverse complement strand
CTACGCCGCCAACTCTTCCGCAAACCAGGGAGAGAAGCACTCGAACACGCTCTTCGAGAGGTGCTCTGACTCACCAACAATGTGCTTCCGAAGAGCGTCCGTCTTAGACCGCACGGAGAGCCACGCGTGGCGGAAAAACGAACGAGGCCTAACGGTCGTACAGATCGGGGACGCCACCCGACCGGCCGGGAGGGATGGACAGTATTTCACCGAACGCGGAACGAAAGCGCTAATCCAGTCTCTCCGCGAGCGCCACGGCGAGAACTTCCGCACCGTGATTTGCCCGAAGACATGGGAAGGGGACGTTGATCGGATACTGAGCGAAGTCGGTATCGGGGGGTCTGACTCGGGGAGTCCCGAGCGGCAGAGTCCTGAGCGGCTGATGCACTACGGGGAGGAAAAATCGAACAACGCTTTCGAGGGGGAGAGCGTCGGCTTCGTGCACGGATGCATCGACGCCGGAGACGACTACATTCTGGATATAGTCGCGGAGTTGAAGCTGGATGCACAACCCGAGACGAACGTCTGTAGCCGGTGCGACGGCGACGGATGTGACCACGACCGACACTGTGACGACGGTATCCGACGGTCGAAGGGAAGGGGGTTCGTCGGACCCGACGCTGAACAGGCCGCCGATGCACTCGCCAGCGTCCGGGAGAGTCACGTTGCACAGGCCGTCGGCCGATGGGCACGCAACCCGGACGACCCCGACGACCGAGCCACTGTGTACGTGGCCACTGACGCGACACCCGAGGGGTTCGTTGACCACCAAGTTCCGGGCGTCGAGCGGGTCCGTGGCGACGGCGAGCGCCGCGTCATGAACGCCCTCGAAACACTCGGCTCGGCGACCACGGCGAAGATAGCCGACGATGCCGTTCTCTCCGAACAGAACACTCGGCACCACCTGAATCGCTTCGCCGACAAGGGGATTGTGAACCGCCACCGGTTCGGCTCGACTGTCGAGTGGGAAGATGTTAGTCTTTCAGAGACGTTCGCGCCCGGGGTGGTGGACTTAGATCATGAGTCGTGTTAACAGGGTCGGAGCTGGCGAACCCCCCACGTATAGTAATCCAATACGTACCCCGTTCGCCAGAACCGACGTTGTTAACGTACCACATGATCGGCCGGGGGCCTCACGAGGTAGCAACCAGGCATCCAGCCCCCTCGCTTGCGTGTAATCGTAGAGAGGACTCCTATCGCCTGAAAACGCTCTCGCACCAAGATGGTCAACCGTGGTAGCCCCTCACACTCGGGGGGGGAGGATGCCTGGTTGCCACCCTGTGTAGTTGACGATCATGAGGGGACTACCACGCTCTCGCGCGCGAATGCTGAAAGGACAGCTAAGACCCTCGAAAACGCCACTATACCGGGCGACAACCAGGCATCCAGCCCCCCCTCCCGAGTGTGAACGGGTAGTATAGAGTCCGAGACGGGTGAGAACGCACTTGCTCGGGGGGGAGGATGCCTGGTTGCTCCCGAGCCCCGTGTCGGTCGGCGAGGTGCTTCCAGGGAAGCTCAGGACTCGACTGCTCGGGACTCTCCTGCGAAGGACTCGGCGACTCGGGTCGGCGAGGTTCGCTGTCTTGCGACTCCGTCTGAGACGAAGGGGTTAGTTGGCGTCTTCGATCGCGTTACCAGCATCCTCGATCGGATCGGCCAGCCAGTCGCCGATAGCGTCCGCGTAGCCGTTCACGGCGGCGTCGAGTCCCGGCTCGGGGCCTCCCTTTGTCTCCGTCTTCTTTGTGTCTCTCGACAGGCTCGCTTCGGAACCGCCGCCTGATCGGGTGGTGCTCGTCGTCCCTTCTTGGCTCTCAACGCTCGCGTTTTCTCGGGAGAGCGGATTCTCGGTTTCGACTTGAAGGGTGGCCGCGCCCGTGAGCGCTTCGCGGACCTCGCGCACGTCAATCTGAACGTCGTAGTGCGATTTGATCTCGGCTTCGTCACGAATACGAATGTCGTCGATGGTGGCCTTCGGGAACGAGACGATGCCGATGGAAACCATGATCGGTTCCTGTTCGTTGCGGAGAGCGGCCAGACGGGTCAATTTCACGGGGTTGAGAGTAACCTCGAATGTGGCCTGTAGTGACTCTCTCCCCGTTGAACTGGTGTAGTCGTAACCTTTCTCCGTCTTCTTGGTCGGGGCGTTCTGGCCGCCCGATTGCTCCGCCATCGTCACGCCTTCCAGTTCAACATCGCCAATGATCATCGTCTCTCCGACGGTCGTTCCTCCGCCGCTCGAATCCGCGATTACCATGTCAAATCGTTGGTAATCCAGCGGCATGGGGGTTCCGGTCGGTGAGAGACGCCTTGTGTAACATCCCGTCCCCAACCCCGGCCGGCTTGTTACATAAGGTTCGGCGGCGACCGCTCGCGGCTGGTGTCAGACTTTTGAGGGTGGGTGAGTCGAGCCGATCTGGTAGATGGCTGGCGGGCCACGGGAGGGCGAGAGTGGCGTCTGTGGGGGTTCCGTGTGCGGTTCAATGTTAACACAGCCTGTTCTGGATGGGTCTATGGTCGGAAATCTGATAAGGAATGGAATGTTAGATATTCGCAACGAATCACAATGGTGGACTCTGACTATCGTTCGGTGAATGTCCCCGAGGACAAGCCGGCGACCGAGTACACACCGGACGAACGGCGGGCCGATCTACTCCGTACTGTGCTCGATGCGGGGAGCCCGCACGCCGTTAATCAGGCTCAAGAGGCGCGTCGGTACGGTGTCGATCCGGCGCAAGTCTGTTGTGACATGGAAAAGCTCGCCGAGTACGTCGGGGAGAACATCGGCGACGACGCCCGGTTGACGGCGCGCGCTGTCTTTGAGAGCGTTCTGGCCGATCTACAAGAGGCCGACGACTGGCGTGCGAGCAAGGCGGCTTTCGACGCCACGATGGACTGGATGGAGTGGTTACAGGATACGGGAGAACAGCGGAAGGAACCCGACAAGCTCGCTATCCAGTCCGAGACTGACGCGGTTCGCGTGACGTTCGACGGCGAGGACGAATAGTGAACGTCGAACTGAAATGGGAACCGCACGACGAACAGCGGAAGTTCCTCGATCGAGACGAACGGTTCCGGGTTCTCTGTTGGGGTCGCCGATCGGGCAAAAATGAGGCCGCCCTGATTGACCTCTTTGTCTTCGCTGTCGAGAATCCCGACTCGACGTGTTGGTGGGTGTCGCCGAGTTACACCCAGTCGAACGATTACGGGTTCGACCGACTGGTAGAAATCGTCCCCGAGGTGCTACTGGATGGGGACCCGAAGCGATCGGCCCCGAGGGAAGTACAGTTCATAAACGGGAGCGTGGTCGTCTTCAAGTCCGCCGATCGGCCGAAGACGCTCAAGGGTGGTGGGGTGGCTCATTGTGTACTGGATGAAGCGGCCTCCATTCCTTCGGGCGTATGGCATGAGTACGTTCGACCTACCCTAAGCGACAAGCCGATCGGTGACGCCGTGATTCTCTCGACGCCGAAAAGCAAGAACTGGTTTCACGACGTTTTCCGAAAGGGACAGGATGAATCGGTAGGGGGGTATTGGTCGTCTCATGCGACGACGTTCGTCAATCCGTTCGTGCCGGACAGCGAGGTTGAGGCGGCGAAGGGGGAGCTCCCGACCCGAATCTTCGAGCAAGAGTATCTCGCGGAGTGGCAACAGGATGGGGGTTCGGTCTTCCCCGAGATTTCGATCGGGAGCTACTCGATGGACGGCTACGAGGGAGAGTCGCCGTTCTCGATCGGGGTCGACTTTGCCCGTCACGAGGCGTACACCGCCGTCGTGGTGCTCGACGCCGTGGGGAGAGTCGCCGATACGCGACGTACACAGGCCGTCTCGTGGCGAGAGATACAGGGGATGATCGAGGGGGTGGCCGATCGGTATGCGCCGAACACGGTCCGCGTAGACGCCACGAGAGACAACAAGATAACCGAAGACCTCCGGCGAGAATCAGGGTTGACAGTCGAAGGAGTTTCGTTCTCTGGCGGTCGAAAGCGCGAGCTCATCGAGAACCTCGCGGCCACGATGGAACAGGGAGAAATCGAGGTTGCGAGCGACGCTGGCCAACTACAGCGAGAGCTCGAAGCCTTCGAGTATTCGGTCACGAGTCGTGGCCATCCCCAGTATTCGGCCCCTTCGGACATGGACGACGACATGGTAGATGCGGCCGCTCTGGCGGCTCATCAGGACTTCACCGACCGCGAGAACAAATCCGTCTTGACGCCCGTCTTGGGGAGCGTCCGAAGGGGATCGTCGGGACGCCGATCGGCTCGATCCAAGACGGCTCAAGCCGAGCGCCAACTGGAAAGGTTACGGCACAACTGATAGGGGGTTCCCTTTTAGAAAAGCTCCCAGACCTACCCCCCACTCGACTGAGGGAACCCCACCTCCCCCCACCATGCGGGCCAGAACGAATTTTCAGGCATTCAGGGGGCATACACCCTGAGGGCTTGGGATAACCGGACCCGTTCAACCCGGTCTTCCCATGTCGAGTGTGGGGGTTGTAGGGGTTAGATCGGGTTGCCGCCAGGCATCCCCCCGTGGACAGGCACGAGAGAGTCCGAACAGGCGATAACACCCAAGCGCGCCGATGCCTGGTGGTCACAGCGCCCCACACCACCCCTCCCCACGCTGGCCGTCAGACACTCGGGACACAGATAGCCCGACCCGGACGCCGCCCCGTCCCGACGGCCTATCTGGTTACGACTGGCTGGTCTCGACAACTGAACTCCCGTGATTGTGCTCAGAAAACACCTCATGACCGAGCTCTACGAGCTCCACATAGCGATCGGCGATCTCCTCCAGGATCTCGTTGTTCTTCATCGATTCTGTGCCATCGATAGACCACTCGTCGTAAATGACTCGGTTTTTATCGAGACCACTGGAGATGAAGTCGCGTTTCTCGAACTCCCTCATACGGCCGCGAATGGTCTCCAGCGCTTCTTCGTCGTTGTGAATATCTATAGAAATTCTGATTCGTCCTTGCTCTCCCTCTGGCTTCACCCGAATGCTGTACAGCACGGCCGTAGGATGGTCCGGATGTTGCGACTCAAGTTTTGGCTGTCGAAGATCGAAGCCAGTAGGGAACGCTTCAGAGAGCGAGTTGGTCTCTGTGATCTCCTGAATCTCAGGGGAAGCGTACTCAGCGATACGTCTATTCTCGTTCTCGTATACTGGGTTGCTGTGTCGGCTGGGCCTTACCCGGCTGAGACCGTAATCCACAGGCATGGAGGTAGCCAGAACAGGTTCATCGCTGAGTCCCGACGTGAAGTACTGAATTTCCACGCATTGGATGTTTAAGCCCTGGTCGAGTAGATACTGGGCGTTCCGCTGGGTCTGAGAGGAGATCTCCTCAGCGACGATGACGATTCGCTGTTCGAGATTGAACTCGGTTGGCTTCAGCGTGGTCCCGAACACCTGTGTATGAGCATCCTGGAGGTCCTCGGCGGGGATGGCGCTCTCCGAAACCTTCCACTGTCCGTCCTTGATGTAGTCTCGGTAGGTCTGGTAGATGTCGTTCAATTGGCTGTAGGAGTAGGCGTGAAGTGATTGAGAGTAATTCTGAGGCTGGGACATGATCGTCTCCTCACTGGCGCTTCCAGTCCCACTCTCGCCTTTCTTCAGCTCGAACACGACCACGTTCCCGTACTGGTCGAGCGCGAGGAGGTCGGGAATCCCAGTCTCGACCGAATACTGACGGCCGAAGACGAACAGGGGCTCGTCAAGGAGCACTTCCGGGTTCGTGTGAAGCCAGTCTTCGAGGGTTGATTCGTTTTCGATGTCCTGACGGCTGTACTCGACCGTACTCGGAAGGTCGCCACCCTGGTTGAAGTCGAAGATGCGCACCCCTGTGTCTAGGTTCCACATAGTGTTAGGTTTTTCGAACCGGTCTATCTCCTTGACCGGACAGTTTTTCTGTTGCATTGCTTTCACCTAATGCCCCAGAACATCCGGCTCAGATGAGCCTCATCGGAGAAACGAAGCTGGGCATCCTCCGCGAGCTGAGGGACGAAGGACCCGCTCACGGGTACGCGATTGCTGATGAGCTGAACCTCTCACACGGCGGAATTTACACCCACCTCGACGAACTTCGGGAGGAGGGCATGATCAAGGTAGAAGAAGAACAAGAAGAGGGGCGTGGAAGGAAGATGTATGAGTTGACCGAGAACGGCGAGCTACTGTTGGAAGCACTAGGAGAGTGAGATACAAAGAGTGGGTCTGAGGTGATGGTTGTGCATTGAACAAGCCACACCCCATCAAACAAAATTATTTACATTTCTTACCGATGATCGGTAACTCGTTTCACTTTCACTCCAAAACAAAGATACTCATCCCCTTGCGTGTAGTTTCAGTTTGATTATGGCGGGGGCAAGTGCTTCATCCTCTGATCGGTTAATGGCTGAGGGCCAATTTAGTGGAAAGCTGTTCTGGTTGAATATACCTTCTGATTATGATGTTGATTATCAGCAACTTCGGGGGCAACTCCAAGACAGAACGTTTTATCGGAGTGTTAGCGAGGACATGGATTTAGGATCGGTCTATGTCCCAGATATATTCATTCAAGACGGAGAAATAACCAAAACAATTGTGTTCCAGAGTATTGAATTGATCAATGATCGTGGGAATACACTACTGTTTGGAACGGCTGTTTTAGATGAACCCTATACTGTTGAATATCAGGGCCAAGAGATACTCATATTGGGAACGACCCGTGCGAATTTCATCATATTCCAATTCCAGAGTCACCATTATATTGAGTTTTTATGTGCTCGTGAGGTGGCTGAAAATATTGCTTCTGTGCTCAGAGACGAATCTGATGTGCTGGGTCCGGCAATCAGAGAAACTAGATTGAGACCAGATGCTATTGAAGCTATTCGTAGGGCCCTTAGTGCTAATCTCATGGATACAGAGTTTGGCGATTTCCCGGAACCTGAACTCACCAGTCTCCGTATGCGCGGGTATGGTTTTGAAGGAGGTGATGAATACGATCGACAGTCTTCTCGTGGCCGTATTCAGAATCATATGATGCAAACTGAGGACTGGATTCCTGGAGAAAGCAAGGTACTTAGTGTCTCAAGAGACGGATTAATTAGAAGTTATTCAAAAGTAACTCTCTCCCGCTACATGGGATTGCTTAAAAACTACGTGATTCCTCATATCCAACGTGAGCAAGATTCGTCGGTGCTAAGCATCTGGGGCGATGGAACAATCTATACGGAAGCTACTGAAGAAGACGAAACATGACCTATACAGAATGACACTTTTAGAATCGGTACTCTCTCAGCAAACGTTCGCCGGTATTCTACTAGCCATTGCTCTCTGGTCCATAGCAAAAGTGGTCGACACTGTTCTAGGAAAATTGATGAATAAAAGGATTTTTTCTTCGTTTTATTCAAGGATTTCAAAAAGATGGAGGATCTTCCAAACTAGATTTGATCCGATAAGAGCCGAGTTTCAATTCAGCTACGTGTTGACTGGAGAGGTGTTCAACACGGAAATGAGCGACGACATAAACTCAATCTTAGATTATTGTGAGAATCTAAGTGAAAACCGTGTTGAATTCAGCGAACTCAATGTAGACGATGAGGGAGAAACGCTCTATGCGTCAGCTGAATACATAGATGATCGAGGGTATTACGAGTTGGAGTTTTCACTCATTTCTGATGTAGATGCAATTCGTTCAAATCAGTACCAATCAGCAAGAGACGCCCCTATATCGGAAGTGGGTTGCACGATCGACTTCGAGTTCCCGTTCAATAAACTGGAAGCGTCCGTTATCAACCTTAGCGCATTTGTGAGGCTCATAGAGAAGTCTTTCACACATCATTTGCCGGGTCGTGCAAGCTCTGGTCAGTTTGTCATTCGTCCACTGGAAAATGGCTTAAGTTTGGATGACTGGATAGAAGAAAAGCGGTTCAATGTTAGTGTATTATTACGAAGCGAGGATAGGAACGCCTCAGTTGAATTCTTCGGAAATAAAGCGGTTATTGAGGCACCATATTTTGAGATCGACTCAGAGACTGTTGATTACATCAGAGCAACTCTGTTGAACTACTATTTATGAGATGTTCGGTTAGAGATCCTCATCCGAGAAGATCAGCTGGGCGCTGTGTTCCTCCAGCCAGTTGGCGTGTGCCTGATACTCCGGGCCGTGGTCGGCGACAAGTGACCAGAACGTTTGAGTGTGATTTGGCTCGCGTAGATGGGCGAGCTCGTGGACTGTAACGTAGTCAATTACCTTCGGTGGAGCCATGGACAGTCGCCAGTTGAAGCTCAAGGTGCCGTTCGTCGAGCAACTCCCCCATCGGGTACGCTGGTTGCGTAACTGGAGCTGGTCGTATTCGACGCCCATCTCCGCCGCGTAGTGAACAGCACATTCCGTCAGGTGCTCGCGGGCACGAGTCCGATAGAAGTTCCTCAGGACACGCTTGACCGAGGAGCGGGAGACAGCGCTCTGTCGGAGTCGAATGGTGTCGTCAGCTACGGTGTTCTCGGGTCGCGGTTCGACGACGAGTTTGCGCTCCTCGCCGAGATAGAGAAACGTCTCGCCGGGCTCGAACGACCGCTCTGGGGCCATCTCACGATAGTCGTCGTACTTTCGTTTCTTCTCCAGCACCCATCGGCTGTTCTCTACGAGGAGCGTCTCTGGGTCGGTGTCGCTCGCTTCCGGGATGACGACCTGGATCTCGTGGATGCTCACGTCGATCCGAGGCTCTGTCGCCTCCGCACTTCGCGCCACCTGAAACTCGATAGAGTCTGTTCCGACATCCACGCGCCGCTGATCGCTACTCATGATTCTCGATGAGATAGCTACGGACGTTCTCGATGAAGTCTTCGGCTTTCACCAAGTCCGCTCGATCGTGCTCTTTTACTAGTACGTCTATGATCATGACTTCGATGTGGTCGATCGCCCCCTCGTTCGTCTTCCAGCCTTTGAAGCTGGTATCGATCTCCGACTCAAAGCCTTGGATGAGATCGTGGGCCAACGTCTCGGCTTCAGCTTCGTCGTCGATCAGCTCCTCGTGTCCGTCGACGAGTTCGGAGTAGACCGCGAACTCGGTGTCGCTCATCCCGCGCTCCTCCGCTTCGGACTCCAGCTCGATAGCCTCTCGCTCCAGACGCTCTAGTCGCTCCACCGCATCAGGGTCGCTCATATCGCCGTTTTGCCAGCGACTCACGATGTCGGTCACACGTTCGCTCAAACGCTTGTAGCGCGGGTTCTGGTCGACACGAGGTCGGAGGTGGTCTTGGGTGGCATGAGCGATTGACGTCGCTTGAGCGGCCGGCTCGTCCATCTCGTCGACAGCTTCGAGGTGTTCATCGCTGATCTTGTAGACTGGGAACTGGTCTTTGATCTGGGCGATATCGACGTTCTCTTCGATGATGCGCTTGGTTTTCTCGCGCATCTCGTCCTCGGGGTTTTCCTCGCGGTTGTTGTTCCGCCGAAATGCGACCGATACATGACTGAGCCACTGATATCGTCGTTGGATGCCGCTCTCGATCAGTCGTCTGTCCGGGGAGATGCTTTCGTAGAGGTCCTGAAGGCGACGGTAGCCCCGCTTGAACTCGCGCTTCTCGGGGTGCTTGCTGACGCGAGCGAGACACGCCTGGATGGTCTCCTGGGCGTCGTCGCGGGGGATGCCCTCAAAGATCTCTTCTAGCGCTTCGAGTTGCGTTTCGACGTCGTCGAAGAGTTCGTCCTTGTCGCGGGCGGCGAACGCCTTCGTCTCGCTGTCGTACTCCAGTGCGTCGTCGATGTTCCGAAATACACCTTGGAAGTCGACGATCTCACCGTTGCTCTTCCCATCGGCGGGTCGGTTCGTTCGAGCGATGGCCTGGAGGAGAGTGTGATTCTTGAGACTCCGGTCGAGATACATCGTCTTCAGTACCGGTGCGTCGAACCCTGTCAGGAGCATATTGTGGACCACGAGGAGCTTGGGTTCGTCCTCTTCGCGGAACCGCCGGACGATCTTGTTGCGCTCTTCGTTGGTCGTGTGGAACTGTCGAAGCCGCTCCGAGTCGTCACCCGTGGCCGTGTAGAGTACGTCAACCTCTTCTTCGGGTCGTGAATCGAGGAGGAGTCCGCCGTAGAGCGCGGCGGCCTCTCGGCTGGGGGTGACCACCATCCCCTTCCAGCCGTTGGCGTCTACGTTCTCGTCGAAGTGCTCATTGATCTTCTCCACGTAGGCTTCGACCCGCGAGCGAAGCTCCGCAAGTTCCGTACTCGTGAACGATTCCAGAATCACCTCCAGCTTCTCCTCGGTGGAGAGGTCGCGGAACGACTGTTCGAACTCGGCGTCCATCGCATCCTCGTCGATGTCCCACTCGACGTCGTGCCAGAGCGTGAAGAATACGGGGAGGATCAGCTCGTCGTCGATGCCTTCCTTGATTGAGTAGCGGTGTAGGAACTCTTCTCCTTCTGGATTGAACTCCCTGAAGGTGTTGCGATCGAGTTCGCTCTCGCCCTCGTGGACGGGTGTGCCGGTAAATCCAAACTGGTAGGCATGGGGTATCGCGGCGTCGAGGCGACTACCGAGATCTTTCTCCATGAATCGATGAGCCTCGTCGCTCATCACCACGATGTCGTCGTTGCCCGCGGTGTCGGGCTCGACGTCACGGAACTTCTGGATCGTCGTAAGGACGAGTTGGCTCTGACCCTCTTCGATGAGGTCCTGAAGGTGCTCGATACTTCCAGCGACGGTGGATCGCTCGAAGCCAATGTTGCTGAGATTATCCGCCATCTGGGACGCGAGCTTGTCTGTGTCTACGATGATGAAGACCTGAGGGGAACCGATAACGTCCTGTTCAAGGAGATTCTTCGCGGCGTACAGCATCGTGTAGGACTTGCCACTCCCCTGAGTGTGCCAGATCAACCCCCGTTTGTGTTCACCCGTGCGAACTCGTTCGAGGATGCGCTGACAGGCGTAGTATTGCATATGACGAGGGATGATCTTCACCTCGCCGCCCGCGGCTTGCTCATAGAAGACGTAGTTATCGAGGATGTCCAGCACTGTCGCCGGATTACAGAGTGCTCCGACCGCCTGTCTCATCGAGATCTCGTCCTCGTGCTCGGGTGGGGCATCCGACCACGGCTCGTAGAACCCTGTCTCGGCTCCCACAGCACCGTAGCGGAGTTCCGTGGTGTCGGCGGCAACATTGAACAGGCACGGAATGAACAGCCGAGGGGCGCGCTCCTCGTAGCTCTGAAGATCGCTAATAGCGTCGTAGTAGTCGTTGTCCTGGGCCAGCGACTTCAATTCGAACTGGACCAGTGGGATGCCGTTGACGAACAGGGTAACGTCGGGCCGGATCGAGTAGGTACGCGAGACGCGGAACTGATTGGCGGCGATCAGACGGTTGTTTTCTGGGCTCTCGAAGTCGATCAGGTCGATGTACGTCGGTTTCGTCGTACCGTTGTTCTCGTGTTTGACATCGAACTTCTTGCCTGTGCGGAGAAGGGTGTGGAAGGCTTGGTTGCCGTCCATC
Source organism: Halobacteriales archaeon QS_4_69_34 (assembly GCA_003021045.1). Lineage (GTDB taxonomy): Archaea > Halobacteriota > Halobacteria > Halobacteriales > Halococcaceae > PXRN01. The sequence continues at coordinate 104,954 of PXRN01000030.1, read as the reverse complement.
AGGTCGTCTTGATCAAGGTCACGTCGAAGCGAGTTGAGGAACGAATCGGCATTGTCTTCGGTTAGGTCCTCATTGATGGCGATGACTTGTTCGCGGAGAATCTCCCAGTAGATGACCTCGCTGGTAGTGCGGCCGTACTCTCGGTCAAGGATCGTCGCACCCCACTCGCCGTCCTGACCGTAGGTCTCCCAGCCAAGATCATCAAGCCATTGGAGGATCGATCGTTCGACGCCCTGTTCGCGTGGAAGTACGTCAGCCATGTTCAAGCACGTCCTCAACGACCTCGACACCCTTGCCGGGGGTGCGGACCTCGCCTGAGAGAAGGTCTTGCATGAGACCACCTTTCAGGAGCCGGAGGTTGTCGAGCTGGTCCTTGTTTGCAAGAATGGTGTTCTCGACTGATCCAAGCGCATCGACTATTTTCTTTTGTTCACCGATGCCTGGCAATGGAATATATAGATCAGAGAAGAAATGCAATTGAACCTTATCGTGGGTGCTACCCGCTGATAGACGTTCAAGTTGGGGAGTTGCGTACTCAACAAGAAACATGAGATATTGAGGGAGGATCACGCTTTCGTCACATTCGAACGTGACCTGATCCTGGTCGGTAGCCATTTCAGCCCCCAAGATAGCGGTAGCTCCAATAGCCCCTGTGCGACAAACGACAAGCGTATCTCTTGGCAAGAGCTTTGCGCCTGAGTTTTCTAGGCCTTCCTTCGTTATCGTATCATCCGTTGTATGTATCTCTGTTTTTTCTAGCTGTGTGAGGTCATGGATGTCTATCCAAGGAATCTCTCCATCCCAATATTCATCAACAGATGTTGATGGGGTATGACCGGTCTTGATATGAGAAATTTCGTCCAGTTCCTTGATGTCCCATTCCAGAGGTATCTTCTCTGTACGCACCATCATACAGGCGTCCTGTTTGTCGACCTCTTGCCACTCCTCGTAATCGTAGTAGCCCCTTGAATAGAATTTTTGTATTAGTCCACCCTTCACTCTCTGTGTTTGTTCGATGATTTCTTCCGTTGTTCGAATTATCTGATCTACCGTATAGAGTACGCTGGCAATTTTGTGCTGTTCTTCTAGTGGCGGAATGCCTATCTCAAACTTGCGAATGATACCTTGGCGTATATTTTTCTGTCCTGTCCCCGCCCGAAGAGAATAGAGCCGTGGTTTCTCATATTGTAACATTTGGTGTAGAAACCCGCCATTGACGACATCCATGTCAGGGAAGACCGCACAACAAGCCTGATTGGTTGTTGCTTCTATATCGAGTAGGGCCGACTCGCCTACAGTCGGCTCTCCGTACATCCCTATTAATAGAGTTCCCGCTGGGAATTTCTCGGCTGTAGACTCTTTTAAACCCGCCTCGGTTATGTGCTTTTCAGTAGTAGAGATGCGACGTTTCGTAAGTTCTCCTGTTTGGACCCATGGAATGCTCCCGTTCCAATAATCCGCATTTGAAGTCTGAGGGGTGCCACCCGCACTTGTCCATTCACTAACCTCAGCGATAGAACGGCGAGTCCATCCGTCTGTTTCTTCTTGTGCCTCTTCTAACCCATCTCTCGAAAAGCTCTCCAAGGTCTGTTCCTCACTCATAGTTCAACGCCTCCATGTGCTGGGTCATCCTCGCCTCAATCTCATCGCGCTCGGCCTGTAGCTCCCGCAACGTCGCCAACTCCTCGCGCACGTCGATATCCTCCTCGGGTTCGGTCGTGTCCACGTACAGCGCGATGTTCAGATTGTAGTCATTCTCGCGGATCTCCTCCGCTGACACCGTTCGACTGACACGTTCCTCAGTCGTCCAGTCGTGAAAGTTCTCAACGATGTGGTCGATCCCTTCGTCGGTCAGCTCGTTCTGATTGCTCAGCTCCCGGTAGAATGCCTCGTCAGCCGCGTGGATGAACTGGACCTGTCTCTCACGCTCAGCGGGCTTGTCTCGATTCAGCACGAGGATCGCGCTTGGAATCGAGTTGTTCTGGAAGAGGTTCTCGGGCAACCCGATGATCGCCTCGACAAGATCGTTCTCGATCATCGGCTCTCGATACTTGCTCTCGTGCTTCCGGAACAGCACTCCATGGGGGATGACGATCGCCGCCTGACCCTCCTGGTCCAGTTGGGCGACCATATGCATGATGAACGCATAGTCGCCACGGTCAGCCCGTGGGAGCTTCTCCGCCCAGTCGAAGCGGTTCCACGGATCGTCCTGGAGATCTTCCTTGGGCCAGTTTGCCGAGAACGGGAAGTTGGCGAGCACGTAGTCGAACTGATCGAGCTGACCGTTCGCCTCGAACTGTGGGTCGCCGAGTGAATTGCCATGTCGGATGTCCCCGTTGAGCCCGTGGACGAAGAGGTTGATCTTCGCCATCGCGTAAATGTCCGGGTTCAGCTCCTGACCGGTGAAGGTGAGCTTGTCATAGTCGCCGTCCTGTTCGTCGCGGTAGTGGTAGGCGGACTCGACGAGCATCCCCCCAGAGCCACAGGCGGGATCGTGGAACCGATCGCCGTTCTCGAAGGGCGCGAGCAACCGAACCGCGAGACGAACGATTCGTGGTGGGGTGAAGAACTCTCCACCGTCTCGACCTTCCTCACTAGCGAAGTGCCGGATGAGGTCCATGTACGCCTCGCCGAGGATGTCCGGCGGGACACGCTCAATCGAGAGATTCTCTGTACTCAGATGCTCAATGAGTTTGGCGAGCGTCTGATCATCAAGCGAGCTGGCCGCAACGTAGTCCGCTCGAAGGACCCCCTCCAGCTTGCCTTCGTTGGCTTCAGCGAGCGCGTTGAAAGCCTCATTGATGAACTCGTCGACGTTCTTGCTCTGGCTCCGTAGCCTCTCCCAGGTGTATTCCTCCGGGACGACGAAGTCGTAGAAGGCGGGTCGCTTGGCGATCTCCTCGTCACCGTACTCCTCCAGCCGTTGCTCGTACTGATCCTGATACGTGTCGGAGATGGTCTTGTAGAAAACCAGCGGGAGAATGTAATCCTTGTAGTCAGTCTTGTCGACGGTGTTCCGAATGATGTTCGCACACTCGAAGAGATAGGCATCCAGCTCGTTGAGGGTCACAGCCATACCCGCCCCTACCACCGGTCCTCCTTATCTTTCAGGGTCATTTTTCTGTCAGATAGCACCGCTCCTCGCTATGAAGAGTGCTGGAGCCTCGTCAGAGATGAGTGTGAACCACAGGAACACAGTTCTCGGTTCACAGGTGCACCAAACGATGCACATCCCGGCAACGGAGATAAGCCCCTTCGCGTTCGATGGGTCGGTCATGGCTAACGAGTCTAAACCTGAAGAGAATCACGAGACTACGCTTCGACGCCTGAGCAACGAAATCGGTGAACCGATCGTTGTCGGTGATCGGGTGGTGTACGAGGAGGGCGACCGCCACGAGATCGAGAATAATGAGAGCTCTACTGAAGGCCCACCGCCCGAAGCTGACACCCAGCCCGGGCGAACAGATATGACCGCCGAGGTCGCCGCTGAGGCTCCTGAAAACGGTCCTGATCCCACTACTTACACGGACGACAATAACGGAGAAAGCGACAACGACGATGCACAGCCGGATGCTGGAGTAGGCGGGCCAGCGGGAGCGCGAAGTGATGAACAGGTTGACGTCGATACGGACGCCTCCGAAACCGATGAGGGACTAGCTCCTCCAGTTCCAGACAGCGACGAGTCAGGCGAGCGCCGTCAGGAGCTCAAGGACGGGAAAAGCTTGGAAGATACTTCTGGAGAGTAGGGCGGCTACAAACACGCTCTCAGAGCTACGGAGCATCCCGGAGTAACTCGCTCGGGCTCGTTCCGTGAGCGTCGGCGATAACGCTGATCAGTTTCCACGCTCGACGGTCACGGGGCGTCTCGACTTCGGGGCCAGCCAGCTGTGCGAGGGCTTCGACCACGAGAGCGGCGTCGGCTCGACGTTCACACTCGGAGCATAGGGGATGTTCCGGCATGAAACGCGGTGGTCCCGTTATCAGATAAAAACGTTAGGAGAGCTGGAAAGGATTAGCTCAGTTTCGCCTTCCCGTTGCCGCCGTCCGCTCCGTCGCTGGGTTGCTTGGCCTTCCCATCGCCGTCGTCGGCCGCTCTGTCCTCGCCGTCCTGTTTGGCTTTTCCGTCACTACCGCCATCCTCGCTGTCTTGCTTGGCTTTCCCATCAGCGCCGTCACTTGGCGCGTCCGTGTCCTTTGCCTTCCCATCAGCACCATCGTCACTGTCAGCGCCGCCGTCGCTTGGGGCTTCCATCGTGGTTGCTCCGCCGTCTTCCGAGGTGGTCGTGTCTTTCTCAGTCGTCGTGTCGGTGTCGTCCTCGGTCGTCTCGTTCTGTTCTTGGACTGGATCAGCCGTCCCCGGTGTTACATTCTCGTTAGGGCTACCGACCGGGGTCTGTGGCCCTGTTCTGTTAGCTGTCTCAGGGGCTTCAGTCGCTACCGTCGTAGTTCCGCCCGTACTCGCATCACCGTAGGACACCTGATCCTCAACATTGCCGTCGACATTCCGGAGTGTAACGGTCTCACCGTCGTTGTTCAGAACAGGCGAGTCGAACCCGGCTTGAATGGTAAACATCGTGCCTGAGGAGGTGTTTGTGGAGGTGACTTCACCCTTCTCACCGCCGGTTTGTACCGTGACGCTATCTCCGGACTCAAGGACCAAGGACTCCTCGAAAAGGAATGTCTGTTCGTTGAACCCGTAGTCGAGAGTGTAGCCCATGAGATCAACGGACGTATCAAGTCCGTTAGTTATGGTTACAGTCTCGTTTCTGAGGTTTTCGCTCTCTTCGCCCGGTGCATCCGCCTGAATGTCGGTGATACCGATTCCGCCACTACTCTGTGCTCCGACCGCTCCGAGCGGCCCCACGCTCAGGGCCGCCGCCACGAGCACGCCGGCGACCACAGCGAGGGCCACCCATCGTGCTGGTGAGCTACTGAGTCGCATGGTACGTACTGTTTGACGACCACATCTGTGATATGATTACTTTCTAATTGGTGACGCTCAGGGGAGCGATTCACAGGCCACGCCGTTCCCGTCGCCGTCGAGTCGGTGGGGGTCGCCCGACGTGCCTTCCAAGACGGCCTGAGCCTGTGCCTGAGTGTCGAAGCTACTACAGTCGTAATCTCCATCCGCGGGTGGCGGGGGTACATCTACTCCATTCTCACTATTGGAGGCTTCAGCCGTCGGGGTCGGCGTCGAGCTATCGCCCTCGAAGTCCCACAGTCCGACGTTGTTCCGCTGAGCGGTGGCCTCGGCGCTCTCGAAGTCGCTCCGTAGCGAGAACGAACTCTCGTATAGCCGGGCGTAGCCCTCGCTCAGTAGCCGCTGATTGAAGTTCTCTCCGTCGAGATAGATGTAGGTCAACAGCCGTCCGAAGCTCCCGCGCCGATCGGCTTGTGGGTCCGTCTCGATCCGAACCGTCTCGCCTTCGAGTTCGTCGGTAGCGAAGCTACTGGCACGCTCAGCCCAATTGAACAGGTGGTCCCGTCCCGCCGTCGAGTCGGGGATGCCCTCGAACTCCTCGGGGCTCACGTCACTCAGGCTCGTCTCTGGCGTGTCCACTCCCAAAAGTCGGAGGGTGTCCGTCTCTCCGTTCGGGAAGCGCACTTCCATCGTATCGCCGTCCACGACGCGGGTGACTTCGACCGTCCACTCGGTTCCGGTATCCGGTCCCCGTGCGACCTGTGTGGGCTCAGGTGTCGGTGTCGGGGTGGCCGTCGGTGTTGCTGTCTCAGTCGGGGTAGGTGTCGCCGTCTCGGTTGGTGTCGCTGTCTCAGTAGGAGTTGGCGTCGACTCGGCGGTAGGCGTGGGTGTCGGTGCCTCGGTCGGCGTCGGAGTAGGAGCGGGACCATAGGGAACCAGTACGGACCACGTTCGGATTTGGTCGTCAAACGCTATGTCACGGTCGGTGAGCGTCACCGAGACGTTCAGCTCGCCCGCCTCGAAGGCCCCGAGCACCGAGGCGTTCATCGGAATAGTGGTCGTCGTCGGGGAGCCGCGTTCGACCTCGCCCGTCTGAGTAGCGCGCTCGCCATTGACGTGAACTACGTAGTACGGTTCTCCCGGCTCTCCCTCGCCGTCGGCGTTTCTGAGCGTAGTATTGGCCCGAACTTCGAGGGCGAACGTCGCGTAGCTCCCGTCACCGTCCGGGTCCGAGGTATCGGTAACGGTGACGTCCCCCTCGGAGTCTGTCCCGGTCGTCGTGCTGGCGTCGGTTATGGTGCTCTCAGTTGTGGGTGTCGCTTCCTCCGTGGTAGTCGGCTGTTCGGTGTCCGTCGCGTTCGCACCCGTCTCGGCACTACAACCCGCGAGGGCCAGCAACCCGATAAGCACAAGAATAACGAGAAACCTCTTTCTGTGCATGGGCGACCGTTGCGCCGGGCCGTGTTAAAAGCACTCATGGTGAGAGTCGAGCGTAGATCCCTCCGGAAGGGTTTTTGACTTGGGATGGTGGTAGTCGTACCGCGCGCGCTCGCCGCCCAGCACCTCCACCTCGACGCCGCTCGACGAGAGCGAGTCGAGGGTGCGGGCCTGTCGGGCGGTGATGCCGCCCACGGGGGCGTCGTCGAGCAGTATCCGGACCTCGACGCCCCGGCTCGCGGCCCGTTCGAGGACGCGTGCGACCCGCTCGGAGCCAAAGGAGTAGCCGGCGAGCAGGATTCGGTCGTCGGCCCCGCGCAGCGTCTCGACGGCGACGGCGGGCGCGTCGGGCAGGACGAACGTCCGCACGTTCGAGGGGGTGGTCCGCACCACCGGGACGTCCGTCGCCCCGAGCGGTCGCCACGCGAGCGCCTCATCCGTCCGTCGGCCCACCTCGCCGTCGGGCGCGTCCCCGTAGGTCACCTCGTCGACGAGCCGGTCACCGTCGAGTAGTCGGACCTCGTCGCCGCCGTTGGCGAGCCCGAGCGAGTCGTTCGACACGAGGAGGTCGGCGTCGGTCAGGTTGCGCGTAGCGTTCGGCTCGCTCGTGACGGCGACGCGACCCGAGACGGTCGCGTTCGGTAGCGAGAGGGTGCTCTCGCCGTCGGTCAGCGTCCAGCCGGTGAGGTTGCTCGCCCGCGGGAACGCGAGGACGACGTGCTCGCCGGCGTCCTCGGCGGCGACCGGGTTCGGGAAGACCGCCGCGACGTGGGGGCCGTCCGGGGTCGTCTCGTCCGGGTGTGTGCCGTTCACAGGAGTAGCGCCCAGCCCAGTCGACTGCGACGCCGCACCCGCCGGCGCGACGAACACGAGCGCAGCGAGGAACGCAAGTGCGAGCGCGACGGCCGTGCGCGACACGTCTCGGGGTGGTCGCGCTCTCGGATTTAAACTCTCGTCCGGCCCGCCAGCCGCGAACCGCACACCGGCGACCCAGTGCGGCGATCATCGCCACAGGGACGGCGACGCCCGCTCCGACGTCGATCCCGGCTCCCAGGGGCCGTCGCGTCGGTTTCCGTGATTCCGCCGCTCGACGAGGCCTCGCCGCGGGCGTGAGCGTCTCGTTTTCGATCCCGGCTGCCCGCCCATGTCGATTCAGCCCGTCGACTCCGCCGTCCCACCGCCGCCGTCCGCGTCCCCGTCGGTCGTGGCGTCCCCGCTCGCTGCTCCGTCCTCGAGCGCCGCGGCGGCCGTCTCCGACTCGGCCTGCACGAGGTACGACCGGTCGTCCGTGTGCTCGCTCGCCACCTCCAGCGCGTGCTCGGTACCGATCTGCCCGAGCGCCCACGCCGCGCTCGCGCGCACCCGGTCGGAGTCGTCCTCCTCCAGTCCGTCCTCGCGCTCCTCGTCCCCGCCCAGCACGGCCCCGAGTGGCTCGATGGCTCGCGTATCGCCGATCAGCCCGAGCGCGCGCGCCGCGCGGCTCCTGACCTCCTCGTTGTCGGCGACGAGCCGGTCGGCGACCGCCTGCGTCGACTCCCTCGAACCGATCTCGCCGAGCGCCTTGAGGGTGGCCTGCTGGAGCTTCGGGTCGTCCTCGCCCGCGACGTACTCGTGGAGGGTGTCGACGGCGCGCTCGTCGCCGATCTTCCCGAGCACGCGGATAGCGGGCGTGTTGCGCTTCTCTGCGCGCTCGTGCATCACCTCGAACGCCTCGGGTGCGCCCATGCGCGCGAGCGCGTCGAGACAGTGCTCTTCCATGAAGTCCGAACCGAACATCTCCAGTCCCCGGAGGATCGGCTCGGGGTCGCCCTGGCGCTCGTAGAGCTTGATCGCGTTCCACTCCGGGGGGAAGTCCCTGCGGTTCTCGGGCGTGAGCACGTCGTAGAAGCCCTCGGCGTCGAGTTTCTCGCGCACCGTCAGGTCGTCCCACGCCTCCGCGTCGTCGATGTCCCGTGTGAGCTCCTCGCTGGCCTCGAACAGCGCCGCGATCGTCGCTTCGTCCTCGTCGGGATCGAGGTCGGCAGTCTCGACGGTCTCGATCACCGCCTCCAGCGCCGCGCGGAGCTCCTCGTGAGCGTCGCTCTCGGCGGCAAAGGATTCGCCGAGCGCGTCGCCGGCCGAATCGAGGAACGTCGAGACGGCCGCGGCGACCTCCTGTTCGCCCCGCTCGGTCCAGCGGGTGTCCTCGATGGTCCCCGCGGCGCTCTCGATTTCCTCGATGACGTCCGCGGCGTAGGGACCGCGTTTCTCCTCGACGGTGGTCCGGAGCTCCGCGAGCCGCGATTCGAGCTCCTCGCGGGGGTCGTCGGCCTCCTCGTCGTCCGCTTCGGGCTCGGGCAGGTCGGCCGCGTCGATGTCGGCCTCGATCTCGTCGAGCGCCGTCTCCGCTCGGTCGAGTTCCGCCTCCGTCCCTGCCTGCTCGACCTCCTCGGCGGTCGAGTCCAGCCTGTCCTCGAGGGTCTCGACCGTGTGCTCGTCGGTGTTCTCGATCGCCGTCTCCTCCCCGTTAGCTCCCTCTTCGTCGGCTTCTTCGCTGGCCGCCGTGTCCGTCTTCGAGTCGTCGCTCTCGGGCTCCTCGGGCGCGGGCTCGGTGCTCTCCCCTTTGTCGGACGCGGGTTCGTCGGACGCGGGTTCGTCGGACCCCTCCTCCGCGGGCGCGGGCTCGTCGTCCCCGTTGCTCATGGCTCCGATTCCGGCGCTGTCGGCTAAGTGCGTTTCCCTTCGCCGGCTCGCGGGTAGTACCGCGGCGCGAGCGCGAGGTAGGCCAGCCCGGCGACGAACAGCGCACGCGGGAACAACCGCGCGAGGGCAGCGGGAGCGACGATCGCCAGCGCCTGCACGCTTCCCATCGCCAGCGTGTCGCGCGCCCGGAGGTCGGGATAGCCGAGGGGCGCGACCATCAGCCCCGAGAGGACGAGCGTTGCGCCCAGCAGGACGGTCGGCGATCGGACGCCGGCGAGGTAGGCGGCCGCGAGCAGCGTCGCCGCGAGCGTGGTCTGGACGCCCTCGGTGACCCCGCGCCCGACGTCGTAGGCCGTGTAGAGTCCCAGCCGAACGACCGCCAGCGCGACGAACAGCCCGGGAACCGCGAGCACGAGCGCCGCGGGCTCGGGAACGAGAAGGGGACGCTCGATCTCGGCGCGGGCCGCGCCGAGGACGAACAGCGCGGGCGCGACCCCGAAGGAGATGGCGTCCGAGAGCGAGTCGAGGAACTCGCCGACCGGCGTGGTGCCCCACCGCTCGGCGAGCACGCCGTCGAGCCCGTCGGCGACCGCCGCCAGCAGGAGCAGCCGGGCGGACAGCGCGGGATCGACCGTCGCGGCGGCCGCCGCGAGGAAGCCGAGGACACCGTTGGCGACCGTGACGCCGTCGGCGGGCCCGAGGCGTGCGATGGCGCGGGGATGCACGCTTTCCGCTCGCGGAGCGCCCCCTTACGTGTTTGTTCTCTCCGCGGTAGCCGTTCTTTCCCCCTCTCCGCCCCTCCTCTCTCCTGTTTTCCCCGCTTGCACATGGTCCGGCGTCGCCGTGCCGGTCGAACGCCCGGCTCGTTCCGGAATCGCGGAATCTATGGCTATCGGAGCCCGATCGTCGAGCATGAACCGGCGCGCGTTCCTCGCGGCCACGGGAGGTCTCTCGGCGGCCGGGCTCGCGGGCTGTTTCGGCGTCGGGGGCGAGCCCGCGGGCGAGTACGACGTCGGCATGAGCTCGGACGCGTTCCTCCCCGAAGCGTACCCCCAGGAGGGCGCGATCGAGGTCGGCGAAACCGTCATCTGGAAGAACACCGGCAGCCGCACCCACACCGTGACGGCCTACGAGGGGGCGCTCCCCGAGGGGGCCGCGTACTTCGCCGCCGGCGGGTTCGACTCGGAGGAAGCGGCCCGCGAGGCGTGGTCGTCGATGGGCGGCGAGCGCGGCGCGGTCGAGAGCGGGACGACCTACGAGCACACCTTCGAGGTCCCCGGCGAGTACCGGTACTTCTGTATCCCCCACGAGAGGACCGGCATGGTCGGGACGATCACCGTCCGCGGGTGATCGGGATCGAGGACAGTCGAGATCGAGAGCAGCCGAAACCGGACCGTCGACTGCCGCCGAGCGGTGGCCGAACGGTGGCCGAGTGGTGGCACGAGGACGAACACGCGCACGACGCCCTCCGCGTCGTGCACTCGTCTCGCGTCGTGCGCTCACCTTGCGATCCGCGAGCGAACACGGCTCCTGTCCCCCGTTACGAGCCATGCCTCCCGGACCGGTATGCCCTCTAATGGGAGTATACCGGCCGGGACGAAGCGACGAGGGCAAGCGCCGATATACACGGGAGACCGCACCGCAGGCCCTCGCTCAGTCATCCCTCACGCGAACGCGCACGGGCAGCGGCGCGCGGATCGCGCGCCACCGCCCCGGCTGCAACCGCGTCGACGGCTCCATCCCCTGACCACGCCGGCGATCCCGCTCCCGCTCGTCTGTTCTCTCCCTCGCCGACGAACGGGGCCGCGCAGGTATTGCCGTCCCGGAAGCGTTTAATAGGCCACCTCGGCTACGGGCGGGTGCATGACGCGGACGCCACCCATCGGCTCGCAAGCGACCGCGAGCCGTGCGTCCGCCGCCCTTCTCCCGCGAGCGCGACCGGGCCGTTCCTAGGCCCACACTCACCACTTCCCCCGACCGATCCGATTCGCTCCCGGTCTCCAGTCGTGACTCGCCGGACGAAGCGACCACCGAACCCAGTCACGCGACACCGACACCTGCCGACCACACGATCCACCAGATGACACCGGACACACCCATCGACGCGAACGCTCACACCGACACAAACCCGGACGGCGGCCGCGTCGCGCTCGCCTTCTCGGGCGGGCTCGACACGACCGTCTGTGTCCCGCTACTCGAAGAGGAGTACGGCTACGGGGAAGTGATCGGCGTCACCGTCGACGTCGGTCAACCCCACGGAGAGTTCGCCGAGGCCGAGGAGACCGCCGCGGCGCTCGATCTGGAACACCACGTCGTCGACGCCCGCGAGGCCTTCGCCGAGACGTGTCTCGACGCGGTGCAGGCGAACGCCACCTACCAGGGCTATCCCCTCGGCACGGCCTTGGCCCGACCCGTGATCGCGGCGGCGATCCTCGACGTCGCCCGCGAGCAGGACTGCACGGCGCTCGCTCACGGCTGCACCGGCAAGGGCAACGACCAGCTCCGCTTCGAGGCAGTCTGGCGCGACTCCGACCGCGACGTGATCGCGCCCGTACGCGAGCTCGGGCTCACGCGGGAGTTCGAGCAGGCCTATGCCGCCGAGCGCGACCTCCCCGTCGAGGGCGGTAGCGGGGGCGACTGGAGCATCGACACCAACCTCTGGAGCCGCGCGATCGAGGGCAGCGAACTCGAAGCCCCCGGGTACGTCCCACCGGAGGACATCTACGAGTGGACTCGCGCGCCCGGGACGGCGGGCGAGGACGAACTCGTCGAGATCGGCTTCGAAGCCGGGCGACCCGTGTCCGTCGACGGCGAGGCGACCGAGCCTGTCGAGTTGATCGAGGCGCTCAACGAGCGCGCCGGCACGCACGGTATCGGTCGCTCGGACGTGATGGAGGACCGACTGCTCGGGCTCAAAGTTCGGGAAAACTACGAGCATCCCGCGGCCACCGTACTACTGACGGCCCACGAAGGGCTCGAAGCGCTCGTCCTCACGGCCGAGGAGCGCTCGTTCAAAAAGCGGGTCGACCAGCGCTGGGCGGAGAAGGCTTACGAGGGCCTGCTGAACGCGCCGCTGGTCGACGCCCTGGAGGGGTTCGTCGAGAGCACCCAGGAGCGCGTCACCGGCACGGCGACCGTGAAGCTCGAAGGCGGGAACGCCCGCGTGGTCGGCCGGGAGAGCCCCCACGCGGTGTACGCCGCCGAGGCGGCCTCCTTCGATACCGAGGACGTCGATGGGGGTATCACACAGGCCGACGCCACGGGGGTGGCGAAGTACCACGGCTTCCAGTCCCGGCTGGCCAAGCGGGTCGCGCGGAACGTCGACGCCGATCGAACCGCGACCGTCGCCGATGGCGGCGCGGCCGGCGCGGCCGGCGTGGACGGCGTGGACGGCGCGACGACCGACGTCGGCGGAGTCGACGGGAGCGGGGACGCCTGAGATGACCGAGGAGGGAAGCGACGTCGTTCGACGGGAACGGTTCAGCGGCGGCCCGGCCCGCGCCTTTCTGTCCTCGATGCACGACGACGCGACGACGACCGACGAACGGATCTTCGAGGCCGACCTCGCGGTCGACCGCGCCCACGTCGTGATGCTCGAAGAGCAGGGGATCGTCGACGCGGAGAGCACGGGAGCGATCCTCGACGCCCTTGGGGAGATCGAGGCGGCCGGCTTCGCGGCGCTGCCCGAGGGCGAGGACGTCCACGCGGCGATCGAGACGGCCGTGATCGAGCGCGTTGGCCCCGAGGGCGGCCGGATGCACACCGCCCGGAGCCGCAACGACGAGGTCGCGGCCTGCATCCGCCACCGACTCCGGGCGGACCTGCTCGACGCCGCCGCGGCGACGATCGAGCTTCGGGGGGTGCTCGCGGACGTCGCGGCCGAGCACCGCTCGACGACGATGCCCGGCTACACGCACCGCCAGCCCGCCCAGCCGACCACGGTCGCACACTGGCTGTGCTCCTACGGGGGTGCGCTCGCCCGCGATACGGCGCGGCTGCGCGGGGCTTACGGCCGGACGAACCGCTCGCCGCTGGGCGCGGCGGCGTTCGCGGGCACACCCTTCGATATCGACCGCGAGCGGACCGCCGGGCTGCTCGGCTTCGAGGGCGTCGTGGAAAACGCGACGGACGCGGTCTCGGCGCGCGATTTCCTCATCGAGGCTGCGGGCGCGGCAGCGACCGCCGCGACGACGCTCTCGGGACTCGCGACCGACCTGATCGAGTTCGCGGCGGACGGGTACGTGGAGATCGACGACGACTACGCTTCGACCTCCTCGATCATGCCCCAGAAAAAAAACCCCGACAGCCTCGAACTCGTCCGCGCCCGCGCTGGCGACGCGAGCGCGGGCCTGAACGGACTGCTGACGACGCTCAAGGGGCTCCCGCGCGCCTACAACCGCGACCTCCAGCGTGCGACGCCCCACGTCTGGCGGACCGTCGACGCCACGACGGCGGCCGCCGAGGTCACCGCGGGCGCGGTCTCGACGGCGGAGTGGAACGGGGACGCGCTGGCCGCGGCGGCCGGCGAGGGCTTCGGGACCGCCACGGGCGTCGCCGACCTGCTCGCCGCACACGGCACGCCGTTCCGGACGGCCCACGAAGTGGTCGCGCACGCGGCCGAAGCCATCGCGGACAGGGCGAGCGGTGGCGACGCTGCCCCGGATCGCGCCGTCGAGGGGAGAGGCGAGGCGAACGGCGACGTCGCCACGAGCTACGCGGCGCTCGACGCGGCCGCGCGGGAGGTCCTCGGCGGGCCGCTCGCCGAGCGCGTCCCCCGCGAGGCGGTCGAAGCGGCGCTCGACCCCGGAGAGAGCGTGGCGAGCCGCGATTCGAGGGGCGGGCCGGCCTCCGAGGCCGTCCGCGAGTTCCTGACCGACGCCGAGGCCGGAATCGAGGCCGACGCCGACTGGATCGAGGCGCGCCGCGAGGGGCTCGCGGCGGCGACCGAGCGGCTCGACCGGGCGGTGAGCACCTATGGCTGAGCCGCCGCCCCCGCGAGGGGGGATTCGTATTGCCACCGCGATACCGACTCGCGGAACCGCGCCGGACGCCCGCCCTCGCCGCCGAGAGCGGCGTCCACGATCAAGTAATTTTTCGAACAAGTTCGAAGGGTTTAAGCCGATTCCCGAGGGAGGGTGAGCCGATGACGGACTGTCCCGAGTGCGGGGCCGAGCTGACCCTGCACGACGACGCCGAGGCCGGAGAGATCGTCGACTGTGGCACCTGCGGCGCGGAGCTGGAGGTCGTCGGGGCCGATCCACCCGCCCTCGAGACGGCCCCGGAGCTCGAAGAGGACTGGGGGGAGTGATGCGGGTCGGCGTCCTGTACTCGCGGATCCGCGCGGACGAGAAGCTGCTGCTCGCCGAGCTCCGCGAGCGCGGCCACGAGGTGGCGAAGATCGACGTCCGCGAGCAGCGCTTCGGGCTCGATTCGCCCCCCGAACCGTTCGCGGACGCCGACCTCCTCGTCGATCGGTGTCTGGCGACCAGCCGGAGCCGGTACGCGACGCTGTTCGCCGACCACTACGGGATTCCGGTCGTGAACAGCGCGGCCACGGCCGAGACGTGTGCCGACAAGGTAAAGAACAGCCTCGCGCTCGCCGCGGCGGACGTGCCGACGCCCGCGACGGAGGTGGCCTTTACGACCGACAGTGCCCTCGAAAGCATCGAGCGGTTCGGGTACCCCTGTGTGCTCAAGCCCGTGATCGGCTCGTGGGGCCGGCTGATGGCGAAGATCGACTCCCGGAGCGCCGCCGAGGCCATCCTCGAACACAAGGCGACGCTGGGCCACTACGAACACAAGGTCTTCTACGTTCAGGAGTTCGTCGCCAAGCCCGACCGGGACATCAGGGTGCTCGCCACGGACGGCGAACCGGTCGCGGCGATGGTCCGCTCGGGGGAACACTGGCTGACGAACGCGGCCCAGGGGGCCAGCACCCGGGAGTTCGAACTCGACGAGGCGGCGCGCGACCTCGTAGAGCGGGCGAGCGCGGCGGTCGACGGCGGTCTCCTCGGCGTGGACCTGATGGAGACCGAAACGGGCTACACCGTCCACGAAGTCAACCACACCGTCGAGTTCAAGACGCTGCACGAGGCCGCGGCCGTCGACGTGCCCGCGCGGGTGGTCGACTGGCTCGAAGCCGTCGCCGCGGACGCGAACGCGAACGGGGGCGAGGGCGGGGACGGCGATACCGAAACGGCCGAGGTGCGCGCGCCGTGACGCACACGGCGTCGGTCGTCGGTGCGAGCGGGTTCACCGGCGGCGAACTGGTGCGTCTTCTGAGCTCCCACCCGGAGTTCGAGGTGACGCAGGCGACGAGCCGCGAGTACGCGAACAGAACCGTGGGGTCCGTCCACCCGAACCTGCGGGCGCTGGACCTCCGCTTCTCGGAGCCCGACGACCTCGAGCCCGTCGACGTCCTGTTCGCCGCGACGCCCCACGGCGTCTCGATGGCCCACGTGGATGGGTTCCGCGAGGCGGCCGACCTCGTGGTCGACCTGAGCGCGGACTTCCGGCTGGGTAGTGAAGAAGAGTACGAGAAGTGGTACGACGGCCACGACCGGCCGGCGCTCCTGGAGGAGTCGGTGTACGCGCTGCCCGAACTACACCGCGAGGAGCTCCCGGGCGCGAACCTGATCGCGGCGGGCGGCTGTAACGCCACGGCCGCCATCGTGGGGCTCGCGCCGCTGTTCGACGCCGGGGTGCTCGACGGGAGCGAGCACGTCGTCGTCGACGTCAAGGTGGGCTCCTCGGAGGGGGGCGCGGGCGGCGGGAACGCATCGTCACACCCCGAGCGTTCGGGCGTCGTCAGACCGTACGCACCGACGGGCCACCGCCACGAGGCCGAGATCGAGGCCGAGTTCGGCTGTTCGGTGTCGTTCAGCGCCCACGCGGTGGACATGATCCGGGGGGCCGCCGCGACCTGTCACGTCTTTCCCGACGAGCCCGTGGGAAAGAGCGACCTGTGGGGTGTCTATCGGGAGAGCTACGAGGACGAGCCGTTCGTCCGGCTCGTCGCGGGCGGCTCGGGGGTGTACCGCTACCCCGAGCCGAAAGCCGTCGCGGGCACGAACGACGCGGAGGTCGGCTTCGAGGTCGACCCCCGAAACGAGCGAGTGGTGGTGTTCTCCGCGATAGACAACATGATGAAGGGTTCGGCGGGACAGGCCGTCCACGCCGCGAACGTCGCACTGGGCTTCGACGAGCGCGCCGGGCTCGACTTTCAGGGGCTACACCCCGTGGGTGCACCGTAGCATGGACGAGGGAGCGAGCGGCCGGGACGCGACGATGACAACGGCCACGAGAACGGGAGGGCGACGGTGACGGTCGTCGTGAAGATCGGCGGGGCGCGCGCGGTCGAGCCGGGCGGCGCGCTCGCGGACGTCGCGGCGCTCGTCGCCGAGGGCGAGCAGGTCGTGGTCGTCCACGGGGGTTCGACCGCGGTCGACGACCACCTCGAAGCGCTCGGGGAGACCCCCGAGTACGTCGAGACGCCCGCGGGCGTCGTGGGCCGGTTCACCGACGAGCGAACCATGGAGATCTTCGAGATGGTGTTCGGCGGGCTGAACACCGACCTCGTCGCCGGCCTGCGGGCGGCGGGCGCGGACGCGATCGGGCTCTCGGGGGTCGACGGCGGTCTCCTGACGGGCTCGCGGAAGTCGGCCGTGCGAGTGATCGAGGACGGCAAGCGGAAGATCCGGCGGGGCGACCATTCGGGAACGATCGAGCGCGTCGACGCGGAGCTGCTGGCGACGCTGCTCGACGGTGGGTACACGCCGGTGGTGACGCTGCCGATGCTCGCCGCGGACGGGACGCCCGTGAACGCCGACGCCGACCGGGCGGCCGCCGCGGTGGCGGGCGCGCTCGGGGCGACGCTCGTCGTGTTGACGGACGTTCCCGGGATCCTCGCCGACCCCGACGACCCGGCGACGGTCATCGAGCGAGCGGAGACGCCGGCCGAGTTCGAGCGCGTCGAGGCCGCCGCAGAGGGGTTCATGACCCGGAAGGTGATGGCCGCCCGGGAGGCCATCGATGGGGGTGCGCGGGCGGTCGTCGTCGCGGACGCAGGCGGTGAACGGCCGGTGCGGGCCGCGCTCGACGACGGCGGAACGCGGATCGAGCCGAGCGCGCTCGTCGATGCCGGGAGCGCGAGCGAAGGCGCAGGCGCGGACGCGGACAGCAGTGGAGCGACGAGCGAGGGCGACGAGACGACCGCGAACGAGGCCACGGAGAGCGACGCATGACTCACGCGAGCCACGAGACAGCTGCGAGCGAAGCGAGGGAAAGCGCGCGATGAGCGGGTTCGTCTTCTCGGAGAAGCCGATCCGGATCGAGCGCGGCGAGGGCGCGCTCCTCTACGGCGCGGACGGCACCGAGTACCTCGACTTCGGGGCGAGCTACGCGGTCTGTCCGCTCGGTCACGGCCACCCGGACGTGGTCGGGGCCGCCACCGACCAGCTCGAACGGCTGACCTACGTGCAGGCCTCCTACCCGGTCGACGCGCGCGATCGGCTGTACGACCGGCTCGCCGCCACGGCTCCGGGGGACGTCTCGAAGGTGTGGCTCTGTAACTCGGGGACGGAAGCCAACGAAGCGGCACTGAAGTTCGCCCGGAGCGCCACCGGTCGAGAGAAGATCGTGGCGACGATGCAGGGCTTTCACGGCCGCACGATGGGCGCGCTGGCGACGACGTGGAAACAGCAGTACAGGGAAGGATTCGAGCCGCTGATCGGCGGCGTCGAGTTCGTCCCCTACGGGGACAGCGAGGCGATGGCCGAGGCGGTCGACGGGGAGACGGCGGCGGTCATCGTCGAACCCCTCCAGGGCGAGGGCGGGGTCAACCCCGCCTCGACCGAGTATCTCCAGGCCGTGCGCGAGCGGACCGCCCAGCACGGCGCGGCGATGGTGATAGACGAGATCCAGACCGGGCTGGGTCGCACGGGGACGCTCTGGGCGGCGGACGCTCACGACGTCGTGCCGGACGTGCTCACGACGGCGAAGGGGCTCGCGAACGGTCTCCCGATCGGGGCGACGCTCTGTCGGGAGTGGATCGCCGAGGGAGCGGGCGACCACGGCTCGACCTTTAGTGGTGGGCCGGTCGTCTGTGCGGCCGCCGACGCGACGCTCGAAACGATCGCTGCCGAGGACGTCCCCTCTCACGCGGCCGAGATGGGCGCGTATCTCGCCACGGAGCTGGCAGCAGCACTCGGCGACGTGGCCCGGGAGATCCGCGGCTCGGGGCTGATGCTCGGCATCGAGGTCAAACGCGGCGCGAACCGCGTCCTGCGCGACCTCGCAATCGAGCACGGGATGCTCGCGCTGCCCGCCGGCCGGTCGGTCGTCAGGCTGCTCCCGCCGCTGGTGATCGGCGAGGACGAGGCCGACCGCGCCGTCGACGCGCTCGCGGCGGCGCTGACAGGGGAGGCGTCACAGTGAGCGGACCGGAGCGGACGGCGAACGACGCCGGATCGGCGGGCGACGCCCCGACGACCGCGACCGTCACGGCCGGGACGGTACGCGAGCTGCTCGTCGATCTCGTCTCGATCCCGTCGCCGAGCGGCGAGGAGCGGGCGTGCGCCGAGCGGCTCGCGGAGTTCTTCGCGGCCCACGGCCGCGAGGCGTGGCTCGACGAAGCAGGAAACGTCCGCGCGCCGGCCGACGACGCCGTCCTCCTGACCTCCCACGTCGACACCGTGCCGGGCGAGATCCCGGTACGAGTGGAACGGGAGGACGGCGACGAGACGCTGTGGGGCCGGGGCAGCGTGGACGCGACCGGCCCGCTGGCGGCGCTGGCCGCGGCGGCGGTGGAGACGGGCGCGAGCTTCGCGGGCGTCGTCCGCGAGGAGACCGACTCGGCGGGTGCGCGCCACCTCGTCGAAACCCGTTCGGCTCCCGGCGCGGTCGTCAACGGAGAGCCCAGCGGCTGGGACGGCCTCACGCTGGGCTACCGGGGGCTGCTCTCGGGGACCTACGTCGCCACCAGCGAGTCGGGTCACTCCTCGCGCCCCGGGAACAACGCCATCCAGGACGCCCTGGAGTGGTGGAATCGGGTGAGGGCGGTCTTCGAGGGCGGGGCCGAGGAGTGGACGCCCGTCTTCGAGCGCGTCACGCCCAAGCCGGTCGCCTTCGACGGCGGCCCGAGCGCGGACGGGCTCTCCGTGGAGGCCACGATGGAGGTGCAGTTCCGCGTGCCGCCCGCTCTCACGACCGAGGAGGTCCGGGAGCTGGCCGACGGCGAGCTGAACGGCGGCACCGTCGGCTGGCACGACGCGATCGAGCCGACGATGGGGAGTCCGCGGACGCCGGTCGCGCGGGCGTTCCGCGCCGCGATCCGCCGGGCAGGTGGCGAGCCACGCCCCCTGAGAAAGACCGGCACGAGCGACATGAACCTCTACGCGGACGCGTGGGACTGCCCGATGGTCACCTACGGGCCGGGCGACTCCGAACTCGACCACGCGCCGAACGAGCGCCTCGCGCTCGACGAATTCGACCGCTCGGTGGCTGTCCTGACCGACGTGGCAGCGACGCTCACGGAGGCCGATGGGTAGATCAGCCGTGCCCCGCCACTTCCTCGCTATCGACGACCTCTCGGCCGCCGAGTTCGAAGCAGTACTCGACGGGGCCGCCGCGTTCGAGCGCCAACTGGAGGGGGGCGAGCGCCACGCCGTGCTCCCCGAGCGGACCCTCGGGATGGTCTTCGAGAAGCCCTCCACCCGCACACGGGTCTCCTTCGAGACCGGGATGACCCAGCTCGGCGGGCACGCGATATTTCTGGGCCCCGACGACGTCGGGCTCGGCGAGCGCGAACCGCTGCGCGACACCGCACGGACGCTCTCGCGGTACGTCGACTGCATCGTGGCACGGCTGTTCGACCACGCCGCGCTCGACGAACTCGCCGCACACGCGAGCGTGCCCGTGATCAACGGGCTCACCGACGATGCCCACCCCTGTCAGGCGCTCGCCGATCTGCTGACGATCCGCGAGCACGCAGGGTTCGACGCCTCGGTCGCGTGGATCGGCGACGGCAACAACGTCGCGCGCTCCTTTGCCCTCGGCGCGGCGCGGGTCGGGCTCGACTGCACGGTGGCGACGCCCCCGGGGTACGGGCTCGGCGGGGACGTGCTCGAACGGGCAGGCGAGATCGGCACCGCGCCCGCGACGACCGACGACCCCCGGGCGGCGGCCGCCGGCGCGGACGTCGTCTACACCGACGTGTGGGTGAGCATGGGCGAGGAGGACGACCGAGAGCGAAAGCGTGCCGCCTTCGAGGCGGGCGGCTTTCAGGTGAACGAGGCGCTCCTCGATCCGGGGACGGCGGTCATGCACTGCCTGCCCGCCCGTCGGGGCGGGGAGATCACCGACGAGATACTGGAGAGCGAGCGCTCGCTGGCCTTCGAACAGGCCGAGAACCGCCTCCACACGGGGAAGGGGCTACTCGCCGTCCTGCTGGGCGCGCTGTAGGGTACGGGTCGCGCTCCCGGTCGCTCGATCCAACGAGAGGTGATGGCCGTCACCGACGACGGACGGAAGCGCCACAGCGGCAGGGCTGTGGGCGAGAGCGAACGGATGTAACGACGGCGCGAAAGCGGTCGCCCGGGGACGCGCCCGAACCGAGCGACCGGAACTGCGCCCGAACCGATCCGGAATCTAGCCGGAGTTCGGTGGAAGTTCGGCAAAGCCCTATCCGTCCGCTGGTCCTACTGGAGAGCACACGAGTTCGGTCGGGCCGCCCGTCACCGGCCGCGCCGCTCGCGCGGTCCGGCGACGGGCGGCCCACCGAGCCCCGAGCGATCATCCACTCATCATGGTCTTCGATACTACCACGACGCGACTCCGGAGCGCAGTGTTACTGGTGCTCGTCGCCCTGCTCGCGGGCGTCGCGGGCGTCGCCGGCTCCTATGCCATCGCCGGGTTCACCCCGGCGTTCGTCGTCGCGCCCATCGCGACGTTCACCTCACAGACCATGCCGGGCGCGGTCGTCACCTTCGCGATCACGACCTTCGGCGAACTCGGCGACCTGCTCAACCTCGTTACGGCTATCGGGCTCGCGGTCGGCCTGCTCGCCGCGACCACCCTGACGGCGCTCGTCGTCGGCCGGGCGCTCGACGTCGGCCGGCGGGACGCCTCGATGATCGCGGTCTGGCTCACGGCGGCGCTCGGATGGGTGGCCGCGTTCGTCGTGACGATGGCTCCCGTACCCGCGCTCGGCGCGGGCGTCGGCACGGGTGCGGTCGTCGCCGCCGGCGAGCTCGCGGCCGGCACCCGGGCGGACGACGGGCAGGACGTCAGCAGCGGCCGCCGGGGCGTGCTCGGGAGCGTCGCTGGCACACTCGGGCTCGGCGTTTTGGGATATCTCCTCGGAAACCGTCAGGACACGGGCACGGCCGCAGCGCCCATCGGCAGCGACGGCGCGGACGGCGACAGCGCGGCCACCGCCGGAGGCGCGAGCGGCGACGCCGGGACGACCGGGGACGCCGGTGCGGACGAGGCAGGGACGGCGGGCGACGATACGGACGGACGGTCGACCGAGGACGACGCGGGCGGGGAGCCGCCCACCGACGGGGCCGGTGACGGCAGCGGCGCGCAGGGCGGCCGGTTGAGCATCGAGGAGCTACTCGCGCTTGCCGAGGAACGCTCGCTCGGGATCGAAGGGCTGGAGGGACTCGTCAGCGGCGAGGACTTCTACGAGGTCGACATCTACAACGTCGACCCCAAGCTCGCCGCCGACGACTGGACGCTCTCGGTCACCGGCGCGGTCGAGGAGGAAATCGAGTTCACTTACGACGACCTCCGGGGAATGGAACCCGAGAACCGCTTCGAGAGCCTCCGGTGTGTCGGCGAGGGGCTCAACGGAAAGAAAATGGACAACGCGCTCTGGACGGGCGTCCCCATCCCGGCGGTCATCGAGCAGGCGAACCCGCAGGGCGAGTACGTCGTCCTCCGGGACGGCGACGGCTACTTCGAGGAGTTCTCGGCCGCGGCCCTCGAAACCGGGCTGCTCGCCTACGGGAAGGACGGCTCGACGCTCCCGCGGGGCCACGGCTTCCCGGTACGCGCGCTGATCCCAGGCCATTGGGGTGAAATAAATGTGAAGTGGATCGAAGAGATCGAGATCAGCACCGAGGAGGTCACGGGCTACTGGGAGGAACGGGGCTGGCACGGCACGGGGCCGGTGAACACGGTGGCGAAGCTCCACGCGACCGGCCGGCTCGACGACGGCCGTCTGCAAGTGGGCGGACACGCCTACGCGGGTACCAGGGGCGTCGAGACGGTCGAGGTGTCGACCGACGGCGGCGACAGCTGGAACGACGCCACGCTCTCGGAGCGCCTACCCGAAGCGTACGGCACCGACGTCTGGCGGCAGTGGGCCTACGACTACCAGCCCCCTGACGGCGAACACACGGTCGTCGTCCGTGCGACCGACGGCACCGGGACGCTCCAGCCAAAAGAGGAGTCGGGCGCGTTTCCGAACGGCCCCTCCGGGTGGGTCTCGAAGAGTATCGATCCGTCGGGAATCTCGTGAGCCGTGGCGTGGGACGCGACGGCGCGGATCGGAGCCAAGGCGGCGGGGCGAGCGTGTCCGGAGTCGACGCCGCGACCGGCGACGACACCGGACGGAACGCTGGCGAACCCAAGCGGCTATACGCCACGGCCATGACGGACGCCACAGGGGGACATGGAGCGGGCACTCTGGTACCTGTTCGCGGGCACTCGCGGCGGCGCGAACCGCGCCCGCATCGTCCGCTCGCTCACCGAGCGCCCGAAGAACGCCAACCAGCTCGCCGAGGACGTCGGACTCGCCTACAACACCGTCCGCCACCACCTCGACAGCCTGACCGATCACGGCGTCCTCGAACCCGGGACCGAGGGCTACGGCGCACTGTATTTCACCACCGAGGAGTTCGAACACCATCGCGGGACGTTCGAGGAGATCGTCGAGGGGATGGACTGACGACATGACCACGAGCGACGGAGGCAGAGAGATCCGACGATGGCGATGAACACCGTAACGCTGGCGGCGACGGTCCTCTCGGGCGTGAACGTCCTTCTGCTGGCGACGCTGGCGCTCGTGTGGGCGCGCAACTACCGCACCTTTCGGACGCCGCTGATCCTGGGGCTCGTCGCCTTTAGCATCGTTCTCCTCATCGAGAACGCCGTCGCCGTGTACTACTTCCTCAGCATGCGGATGCTCTTTACCGCCGATCCCGGCGTCCAGCGGGTCGTGCTCGGCCTGCGCGCCCTCCAGTTGCTCGCGCTGGGCTTTCTGACCTCCGTGACGATGCAGTGATCGACGGCATCGGTCGGCGGGTCGATCGACGATCGAGAGGAGCGACGACCGTCGCTCGTTGGCCAACGCGAATCGCACGCGAACGGTGCCGGTCCTTTCCCGTCGTCGAGCTCGGCTCCGATGGCTCGCGCTCGCTCGAACGTATCAGGGGCGTCGGAAAGCCCTCGACGTGCGTTGCGATCGGAACACGGCGCCGGCCTCGCCGCGAGTGATTCGACGCCGCCCGATCGACATCGTCGACGCCGCTCGACGCCCCGCGGTCGAGCGGCGCTACCGGAGGAACGGGTAGAGTACGCCGAGGACGAGGCCGTAGACGGCGTGGGCAGGGAGGCTTCCCGGCAGCGCGAAGTTCGGGAACGGAGGTGCGTTGGCAAAGCCCACGGCCCCGAGCCAGATGGGCATGACGAGCGCTGCGAGCACCGCCCAGAGGACGACCCCGTAGACGAGGCCGGCGACGGTGCTCGCGCCGACGCTGTGTCCGTAGCTCGCGAGCCCCCCCGAGAGGATTGCCGCGAAGACCACGCCGAGGACGGCGCTGTGGGACATGTGGACGACCCAGCCTGCGAGGCCGTTCGGCGGCGGGGCGAGCCCGTACAGTGCCGGGATCGCCCCGACGATGACCGGTCGCATCATCACCGTGATCATCGCGCCCATCACCGCACCGCCGACGAGGCCGCCGATGACGCCCGCCTGCCAGTCGGCCAGTCCCGCGCCGGTTCCCGTTCTCCTTCCAGTGTGAGTCTCTGAACTCATACGGATCCCGTTACTCGGGCGGAGGTTAACGGAATTGCTCGTATGTGCACCTAAATCACACAACCGTCACGATCGCCGAGAAATCGATCACCGCCTGCGCAGTCCGCCGATACAGTTCGTGACAACCGGTCCCGAGGCCCCGAGCGACCCGGCCACCGTGGCCGGTCCGGGTCAGTTCCCGTTCGTCGGGTTGGCGCTCGCGGCCCGCAGCATCTTCGGGAACTGGTTCTCGAAGGCCCGCTGTTTCCCGTTGTGTGAAGAGCACCCCGTCGTCGCTCATCGAGATGTCGGCACTCATGCTGCAGCGAGTACCAGTAGGAGTCGAACGTCGCCGCGATCCAGCCGTAGGCCTGCGCCACCGCCGTCGCCCTCGGCGTCCTCGGTCGTCTCCGCGTCTCTCATCGGTCGTCTCGCCCGCAGTGGCGGTCTCGGCGTCCGTCGCGGTCGCGGCGTCGGTGGCCGTCGCGGCCTCGGTCGTGGCCGCGGCGTCCGTTTCCGTCCGTCGCCGCCGGTCCCGCCCGAACAGCCGGCGAGGACGCCGGCGGCCGCGAGCCCCACGGAGGGAGCGTCATCTGTCGCTGGCCGTCGATCCACGCGCCGGTACCGGGGACGGTGTATAGCCGTTGCTCGCGCGTGCGGGACGCTCGCACGGGTGTCGGACGCAACGAGGGCGACACGGCCCGAGTGCGGCCGATCGGTGGCGTTCGCAGCATCGACTGGCCGGTCGGAGCGGGCCGGCCGGGAGGGCGCTCGCCGGCTACCCCTCGACGACGACCGCACCCTTCATGCCGAGGCCGCGGTGGGGTTTACAGTAGTACAGGAACGTGCCGGCCTCCTCGAAGGTGTGCTCGTAGGTGACGCTCCCGCCCTCCTGTGGGTCGCCGCTCGTGAAGGCCCCCTCCTGGGCGACGACGTTGTGTGCGCCGCCCTCGCCGGTCCACTGCCACTCGACGGCCGTGCCCGTCGAAACCCGGATCGCCGCGGGATCGAACGCGAAGTTACCGCCGTTGCCCGACGCGCCGACCGCCACCGTCGGGGCGTCCCCGCCGGTCAGGTCCTCGACGGTGCCGCCGTAGTTGTCCGTGTCCGAGAGCCACTCCTTGACCGCCGCCTGTCCGCCCGATCCGCCGCCGGTCGACTCGTTGCCCGTCGCCGCGCCCCCGCCGGTCGTCCCCTCCCCGGTGGCCTCCCCGCCGGCCGTCGCGGCCTCGGTCGTGGCCGGCGCGTCGGTCGCCGCCTCGGTGGTCGCTGCCGTGGCCGTCTCGCCGCTCTCGCCACCGCCACCATCCCCATCACCGCCGCTACCACCGTCGCCACCGCCGCCGGTGCAGCCGGCGAGGACGCCGGCGGCCGCGAGTCCACCCAGTCGGAGGAAGCGTCGTCTGTCGTGTTTCATGCACCCGTAGATACGTTCGACAGCGGCATAACCGTTCCCGTCGTGGACCGCGGGCTCGCACGGGCGTCGCTCGCACACGACCGCCTCTCACCGGGCGGTCGCGCGAGCGACCCGTGGGCCGTCGTGGCGCGCGGTCGCGGGCGACGAACGACACTATGAGTCGACCGGCCTTCGATTCGGGGATGGCTGAGTTCGTGACGGTCGAGGCCGGCGAGTGGACCGTCGAGGAGGTGCTCGCGGCGCTCGAGGAGGGCCGGCGGGTCGTCGTGCGCACGGAGCTCCTCGGCGCGACTCACGAGGTAACCCTGCGCTGGGACGGGACGACGTACTACTGCGATACGCCCACGCGGCTCCATCGTCACGCGACCGAGGCGGCGATGCGTGGCTGCATCGAGGCCTACGGCTACGGCCGGACCGACGGCCAGGGCGGGAACGCCGACGCCGGCTGACGCGGACGCCGACGCCGATACCGATACCGACGCTGGTGTGGCCACCGACGGTGCTGGCGTGGACGCCGAGGAGAGCCGTGACCGAGCGTGCGATCCGGCTCGATCGCGGTCCGTCACGGGGCAACGGCGGGGCAACGGCGGGGTTTATCCGACTCCCCGAACAACGCTGACCCGTGACCGACGCCGATCCGAACCCACAGCGATTCCGGAACCTGATGCTCGACGCGGAGCCCGGGTTCGAGGAGGTGATGGTCTGTGTCTTCGACATCCAGCGCCACGAGAGCCGGACCTACCGGACGCTGCTCGACAATCCCGGGAGCACCGTCGCCGAGCTCGCCACGGCCCTCGACCGCGACCGCTCGAACGTCAACCGCTCGCTGGCGACGCTGCGCGAGAAGGGCCTCGCCGAGCGCGGCCGCCGGCTCCTCGACGGGGGCGGCCACGTCTATCAGTACACCGCGACACCGCTGCCCGAGGCCACTGAGATGATGCACCGCACGCTCGACGAGTGGACGAGCTACGTCCACGCACGCATCGACGAGTTCGGCGACGGGGAAACACTCGGCGGGGCCGGCGCTGACGCGGACGGACGCGCCGAGAGCGGCGGTCGCTGAGCCGATACCGGCGGTCTTAGCTGACGCCGGTGCGCTCGCCGCTCTCAGCGGACGGCGATCGACGGCTGGCCGCCCGCCCCCGACCGCTGGGGACGCTCGCCGAGGGAGAGTTCGAGGGTCCGACGCTCACCGTCCCGGAGCACGGTGAGGTCGACGGTGTCGCCGGGTGAGGCCTCCAGTGCGAGAAACGAGGCGAGCTGCTGGCGGGTGTCGATCTCGTTGCCCCCGAACCCGACGATCACGTCGCCCTCCCGGAGGGTGCCGGCGGCGGGGCCCTCCGGGAGCACCCGGCCGACGAGCACGCCCCGGGGTCGATCGAGGCCCGCCTCCTCGGCGACGCGGGGCGTAACCGTCCGCGAGCCGATCCCCATGTAGGCGTGTTCGTACTCGCCGTCTTCGATCAGCGCCGAGACGACCCGGTCGACGAGCGCCGCGGAGATGGCGAAGGCGATGTTTTCGCCCCCGCCGGAGTTGATCACCCCCACTACCCGACTGTCGAGGTTCACCAAGGGACCCCCGGAGTTGCCGGGGTTGACGGCGGCGTCGGTCTGGACGGCATCGGGGATGGTAAAGCCGTTCTGGGCGGGGATCGACCGGTTCACGCCGCTGACGATGCCCGCCGAGGCCGACCCGTCGAACCGCCCGAAGGGGTTGCCGATCGCCACCACCTCCGTCCCGATCGCCGGTTCGGCCTCGACCAGCGAAAGCGCTTTCGCGTACTCGGGCCGGTTTTCGACCGAGAGCACCGCGAGGTCGCTGGAGACGTCCGTGCCCACCACCGACGCCGAACGCCACTCTCCCCGCGCGAAGCGCACCTGGATGTCCGTGACGTCGCTCACCACGTGCTCGTTGGTCACGAGGTAGTTCTCCCGATAGACGAACCCCGATCCCTGGCCTTCCCCCCGGGCGGTGCGCGCATTGATCAACACCACCGACTGGATCACCCCCCGGTAGACCTCCGTGTAGGGACTCACGTCTCCGTTCGCGGATCCCTCAGTCGTGTTCGTCGATGGCTCGCCTCCCGCCGTCGACGTCCCGTTCGGGGACGTCGCCGAGCCGTCGGTCCTCGGGCCCTGCCCACCGAACGCCTCCGAGCAGCCCGCGAGCCCGCCGGCCAGGGCCGCGCCGAGCGCGGCGAGATACCGCCGTCGCGTCGTCCGCTCGCGGTCCATATCGCCGCGAGGGCCGGCAAACGGGTAAACACCACGCTTGTGCCGATCGCCGCGTCGCGCACGACCCGGCGCCGATCGGGGTGGTTCCGATCACCGATCGCGGGAGTCGCTCGTCGGCGGGGATTTGGCCGCGGATCGGAGGGACCGAAACGACGGTGCGGACCGGCCCACTTTTTGTCCGCGGCACGATCGGAGCGTATGATGGCCGACCTCACGCTCCCCGCCTCCGGGGCCGCACCCGACGCCGCCACGGAGGGCGTCTGGCTCGCCTGCGTCGAGTGTGGACACGTCCTCGCGCCGTTCGAGTCGGTGGTCTATCGCTGTCCCGACTGCGAGGGACTGCTCGAAGCCCGCTACGCCGACGCTCCGACCTTCGCGGACTTCGAGGGCCGGGGTGTCTGGCGCTACGCTGCCGCCCTCCCGTTCGAGTCGGGCGTCTCGCTTCCCGAGGGCGACACGCCGCTCCATCGCGTTCCCCGGCTGGAGTCCGAAGTCGACGTGCGAACACTACGGATCAAACACGAGGGGATGAACCCGACCGGGAGCTTCAAGGACCGCGGCATGACCGTCGGCGTCCGGGTCGCCGAGGAGCTCGGGGTCTCGCGGCTGGCCTGTGCCTCGACGGGCAACACCAGCGCCGCGCTCGCCGCCTACGGCGCACGCGCCGGCCTCGAAACGCTGGTCTGTCTGCCGGCTGGAAAGGTCGCCGCCGGAAAGGTCGCTCAAGCGAGCCTCCACGGCGCACGAATACTGGAGCTGGCGGGCAACTTCGACGCCTGTCTCGACGTCGTCGCCGAGCTCGCCGACCGGGGCGAGGCCTACCTGTTGAACTCGCTGAACCCCTTTCGGCTGGAGGGCCAGAAGACGATCGGCTTCGAGATCCTCGAACGGTTCGAGAGCGAGGAGGGCCGGTTCCCGGATCGGATCGTCCTCCCGGTGGGGAACGCGGGCAACACCGCAGCGCTGTACAAGGCCTTCCGGGAATTCGTCCGCTCGGGCGCGCTCGCGCCCGGCGACGTCCCGATGCTCACCGGCGTCCAGGCCGAGGGGGCCGCGCCGATGGTCGAGGCCGTCGCGGCCGGGCGGGACGACATCGAGCGCTGGGAGGACGTCGAGACCCGGGCGACGGCCATCCGCATCGGCAACCCGGTGAACGCGCCGAAGGCCCTCCCCGGGATCTACGAAACCGGCGGGACCGCGGTGGCGGTTTCCGACGAGGAAATCACCGTCGCCCAGCGCGCGCTCGCCCGCGAGGGCGTCGGCGTCGAGCCGGCGAGTGCGGCCTCCGTCGCAGGATTGGGAAAGCTGCGGGAGTCGGGGGAGGTCGACGCGGGCGAGGACGTGGTCTGTCTGACGACGGGCCACCTGCTGAAAGACCCCGATGCGGCCGTGGCCGCGGGGAACGATCCGGAGCCCGTTCGCGCCGACGCCGACGCCGTGCTCGCCCACCTGCGGGGCGAGTCGCCGTCCGGGGGTGGTGGACTCTCCGGCCGGCTCCGGCGACTGCGCGGACGACTGGGCCGGTAGCCACCGGTGGTCGGCCCGACGGTCGAGGAAGGCGAAGTCGAACGCGCCGCGAGAACGGATCCGGGAAGAGAAAATCGACCGCCCGACCCGGACTCGGCAAGCCTCGGAGTCGGTCTACGAGAGCTTTGCCTTGCCGTTGCCGCCGTCCGCACCGTCGCCGCCGTCAGCGCCGTCGCCCTGCTTTGCCTTCCCGTCGCCGCTCGCCGCGGTCGCGGTTTCGGCGGCAGTGGCCGTCTCGGTCGCCGTCGCGGTGTCCGCCTCGTCCGTCGGTGTCGTCGTGTCCGCCGCCGTCGCGGTGTCCGTATCGGTCGCCGTTGCCGTGGCGGTGTCGGTTGCGGTATCCGCGTCCGTCGCCGTACCGGTCGCGGTGTCGGTTGCCGTCGCCGTTTCGGCCGCCGTGGTCGTGGCGGCGCTGGCGATCTCGACGTCGCCGACCATCGAGGTCGGGTGGACGCCACAGCGGTACTGGGCGATCTCGTCGCTCGCCGTGAACTGGAGCGATCCGCTCTGGCCGACGTCGGTCGACTGGAGGACGTTCCCCTCGGAGTCGAGCAGCTGGAAGCTGTGGTCTGCACCGTTGACCGACTCGTAAGTGGCGGTGTACGTTCCGCCGTCCTCCAGTGTCAGCGTCGGATTCGTCTCGCCCTCGATGCTCGAGGGGGATTCGCCGACCCAGCCCGACACCTCGCCGCCGAGTTCGATGGTAGTTCCCGGTTCGATGGCCCCGCTGGCGCCGTCCTGCGCGAGCGCGAGGCTGCCCATGCCCGCGACCGCGCCGGCCGCCGCCGCGCTCTTGAGGACTGTCCGTCGTGAGACACCGTTTCGTGGATCGAGTGCCATAGCCTGTCTTCTCCCGGCCCGCTCATAAGGATACCGACAGGGTAGCTACCCGTACTCACGTCTCCACCCACATTCGACCCACCGACGATTCCGCGCCGTTTGCCCCTCGGTCCGTCCGCTGCCGAGAGCCGACGCCGGAAGCTGTGGGTGCCGACGGCCCTCCTTGACGGGTGGTCCGAAATGCCGGACGGCCGACGACCGCCGCGGCGACACCGCGGCGCTGTAGGCCTCTCGGGGCCGTCGATCCGTGCTGGCTCGCGGACGGTAGCTCCGTGGCAGTGTTCCCCCACAGTCCGTATCGTCGGAGAGCAGGCGACTGCGACCACCGGCAACTTCACGGGCAACTTCAGCAACTACACCCACAGTCCGTATCGTCGGAGAGCAGGCGACTGCGACAGGGGTTCCGTGGTGGGCACAGGTCGACGCTGACACGCCACGCCGGGCGGACGGATCACCGCGGCGGGACTGCAACAAGGGCTTGTCGTCGGTGAACTGCGATTTCGCCGAAGGCGGAGTGGACTCGCCGGGATTTGAACCCGGGGCCTTCCCCGTGCCAGGGGGATGATCTACCGCTGATCTACGAGCCCGCAGTCACCGCCGGTTTCCGTCTCGCGGTATTAAAGCCATCGAAGCCCCCGGTCGCATCGCCGACCCCGGAAACGCGCCTCGCGGCGCTCTGTGCCCGGTTTCTACCCGGATCGGCCGTCCGCTCTCCGGGTCGCCCGCTGCGAGTGGAAACGTTTTAGTCCGCGAGCGGGGTATCGCAGCCGAGAACGGCACGGCCGCAACTCCGACCCGCCCGCGCTCGGCGTGGGCTCTGGGATTGCGGTAGTGCAGCGAGCGACGCGGTTGTGCGGTTCTCTCCTAACCATGGCACGAATGCACACCCGACGCCGCGGCTCGTCCGGATCGGACAAGCCCGTGGCCGACGACCCGCCGGAGTGGAGCGACGTCGCAAGCGAGGCGATCGAGGAGCGCGTCGTCGAGCTGCGCGAGGCGGGCCACGACCCGAGCGGGATCGGCCTCAAACTGCGCGATGAAGGGGTCCGTGGCACGCCCGTCCCCGACGTCCGGCTGGCGACGGGCAAGAAGATCACCGAGATCTTAGAGGAGCGCGACGCCGCGCCCGAGATCCCCGAGGACCTCCGCAACCTGATGGCCCGGGCCGTTCGGCTGCGCGATCACATGGCCGATCACCCCGGTGACAGCCAGAACAAGCGCGTCCTCCAGAACACCGAGGCGAAGGTCCGCCGGCTGGTCGAGTACTACCGCGGCGACGCGCTCGATCCGGAGTTCCGGTACGACCACGAGCGCGCGCGGGACCTGCTCTGATGGCGACCGCCGGCCGCGCCGCGTCCTCGCCCGCCCCGGCGAGCGACGCCGCCGGCCGGCTCCGCGAGGCGGCGTTCGTTCGATTCGCCGTCTGCGCCGACGGCGACGCGCTGGCGGCCACGGGGCTGCTCGCTACTGGCTGTATCGCCGCCGACGTCCCGTTTCAGGCGCGCGTCGTCCGCGGCTGGGAGTCCGGCCGACCCGCCACGGCCGACGACGCGACGGCGGTGAGCGTCGGCACGGACACCCCGGCCGCGGACCTCACGATCCCGAGCGAGCCGGGGCCGGCGAGCCGTCACGCCTTCGAAACGGCCTGCGAACTCGGGGCCGATCCGGGCCCGATCCTCGCGCTGGCGGGCGCGTTCGCGGCCACGGACCCGACGACCGCCGTCGAGTCCGTGGCCGGAGACGTGCTCGATGCCGCACGCGAGCGCGGCCTCGTCGAGCGACGGCCCGGCGTCGCCGCGCCCGTGGCCGACGCCGCCGACGGGCTAGCACACACGACGCTCGCGCACGCCCCGTTCTCGGGCGAGGTGGACGCCGCCCGAGCGGCGGTCGGGGGGATCGACGCCGACGGCGACGGGAGCAATCGCGCCGACGAACGGAGCGACGAGTACTACCGACGGGTAGGCTCGCTGTTCGCGCTCTCGGTCGCCGGTAGCGAGTCGACGCCGCGGGCGGCCGCGGCCGTCGAGCGGGCGCTCCGGCCCCACGCGATCGCGGACGGGGAACCGTTCGCCACGGTCGGCGGGTATGCAGACGTGCTCGGTGCGCTCGCCCGCGACGCCCCGGGCGTGGGCCTCGCGCTGGCGCTCGGAAGCGACACCGAGCGGGCGGCGCTCGACGCGTGGCGCGATCACGCGGGGCGGGCTCACGCGGCGATCCGGGCGGCGACGACCGCCCGGTACGACGGGCTGTTCGTCGCACGGCTTCCGGCGGCCGCGCCGGTCGCGACGACGGCCCGCCTCCTGCGGGACTTCCGCTCGCCGGAGCCGCTGGTACTGACCGTCACCGAGGAGCGAGCAGCCGCCGCCGCGTGCACCGAGGCAGCCGTCGGCGAATCCATGACCGTCGCGGCGAGCGTCCGCGACGGGACCGGCAGCGGCGACGACCGACGCGGTGAAGCGTGCTTCGAGGGCAGCGGCGACGAGTTCGTCGCGGCGTTCCGGGAGGCGCGATGAAGCGGGCCGTGATCCGCACGCGGCTCGCACACGCGGGCCTCGTCGCGGCGGCGATCGAACCGGACGACACCCCCGAGATGGCGACGACGGTCGAGGGGAGCGTGGTCGAGACGATCGTCGAGCGCGAGACGACCGGCGGGCTCCGGACGACGGTCGACGACTACGCGAGGAATCTCGCGGTGGCGGCCCGGCTCGTCCGGACGGTACGGGACGGTACTGGCGCGAGCGGGACGGACGTACCGACCGGGGAGGCGATCGACGACAAGACGGACGAGGAGACGGCGACCGGCGACGGAACGACCGAAAGCGAGACGACCGCCGACGAGACGACCGAACGACGCGCGACGACACGACACACGACACACCATGAGTGAACGATCAGTTTCACGACAGCAGCGACAGAAGCGGTGGTACACGGTGCTCGCGCCCGAGAGTTTCGACCGGGCGGAGCTCGGCGAGACGCCGGCGAACGAACCCGAGCAGGTTCTCGGACGCACCATCGAGACGACGCTCGGCGAGCTGACGAACGACGCCGGAGCGAACAACGTCAAGCTCACGTTCGCGGTGGCCGACGTCGGCAGCGACGCGGCCTACACCGAGTTCCGCAGCCACGAGCACACCCGCGACTACCTGAACAGCCTCGTCCGACGCGGAGCCTCGAAGATCGCGGCCTATCGCACGGTACTGACCGCGGACGACTACCGGGTACGCATCCAGCCCGTGGCTTTCACCACCCAGAGCGCCGATCACAGCCAGGAGCGGGCGATCAGGCGGCGGATGATCGACCTCGTCGAGGAGGCCGCCGCCGAGCGGAGCTTCGAGGCGCTCGTCGACAGCGTGGTTCAGGGTCGCTTATCGAGCGCGATCTACGGCGAAGCGCGGACGATCTACCCGCTCCGCCGGGTCGAGATCGCCAAGCTGACCCTCGACGCCCACCCGGCGGAGGTCGAAGCCGAACAGGAGACCGCCGTCGACGTCGACCGAGAGGACGCCGACGTCGAGGCCTGACCGAACCGCGGTGGATAGCGGAGTGGTCGACCAGTCGGTCGAGCGGTGGCGCCACGGTCGACCAGGCAGTAGTGGCACGGTCAGTGGTACGGAGCCGTCGGCGCGGGAGAGCGCCGTAGTGGGCGGACACGCTCGCGTGGAAGACGAGCGAGGGCCGCGGCTGCGGTCGCGATGCAGGGTAGTCGAGAGCCCGAACGAGAACCGGTCGGGGAGGCGTATGGCGGTGCGAGCAGCGCGGGTTCTCGCTCGCCCCGTGGTTCGCGGCTCGTGAGACGCTCGTCGACTCACGATCTGCGAGGGACCTGTCGCTTCCCTTTCCCTTCCATCTCCACCCCCCTCCCGTCTTCTC
This sequence comes from Halobacteriales archaeon QS_4_69_34, assembly GCA_003021045.1. Classification (GTDB taxonomy): domain Archaea; phylum Halobacteriota; class Halobacteria; order Halobacteriales; family Halococcaceae; genus PXRN01. The sequence goes on along the minus strand of PXRN01000030.1, from coordinate 71,006 downwards.
CTCCCCACCGCCCCGACCGCCACACTCATACCGGTCACGCGCCGATGCGGGCCGTGTACAGCCTCAACGTCCCGATCCCCGGCCGGGTCGAGCGGATCGCCACCGCCCTCCACCCTCGGCTCGTCGCCTTCGAGCACGTCTGGGAGCGCCGCTCGCTCGTGGTCAAGCGCTTCGGGTCCGACGGGTACGGGCGGGACGACTATCACCGGCTCGCAGAGCGGGTTCACCGGGTACTCGCCGGAAGCCCGGCGTTCGAGGCGCGCGTCGCGGGCATCGACTACTTCGAGGAGCCAGTCCGGGGCCCCGGACCGGTCGTCTACCTCGCCGTCGAGAGCGCTGAACTCTCCGCTCTCCACCACCGACTCGTCGACGCCTTCGGCGCGATCGCCGCCCTCGAAGGTGCGGCGTACGTTCCCCACGTGACTCTCGCACGCGGCGGCTCCGTCGAACGGGCGCAGGCGCTCGCGTCCCGGGAGATCGACTCGGTCGTGTGGACCGTCTCGAAGCTCCAGCTCTGGGACGCCACCCATCGGGAGGTCGCCGGCACGGTCTCGCTGCCGGCGCGGTGAGCCGGGGCCGGCCGGTTCGTGCCCGTCCCGGCGACACGTCGGCGGGAGCGTCGTTGGCGTCGCCCTTCGTGCCCTCCCCTCACTCCACCCGTCCTCGGCAGCCGGTCGCCGGCGCCGGTCCGGCGACGACCGACGCCGACACGCCCCACCGACGACGGAGCGAGTGGATCGAACGAACGGTCCGTTCGGGTTGGGGGTGTGCGCAGTGCTGGACGGCCGTCGATCGGATCGGACCGCGAGACGGCACCCGGATCCCGTCGAGTCCGTCGGACCCACTCACTTTTCACGCCCGCGGGCATTCGAGGGGCATGGTCGTCGGAGACATCGCCACCGGCACCGAGGTGCTGGTCGTCGGCGCGGGGCCCGGGGGGTACGTCGCCGCCATCCGCGCCGCGCAGTTGGATTTGGATACGACGCTCGTCGAGAAAGAGGCCTACGGGGGGACCTGCCTGAACCACGGCTGCATCCCCTCGAAGGCGCTCATCTCGGCGACGGACATCGCCCACGAGGCCCGCGAAGCCGAGAATCGAGGGATCCACGTCGATCCGGCGGTCCACATGGGAGAGATGGTCGACTGGAAGGAGGGAGTCGTCGACCAGCTCACCGGCGGCGTCGAGAAGCTCTGCAAGGCCAACGGCGTGAACCTCATCGAGGGCCGGGCGGAGTTCGCCGGCGAGCACACTGTCCGAGTCGCCCACGACGGCGAGGGCCAAGGGTCGGAATCCGTCGAGTTCGAGCACGCGGTCGTCGCCACGGGCTCCCGACCGGTGGAGATCCCGAACTTCGCGTTCGACGGCGAGCACGTCCTCTCCTCGCGGGACGCGCTCGCGCTCGAGGAGGTCCCGGAGTCGCTGGTGGTCGTCGGCGCGGGCTACATCGGCATGGAGCTCTCGACCGTGTTCGCCAAGCTCGGCACCGACGTCACCGTCGTCGAGATGCTGGATGAGGTGCTGCCGGGCTACGAGGCCGACGTCGCCAGAGTAGTGCGCGAGCGCGCCGAGGGGCTGGGAATCGACTTTTACTTCGGCGAAGGTGCCAAAGACTGGGAGGAAAGCGGCGACGGGCTCACCGTCCGCACCGAGAACGAGGAGGGCGACGTCGCCGAATTCGGCGCGAAGAAAGCCCTCGTCGCGGTCGGCCGCGCGCCGGTGACGGACACCCTGAATCTCGACGCGGTGGGGCTCGAACCCGGCGAAGGGAGCTTCCTCGAAACCGACGACCGCGCACGAACCGTCGCGGGCGAGCCGATGCTCGCCCACAAGGGAATGGCCGAGGGAGAGGTCGCCGCGGAGGTGATCGCGGGCGAGCCCGCGGCGCTCGACTATCAAACTGTGCCCGCCGTCGTCTTCACCGACCCCGAGGTCGCCACCGTGGGCCTGACCGAGAGCGAGGCCGCCGAGATGGGCTTCGAGCCCGTCGTCGGGCGGATGCCGATGCGCGCGAGCGGCCGCGCGCTCACGCTCGACGACGGCGACGGCTTCGTCCGCGTGGTGGTCGACGGTGCCGGCGAGTTCGTCCTCGGGGCACAGATCGTCGCACCCGAAGCGTCGGAGATGATCGCCGAGCTCGGCCTCGCCGTCGAGATGGGCGCGACCGTCGAGGACGTGACGGCGACGATCCACACCCACCCTACCCTCGCCGAGGCGGTGATGGAGGCGACGGCGAACGCACAGGACAGGGCAATTCACACGTTAAACCGCTAAGCCCTCGGCAGGCCTCGACGGCCTGCCTCGCCCTTCGTATTCCGCCAGATCCGCCCCGCACCGCAGTTGCGCGGTCGCCCGCGTAGGGCGACACGCGCTGGACCGCCTGCCTTTCTTCAGGTCTCGCGCCCGGCGCGTTCGCGCCGGGACGCGCTCTCGGCCGACCGTCCCCGCAACCACTGCCGGGGCCGCGAACAGCCCGCAGCGACCGAGCGGGGTACTCGATCGAGGACCGAAATTCACGGATTCACGTACATTCGTGAACCTCGTCCGTGGAGCGGGATGGTCGCGCCCGAGGAACCCGACGCGCTTTTGCCCGAACCCTGAGTAGGCGGGCGCATGACGGTCGTCACGCTCGGCCCCGCCGGCACGTACTCCCACCGGGCGGCCCGGGCCGTCGCCGACGGCGAGATCGGGTTCCGCGAGTCGGTGACGGGCATCGTCGAGGCCGTCGCCGACGGTACGGCCGAGCGGGGCGTCGTCCCGGTCGAGAACAGCATCGAGGGCTCGGTGACCGAGAGCCTCGACGCGCTCTCGGGGGGTGAGGTCGCGGTCGTGCGCGAGCTCGTCACCCCGATCCGGCACGCGCTGCTCGCCCACGGGGACGAATTCGAGACCGTGGCGAGCCACGCCCAAGCGCTCGCGCAGTGTCGGACCTTCCTCGACCGCGAGTACCCCGACGCCGCGCTCGAAGCGGTCACGAGCACGGCCCGCGGCGTCGAGCGCGCCCGCGCGGATCGATCGGTGGCGGCGATCGGCCACCCCGACACCGCGGGCGAGGAGCTGCGGGTGCTCGCCGCGGAGATCCAGGACCGCACCTCGAACGCGACCCGGTTCGTGGTGCTCGCACCCGCCGCCGAGCGCTCCGATGCCGGCGGGAAGACCTCGCTCGTTGTCTACCCGGACGACGACTACCCCGGTCTCCTGTTGGACCTGCTCGAACCGTTCGCCGACCGGAAGATCAATCTCACGCGCATCGAGTCCCGTCCGAGCGGCGAGCGCCTCGGTGACTACGTCTTCCACGTCGACGTCGCCGCCGGACTCTACGAGGAGCGCACCCGCGAGGCCGTCGCGGCGATCGAGCGCATCGTCGAGAGCGGCTGGGTGCGACGGCTCGGCTCCTACGACACCGAACACGTCGTCGAGTGAGTCGAACGCCAGAGGCTTGTGTCGCGGGCGAAAAGCGCGTTCGTGACCCTTCAACCGGGCGACGACGCGCCGGCAGTGTCGGCACCGAACCAGGACGGCGAGACGGTCGAGCCCGATTTCGAGGACCCCACCGTGCTCTACTTCTACCCGCGCGACGACACGCCCGGCTGTACGACCGAGGCGAACCAGTTCGAGCGCGAGGGCGACGCCTACCGCGACGCCGGCGCGACGGTGTACGGCGTCTCGACCAATGGCGTCGACTCCCACCGCGCGTTCGCCGACGAACAGGACCTGAACTTCGACCTGCTCGCCGACCCCGAGGGCGAGATCGCCGCCGCGTTCGGGGTCGAGCTGCGCCGCGGCGCGGCCCGGCGGACGACGTTCGTACTCGCCGACGGCGCGGTGCAGCGGGTCTACACAGCTGTCTCGCCCGATGGCCACGCCCGCGACGTACTGATGGACGCGCTCGACGACGGGCTGGTGACCCTCGAGGAGTGAGGCGGTGGGACTCGGGCGAGCGAACCGCCGCGGTCGACCGACGAACCCCCTTAGAGCAGGTCGCCGATCCGGACGGCAGTGTGATCGGCGACCGCTCGTCTCTCGAACCCGAAACCGGCTGACCCCCGGTCGACCGGTCAGGCCTCGTAGATCTCGATGGCGGGCCGGTCGGGACGGGCCCTCCCGGCGAGCTCCTCGTCCGCGTCGGCGGCGCGCTCGACCCGGACGTCGGTGTCGAACTCCTCGCGGACGAGCCACGCCGCGCGCGAGAGCGCCTCGAACTCCCGGTCGGGAGAGAGGTGCTCGCCGGACAGGTAGCTCGCGTCGAGCGATTTGGCGAACTCGGCGGCGGCCTCGCCACGCTCGCGGAGCTCTGGATCGGCCATCACCGCGCCGACCGCGTCGCCGTCGCCTTCCGAAGCCAGTTCGAGCGCGCGGTGCTTCCAGTCGGGTGCGACGACCACCTCGATCGTCTCGGGGTCGTCGATGCCTGCCACGTCGAGGATGTGACGGACGTCCTCGCGGGTGTTCTCGACCAGCCGACGCTCGGCCTCGTACGCGGCGTCGCCGGTGGGCGTCGGCCAGTCGGCCGCCGCGACCAGCCCGTCCCCACCGAGGACGTCCCAGCACTCCTCGGCGACGTGGGGCACGACCGGCGCGAGCAGCTCGATGGCGGTCCTGAGCCCGCGCTCGAAGACGTCGTGATCGGTCGGGCCGCGGTCGCGGTAGCGGCCCAACAGCGAGACGAGCGAGCGCGCCTCGCGGAGCGCGTCGTCGAACCGGAAGGCCTCGTAGTCCGCGGTCGCCGCGGCCACCGCCGCGTCGGTCTCGCGGGCGACGTACTCGTCGATGGGGCGCTCGCCGACCTCACCCGTCCCGTTCGTCTCGCCCGTCGTGCTCTCCTCGCTCGCCTCGTCGGTCCCGCGCGCCTCGGTAGCCTCGGACGCGGACCCGCGCGCCGTTTCGAGGAGCCGTTCGAGGAAGGCGTGGCTCGATCGGACGCCGCGCTCGGTCCAGTTGAACTCCGTCTCGGGGCCGGCGACGCCCATCATGAACAGCCGGGCGGTGTCCGCGCCGTACTGTTCGAGGATCTCCTCGGGCGAGACGACGTTCCCTTTGCTCTTCGACATCTTCGCGTCGTCGAGCAGCACCATCCCGTGGTTGGTGAGCCGCTCGAACGGCTCTTCGACGCCGAGCAGTCCGAGGTCGTCGAGCACCCGCATAAAAAAGCGCGCGTACAGCAGGTGCATGACGGCGTGCTCGACGCCGCCGACGTACCGGTCGACCGGCAGCCAGTCGGTCGCGCGCTCGGTGTCGAAGGGGGCGTCCTCGCTGTGGGGCGAGACGAACCGGAGGAAGTACCACGAGGAATCGACGAAGGTGTCCATCGTGTCGGTCTCCCGATGGGCGGGCGCGCCACAGTCGGGACACTCGGTGTGGACGAACGACTCGACTTCCTCCAAGGGGTTGCCCGTCGGCGTCGGGACGAACTCCGGCAGCTCCACCGGCAGCTCCTCGTCGGGGACCAGCACCGGGCCACAGTCGGGACAGTGAACGACCGGGATCGGCGTGCCCCAGTAGCGCTGGCGGGAGATCAGCCAGTCGCGCAGCCGGTACTGGACCTCGTGGGCGGCCGAGTCGAGGTTTTCGACCAGCCGGTCGCGCGCCGCGGCGCTCGACAGACCGTCGTACTCGCCGCTGTTCACGAGGACGCCGTCCGCCGTGTACGCCGCTTCCCGGACGTCGACCCGACCACCGTCGGCCCCTCCTGTGTCGTCCGCTTCGCCGTCGCCCTCCACGCCGCCCGTCTCGTCTCCGTTCGCGTCGGCCCCGTCGCCCGCGACCGCCTCGGCGGGCGCGACGACCTGCCGGATCTCGATGTCGTGCTCGACGGCGAACTCGTGGTCGCGCTCGTCGTGGCCCGGCACGCCCATCAGCGCGCCCGTGCCCACGTCCGCGAGCACGAACTCCGCGACGTAGATCGGGATCTTCTCGCCCGTCGCGGGGTTGATCGCGTGCTCGCCGGTGAACACGCCCCGCTTCCCCTCGCCGTCGGCCGCGGAATCGAGGTCGTCGACCGCCGCCGCGAGATCCGGATCGTCGGCGACGATCTCGCGGGTGACCCCGTGGTTGGGCGCGAGCGCGAAGAAGGTCGCGCCATAGAGCGTGTCGAGCCGGGTGGTGAACACCTCGACCGGGCCGTACGCCGTGTCGAACTCGACGGTCGCACCCTTCTGGCGGCCGATCCAGTTTCGCTGCATCCCCTTGACGTTCTCGGGCCAGCCCTCCAGATCGTCGATGGCGTCGAGCAGCTCGTCGGCGTACTCGGTGATGCGGAGGAACCACTGATCGAGCGTGCGGGTCTCGACGGGCGTGCCACACCGCCAGCAGACGCCGGCGGCCCCGCCGTCTCCGTGAGACTCCTCCGGTGTCTCTCCCGCCTCGCCCTCGACCTGCTCGTCGGCGAGCACCGTTTCGCACGAACGACACCAGTTGACCTCTCCACCTTTCCGCTCGGCGAGGCCGGCCTCGTGAAACCGTTTGAACAGCCACTGGTTCCACCGGTAGTACTCGGGCTCGCAGGTCGTGATCTCGCGCTCCCAGTCGATCCCGAAGCCCATCCGCTGCATCTGATCGCGCATCGTATCGATGCAGTCGAGCGTCCACTCGCGGGGGTGGGTCTCGCGCTCGATGGCGGCGTTCTCGGCGGGCAGTCCAAAGGAGTCCCAGCCCATCGGGTGGAGTACCTGCTCGCCACACATCCGCTGATATCGTGCGTAAGCGTCGGTGATAGTGTAGTTGCGGACGTGGCCCATGTGGAGGTCGCCCGACGGATAGGGGAACATGCTCAGGACGTAGGCCGGGTCCGTGGCGTTGTCGGGCATCCGATAGACGTCCGCGTCGGCCCAGCGGGCCTGCCACCGCGATTCGATCGCCGCGTGGTCGTAGGCGTGCTCGTGCTGCATGGAGTCGTGGATGGCGTGGGTTGTCGGCGACCGGATTTCTATGTTGTCATTATGCGGCCCCTTCCGTGGTCGGCGGTTCGGTATGGGCCCGTGAATGGATGGCTGGGGCCGCGACGTTTCCGTCTCCCGCCTGCCATCGGATCGTCGTGAGCGAACCCGGAACCGGCGACGAGGAGCCGAGTGCGGCGCGGAAGGTACGCCGGACGGTCACGCCGGGCACGCCGGGCCACCGCGACACCGGGAATGCCGAACTGGACTGCCTCCAGCGTGATGCTCAGTCGGGACAGCGCCGTTCGAACACATCGATGGCGGGTTCTCGCGCCGCGGAAACGGGGCCGTTCCTCGACGTTCACCGTTGACACCCACAGCCGGCGAACCGCTCGCTCGGCCTCGGCTCAGCGCACCTCCGTCCCGACGAGGTCGAAGGGGTAGCCATTATTGTTCTCGCGGGCGTGCTCGTAGACGACGTGGGCGGTCGCCACGTCCTGGATTGCCAGCCCGGTGCTGTCGAACACCGTGATGCCGTCGGCGTCGGTGCGGCCCTCGCACGTCCCGACGACGATCTCGCCGATCGCGGCGTCGATGTCCGCGTCGTCGAGTTCGTCGGCGGCCCACGGGACGCTGATCTCGCCCGAGTGAGTGGTCTGATCGTAGTCGTCGATGACGAGTTTCGCGTCGCGCAGGATCTGGGGGTCGAGCTCCTGCTTGTCGGCGGCGTCCGCGCCCATCGCGTTGACGTGGGTGGTCTCGCCCACCTGTTCGCGCGAGACGATCGGTTCGGTGGCGGGGGTCACCGTCGAGAGGACGTCACAGGCCGCGGCTTCCTCCACTGTGCCCGCGCGCACGTCGAAGCGATCGGCGAAGCGCTCGACGAACGCCGCGGCCGCGTCCGGGTCGAGGTCCGAGACGACGACTTCCTCGATTGGCCGCACCGCGGCGATGGCTTCGAGTTGGGTGTACGACTGGACCCCCGCGCCGACGATGCCCAGAGAGCGCGCGTCGGCGAGTGCGAGGTGGTCGGTGGCGACCGCGGCCGCCGCGCCCGTGCGCTGCATCGTGAGTTCGGTCCCGTCCACGATGGCGAGCGGGACCGCGTTCTCCGGGTTCGAGTAGATCATCGTCCCGATCACGGTCGGGAGGTCGAACTTCCGGGGGTTGTCGGGATGGACGTTGACCCACTTGACCCCGGCGGCGTCCCAGTCGCCGGCGTCCAGGTACGCTGGCATCGAGCGGAAGTCGCCGTCGTAGCGGGGCAGGTCGACGTAGGACTTGGCGGGCATCAGGGCGTCGCCGCGCTCGTAGGCCGCGAAGGCGTCCTCGACGGCACGGACGACCTCGGGCATCCGCGCGTTCGCCGCGACGGCCGCCCGGTTCAACAGGAGGGTCTCCATACGCGCAATTCTTGCCGGCCCAACTTAGTTCCATCCTCCCGCCGACGCGTCCGAGCGACGCGGCACGGAGCGTGGCGCGGAGGACGACCCGGAAGTAACGACGGAAAACGGGGACAATGGCGGTGATGCTGCACAGCACGGAGAAGCCGGTCGGCACACGGCGGGCGCGTCGTGGACGCCCGCTCGCACGAGGGACAAACGGGGCGAGGTGACGGTGAATGAGACGAAGTGAGGGACGACGGGTGAGCACCTCGCTGCAAGCGGGGCAGCGACCCGCGAGCGGTGGGCTGGCGGGGCGGTCGCGGTACGGTAGCGGAGAGCCGAATGCGCGAATCGGGTGGGGAGCCGCGTGGGCAACGCAGGGCAGCGGTCGCTGTCCGCGGGGGTGGTCGCTCGTGTATCGACGTTCGTGGTTCGCGTCGCGTTGCTTCGCTCGACACCCGCGGTCCGCGCTGCGGCTCGGCCGATTTCTTAGAGCACGAGAATCGGCCCGAGCGGGGCGGTGGCTCGCCGGCAGAAAACGTCAGGCCAGCTCGATGTCGTCGAGGTCGAAGTGGCGCTTCGCCAGCGTTCGGGCCGTCTCGATCGTCCGTCCGTCGGCCCCGATCGCCACGCCCTTGTCCTCTGCGGGGACCTCCGCGTAGGCGACCCGCGAGTCGTCCTCGCTGATCGTCACGTTCCGGACGATGGCCGGTGCGAGCGCGTTGGCGACGAACGCCTCCGGAACGTCGGCGTCCTCGACGAGCGCGACCTCCGCGTCGAGCCGGTCTTCGAGTTTCTTCACGGCGTGCCCGTCGGGCCCGACCGCCTGCCGCATCTCGCCCGCCGCGACCAGAAAGACGACCCGCTCGGCCCCCTCGTCGAGCAGGCAGTCGCGTGCTGTCGCACCGGTGATATCCTCGAACAGCGCGATGTGCCGGCGGGCCGCGTCCGAGAGCGTGAGACGCATCTACCCGATGGGCGCGCCGTCGGCGGTCGCGTCGCCATCGCCGTCGGTGCCGGTATCCGGGTCGGCAGCGCCACCGTCACCACCGCCGGCGGCGCTGCCGACCGCGGACTCGCGGGGCGTGCCGCCGTCGGTCGCCGGCCCGCCGGTCGTCCCGGTCGCACCGCTCATCCGGAGGTTCACGTCGCCGGTGCCGAGCTTGATCGGCTTGCCGACGATCACGTTCTCGGCGACGCCGTTGAGATCGTCGACCTCGCCGTGGATCGCCGCGTCGAGCAGGTGATTGACCGTGACCTCGAAGGCGGCCCGCGCGAGCACCGAGTCCTTCGATCCAGAGATGCCGTGGCGGCCGATCGACTCGATGGTGCCCTCCGCGGTCATGATGTCCGCGACCAGCATGAGGTGGCGGATGTTCACGTCGTCGAGGCCCTGCTCTTCGAGCGTGTTCATCGTCTCGTCGATGATGGTCTCGCGAGCGGCCTCGACGCCGAGCTCGCGGTGGATCTCGTGGATGTTGTTGCAGGTCGTCCGGCTGGCGTCGACGCCCTCGATGGCGAGCGCGTCGCCGAAGGCCGACCCCTCGGTGTAGAGGACGAACTCCTCGCGCGGCTCGCCGTCGCCCGCTTCGCCTGCTCCGTCCTCGCCGGCCCCGGCGTCCTCGACCTCCTCCTTGCGGATGACGACCCGGGAGACCTCCTCGATGCCCTTGTAGACGATCTCGCGGAGCTCCTCGACCAGCTGGAGGAGCTCGCGGTAGCTCGGCTGCTCGGGGCCGAACTCAAGGACCGTGTCCGAGCGCGTCACCTCGACGCCGAGGGCGTCCTCGGTGGTCTCGGCGACTGCCGTGATCGCCCGTTCGAGCTGGACCGCGTCGCTTTCGAGCTCGCCCTCGTCGGTCTCGACCTTCGGCCAGCGCTCGCGTAAGGTGTCCTCGTTGAGGCTGACCTGGACGCGCATGTCCGCGACGTTCGTCGAGACGTCCCCGAGCGCCAGAATTCGGGTGGCCTCGATCTTCCAGACCACCTCGTGGGCGCGCTCGCGCTCGGTGGCGTACTCCCCTTCGAGGTGGACCGTCATCATCGGCGTGTCCGGCTCCTTGCGCGCGTCGACCAGCTCGATCAGCCGCGGCAGCCCCTGCGTGACGTCGATCTCCGCGACCCCGGCGTAATGGAAGGTGTTCATCGTGTTGTGCGTCACGACGCCCGATCCCGTGGTGAACGTCTCCAACCCCGCGACCGAGAGGTCGTAGACGCGCTCGCCCTCGGGTTCGACGGTTTCGACCGACTCGATCCGCTCCCAGACAGCGTCGCCGTCGACTGCCTGCTCCAGCACGTCGAGCGTATCTGGGCGCACGGCGGTTTCGCGCTCGACCTGCTCGACCAGCCGCGAGAGTCGGTTGCGACCGATCCGCTGGCGCTTCGCCGCGCTGTTGATCTGTCGTTGGGGGATGCCGGCGGCACGTGCGGCGGTTTCGAGCGCGTCGCCGAAGTTCGGGATCTGGTCGGTCGCGTCGGGGCCGTCTGGGTCGACGTCCGCCGCCAGCTCAACCAGCTGTGCGCCGCGATCGCCGACCATCCCGACCCGCTCGGCGAAGCGCGGGACGAACTTCGCCGGAACCCGGAGCGTGTGCGAGTCGTCCTGCTCGCCGAGCGTCGCGTAGACACCGACGCGTGCGAGCAACAGCGCGACCCCCTCGGTGAGCCGCTCGGACGTCGAACTCGACCGGACCGCGCGCTCGGCGACGTTGCCGTCGCCGCCGAAGTACCCCGAGAGCAGCCCGACGACGAACGCGTCGTTCGCACCGAAGGCGAACTCGGGAACGACCTTCTCGCCGTCGGCCATGCAGGTTGCCCGGAGGAGGTCAGCCAGCACCGTGCCGTTCACGCGGACGTCGTAGCCGTCGGCGAAGCCGCTCTCGTTCGCGTACTCGTTGATCGAGAGATCGAAGCGATCGGCGAACGCCCGAACACGACACTGAAACGCCGGATCGACGTTCGACACCGAGACGTAGTGCTCCGTGGCGTTCCCCTCGGCGAGCCACGCACCGAGGAAGAAGCCGGTCCCCTCGTCGAGCGGGAACAGCTCGGGGAGGCCGACGGTTCCTCCGACTGGATAAATCGTGTTCGCATCGATCTCGCCGGCGTCGAGCGCCGCACACTTGTTCCGGACCTGATCGTCGCCGGCAGGCAGCTCCGTACCGGCCTCGTCCGCACTCCTCGGCGCTGCAACGCCGCCATCGGTGAGCGCGGAGGTGTGCCAGTACTCATTAGTGGAGAAGTACGGCCGGATGTCGACCGTCTCCGTGCCGTCGTCGACGTCGAACGCGCCGACCACGGGCAGCCAGTCGTCGACCGCGAGATCCTCCCCCGTGACGGGCACGACCGCGTTGTCCTGGCGGGTGACGAACGAGTGGGACTTGGTCGCGCGGATTGTCCGGCCGGATTCGAGCTCGATCCGGAGCAGCTCCTCTGGTGCCGCGTGCCGGCTCACCTCCTCGACCGACCGCCACGCGACCTGCTCGTCGGCCCCGAGGCTCAGCGCTTCGAGCCCCGCGGGTGCGAGCGCGACTTCGCTGTCCCCGACGGTCCGCGTCTCGCCGGCGTCCACGACGCGGTCGACCAGCGCCCCGATCGCTTCAAGACGGGTCTCGCCGTCCCGCCGGACGAGTACCCGCTCGTCGGCTGGCACGCTCATCTGGGTGCCGGGCTCGCCGATGCTCTGGGCGCTGACCGTCCCCACGGGATCGAGCGGGTCGATCCGCGTCTCGGCGTAGCGCTCCTCGACGGCCGCGGCGATCGCCCCGGCCTGCTCGGCGTCCACGTCGCGCGCCTCGATCGTTCCGTATATCCGATCCTTGAGTCGTCGGGGGAGCTCGCGGTTCTCGACGGCGGTCTCGATCGCGTCGGTTATCTCAGTCATCGGTCGTGGGTGGGGCCGCCTCGGTCGTCGGTTCGGCGTCGGGCTCGATCCGGTCGTCGGCGTACTCCGAGAGGTTCGTCGGACGCTCGCTCGACAGGAAGGCCGCCCGCTCCTCGCCGTCGAACTCCGCCGCCATCACGCGGTCGGCGATCGCCTCGACGTCGACGTCGGTGTCGGCGTTGGAGGCGACCTTCGAGGGGCTCGTGCCGTCCTCGCCGAACTCGAACTGGATGATGTTGTCGCTCGTGTCCCGCACGGTGCCGTCGTACTGCGTCTCCAGCTCCGAGAGCGCGTTGATCAGCCGGCGCTGGAGGTAGCCCGACTTCGAGGTCCGGACCGCGGTGTCGACCAGCCCCTCGCGGCCGCCCATCGCGTGGAAGAAGAACTCCCGGGGGGTGAGCCCGCTCCGATAGGAGTGCTCGACGAACCCGTGGGCCTCCGCGGAGAGGTCGTGGGGCGCGTAGTGACTCAGGGTGCGGTCCTCGTAGCCGCGATTGATGCGCTCGCCCCGCACCGCCTGCTGGCCGACGCAGGCGGCCATCTGGGTGAGGTTGAGCATCGATCCCCGCGCACCCGACTCGGCCATGATCACCGCCGGGTTGTCCGTAGCGAAGTGCTTCTCGGCGATGTCGCCCGCCGAGTCCCGCGCTTGGCCGAGCTTCTGCATGATCTTCATCTCTAAGGTCTCGTCGACGGTGCGACCCGGGAGCGATTCGAGGTCGCCCGCCTCGTAGGCCGCGATCAGCTCCTCGACCTGCTCGTCGGTGGCGGCGATCGCCTCGTCGATGCGCTCCTCGGCCTCGCGCGGGATCGACTCGTCGTCGATGCCCAGCGAGAACCCGAAGTGCATGATCGAGCGCATCGCCAGCGCGGCGACCTCGTTGACGAACATCCGTGCGCGCGTTTCGCCGTACTCCTTGGTGATCGTGTCGACGAGTTCGCCGCCGAACGCGCCCACGCCGTCGTCGTCGACGGTGCCCGCGAGGAGCCGGCCGTCCTCGATGACGACTTCCTCGCCGGCCGCGCTCCTGAACCTGAGGTCCAGCCCGTCGGGGAGGAGTTCCGAGAAGAGCGTTCGGCCGCTCCAGTACGCACCCCCTTCGACGGCCGCGCCGTCGCCCTGTTGGGTCACCGGGGCGTCCTCCGCGATCCCGTCGGGCTCGGGGAGCTCGTCGACCCGCGTCGCCCGCAGCAGGTCGAGCGCCTGCGTCTCGTTGAAGCGCGGGGGCTCGCCCGTCTCGGGATCGGCGTGGGTGAGGAGGTAGGTTCCGGTGATGTGGTCCTGCAGGGGACCGATGATGTTCTCGCCGAAGCGCGGGCTCAGGATGTGCTCCTGAACCCGCATGAGTACGCGCGCCTCCGCCCGGGCCTCCTCGTTCTGGAGGGCGTGCATGTTCATCTCGTCGCCGTCGAAGTCGGCGTTGTAAGGTGTACACACCGTGGTGTTGAGCCGGAACGTCTTGTACGGCATCACGACCACTTCGTGGGCCATGATACTCATTCGGTGCAGCGAGGGCTGGCGGTTGAAGATCACGATGTCGCCGTCGACCAGATGCCGGGAGACCTCCCAGCCCGGCTCGACGACCTGCGTGGTTTCGGCGTCCTCCCGGCCCGCGAGCGCCTCGCAGTTCTTCTCGGTGACCTTCAGGCGCTTGCCGTCGGGCCGCCGAACGTAGTTCGCGCCCGGGTGGCCCTCCGGCCCGTTGGCGACGTACCGGCGCGCCTCCTCCAAGTTGCGCTCGTTGACGTTCATCGTCTGGGTCATCTCCGTCGCCACCCGCTCGGGGACCCCGACCTCGTTCAGGCTCAGGGTCGGATCGGGGCTGATGACGGTCCGCGCGGAGAAGTTCACGCGCTTGCCCGACAGCGAGCCACGGAAGCGACCCTCCTTGCCCTTCAGACGCTGGGAGAGGGTCTTCAGGGGCCGCCCGGATCGGTGACGGGCGGGCGGCGTCCCGGAGATCTCGTTGTCCATGAACGTCGTCACGTGATACTGGAGCAGCTCCCAGAGGTCCTCGATGATGAGCTGTGGCGCACCTGCCTCACGGTTTTCCATGAACCGCTGGTTGATCCGGATAATGTCGACCAGCTTGTGAGTGAGGTCGTCCTCGGAGCGCTGACCGTTGTCGAGGGTGATCGAGGGGCGGGCGGTGACCGGCGGCACGGGAAGCACGGTCAGGATCATCCACTCGGGCCGGGAGCGCTCGGGATCGATGCCGAGCACCCGCATGTCCGCCTCGGGGATGTCCTCGAACCAGTCCCGGATGTCGCTCGGCATCAGCTTGTTCATGTCCTCCTCGGTGAGGTCGACGTCGAGCGCGCGCTCGATCGCCGTCCGGCCGCCCTCCCGGGGACGGAACTCCCCGCCCAGGATCTCGTTGATCCGCGAGAGCTCGATGTCGGTCTCCGCGGCGAGCTCCTGGGGACTCGTCCCGGCGTCGTCCTCGCCGTCGGGCTGCATCGCCGCCGCGATGCGCTCAGCGTAGTCGGCGGCGAGAACGTCCTGCACTTCGTAGTAGGTGGTCGGCTTCTCGTGGGTGACGTCGTACTGGCCCGCGCCACAGGCCGGACAGCGGTCGTGCTTTCGCGCCTGCCTGATCGCCGCCTTCATCACGTCGCCGACGTCGTCGCCCAGCTCGCGGGTCCGGGTGAGCCGCTCGTGGAACTCGCTTCGCTCCTCGTCGGTGAGACAGAGCCGCGAGCACTCCCGGCAGGTCCCGCGGAGCAGCCGCCGGATCAGCTTCGTGAACCCGACGTGGATCACGGGCGCGGCGAGCTCGATGTGGCCGAAGTGGCCATTACAGGAGCCCGAGTGCTGCCCGCAGGTCCGACACTCCAATCCGGGGTCGATCACGCCCAGCCGGGGGTCCATCAGCCCCATGTCGATCGGGTAGCCGTCGTCGTCGTAGGTATCGGCCGTGATGACCTTCGTCGCGCTCATCTCGCGGTACTCCTCGGGGTTCATCAGCCCGAAGCTGATCGTCCCGATCTCCTTTGGCGTCGCGTTCGTGCTCATGTGTCGGTGGTTGCGTCGTGTTCGATGCGGACGGGGCGACCGTGGCTGCCGGGGGCGACGCCCGTGTCCGATCGCCGTGACGGGAGCGCCTCAGACCGCATCGATCAGATCCAGCCGCGGGGCGATTCCCAGCGCCTTCATCTCGTCGAGCAGGAGTTTGAAGGCGTAGCTCATCTCGATCTCGTGGACGTCCGTCTCCTCGCCGCAGTTCGGGCAGTAAACCCGGCGCTGCTCGCGGTTCTCGACCGCCGTCATCCCGCACTTGCCACAGATGTAAACGAACTCCCGGTCGGACTCGTCGAGTAGCCGTTCTTTGAGCGCCATCGCCGCGCCGTGGCCGATGAGAACGTCCCGCTCCATCTCGCCCACCCGGAGGCCGCCCTCGCGGGCGCGGCCCTCGGTCGGTTGGCGCGTCAGCACCTGCACCGGGCCCCGCGAGCGGGCGTGGATCTTGTTCGACACCATGTGATAGAGCTTCTGATAGAAGATGGTGCCGACGAAGACCTCGGCGTCGATCTTCTCGCCCGTGACGCCCGAGTACATCCTCTCTTTGCCCGAGGAGTCGAAACCCTTCTCCTCCAGTGCCTCGCGGAGTTCGTCTTCGTCCTCGCCGGTGAAGGCGGTGCCGTCGACCCGACGGCCCTCCAGCGAGCCGACCTTCCCGCCCAGCATCTCCAGTACGTGGCCGACGGTCATCCGTGAGGGCAGCGCGTGGGGATTGATGATCAGGTCCGGAACCACACCCTCCTCGGTGAAGGGCATGTCCTCTTGGGGGGCGATGTGGCCGACGACGCCCTTCTGGCCGTGCCGGCTGGCGAACTTGTCACCGAGTTCGGGTACGCGCTGGTCGCGCACCGACACCTTGGAGAGCTTCGAGCCGTCCTCGCCTTGCATCAGCGTCACCGTGTCCACGATGCCCGACTCGCCGCTTCGCATCGTCACGCTCGTCTCGCGGCGCTTTTGCGGACTGAGCCCGCCCATGTCGTCGGGCTCCTCCAGAAAGCGCGGGGGACTGGTCTTGCCCAGCAGGACGTCGTTCTCCCCGACGGGGGTCTCGGGGTTCACCAGCCCGTCCTCGTCGAGGTGGGTGTAGGCCTCCTCGCCCCGGGCCCCGCGCACGTCGTCGGCGGGGATCTCGAAGCGATCCTCCTGGCCGCCGGGATAGCGGCGCTCCTCGCCCTCGTAGGTCCGGAAGAAATGCGAGCGCGCCAGCGCCCGATCCACCGATCCCTCGTTCAACACGAGCGCGTCCTCGATGTTGAACCCCTCGTAGGACATGACAGCTACGACAAAATTCTGGGCCGCCGGGCGATCGTCGTAGCCGATCTGCTCGGTGGTCTGGGTCTTGACCATCGACAGCTGGGGGTAGTGTAGCAGGTGCTGGCGCGTGTCCGGCCGGACGCGGTAGTTGGCCGCGGGCAAGCCAAGCGACTGCTTGATCATCCCCGCGCCCATCGTGATCCGGGGGCTGGCGTTGTGCTCGGGGTAGGGGATCATCCCCGCGCCGATCCCGAAGATGAGCTGGGGGTCGATCTCCATGTGGGTATGCTCGGGAGAGAGATCGCCCTCGTCGACCGCGACGAGGACGTCTTCTTCCTCCTCGGCGTCGATGAACTCGATCGCGCCCTGGTCGACGAGCGTCTCGAAGTCGAGCGTCCCCTCTTCGAGCGCTTCGACCTCCTCCTCGGAGAGGAGGGGCTCGCCGTCCTCGACCACCAGCAGTGGCCGGCGCGCCCGGCCGGCGTCGGCGTTGATGATCACCTCGTCCGTGCGGTGGCGCACCGAGACGTTCACCGCGTCGCTCACGTCGCCGTGTCTGCGCGCCTCCCTGATGTTGGTGGCGAGCTCGTCGGGATCGGCGTGCGTTCCGACGAGGCTCCCGTTGACGTAGACCTTCGATTCGCGTGCTTGGCTCATGTAGCGTCCTTCCCGCGTGTGGCTCGTGTCGATGTCCCTATTCCTCGCGTGCCATACGTCGATCGGCCGTCGCTCATATCAGTCGGCCGTCGCTCCTGCCCCGTCGAAGCCGGGGATACCCTCGACGCCCATCGATTGGAGCTCCCGCTTTAGCTCCCGGTCGTCCGCGACGCCCTGTGAGAGCTC
Organism: Halobacteriales archaeon QS_4_69_34; assembly: GCA_003021045.1. GTDB lineage: Archaea > Halobacteriota > Halobacteria > Halobacteriales > Halococcaceae > PXRN01. Next base: position 53,746 of record PXRN01000030.1, on the reverse strand, counting down.
CATCGCCTGTGCGAAGTTCTTCACCAGCCCGCAGTTCGGGCCCTCCGGCGTCTCGGAGGGGCAGATCCGCCCCCACTGGGTGGCGTGGAGGTCCCGCGCCTCGAAGTGCGGTTGAGAGCGGGAGAGGGGCGAGCGCAGCCGCCGGAGGTGGGAGAGGACACCCATGTAGTCCGTCCGGTCGACCAGCTGGGAGACGCCCGACCGGCCGCCCACCCAGTTCCCCGTGGCGATCGGGTGTTCGAGTCGCTCGGTCAGTACGTCCGAGCGGACCACCGTGTTGACCGTGAGGTTCCGGTTGCGCATGTTCGCCCGTTCGAGCTGGTACTTCACGTCCCGGGCGAGCTTGTTCAGTGCGGTCCGGAAGAGGTCGGTCATCAGGTCGCCCGACACCTTCAGGCGCTTGTTCGCGTAGTGGTCCTTGTCGTCGGCCTCGCGCCGCCCGAGCGCGAGTTCGAAGCACGCCTCGGCCATCCGGCAGAGGTAGTAGGCCTTGTTGACCCGGACGTCCTCCTCCTCGACGCCCTCCTCGTGGAGGTGGGGGAGGAGGTACCGATCGATGACGTAGTTGGCGCGCTTGAGCTGGTAGTCTTTTCCCTGCCCTTGGGCGACCCGTTCGCCGAGCTCCTCGATCGCCGCGGCCTCGGTCTGGACCGACGCGGCCTCGAGGTTTTCGAGCATGAACTTCACGATCTCGGGGTCATCGGAAACGCGGCGGACGATCTCCTCGTCGGATTCGAGCCCGAGCGCCCGCACGAGGGTGACGAACTCGATCGACCCGCCGACGCTCGGGAAGCTCACCTCGAGGAGGCCCTCGCGGTTGCGCTCACACAGCACGAGCGCGCGGTAGCCCCGTCGCTGGCTGAACGTCTTGGCTACCTGGATCTCGTCGCCGTACTTCGCGTCGTACTCGGCGAGGATCTTGTTGGGCGCCAAGTCCTCGCTCGTCATCAGCACGCGCTCGGAGCCGTTGACGATGAAGTACCCGCCGGGGTCGGCGGGATCCTCGCCGAGCTCGATCAGCTCCTCGTCGGTGAACCCGGCGATATTACATTTGTCGGAGCCGACCATGATCGGGAGCCGACCGATCTTCGTCTCCGTCGAGTCGACCATGCGCTCCTCTTGCTCGTAGCCGCCGACGACGACCGCCATCTCCATGAACACCGGCGCGGAGTACGTGATGTTCCGCAGGCGGGCCTCCTGTGGGTAGAGGCGTTCCTCGCTCCCGTCGGCCTCCCGCACCCGCGGCGTCACCACGCGGACGTCGCCGAGCTCGACGTAGACGGGTTCCTCGCCCTCCTTGTCGCCGATGTCGGTGTCGATCGTCTCCTTCTCGTCGACGACCTGCTGCATGCCGTGGCCGAGGAAGCCGTTGAACGACCGGAAGTGGTGCTCGGCGAGCCGCTCGCGCGAGAAATACTCCCGCGATACCGTGCGTCTGGCCTCCCTGTTCATGCTACCACGAGCCGGTGGACGACCGCCCGATCGGTCGTCCGGGAGTCCCGGACGATCCGGACGACGTCGCCGACCGCGGCGTCGTCCGGCAGGGCTGGGTCGCGTCGCTTGATCTTCGGCAGGTCCGTTCGCTCGATGTCGTATTCGGCGAGCACCTCCTCGATCGCCGGGTCGTCGACGACGGTGTGCTCGGGCACGAGTTCGTGTTGGGCTCCGTCATTCATGGCTGTCTGATCGGGGGAGAAGTGGCTATCACGAGATACTACTGTCGCTATCGGCCACGACGGATTAACTCTTTCTATTCCGCCGGCGGGCGCGGCGCTCCCGAGACGAACCCGCCGAGCGGGGCCGCCCGCTCTCGGTGGACGCGACGACGCGGGCGGACGTGGCTTCGGATCACGGGGGCTTCGGGTCACGGGCGCGGTCGCTTCGACTGCCGCGGTTGGAAAGCCTTAAGAGTCGAACCGGGCAAGCACGCGTCGTTGCCCGGGTGGTGTAGTGGCCCATCATATCACCCTGTCACGGTGATGACGCGGGTTCAAATCCCGCCTCGGGCGTGCGGCTCTCGACGCTCACCGCGAGAGCGGCGCTACTACGCTGCCGTCCGGTGGTTCTGCAAGCGGAGATGTGGCCGCGTGACCGCCAGGCACCCACCACGGCGAGCCGACGGTCGCGCGGCCCGGGCCCGCTCGACGGCGAGGAGACCCGCTCTCGGTCCCGATCGGCCTATGGGCCCATACCGAACGGAGTCCGAAACGAGCGGGTCGACGGCATCACCGACGCCGACGGTCGGCTCCGAAAACCTAACGAGGACAGCTACTGGAATCGGTGCCGCGCCGATTCGGTAGCCAGTGGGTTTCGGCCGCCCCGTGTCCACCTCACTCGGTGCTCGCTTGCGGAGCGTGTGGCCGAACGGGCACTCACGGCAAGATACCGCGCTCAGAAATCGCCGAGTGCCGTCTGATTTCGCTTGAGCGTTCGCGCTTCGTAGCCGAGATTGCCGGTACAGTGCGTGGCGAACTCCTCGGCGGAGCCGTGGTGGGTGTAGACGATCTCGGGATCGACCGCCTCGACTACTGCTGTCAGTTCATTGAAATCACAGTGATCGGAGAGCGGGAAGGTCGCTCCGTAGTCGCCGCGGTACTTGAAGCTCTCCTCGACCGCCCATCCCGAGAACCCGGCCTTCACCGCCCCGGTCGATTCCACGATGTTCTCGACGAACGCGAGCTTGCTCGTCTGTGTCGGCAGTACGAGCGCGTCCCCGGGCGCTAACTCCGTGTCCGGTCCGGAGCGTTCGGCACCGAAGTCGACGTCGAGTGCGGTCTCGACGACGGCGTTGATACAGGCGATAGCGTCCGAGACGTACAGCCGCGAGCGCTCGGAGCGCTCGACGAGGAGCTGGAGCTTCTGTGCGCGTCCGAGCGAGTAACCGAACAGCAACACTGGCCGATCGAGCGTGTCGTCCAGCCAGTCGACGATCTCGGCTTCGAGCTCGTCCTGTGGCGGAAAGACGTACCCCGGCTCCCCGTAGGTCGTCTCGACGATCAGCACGTCCGCGTCGGGTGGCTCGAACCCCGAGAGATAGAAGCGATCCCGCGTCGAGATGTCGCCCGTGTAGAGGTAGGTGACGTCGGCCGCTTCGTCCTCGATGCGAGCGGCTTGTGAGCCGGCGACGTGGCCGGCGTCCAGGAGGTCGACCGAGGGATGGGTCGTCCGGGCGGGGCGGCCGGCGGTCGCCTCGTCGCGGCGACGCCGGGCGAGCGCGGCCGTCAGCTCCGAGCAGACGAGCGCTGCGGGGGCCTGCCGGTAGAGGTGGTCGCCGTGGGCGTGGCTGAGTACGTTGATATCGCCCGCGGGCCGGCGGCCGTCGGCAACGACCGTCTCGCCCGAATCGAGTTCGATGCGGAGGCCGTCCCGCAGGTGAACGTTCGCTCTCATCGGAACGGTCCACGATGGCGACGGACGGCTCGGTCACGAGCCGGCGGGTGTGTCAGCTCCGCTCGCGTGGCGGGCGTCGAGGGCCCGAAACACGCCGTTCCGGCGACCGCGCGGATCGAACGGCCCGGAGCCCGACCCCAGGGGAGCCTACTGGTCCTCATAGAGCCTCCGCACGCGGTCGAGCGAGTCGACGTCCTCGGGACCGAGGTCTACACGGATCCGTTCGAACCGGGGGAACCGGAGCGCAAAGCCCGATCCGTACTCGGGCGAGCGCTGGATCTCCTCGTACTCGATTTCGAGGACGACCTCCGGCTCGACGTCGACGCGGCGGCCCTCCCGCTCCGTGACGAGCCCCTCGAGCCGGGCGGTCAGCTCGCGCAGTTCCTCGTCCGTGTAGCCGGTCGCGAGCCGACCGACCTCGACAATTTCGCCGGTTTCGGGGTTCCGACAGCCGAGAAAGAGCCGGCCGAGGAAGTCGCTCCGGCGCCCCTCGCTCCATTGAGCGCGTGTCACGACGAGATCGAGGGGCTCCATCACCGGCTTGACCTTCATCATGTAGCCGACGCGACGACCCGGCTGGTAGGTCGCATCGAGGTTCTTGAGCATGAGGCCCTCGTGACCGGTGTCGAGCGCCGCCTCGTAGAACGCGCGCGTGGCGTCGTCGGCTGCGCCGTCCTCGCCGTCGCTGCCGATACTGCCGTCGCTACTTCCGCCGTCGCTTTTTTCCCGATTCGCTCCGTCGGCGGGCGGAAGCGTCCGGTGGGTCGCTCGTTCGAGTTCCTCGCGCTCGGGGGAGAGTACCCCGTCGAGAGCCCCGAGGCGCTCGCGTGCCGATTCGTCGAGCAGCGCCCGCCCAGCGAGATAAAGGCAATCGAACAGGTGGACGACGACCGGAATCTCGCTCGCCATCTCCGCGATGTCGTACTTTCGCTTGATGCGCTTCGAGAGCGCCTGAAACGGGACGAGCGCGCGGGTATCGGGGTCGTAGCCGACGATCTCGCCTTCAAGGACACACCTCTGGGCAGTGACGTGCTCGCGTATGGCCGCCACCGCGTCGGGGAACTGCTCGGTGACGTCCTCGAGACGGCGGGTGAACACCCGGACGTCCGCGCCGCGCTTGTGGATCTGTGCGCGAACGCCGTCGAACTTGTACTCGAGGAGCACTCCCTCCTCCGGGGCAGCGACGTCTTCGAGTCCGCCGCTCAGCGTCTCGGCTTTCCGAGCCAGCATGACCTCGACCGGACGGAACAGTTCGATGTCGAGTTCGGCCAGTCCGTCCCGGCCGCCGTCCCTAGCCGCCTGCGCGACCTCCCGATAGTCGTTCGTCACCTGGTAGGCGCGCTCGACTGCTGTGACTGCCTCCTCGCTCCCATCGAGGAACGCATCGGCGATGGCGTCCCGGACGGTGCCGTCGCCGATGCCGACGCGGAGGTGACCGAGCACGGTTCGAACGACGTAGCGCGCCTCTTCGGGGTCGGCGTCGCTCAGGAGCCCCGCTACCACGTCGATCCGGCGCTCCTCGCTCCCGGCTCCCTCGTACGTGGCGAGTTCGCGGAGTGCGTCGTGAACTCCTCGAACGGTCAACTCGGTGTCGACGAGCGTCCGCTGTGTGCGGTTCGTGATCCCCGCGGCGGCAGCGTCACCCAAGTCCCCCGTCTCGCGCCACGTCTCCTCGATTTCGGCCTCCGAGACACCCGTCGCCTTTGCGATGGCGCGCTGTGTGAGACTCGACGAGACGCCGAGTTCTTCGGACGTCCACGGGGCGTACAGCCTTCCCCGGACCAACTTGACGAGAAGCGGGAGCTGGTGCTCATCGGCGGCCGAAAACGCCTCGGTGAGGATCGCGGTCTTCTCCAAGCCCGACGAGGTGGCATCGAGACGCCGATAGATGTCGACCAGCTCGGCGTATTTCATCACGAAGGGTAGTGCTGCGAGTCCCAAAAGCCCCCCGCTTGCCCGGGTTCTCACCTCCTACCGTCGACTTCATGCTCTCGGTCGCGGAGTCCACGGCCGAGCGGAACTGAACTGAGCGCGCCTGACGGACCGTCTCTCGCCCGAGAGTGGCGCTTCGGATCGTGACGGGAACTACTTTCACCGAGATGTTAGCGCTGCCTTATCCCGGTAGAGCTGGGAGGAAAAGTGTGGCAGCAGCCCCAGAACTACAGTGTCTACCGGGCGTCGGCCCGGCGACCGCCGACAGGCCCACCGTGACGAACCAAGTCCGGAGCAACCCCGGTTCGTACTTCGGCGATCCCACGAGGCCCATCGGCGGGAACATCCTCGGCCACGAGTCGACGGTCCGGCCGTCCCTCCGACAGTCGAAGGGCACCAAACGCATCGTCCGGCTGGTCGACGCGCCGAACCTCCCCGGTAGTAAAGCGGTGATGCGCATCGAGGAGGGAGGCTGAAACCCGAGTGATCACGAACTCATGAGCTCATCCGAGTCCTACGACGACGCGCTCGCGACGCGACCGTTCAAACACCGAATCGACAGGCGCGACCGGCGCGCGCTCGCCGAGGAGCTGATCGTCCTCGATCACGGCCCGGACGTCTATCGGGTCTACAGCGAGGCGGGCAAGGAGTACCTCGTGGACACCCGCCTCCCGTCCTGTACGTGCCCTGACTTCCAGTACCGCGATACCGACTGTAAACACATCCGCCGCGCCCGCATCGAGACCGGCGAGCGCAGCCTCGACGCGGTCGAGACGGAGATACGGGACGCGCTCGACGAACTCGACGCCCACATCGCCAATCTCGCAGCCCAGCGCGCCGAACTCGTCGGGTTGCGGCGCGACCTCGACCGGCTCAAGCAGAACTAGAGCGACTCCGATCACGGCGAGCGACGCGCTCGGACTCGAACGACGGCCCCCGCTTTCTCCAGTACAGACGTCCGTCCTGCTCTGGCACCGAACCGACCGCCGGATCGAGGACAACCGAGCGCTCCGGCGTGCGGTCGACACCGCCGAGGCCGAGGGCGTCGCCGTACAGCCGGTGTTCGTCCTCGACCCCGCGTTCTACGACCTCGCGATCGAGAGCCCGGCTCCCCAAAGAACGGGGGGTGTGAGCGAGAACCACCGATCCGCGTTCAGGCCTCGGTCGGGGTGCTCTCGGCACGGCTGACGCGCCCGGAGACGTCCCTGATGATGCCCGCGGCCCCCTGATACTCGTCCTCGAAGGGAAGCAGCGTCATGTGGTCCTCGCAAGCGACCCGCTCGCCGGTCGCGGTCAGCAACTCGAACTCGACCACCAGGTCCTCGGCGTCGCCACGGAGCATCTTCCGGACCGCCGCCTCGAAGCGCTCGACGGTCGGTTCGTCCTTCAACAGGGCGACGTCCGCTCCCACGAGTTCTCCCTCGGAATACCCGGTGAGCTCACAGAACGCCCCGTTGACCGAGGAGAACCGGCCCCGGCCGTCGACGGTGTAGACCGCGTCGGTGACCGTCTCGATGATCGTTTCGTAGCGCCGTTCGGTCTGCCGGAGCGCGTCCGCGGCGCGCCGGCCCTCGACGGCGTTTGCGACCCGGTTGGCCAGCAGCGCGAACTGCTCGGTGCCCCCGCGTTTCTGGAGGTAGTCCGTGACGCCCGCTGAGATCGCCTCCGAGGCGACCTCCTCGCTCCCCTTTCCGGTGAAGAGCACGAACGGAAGGTTAGGACGCTCCTCCCGGATCGTCCGGAGGAGTTCGATGCCGTCCATGCCGGACATGGCGTAGTCGCTCACGACGCAGTCGATCGCATCGGGGTCGGCCGTGCCGCCGCCGGCCGTGTCACCGTCGAGGCGATCGAGCGCCGCCGCGCCCGAGGCGGCGGTCTCGACGGCGAGATGCCCGTGTTCGCGTTCGAGGAACGTCCGGGTGAGCTCCCTGAATCGCGCCTCGTCGTCGACGTGGAGGACGCGCACCCGTTCCCCGTTCGCGCTGCTCATACCAGTCGCTCGTCGTCCGAGTAAAAACCGCTTTCGCTGGAGTACGTTCCGAAAGGATCATCCTCCCTCGTTTTTCCCCTTTCTCGGCCCGCTCGCCTACACCGCCCGGTGGCCCACGTCGCTACAGTCGGACCGCCTCGCCGCCCTCGGCGCCCTCGGCGCGAAGCACCGTCCACGGACGGATCGCGACCGGCGACATCGAGGCGAACGGCGAACTGGGAGTCCCGTGTCGCTCGACGCCGCGTCTCACGTGACGAGCTCGGGGAGCACGCGCGCCTCGATCTTCCGGAGGTGCTCGCCGACCGTCCCCGCCGAGAGGTCGAGCGACCGCGCGACGTCGGCGTGGGTCGCCTCGCGCGGGGTCCGGTAGTAGCCCGCCGCCACGGCGACAGCGAGGATCTCGCGCTGGCGCTCGGTCAGCAGCGCCGAGAACTCCCGCAGGTCGGGCCGGTACTCGCCCGTACGCTCGAGCGAAATCGCGACCACCTCCGCGAACGCGCTTCCGACCCGCCGCAGTGCGTCCTCCTCGCCGACGATGGTCACCCGCAGCCCGCCCGCCTCGGTGTGCTCGATCGGCACGTCGAGGACGATCTCGTGTTCCTGCATCGCGGTCAGGAGGCGCTCGACGGTCGTGGTCGGGTGGAAACGCACGTACGCGAGTCCCTCGCGCTCGCCCGAGACGTCACACGCCAGCACGTCCGAGCGCTCGGTCAGGACCTCCCGCATCCGGTCGAGACCGCCACGGACCCGATAGAGGGTGACGACGGTCCCGTCGTCGAGGAGGTTGATCTGGTCGATCGCTTCCCGCTGGACGGCCGGCTCCGCGGCGATCGCCCGGTCGGCGGGATGGAGATCCGCACCGGCCTCGATGACGAACGTGGCGTAGCGCATGGCTCCACGAACCGTCCGTGATACATAAACACCCCTCGGATGACCGGCAGCAACGACATCCTCGCCGCTCCCGTAACGAAGGCGTACCGTGACCCAAGTCGAGGATACCGACCGCGAGATGCGCATCGATCCCGACGGCTTCGCCGGCGGGTACTTCCGCAACGCAGTGTACCGCCACTGGGATCCCTACGAGGACATCCCACAGGCAGACCTCGAAGCCGACCGTGAGAAGCTGATCGGCGACGAAGCGCTCACCGAGGAGGAGTTCGAGGCGATCCGGCGCAACGTCGCACTGTTCGGGGCCGGCGAGGAGGCCGTCACGGAGGATCTCGCACCGCTCTCGCTCGTACTCGAGGACGTCGACGACCAGATGTTCGTCTCCTCACAGATCTACGAGGAGGCGAAACACACCCAGTTTTTCGACCGCTACTGGCGGGAGGTCATCGACCCCGTCGCCGAGGCCCGCGGCTTCGAGTCCACTCGACCGACCGACGAGCGCTACTTCGACGACGACTACGTCGAGCTGTTCGACAAGAACGAGGCCGCGATGCAGCGCCTCTTAGAGGAGGACACCCCCGAGAACCGCGCGGAGGCGTACTGTCACTACCACCTCGTCATCGAGAGCGTGCTCGCCCAGACGGGCTACTATGGAATTCAGTCGAGCTTCAGCGACGGCGGCGCGGACGACCTCGCCGCCCGCGAGTTCCCCGATCTCGACGGCCTCGTCGGGGGCATCACGAAGATCCGTAGCGACGAGGGTCGCCACGTCGGCTTCGGGATGCACAAGGTCCAACAGCTCGTCGCCGAGGGCAAGGTCGACGCCAGCGTCGTCCAGGAAACCCTCCAGAGCCTGATGCCCCACGTCGCCGCCATCGTCCAGGAGGGCTACGACGACACCTTCGACCCGCTCCCGCTCGTCGAGTACTCCAGCGAGAAACTCCAGCGCCGCATCGAGATCATCACCGACAGCGAGGCCGACCTCCCCGACGTCGACGAGCTCGTCGAGATCGAGGGCGCACAACCCACCGCCGCGGACTAAGCGCCCGCTTTTTGCGCGGGGGGTCTCGCGTCGCCCACGCCCACTTTTTGTGCGGGGCCTCTGTCACTCGCGCCCTGCGGGCGCTCGCTCCGCCGAACCCCGCACGAAAACCTGGACGAAAAGGCCGCGAGCTCTTCCTCGCGGTGCTCGGTCGTCCGCTCGCGGCAGGGTCGCTGGCGACGACCGCCACCGCATTCGCGGACCACGCCGTGACTGCAACCGCACGACCGAGCCCTCGGCCCGCCCACCGCGCGGGCCTCGCCTCGCGGCTCCGCCGTTCGCGCTCGCTCGAGACGCCGCGCCTCGATTCAGTGCCTCTCCGAACCGAGCGTCGACTGCGGCGACGCGACCCGAACAGCGGTGAGGAGGGAGGTTCGTTCGGCCCAGGTCCGCACGGACACCATTCACTCACTATCCGGTTCACCGAACTGACCGGCAAGCACGTCCGCGAGCGGACGGAGCTTGGCGGTCCCGATCGCGGCGACGATCGTGCCGCCGGCGGTGTTATAGAAGAGATCGAAGACGATGTCGCTGGTTCCACGCTGGGCGAGTACCGGCTCCCCACCGAGCGCGGCCGCGACGCCGCCCGAAGCGAATTCGAGGATCTCCCAGAGCACGCCGAACGCGAGGACGAACACCAGAATGAACCCGAACATGAACGCCGGCGGGATCGTCAGATCGTCGTAGTGGACGTCGAGCGCGCGGGCGCTCGCATAGCCCGCGCCGGCGACGATCGACGCCGAGAGCGCGTGGGTTACCGAGTCGTACCAGCCGAACCACTCGTAGGGACCGAGTGCCCCGACGGCGTGCAGGAACACCGCGAGCGTGATCCACAGCGCGAGGCCGGCGTTCATCGGGAGGTGAAGATCGTTCTCGAGGTAGCCCGGGAGAAACGTGATGGCCAGCGAAACGCCGGCGTTGATGACGAGTCCCCAGTTCAGCGCTACCAGCCCGTAGAGCGTGATGACCGCGAGGACCACCTGCATCGCCCGCACCACCCACTCGAGGGAACTGTCGTCTCCGTCGAGGCGTTCGGCGAGCGTCATCGCTCGCCTCCACCCGCCGCCGACCGTGCTCGGAACGACCGTCCTCCTTCGGCGGCCTGTCGCTCGAAGTAGTAGCCGACGAGGGGGCCACCGATCACGCTCACCGCCGTGGCGACCACCAGATCCCACATCAGGGAGGTTTGGTCCTCTATCAGCGCGGTTCCGAAGAACGCATCGGAGCCGTACTGGACGAGCGTCCAGAGGCCGGCGGTCGCCATCGTCAGCAACACGACGAGGACGGCCGCGAACCGCGGGGGCATTTCGACCGGCGAGAAGACGTGGAGCTCGGCGACGATCAACACCGAAAACGCGACGATCGCCACGAAGATTGCCGTGTCCGCGAGGGCATCGGGCAGCGCGAAAAACCGGCTCGCGGTCGGCAACGCCACGACGGCGAGCAGCTCCCAGGGTGGCATCACCGACGGGTCGCGGAACGCAGCGGCAGGGACGACCGCGACGGCGACGGCGGCCCCCGCGAGAAGGCTCCAGGCGGGCCCGCCGAGCACGGCGCTCGCTACCGCAGCGAGCGTCAACACGGAGACGACTCCCCACCCGAGCGTTGCGTTGGTCCGATCGTCCTCGACGATCGCGGTCAGCGCCATCGCGATTGGCGTTCGGGAGTGGCCCACGTAAGCGCTGCGACGGAGCGGGTCATTGGTTCGTATCCGAGAGGACGGCGGCGGCATAAACTCTCGGTACCGATGAGGGCCTCCACGAGGAGGAACGCGAACGCGCCGAACGAGTCATCGAGGCAGCAAAACGACACGTCGACGAGCAGGGCGCGACGATCACCGCAACGACCGAAGAGGGCAGTCCGGCCGACGTCATTCTCGACTACGTGAGTGATCACGACATCGATCACCTGGTCGCCGGAAGCCACAGCGGCAGCGACATCGGAGACTCTCGGGAGCGTCGCCACGACCCTCCTCAAGCGGTCGCCCGTGCCCGTCACGATCATGCATCGAAACCTGATCGCCCGGTCCTCGCACCGTCGATGGACGCTCCAGATCCACACAGCGCACACCGTCCTGTGAACGGAACGATCGCTGTCGAGCGGCAGACGGATACTGTTTAGGTGCTGGTTTCCGTCCGATCAACTACTACATGGCCACCGGAGAGCAACTGCTGGTGCTTCTCGTTGCGAGCCTTGCGAGCCTGTTTATGGCGTGGACGATCGGAGCCGGTTCGTCGGGTTCCACTCCGTTTGCCCCAGCCGTCGGCGCGGATGCCATTTCGGTGATGCGAGCGGGCTTCGTCGTCGGTATTCTCGGGTTCGCCGGTGCTGTTCTTCAGGGTGCCAACGTGGCAGATTCGGTAGGGACCGACCTCGTCGGCGGAGTAACGCTCTCGTCGGTACCAGCTACGGTCTTGTTGTTGCTTGCAGCTACTTTCGTTGCGATCGGTATCTTCACCGGGTACCCGATCGCGACCGCCTTCACCGTGACAGGTGCAGTCGTCGGCGTCGGGATAGGAACCGGTGGCGAACCCGTCTGGTCGACTTATCTCGAAATCGTCGGGCTGTGGGTTCTCATCCCGTTTGTTGGTGGCGGTATCGCATACTTCACCGCGCGGGTGCTTCGAAGCGAGGCAGTCCCAGAAAGACACAGTATCCCGCTACTCGGAGGCATCGTCGGTCTCGTGGTTGCGAACATCCCGTTTACGCTTCTCGGGTCCGATCGTGCGGGCGCATCGATCGCTGCCGCGACTGCGGCTGAACTGCCATTCCCGTCGTCCATCGGGCGGGGGTTCGTGTCGCTAACCCTCGCTCTCGTTCTCGTCTACGTTCTCACGCGGGACCTCGAGAAGGATACCGAGAGGGGACAGCGCCGCTTTCTGCTGTCGCTCGGCGGTCTCGTCGCGTTTTCGGCCGGCGGCAGCCAGGTCGGCCTCGCGGTCGGTCCACTACTCGCAGCGGTCGGGGGTGTATCACTTCCCATCACGGTTCCACTGTTCGCACTGCTCGTGTTCGGTGGAATAGGTCTCCTGCTGGGATCGTGGATGGGCGCTCCACGGATGATCAAGGCGATCGCTCAGGACTACTCCTCGCTCGGGCCGCGTCGCTCGATCGCGGCGCTGATCCCTTCGTTTGTGATCGCCCAGACGGCCGTCGTGTTCGGCATCCCAGTATCGTTCAACGAGATCATCGTGAGTGCCGTCGTCGGCAGCGGTTTCGCAGCGGGCGGGACCGCCGTTAGCACCCGCAAAATGCTCTATACGGTCTTGGCGTGGGTCGGTTCGTTGCTACTCGCGCTCGGCATGGGATACGGTACTATCCGGCTCATCGGAACGGTTTTTTGACGAGCGCTACCCAGAGCGGCGCGCGATCGATACGTTCCCCGGGGAAGATCGGTTTTCGACGACTTATAGCTGGAATTCTCCGCGATACAGTCGCTCTACGGCCTATCGAGAGCGCGCCTCCCGCTCCCCGTACGACTTTGCCGGCGAACGACGTGGGTGTCACAGAGCCGTCCACGCGGCCGTAGGCTCGGCGAACGTGTAGCGAATCAGCTGATGGAGAGCGTGCCTCTCGTTCGATTTCTAGCCGTCCTCTTCCACCGGTCCCACTCTCGGCGTTCTCGTTCCCTTCGAGCTCGAACTCGACGCTCGGCTCTTTCGGACCATCCGTCGGTCCTTCCCGCTCGGCTTTCAGTTCGAAAGTCGAGCGAGAAAGCAAGGTCATCGTCACGGATCCATCGCCCGCTCTGAGCGTGATGGCAGCTCCTTCATCGAGTTTCTCCGCAACCGTACGAGGAACCGACGCTATTTCGCCCTGCTCCGGTTGCGCTCGGTTTTTGAATAGCACTTCTCCGGGAATACGACGGTTTTACAGCCAGACAGACCGGGAACGCCGCCGCTTCGCGGTGAACCGGGGTTGACGGAGGAGTCGAGGTCGGAAGCTGGAGACGAAACGCTGTTCGATCCGCTACTCCTCGGCGTCGAACGTCGCCGAGACCGCGTCGTCGATGCCGGCCGAGAGCACCGCGCCGGTGTAGGAGTAGCGGTCGTACCAGCTGGCGACGGCACCGTCCACCGCGTCGTCGTCGATCCGGTCCTCCGCGGAGTCGTCGGCGTGTTCGAGGTCGCCGCTGACCTCGATGGAGTAGTCGACCACCCGGCCCGTGTCGTTGCCGGTCACGGTGATCGTCCGTTCGTCCTCGTCGACCTTGATCGTCGCGCGGTCGTCGAGTTCGAGCGCGAACTGCTCGCCGGTATAGGCGTAGCTGTCCCGGTCGTCGCCGGCGACCTGCCCCGAGACGCCGTCGGCGGAGACGGTGTCGATATCCTCGGTCGTCGCCGCGCGCTCGCCGAGCACGCCCTCGCCAGCCGCCGAGAGTTCGTACTCGACGGGCTCGTCGGCCGCCTCCGCGGCGACGACGACCTCCTCGGCCGACGCCGCGTCGTTCAGCTCGGGCGTGGCGATGGTCCCACCCGACCACGAGACGCCGTCGGGCAGCGACGCCGCTGTGGGCTGTGACCCGCCGGTCGACCCGGACGGTTCGGACGATCCCGACGAGTCGGCTCCATCGTTACCAGCGTCGACTTCGACGGACATGGCATCGAACGACTGGCCCCCGTCGCTTCCGGAGTCGCCGGCATCCGCGCTGCTGGCGGAGTCGTCGCCCCCCTCGCTTGCCGCTGCGGCGGGCTCGGCGCTCTCCGCGGCCGCGTCGGCCGCCCCGGACGACGGCGAGCCGCCGCTTCCGGCCGCGCTCGACGGCGGTGCGGAGGCGGCGTTCGGTGCGGGACAGCTCCCGCTCCGGTCGATGCCGCTCACGTCGGCGTTAGTGTTCCGGAGAAGCACCGTGCGCTGGCTCGCGTTGATCGTGGAGTTCGCCACCCGTGTGCCGTCCGACCCTTCGAGGAGCACGCCCACCCGACTCGCGCCCCTGTCGTGGATGCAACAGCCCTCGACGACCGAATCCGGCCGCCCCTGGAGCAGGACGTCGCTCGCGTGGTCGGCGGTGCCGGTCATGCTCACGTTGCGGATCGTCGCTGCGGTCGGGCCCGACGGGACATTTCCCCCGGCTCCGGGCGGGTGGGCTTTGATCGCGGCCGTCCGGTCGACGTCGACCTGAATCCGGGAGTTCTCGACGGCGAAATCGCCGTAGTTGCCGTAGGCGACGACGCCGCCGTCGGAGTTGTTCGTCGCCGCGATGGTGATGTCACAGTCGAGCACCTGCGCGCCCGAGAGGTCGAACCCGCCGCCTTCGAGGCGGACGCCGCTGCCGTTGAGCATCCCCCGCGGGTTCGGACTGTTCGAGTCCCGTGTGTCGACCTCGATAGTCGCACCCCGGACGTAGCTGTCCGGGCTGCCGATGCGCACCTGCGAGAGGTCGTTGTTGCGGAAGGTCCCCCCCTCGACCTGTACCGTGCCCGGCGTCCGGGAGGCGTACATCCCGTTGCCCGAGAACCCGGAGATATGGCAGTTCCTGAAGGTGAGCGTGCCCTTGTGGCTCCGGCCGACGAACACGCCGCCGCGGCCGTAGGAGCCCATCAGGCCCTCGTTGCGCGCGACGAAGTTCTCGACGACGCCCTCGCCGTCGGGCGACTCGACGATCGGATCGAGCGCGTGCTCGACGTCGGGGTCGCCGACGTCCGGGCCGTCCGGTTCGAGCGCGGGGTGGATGCCCCGGCCCACGACCTCGACGTCCCGGATCTGGAGCCCGTCGGCGGCCCCCAGCATCAGCCCCGGCGTCGCACCCGCCGCGGTCTGGTCGATCGTGATGTTCTCGACGAGCAGGCCGTGACCGCCGGCGATCTTCAGCAGCCGCCGGTTGAAGTTCTCCGGGACGGTAAAGGTGACGTTGCCCCGTCCGACGATGCCGAGGTCCTCCCGGCCCATGATCGAGTTCTCGTCGGTGAAGTAGTACGTACCGGCCGGGAACACCAGCAGGGTGTTGCTGCCGGCGGCCCGCCGGAGGGCCCCGTCGCAGGGCTGGCCTCCCGTCGGGTCACAGCCCATCTCCTCGACCATGTTCACGACCCGGCCGAACTCCATCCCGCGGCGCTCAACCGCGCCGGCGGCCTCACCGCCCAGTAACGGGACCGACGCCGCGGCCGTCCCCGCCGCCTTGAGGTACGTTCGCCTGTCGGCAAGCACCGTTTCGGTTGTGCCGTCGCTATCCGCCTGTGGCGCTCCGTTGCGTGGCATCACCGGGTACTTAGCCATACAATGAATACTCCTTCTGGCCAATTGGAATCGGTTGGATCCAATTTACTAACTTTTAGTTATCTTTTACGTTCATCCACGGGAAAAATTTCCGGCGAAACGCCGCGTCCGGCGGGGCGAGAGCGCCATCCGCGCCTCGCGCGGGCCGCGATGGTTCTCCGTGGTAACGATCCCCTCTTCCGACGCGCCCGTGGCTGCTCTCGTTTCTCCGCCCGCCTCTCGCCCTTCGTTCCCCTATCGGACGATCGAGCGGAGCGGTGCTGCTCAGCCCCGCCGGTCCCAGTCGATCCAGTCGTGCTCCCAGCCGCGACGCCGGCCGTCGACCCGCCGGGCGTGTTCGCGGTCCTCCCTGCGGGTGCGGTTGCGCTCGACGGTGTCCGCGCGCTCGCCCTCGACCAGCAGCGGGGCGAACGCGACGGTGCCGAGGCGCTCGGCGACCGCCGCCCCGCCTGCCGTGTCCACGGTCCCCTCGATCGCCGTGTTCTCCCGACTCGCGCCGGTCTCCGGGCCTCTCGTCCCGACCGTCGGCTCGTCGGTTGCGCCTCGATCCACTGCCGTTCCCGCCCCATCTTCGGTCGCCGTCGGGGCGACGACGGTCAGCGTCTGCTCGCGTGCACCCAGCGGGAGCACCAGCCGACCACCCGGAGCCAGCTGATCGACCAGCGCCCGCGGCGGCCGGACGGCCGCGGCCTCGACGAGGATCCGGTCGAACGGCGCGTACTCGGGGAGGCCCGCGCTTCCGTCGCGCCGGTCGACGAGCACGCCGCCGTAGCCCGCCCGCCGGAGGTTGGCCCGGGCCTCGCCCACCAGTCGACGGGCGATGTCGACTGCGTGGACGTTGGCCTCGCCGACGATCGCCGCACAGACCGCGGCCGTGTAGCCCACGCCCGCACCGACGACGAGGACGCGACTGTCCGGCTCGGGCGCGAGCGCTTCGATCAGCCGCGCGACGGTGCTGGGCGCGAGCACGCGCGTCCCCAGTCGCTCGCTGGCCCGATCGGCGTACGCCGCGGCCTCCTCGGCGACGAACGCCTCGCGGGGCACGGCCCGCATGGCGACGCTCGTGGCCGCCGAGCGCACGACCCCCTTGCTCTCGTGTTCGAGGCCCGCGACCATGTCCTCGCGCAGCGCCGCCGGTTCCATGCCCGAACTCCGGCGCGAACGCTATTCAATCGCGCGCCTCGTGTGTATCGGCACTCACGGTCCCTTCCGCTTCGCTTGGCCCGCTATCTACGGCCCCGTCGGTGCCACTCGACGTCACTCACCGTCCTCGCCCTCACGCTCGATCCGGCCCTCACGCTGTCGCTTCACGTCTGGTCACTCACTCCCCTGCATCGACACGAAGCGCACTCCGCCGTGCTCCTCGCGGTCGAGCCCGCCGTCGGCGCGCTTCGTGGCGCGGACGAGCGTCTGACCGCCGAGCCGACCCGCCTCGACGGGCGCGACGATCCGGCCGCCAGTGTGGACCTGCTCGATCACGCTGGCGGGAATCTCGGACGCGGCACAGGTCAGGTAGGCCGCGTCGTAGGGGGCGTGTGTAGGCCAGCCGTCGTGGCCGTCGCCCGTGCGGACGGCGACGCCGTACCCCAGTTCGGCGAGGCGCTCGCGTGCCCGCTCGGCGAGGCGCTCGTGGTACTCGACGCTGTAGATACCGCCAGCTGTGTCGTTGCCAGTGTCATCGTCGCCCGCGCCATCATCGTCTCCGCCACCGTCGTCCGCGCCATCGTCGTCCCCCCTGCGGTCGCCGTCGAATCGACCGCCGTCGGCTCGGCCGCCCGCGACGATCTCGCTCGTGACGGCGGCGTGGTAGCCACAGCCCGTGCCGATCTCCAGGATTCGGTCGCCCGGCCGAGGAGCGAGCAGGTCGGTCATGATCCCGACCATGTGGGGCGCGCTGATGGTCTGGCCTTCGCCGATCGGCAGCGGGCGGTCCTCGTAGGCTGCCCTGGACTGTCCCTCGGGAACGAAGGCGTGACGGGGCACCGCGCGGAGGGCGTCGAGCGTCGCCCGCCGTTCGACGCGGCCCCGGCTTTCGAGCCGGTCGACGAGTCGCTCTCGACGCGTGCGGAAGTCGGTCATTTCTCTTCTCCCCTACCACGCCGACCACGCGCTGCTCGACTCGTCGTCGGCGTACAGCCGCGCGATGTCCTTGGCGAACGCCATGTCTCCTTCGTGATCGAGCGTCGGGAAGCCATAGCCCGAGGCGTCCTCACGGAGGTGGATGCCCTTGATCTCGAACCGTTCCCCGCCGAGGTCCTCGCTCTCACCCACTCGAAACTCGTAGTCGCCGGGCACCGGTACGGTGATCGCCCGGGTCTCCTCGCGCGCTCCCTCGGCGGGGTTGAGCGTGACGTCGACGCGTACGTTCCCCACCACGCGCGTCCAGAGCGTCTCGACCTCGCCGACGGGCGCGCTCTCGATGCGCTGCTCGTCGCCGGCCTCGACGCCGGTGATCCGCACGGTGAGCAGCGCTTCGGGCGTGTCGAGGACGAACTCCTCGCCGACCGCGACGGACTCGCCGACCGGTGCGTCGGTCCTCGCCGTCGAGGACTCGCCGTCCTGGGAGACGACGACGTCCAGTTCGACCGTCTCGGGCGCGGCGATGCGGGTCTTGTGGACGTGGCCGCACTCGCCACAGCGGACCGTCGCCTGCCCGCCTGGTTTGAGTACCTCGTGGGCGGTTTCGAACGCCGGTGCACACGCCGGGCAAGTGGCCGCGACGCGCTCGGCTGGCTCGCTCATGGTCGAGCTACTGCGTGCACGAGTAAAAGTACGGTGGGCGACCGCAGCGACGCGCGAACCCGGACCGAACTGCGCTACAGCCGCTCTTTCGACGGGTTCGTTCACCGCAGCGACCGCGAGTGCCGTGAGTGTCGAGCCGGGCGACGCGGGGGCCGAACGCCGGGACGTGCGAGACCGCACCGCCACCGCGACCGCACCGCCGCCGCGACCGCACCGCTGCCATCGGGCCGTTCGTCCGGCTCGCACGATGACAGGTGGATCTCGATCGAATCTCGAAGGCTGCTAGACCTCCGGCAGCGCCACCTCCTCGCCGTCGGCGAAGACGGTCGGCTCGCGGAGGATGCCGTCGAGATGCAGCGGCGCGTCCGTGTCGCCGCCGATGCCCGCGTCGTCGCCGATGGCGATGTGGACGGTTCCAGCGGCCTTCTCGTCGAGCAGCAAGTGGCCGGCGAGCTCCCGGACTCCGACGTTGGCGCCGATTCCGAGCTCGGCGAGATTGAACGCGTCCTCTCCCACCTCCTCGGCGGCCGTCTCGACCTGCTCGCGGACCTCGGGGTCGTCGATCCCGGTGACGAACCCGTCCTCGACGACGAACTCGATCGGGTCGTCGAGCCGCCCGTGGGGCATCATCGTCCCGTCGACGGCGTAGGTGCCGTCAGCAGTCTCGGGGCTGACGAACACCTCGCCCGCGGGGAGGTTCGACATCGCGCCGGGCTCGTGGACGATCCCCGTGTCCGAGCGCCACTCGCGCTCGCCCGGCTCGAAGGTGACGTCGGTCCCCTGCGGGGAGGCAACCCGAATCTCATCGGCGTCGGCGACCTGCGCGCGGATCCCCTCGCAGGCCTCGCGGATGGTCGCGTAGTCGGCGTCCAGCCCCTTCGAGAAGACGTCCTCGGTGATCCCGGGCAGGGTGGCGACGCGCGCGCCGACCTCGTTCGCCGCGCCCCGAGCGCGCGTGTGACTCAGGCTCCTGGTCGTCGGCGCGAGCACGACGTCCGCGCTCCGCATGGCCGCCGCCACGGGGTCGGGAGGCTCCTCGCCGTGCTGGTCGCCCGGCGGGTAGCGCGCGAGCACGGCCTCGTCGGTGATCTCGCGTGCGGCCGCGTCGAGCGCCTCGCCGATCGCCTCCTTGTCGTCGTCGGTCACGACGACACAGGACTCCCCGGCCCGGAGACCCATGCACTGGCGAACCGCGGTCTCGGCGGCCGCATCGAGCGAGGGCCCGTTCGCGCTGCCCGCTGGCTGGCTCATGGCCCGCTCTCCCGGCCCGCCTGCGCGTGAGCCTTTCGACTCCGGTGTCCGACTCCGCTCGACGGCTCCCGGACCTCGAAACCGTTATTCCGGTCGCTCGTGGAGTCGACGGTATGCTCCAGGTCGGGATCAACGGCTACGGCACCATCGGCAAGCGCGTCGCGGACGCCGTGCGCGCCCAGCCGGACATGGAGGTGGCGGGCGTAGCGAAGACGCGCCCGAACTTCGAGGCCGAAGCGGCCGTCCGAAAGGGCTACCCGCTCTACGCCGCCGTCGAGGAGCGCGCCGACCGCTTCGACGCGGCGGGCATCGAGCGCGCCGGCATAGTCGACGAACTCGTCGAGCGAGTGGAGGTGATGGTCGACGCCACGCCCTCCGGGATCGGCGCACAGAACAAGTCGCTGTACGAGGAACACGGAACGCCAGCGCTCTATCAGGGCGGCGAGGACGCCGATCTCGTGGACGTCAGTTTTAACGCGCGCGCGAACTTCACCGAGGCCGGCGGTGCCGAGCACGTCCGGGTCGTCTCGTGTAACACCACGGGGCTCTCGCGGCTGGTCGCGCCCCTCGAAGAGGCCTACGGCATCGAGAAGGTGCGCGCGACGCTCGTCCGGCGCGGTGGCGACCCGGCCCAGAGCTCGCGGGGCCCGATCAACGACGTTCTGCCCGATCCCCGCACGATCCCCTCCCACCACGGCCCGGACGTACAGACGATCTTCCCGGGACTCGCCATCGACACGCTCGGGCTGAAGGTGCCGGCGACGCTGATGCACACCCATGCCGTCAACGTCTCGCTCGACGGGGCGGCCACGGCCACGGAGGTCCGCGAGCTCCTCGCCGACGAGTCGCGGGTCTTCCTCGTCGAGGAGGGGATGGCTATCGACGGCGCGGGCGGGCTGAAGGAGTTCGCGCTCGACGCCGACCGCCCGCGGGGCGACCTCTGGGAGAACTGCATCTGGAGCGAGTCCATCACCGTGGAGGACGGCGATCTCTACCTGTTCCAGGCGATCCACCAGGAGTCCGACGTCGTCCCCGAGAACGTCGACGCGATCCGCGCGGTCGCCGGCACCGCCGACGCCGCGGAGAGCATCGCCACGACGAACGAGGCGCTCGGCATGGGATTCTGATCGGGCGTCGGTCTCGACGACCCGGGCCATCGACCGGCGAGCCGGGCGAGCCCATCCGGGGCGTTTCGCTTCTTTCCCTCTCCCCTTCTCGTCCCCTGCCCGCCTACGTCCCGGCGAGGCGACGGGAGGGTCGATCGAGCCCCGACGCGAACCCTTTTGACCGAGCAGGCCTCTACCCGAATCCATGAGAGGCGACGACCGCGACGACCGCGACCCCTTCGACGACTTGTTCCGTGAACTGGAGCGGATGATGAACGGGATGATGGGTGGCGAGGTCGACGTACACCCGGGCGAATCGGGGACCAAGGCCCACGTCGACGTCCACGAGGACGGCGAGACCGTCCGCGTGGTCGCCGACCTCCCCGGCGTCGCAAAGGAGGGGATCGACCTTACCTGCGACGGCAAGCACCTCACGATCCGCGCGGCGGGCGACCGGCGCGAGTACGACGAGCGCGTCCACCTGCCCGTTCGCGTCGACGAACACTCCGCGAGCGCGACCTACAACAACGGCATCCTCGAAGTCACCTTCGAGCGCGCCGCGGACTCGGCGAACATCGACCTCGACTAGTTCCCGACACCAACCGATGGCGGCCGCGGCTTCGGCCGCCCGCGGGACGGTCCGAGCGGTCGATCCCGCGCGGCGCTTGCGAAAATCGCCCCAACGGTGAAGACGGTGCGCTCCGAACGGAGAGTCATGGGTGCAATCACCGACCTCGCCGAGAGCATCAACGACGCGCGCCGCTCGATCTGGGACGACGCGAGCACCGGCGGCAAGATACTCATCCTCGTGGTGCTGATCGCGTCGGGCATCGGCATCCCGGTGATCATCATCGCGCTGATCGCCCAGGCGATCGCCGAGTAGTCACCGCCGTTCTCGTACAGATCGCCGGATCGTCCCGTGACTACCGGGGCCGAGATCGACGTGTCTCGCAGTGGCGAACACCACTCCAGCGTAGTCGAGATGGGAGAGGCGTGACCGGCCGAGCAGGGTACGGACCGGAGCCGCCGACGGCGTTTATCTGCTGGCGGCCGTGAGTACGATCGATGGCCGAGATGTGACGACGCCGGAGGTGCTGGGTGGCACACCGCGAATCGGGGGCCGCCGGATCGGCGTCCACCACGTCGTCGCCGACGCGCTCGACGGCGGGCTGTCGCCCGAGCGGATCGCCGCCGAGTACGATCTCGACGCCGCGGACGTCCACCGGGCGATGGCGCACTACTACGACCACCCCGAGGAGATCCGGGCCGTCCGGCGGCGCGCACGAAAGCGGATGGCGGGGAGCGACCGCACCATCCACCCAGAGGACGTCGGCCCCGCCCGCGGCGGCGAACCCGTCGAACCGGACGCCTGACCGCGCGGGATCGTCGCCGACGAGCACGTCTCGAACGCGACCGTCGGCGCGCTCCGCGCGGCGGGTCACGACGTGGTCACGGTGTGCGACGTGCTCGGCGGGGGAACCGACGACGGCGTGATCCTCCGATACGCGATCGACGACGGTCGGTCGTACTCACCCGCGACGACGACTTCCTCGGCCGCTCCGAGTCCCACTGCGGCGTGCTGTACGTCCTCGATTCGGGGATCGCCACGCAGGTCCTCGCCACCGTCGACCGGATCGAGACGCTCGGAATCGACCCGACCGACGGAGAGCTGTACGTTCCCGATGGGTGGTTCCGACTCGACCGGAGCTCGTTCATTCGGTGTCTTCGACGACCTCCAGCCCCCGGTTGTTCACCGCGTTCGGGTCCAACCCCACTTCTTCGAGGAACTGCTCGTACTCGCGCTCGCACTTCTCGGCGGCCTTCTGGCGCTCGGAGGCGCGATCACACAGCGTCGCCAGGTCCTCGGGCACGTCGCCCTCGGCGACGATCCAGTGGTTCACGAGATCGGAGAGCCGTCGGATCGGACTGGTGAAGTGGCCGTAGACCTCGAAGTTCAGCGCGTGGTGGCCGCCGAAGGGGTCGTTCATGTACGTCGCGCGGGGCATCACCTTCATGACGGCCCACTGGATCTTGCCGAGCTGGCGCTCGGGGGCCTGCTCTAAGGTCGCGTTCACCGCGATCCGTGGATCGTCGCCCCACGCCTCGCCGGGGATCGACACGCCGTCCAACTCCTGGATCTCCTGGAGGGCCTCGTCCCACTCCTCGGGCGTGGGCTGGGGGTGGACGCGGAACATCGCCTCGACGCCGCGAACCCACTGGAGCTCGTGGGTCACGGCCTTGTTCGCCTTCAGCATACACTCCTCGATGATGGTGTGCGCGCGGTCCCGCCGGGGGTTGAGCACGAGCGAGCCGTCCTCCTTGCGCTGCTCGTGGAGCTGATCGGCGAGTTCGAACACCAGAGCGCTCTCCTCGTGCAGCGGAGCCTCCGGATCGTCCAGCCGTTTCTCGGCCTCGGTGTAGGTCAGGCGCTCGTCGCTTCGGATGACGGACTTGTAGATGTCGATCGAGTCCGGCGAGAGCGTCTCGCGGTCGATGTGCATCTCTACGGTGTGTGCGAGCCGGTCCTCGCCGGGCACGAGCGAGCAGACCGACTCGGCGAGCGTCGGCGGGAGCATGTGGACGGTGTAATCGGCGAGGTAGACCGTGTTCGCGCGCTCCTTCGCGGCCGCCCACATCTCGCTGCCGGGGTGGACGTAGTGGGTCACGTCGGCGATGTGGACCCACAGGACCCACTCCTCGTCGCGTCTCTCGATGCTCAGCGCGTCGTCGAAGTCCTGGGCGTCGACGGGGTCGGTCGTCCACGTGGTGCGCTCGCGGAGGTCCGCTCGACTGCCGATCTCGGTCTCGATGTCGCTGCCGACCTCCTCGGTGCGGGCGTCGGCCTCGGCGAGCACGCTCTCGGGGAAGCCATCCGGGATCTCGAACTTCTCGAACAGTTCCTCGCGCTTGTTTGCGAGGTGGCGGGCGAGCTCCTCGTCGATCTCGACCGGTCCCTGCGCCTCGGCGGTGCCGGCGGCTGCCTGATCGCCCATGCGCCGGCTACGAACGGTCGATAGTTAGTCCTTGCCCGCCGCCGTCTCTCTTCGATCGGACGGGACGGAGGTCGCTCGCTCAGGGCTCGTGCTCTTCGAGCGGCCCGTACTCCTCCTCGACGAGCGCGCCGTAGCGCGCGAGAAAGGCCTCGCGCGCGTCCCCCGCACCGCTCTCGACGAGCAGCGCTTCGAGCTCCGCGCGCGGCTGGTGGCAGAGCTCGCGGTAACAGGTCTTACAGAGGTGTTCGAACGCCTTTCCCTCACGGTCCCATCGGTCGCCGTACTTGTCGTACTCGCGCGCCTCGGACCGGCCGACGGACTCCCCGCAGGCGATGCAGGTCACCGTCTCCTCCCCCCGGTTCCGCCGGGCATCCCACATACGACGCCGTTGTGCGGGGTAGTACTTAGCCCTTTTCTCGAACCGTGCCGGCGCAGGACTCCGGTCGCCGCTTCGCGGCGACCCGAACGAGAACTCGCCGCCGGACGACTCCCATACCGCCCGCACTGCGGACGCACGACTTATAGCCGCCGCCCGGCAGGATCGGGCATGGAAGTCACCTCGCGCCACCACCTCCGCTCGGACGGCATCCGGGAGATCGAGCGCACCCTCACGGAGGGACTGGGCGTCGATCTCGACGGCGAGTCCTACGAGCGGGTCGTCTTCGCCGACAGCGACGTCGAGCTCGTCCTCGTCGACGGCGCGCCGCTGGTCACCTACTTCGACGACGAGCCCTTCCTCACCGTGCGGGGCGCGAACGCCCACCCGCCAGAAAAACGCGTCGTCACCGTCGACGCCGGCGCGGTGTCGTTCGTCTCGGACGGCGCGGACGTAATGCGCCCCGGAATCACCGACGCCGATCCCGACATCGAGGCCGGCGACCACGTGGTCGTCGCCGAGGAGACACACGGAAAAGTGCTCGCGGTCGGACGCGCACTCACCGACGGCGCGGACATGGTCGGCGACTCCGGCAAGGTCGTCGAATCCCTCCACCACGTCGGCGACGAGCTCTATGGCTTCACCTGAACCGTTTATCGCGGGGGTCGCCAGCCGTCGTCTGGCCCGGCCCGCCCAAAACGTTCATGAAAAGACCGCACCGCGACCGTGCCGCACGGCGGTCGGCACCGCACGACACAGGCACCCGATCGGGGGGTACGCACGGAGGTGCCAGCGGGGGTCGTCTGCCCGGTCGGAGCTTCGATCACCCTACCGCGTGATCGCTCGTCTTCGCGTCGCCCGCGGAAACACACACTCTTATGCCCGCCCGCGCCGGTTCCGGGAGTATGGGACTCATGGACGACCTCCTCGGCGGCGGTCGCGCGCCACAGAACACGGGCGAGTACGTCGAACTCGACCTCGACGACGTCGAGACGGCCGCGGCGGAGACGCGGATGCGGGTCCACGTCGCCGCCATCGAGGGTCAACAGGACGTCGTCGCGGTCAAGGACGCCATCTACGGCGGCGACATCGTCATCGCGGACCTGACCCGCCACAGCACGGCCGACCGGACCATCGAGCGCGTCATCGACGAGCTCCAGGAGGTGACCCACGAGGTCGGCGGCGACATCGTCCAGAAGGCCGACGACCAGCTGATCGTCACGCCCGGGGGCGTCGGCATCAACCGCACGAAGCTCGGCCAGTAGCCCGAAGGCCGGCGAGCCACCGGACCGCCCCCCCCACGCTCGTCGGTTCGGCGGTAGACCGGAATCGAAAGAAACGAGCCGTCGGCGTGCTCGAAGCAGGGGTCAGTCGACGTCCGGCGTCTCGGCGTCGTCCTCCACGGTGCGTTTCATCGACTCGCGCCGGCTCTTGGCGTCGCGACCGGTGGCCTCGCACAGAAAGGAGTTCTTCGCGTCGACGGCCGCGGCGGGGTCGGCGTCGGCGTCGTCGAGGACCTCCGCGGCGGGGCGCTCGACGAACTCGACGGCCAGCGTGTCCTTCTTGCTGCCGTAGTCGACCGCCCCGGCGACGATGCGCTCGAAGACCGGGTTGTCGGGCTCGCCAACGACGTAGAGTTCGCTGCCGGCGTACTCCTCGGTGCCGGTGATCGGCCCGAAGTACTCCTCGACGGTCCCGCTGAGGTCCGGGAGACGATCGGCGAGGTGCTCGCCGCGCCGCATCTTGTACTCGCGCATGGGTGCCAATTTCCGGAGGGGACGGGTTAGCCCTTTCGCGTCTCGTTCGCGAGATACCCGCCACGACAGTCCGGACAGATATCGCCCGCACGGAACGACGACTCCAGCGCCTGCATGGAGAGCCCACAGGCCGGACACCGAAGTACGTCCGTCCCGTCGGCCGGCGTTCGCGTTCCGTCGGTCGCGCCCCGATCGGTGGTCGACCCGTCCGCGTCGTCGCCCGGTTCGGGCTCGTCGAGCCCGAGCGCCCACGACTCGAGCGCCGTCCCCTCGTGTGTGTCGGTCGTCGGTGCCTCGTCCGGTCGCCCGTCGTCCGCTCCCGCGTCCTCGGCGGCGGCCGGCCACTCGCCCGGTGCACGCACGTCGGATGGGGCCGCGTCGTCGGCTCCGGCCGGCGGGTCGATCCGGTCGAGGCCACCCCCCGGACCGCCGGAGCCGCCCGTCGCGCCCGTCTCGCCTGCCCTCTCCGCCGCGCCGATCCCGCCTCCCGTGGTCGTCCCATCGGTCTCAGGCCCGCTCGGGGCCGAATTTCCCGTGCGGCCGCGAACGCGAGCACCGCCCGTCCCGCCGCTCGTCGGCCCGGGCTCGGGATCGGTGTCGCCGGTGCCCGGCCCGGAACGGCCGGCGGGGCCGTTCGGGACGTCCCGTGGTGGAGCGTTCCGCGACGGAGCGCTCGGTGAGACGTCGACCGACGCGGCGCCGTCCCGGCTGCCGGCGTCCGGCGCTGACTCGTAGGGCCCCGGCCCCGCCCCCGCACCGGCGGGACTTCCCTCGCCCGGCTGTCCCGGTCGCCGATCGGTCGCGGCGGCCGATCGCGGGGCGACCTCGGTTCGCTCGGCGACGGTGCGCGCGTGGCCACAGCGCGCGCAGGTCTCGACCTCCCGGACCGTGAGGAGCACCTCGCTGCCGTGCTCCTCGCGCTCGCGCTCCGATGCGGGCTCGCCGTAGTCGTGCCCGAGCACCGAACACGTCAGGCCCATCGCACCCCGTTTCCGAACCCGGGAGCATAAGCGTGCTGTTCGAGGGATAACGGTAAGACGCGGCCCGACGAAGCGGAAGGCATGGACGCACGGCGGGAGTTCCGCGACCGCGCGGACGTCGAGGTCGCGGTGCTCGATGCGCTCTGTGATCGTCCCGATGAGGGCCTGACGGTGTTCGAGCTCCGCTCGCACGTCGACAGCGGGATCGACGAGCTCGAAGGCGCGCTCGCCGCACTCAACGACGACGGCCTCGTCGAGGCCGACGCGGACGGCCGACGGACGGTCATCAAGCCCGACGAACGAGTCGTCCCCGACCCCGGCGAGGACGAGGCGGAGCCCTCGCTCGTGGATCGCATCGTCGACCGGCTCGGACTCTGAAGTGCGAACCGACGTCCGACCGGCGGAGGACGGCGCGCGCGGCCGTGGCCGCGAACGCGCCGGGAAGCGGGGAGCGGAGCCGGCCGAGGGACGGCCCTTTTGTTCGACCGGCCCGCAGGGGAGGCGATGACCGTCGTCGAGGAGGCCCACGCCGACCACGGCGCGACGTTCGGAGAGCGCGGCGGAGCCCGGGTCGTCGCCGACTATGGCCGCCCCGAGCGCACGGCCCGGGCGGTGCGCAACGGCGTCGGCGCGATCGAGATGGGCTACGGCGTGCTCACCGTCACGGGCACGGATCGCGTCGCGTTCGTCGACAACGCCGTCTCGAACCGCGTTCCCGACGCCGACGGACGGGGCTGCTATGCGCTTTTGCTCGACCCCCAGGGACGGATCGAGACCGACCTCTACGTCTACAACGCCGGCGAGCGACTGCTCCTGTTCGTCGCCCCGGAGCGGGCCGCCCCCGTCGCCGAGGACTGGTCGGCGAAGACGTTCATCCAGGACGTCGAAATCACGGTATGCACGACCGAGTTCGGCGTCTTCGGCGTCCACGGACCCCGGGCGACCGAGAAGGTCGCCAGCGTCCTCCACGGGGCCACCGCACCCGAGGGCAGGTTGACGTTCGTCCGCGGGGAGCTCGGCGACGCGGGCGTCACCGTCGTCCGAGGCGACGGCCTCGCGGGCGAGGAGGGCTACGAGGTGATCTGTGCGGCCGCCGACGCCCCCGACGTGTTCGATACGCTCCTCACGCGCGGGATAAACGCGCCGCCCTTCGGCCACCGGACGTGGGACGCGCTGACCCTCGAAGCCGGAACGCCGCTGTTCGAGAGCGAGCTTCGGGGGACGGTTCCGAACGTGCTCGGCCTGCGGAACGCGCTCGACTTCGAGAAGGGCTGTTACGTCGGTCAGGAGGTCGTCTCCCGGGTCGCAAACCGGGGCCGGCCGAGCCGGCGGCTCGTCGGACTTCAGTGTGAGCGCGTGCCCGATCTCGGTGCGACGGTCCGCGACGACGACGCGACGGTCGGCGTGGTCACGCGCGCGGTCGAGAGCCCGACCCGCGAGGAGCCCCTCGCGCTCGCGCTGGTCGAGTTCGAGTGCGACGCCGAGGAGCTCTCCGTGGAGATCGACGGCGAGAAGAGAGCCGCGAGCGCCGAGGCGCTACCGTTCGTCGAGGGGAGCGACCGGTCGGCCCGGCTACCGGCCTACGGGTAAGCGGGACACTCGGGGCGCGCCGAAGGCGGTGAGCGGTGACGACTCGATCGAAAGGCGCGCCGAGCGCGAAGCCTACCTGCCCGGTGATGGAGATGCTGGTGCCCGTCCATCTCCCCGAAGTGCGAATCGAGCCCGGGAGGGACGTCCGCGCTACGACAGCGGCTTCGGTGGCCACGAGACGACCGGGACTGTCGGCTCACGGCGGCGTTCGCTGGACGGCGAACCCCCAACACTCACTCCAACAGCAGCAGTCGCGGGCGCTCCAAGTACTCCTTCACCCGATTGGTGAACCGCGCGGCCACCGCCCCGTCGATCACCCGGTGGTCGATCGACAGCGAGAGCGTCAGCACCTTGCGGGGGACGACGTCTTTGCTCGCGGCGTCGCCGTCGTCTCGCGGCCTCGCCGCTCGACTGTCCGCGGAGCTTTGCTCCGCGCTACTCGCCCCGTCCGCGGCGCTCCGCGCCTCGCTCTCGACCACCCGCGGTTTCTCCTTGATCGCGCCCAGCCCGAGGATCGCGGTCTCGGGGTGGTTGACGATCGGCGTGGCGTACTCGCCGCCGATCGCCCCGAAGTTCGTGATCGTGAACGTGCCGCCCTGCATCTCCTCGCGGTCGATCGAGCGGTCCTGTGCCTTCCGGATCAGCTCGTTCATCTCCGAGGCGAGCTGGAGCATACCCTTCCGGTCGACCCCCTCGATCACGGGCACCATCAGCCCGGCGTCGGTCCCGACCGCGACGCCGAGGTTGTAGTAGTGCTTGTGGACGATCTCCTCGGCTTCCTCGTCGAGCGAGCTGTTGAGGTCGGGGAACTCCCGGAGCGCGGCCACGCAGGCCTTCATCACGAACGGCATGTACGTCAACGAGATGCCCCGCTTTTCGGCCACCGCCGCGAGCTCGCTTCTGGTGTCGACCAGCTCGGTGACGTCGACCTCGTCGTGGTGGGTGACGTGGGGGGCGGTGTACTTCGAGCGCTCCATCGCCTGCCCGATCGTCCGCCGGATGCCGCGGTAGGGCACGCGTTCCTCGCGCTCTTCGGTCGCGCCCGCCCCGCCCGTAACCGCCCGTGCGTCGGCCGCCTGGGCCGCCCGCTGGGCGTCGGCGTACTCCCGTACCGCCTCGGGGGTGACGAACGCCTCGCCGTCGCGCCGCTCGCTGGCGGGCACGCTATCGAGGTCGACGTTCGCCTCGGCGGCAAGCCGTCTGGTGGCCGGTGTGGCCAACGTGCGCTCGCGGTCCGCCGACTCGATCGTCGGCCGGGCGGCCCCGGACGCGGCCACGCCGTCCGTTCCCTCCGTGCTGGCCGCCGCTCCGCTGGCCGACTCGCCGTCGACGCGTTCGACGGCCGACTCCGCCCCCGTCCCTCCCGGTTCTGACGGGCTCGCTCCCGTCGGCTCACCGTCGCCCGCCGCTCCGCCGCCACGATCGCCCTCGGCCGCCGCGCGCACGTCGCCCTCCGAGACGCGCCCGCCGGGGCCCGACCCCCGCACGCTACCGATGTCGACGCCGAGCTCGCGGGCGAGCCGTCTGGCGCTCGGCGCGGCGAACACCCGCCCGCCGGGCCGCTCCGGCGCCGGTTCGGTGTCATCCTCCACACTGCCATCTGCCGCCGCGCCCGCCGCGCCCGCCGCGTCCCCGTCCGCCGGTCCGGCCGCGGTCGCGGTGTCGGTCCGCTCCTCGGCCGGCCGCTCGGCGTCCGTCGCACCGGCTTGCTCGCCCTCTTCGCCCTCGACGTCGAAGGTGATGATCACCGTTCCCACGGGCACCATCTCCCCTTCCTCGGCGCGAATCTCCCGCACCGTGCCGTTCACCGGCGAGGGCACCTCGACGACGGCCTTGTCCGTCTCGACCTCGACCACGGGCTGGTCCTCGCTCACTTCCTCGCCGACCTCGACCAGCCACGAGACGATCTCGCCCTCGGCGACGCCCTCGCCCACGTCGGGCAGCTCGAACTCGCGGACCATCTAAAAGTCCACGGCCTCGCGGATGCTGTCGGCGATGCGCTCGGCCTCGGGCAGGTAGTAGTCCTCCAACGCGTACAGCGGGAAGGGCGTATCGAAGCCCGTGATCCGCTCGATCGGGGCCTCCTGGTAGAGCAGGGCCTCCTCCTGGATCGTCGCGGTGATCTCGCCCGCCAGCCCGCCCGTCTTGGGCGCCTCGTGGACCACCGCGGCCCGCCCCGTCTTCTCGAAGGAGTCGACGATCGTCGCCTCGTCCAGCGGCGAGAGGGTGCGGAGGTCGACCACCTCGGGGTCGATCCCCTCCTCGGCGAGCTCCGCCGCGGCCTCCATCGTCGCCCGGGTCATCGCGCCCCACGTGAACACCGAGATGTCAGTCCCCTCCCGGCGGACGGCGGCCTCGCCCAGCGGCGTCGTGTACGTGTCGTCGGGCACGTCCTCCCGGAAGGCGCGGTAGATCAGCTTCGGCTCGAAGAACATCACGGGATCGGGGTCCCTGATCGCCGCAGCGAGCAGCCCCTTCGCGTCGCGGGGCGTGCTCGGGATCACCACCTTCAGCCCGGGCTCGTGGACGAAGAAGGCCTCCTTCGATTCGGAGTGGTGCTCGGGCGCGCGGATGCCGCCGCCGTAGGGCGCACGGAGCGTGAGCGGGCAGGTGAACCGGCCCCGCGAGCGGGTCCGCAGGCGGGCCGCGTGGCTCACGATCTGGTCGAACCCGGGGTAGATGAACCCCTGAAACTGGATCTCGGGCACTGGCCGCAGCCCGTAGGCGGCCATCCCGATGGCCGTCCCGACGATCCCCGACTCCGCGAGCGGCGTGTCGATCACCCGGTCCTCGCCGAACTCGTCGTAGAGGCCCTGCGTGGCGCGGAAGACGCCCCCGTTTTTGCCGACGTCCTCGCCCATCACGAGCACGTCCTTATCGCGGTCGAGCTCGCCGTAGAGCGCGTCGCGCACGGCCTGGACGAGCGTCAGGCTCTGGCTCTCCTCGCTACTCGTCCCGTCGGTCCCGTCCGCCTGCTGTGATTGACTCATGATCGGGCCCTCACTCCAGTAGTGCGTCGTTACCGTGCGTTTCGCGCAGCCGCCGCAGGTACGCGAGCTGTTCGTCGAGCCGCTCGGGCATGTCGGCGTAGACGTACGCGAAGATCTCCTCGGGGTCGGGTCGCTTTTCGGCCTCGGCGGCATCGATGGCGTCGGCCACGTCGTCTTCGATCGCTGCCTCGATGGCGTCGATCCGCTCGTCGTCGAGGTGGCCCTCCTCCCGGAGGTAGGTCTCGAGCCGCGGGATCGGGTCCTTGCGCTTCCAGCGTTCGACCTCTTCGTCCTCGCGGTAGACGGAGGGATCGTCCGCCGTCGTGTGTGCGCCGAAGCGGTACTGCACTGCCTCGATCAGCGTCGGGCGCAGCTCGCCCTCCGCGGGGTCTTTGGCCTTCTCGACGGCCGCTTCGGTGACCTGATAGACCGCCAGCGGGTCCATGCCGTCCACCTGGACGCCCTCGAACCCGTAGGCATCGGCCTTCACCGCGAGCGTCTCGCTCGCGGTCTGGCGCTCCCGGGGCACGGAGATCGCCCACTGGTTGTTGTTACAAAAGAAGACGTTGGGGGTGTCGAACACACCCGCGAAGTTCAGCCCCTCGTGGAAGTCGCCCTCGCTCGTCGCGCCGTCGCCGAAGTAACACAGGAAGGCCTTCTCCTCGCCCTCGAGCTTCGAGGCCCACGCCGCACCCGTGGCGTGAGGGATCTGGGTGGCGATGGGGACGGCGCTCGTGAACACGTTCGGGTCCGTGCCTTCCCCCTCGCTGCCGACCTCGTGGCCCATCCAGTACAACAGCGTGCGTTCGAGCGAGAACCCCTGCACGAGCGCCGCGCCGTGCTCGCGGTAGCTGGGGAACAGCCAGTCCTCCTCGGCGAGCGCGTGGGCGCTGCCGATCTGGGCTCCCTCCTGTCCCGACAGCGGGGGATAGGTGCCCATCCGGCCCTGACGCTGGAGGCTTACCGCGCGCTGGTCGAAGTGCCTGACCAACCGCATCTCGCGGTACATCGCCACGAGCTCCTCGCTATCGAGGTCGGGTACGTCCGCGCCCTCCCGGACCTGCCCGTCCTCGTCGAGCACCTGCACCCGCTCGTCGGGGTCGCGCTGTAGCGCACTCATGAGTACCCGTGCTCCGGCATGAGCGGCGGTTCGTCCGCGCCCGTTATATCCTTTTTGTAAAAACGTTTGCCTGCGTGCCAGTATTGCCAGCCCGGAGCCGGGGCCGGCCGTCCCCCGCCGAAACCGGGAGGGGAACGCTTTTGCCCGCCAGCACCTCCCCTCTCCCCGTGCCCGACGACGCGAACCCCTTCGAGCGCGTGAGTGGCTCGTGGGACGCGGTACTAGCGGACGTCAAGGCCACGGCCGCGGCGTACCGCGAGGCAGGCTGGAAGGCGCTCGAACTCCACCCCGGCGACGCCGTGGCGGTCAGCGAGTACCCGGGGCTGGACGTGCTCGTTCCCGACGACGAGTTCGACCGGCTAGAGGAGCTGGCCGCCGAGGGGACCTTCGAGAGCTACGAGGTGTACCGCAGCGCGGACGCGGGGATCGTCTTCCTGCTGGTCGCCGTCGAGGACGCGGCCCGCGAGCGCGCGGTCTGCTGTCCGGCGTACTACGATCCCACCCGGGCCGAGGGCCTCGGCGAGCGCGCCCGGGCGGCCGGGGAGTTCGCCGTCCACGTCCGCCCGCTCGCCGACGACCGGGGCGTGACGTTCACCTGCGAGGACCCCTCGCTGTTCTTCCCGGACTGAGAGGGGCTGTCGTGACCGTTCGCCGGGAGCCGCCGATCCCACGCCGGCGGCTACCGGAACGACTCACGACGATCCCTCCGGGGCCTGCACGGTCCCCGTGACTCACCTGCTTTTCCCTTTCGCGCTTCGCTCCTCTCGACGACCGCTCGCCGGCCGCGCCGCTCCTCTCGGCGTCGCTGCCGAGCGGTCCGAAAGGTATACTCGCCGCGGCGTTGAACCGAGCGCTATGGCCGACAACGACGCGGGCGACGGGGAGGAAGCCGACGGCGAGGACGAGCCGGTCGTCGAGCTCGGCGAGGGCGAGCCCGTCGAGGGGGTCCCCCTAGCGCGGGTCGCCTCGCGGCTGACGTGGGGGATGCCGAGGAGCGAACTCGAAAGGCGGGTGGGCGACACCGCGATCCGGACGCCCGACGGGCCACGGGAACTGAGCGACGTGCTCGACGGGATCGACGACACCTACTTCCCGCGCCGTCAGGCGTTCATCGACGCCGTGCACGGGATCGTCGGCAGCGGGCCGGTGCCGACCGCCGACGACTCGACGTCGACGGGCAGCTCCCCGGCCGGCGATCCCGCGACCGACGGCTCGTCGGCGGACGCCGAATCGACCGACGCCGAAGCGGCGAGCGCGGACGAGTAGCGCGTGGCGGTCCGGGAGCTGCGCCGAGAGCTGCCCTCGCTCTCGTGGGTGCAGCTGTCGCTCCTGTGGGGGGTGGTGCTGGCCATCGTCTGGACCGCGTGGAACAGCGCGGGCCTCAACGCGCGGGTCGCCCGCGACGGCGTGGTCTACCTCGGCGGGCCAGCGCTGCTCGCGGCGGTCTACGGCCGGCGGATCGGCTGGCGGGTCGACCGGCGCGCGCTCCGGAACACCCTGTTGCTCGCGGCGTTCGTCCTGCCCTTCTACCTCGTGGGCTCCTCGCTGCCGGGCGTGCGGGCGTTCTACCCGATGTGGGAGACCAGCGCCGCGCCAGCCGACTTCCTCGTCCACGCCACGAAGCAGTTCACCGTCGTCCTCGCCGCCGAGACCTACTATCGAGGGTTGCTCTGTGTCGGGATCGACGACCTCGGGCGCAAGAGCGTGCTCGTCAGCCCGGTGCTGTACGCGCTCCATCACGTCGGCAAGCCACCGGTGGAACTCCTGCTCGCGGGACCGACGGACGTCCTCTTCGGGCTGGTCGACTACGAGAGCGGCTCGATCCTGCCCTCGGTGGTCGCCCACGGCCTCGGTCTCACGCTGCTCGACTGGCTCGTGCTCCATCCGCCGCTGCTCGCGCCCGCGACGGTCGTCCGGTGGCTGCGGTGGCTGCCGGTGCCGCTGTGAGTCCGAGCCAGCGGCGATCCGCCACCGGGCCGCCTCGTATCGACCACGCGGAAAGCGTTTCGCCGGCTCCTGGCCCGCACGAACCGCGCTATCGATACCGACGCGCTCGACGCCGGCGTACACGTTGACGGAGCGTTCGGGAACCTCGAGCCCGCGTAGCGCGGCGTCGGGTCCTCAGAGCAGCGTCGGCGGGGCCCCACCGGACTGGAGGTAGACGTACAGCCCGGCGAACAGCGTCGCGTTGTAGGCGGCGTGGATCAGCGCGGGGACGACGATGTTGTCGGTGAGCTCGTAGGCCGAGCCGAAGACGAGACTCGGAAAAAAGAGGATGGCGATGGTCGCCAGCCGGCCGCCGAGTCCGCCGGTGAGCGCGGTGACGTGGATCGCGGCGAAGATCACGCTGGCGAGCACGACGCCGGCGACGGGGCCGAAGACCTCCCGGATCCGTCCCTGCACGACGCCGCGGAAGAGCAGCTCCTCGCCCGGCCCGATCAGCAGGAACGAGGCCGGCACGAGCACGAGCAGCACGTCGGGGCTCTGGGTGGCGATCTCGCCGATCTGGTTCTCGGCCGGCTCGGCCCCCGTGGAGGTGATCA
Organism: Halobacteriales archaeon QS_4_69_34; assembly: GCA_003021045.1. GTDB lineage: Archaea > Halobacteriota > Halobacteria > Halobacteriales > Halococcaceae > PXRN01. Next base: position 18,840 of record PXRN01000030.1, on the reverse strand, counting down.
GCAGCGTCCCGGCGGAGACACCGAGGAACGCGAGGACGTAGCCCGCGAGCACCGCGAGGAGGTCCCGGATCGAGGGGGATCGGGCCGGGACGTACCCCCAGCCGAGGTCCCGATAGCGGAGATAGCCAAGCGCGACCCCGCCGAAGGCCACCCCCTGAACGAGGATGAGCGAGACGACGATGACGAGGAAGGGCTGGGACTGGACGTCGACTCCGCCGAGGAGCAGCACGAGTGCGGCGACGGCCGAGAGCACGAGCCCGACGACGAGGCCGACGACGCCGACCGCGGTGGCGACGCCCGCGGCACGGAGCCGGTGTAGTATCCAGCCCGACCCGTCGGTGGAGAGGGTTCCGCCCATGCGTGGCGTTGTACGGTCGGGGTGAAAAAGGTCAGTTCGCACTCGACGCGAACGCTTCGAGCCGCGACTGCACCCCGGCCGCGAGCGTCGACGTTCGCCGGAGGCGCGCGAGCGAAACCGGCAGCCGGGGGGCGATCCCTTCGATGGCGTCGCCGAAGGACTCGGCCTCGCCGGGCTCGCCATCGAAGGCGTTCCGCACCGTCTCGCGCACCTGCCATACCCCTGTCGGTCCCCAGTAGTCGGGCGTGACGTGCCGGAGCACGAGCACCGTGGCTTGCCGCCCCCGCGATCGGAGGTGTTCGAGCGCGCCCAGCCGCGCGGCGTAGTACGCCCCCGCCGTCTCCTCGACGTAGCCCGTCCGGCCCCCGTGACCCTCGTAGTCCGCGGCGACCCAGTAGCCACGGTCGGGATCGGGGTTCCAGACGCTGCCGGGAGCCTTGAACTCGACGAGCTCGAACTCCCAGTTTCCGGGCGCGAGCACGACCCAGAACCGGTTGCCGAGGTACTCGTTGTAGTGGACCTCCGTGGCGTCGACGCTCGGCGCGTTCTCGATGCCCCCGCGGAGGAACTGCCCGACGGTGTCGTCGACGGCGGTGATCGACCACCGGGTGGGCACCAGCCGTCGGGACTCCCCGCGACCGAGCGCGCCCGCCGAGAGGATCGTGTTGACGTCGTAGACGTCGAACCCGCGGTTGTAGAGGTAGGTCATCGCGCCCTCGGCTCGCCAGTCGTCGTCCTCTAAGGTCTTCTTCACCGGCCGGGGGACGTGGGGGTTCTCGGTCAGGGCGGCGCTCTCAGCGCGGGCGCGCGGCCCGGTCGGCGTCGAGACGTCCCGTCGGGAGACCTCGAAGTCGATCTCGGGCGCGCCGTCGAGGCCGATTTCCACGCCGACGGGCCTGTCGGCGATGGCGACCTCCCGTTGGGTGCCCACGAGGCCGTCGCCGTCCCACGCCTCCGCGACGTTCCGCACGTCGGCCGGCCGGTTCGAGTTCAGCAGTCCCGTGCGGCGAGCGAAGACGTCGTCGATCGAGTAGTCCTGCTCGTACCAGTGACTGCCGGTCTCGAACTCCGCCGCCCGGTCCTCGTGGCCCACTGGTGAGAGGACGCCCGCCGACACTTCCGGATAGTTCGAGCGCCCGACGAAGATCGTCGGCGAGGTGCTCCCGAGGACCGAGTCGCCCGAGAGGTGGTCGTCGAACTGGCGCTCGACGGCTTCGAGGTGTTCGGTGATCGCATACGACTTCTCCTGAACGAGCTGCCGGCGCTCGGCGGCCGCGTCGCGCTCGATCTCCTCGAAGTATTCGTCGAGCCGCATTGGCGGTAGAAGGGGCCTGAGCGGCTTGAACCCTCGGATCGTCCGCCCGCGCGGTCGAGCCGACGGTCGTCGATCGCTGCCTTCGTCGGTCGCTGGTCGTCGGTCGCTGGTCGCGCCGCCGCCCGATCGCCGGTCGTGGCCGGTCACTCGTCGGTCGTTCGCTCCCCGCGGTCGACGCCGGGGTCGAAAGGCTTGACCCCGGCCGGCCCCTCCCCCAAGAGGAGTGTCACGGAGACGGCTGTTCGGCTCGATGTGTTCGATGGTGCTGCTGGTCAACCTCGCGCGCGTGGTGTTCGCACCCTTGCTCGAGCCCGTCAGGACGGAGTTCGGCGCGTCGGCGACGGCAGTCGGACTGCTGGCGACGCTGACGTGGCTCGGCAGCGCGTCGCCGCGGCTGCCGACGGGCTACCTGCTCACGCGGGTCCCGCGGCACGCGGTGATCGGCGGGGCCGGGGCGATCCTCACTGTCGCGCCGCTGCTCGCCGCGACGGCGGCCTCCCTGCCGGTCCTCTGGGCGAGCGCCTTCCTGATGGGCATCTCCAGCGGAATGTACTTCATCGCGGCGAAGCCGTTGTTGAGCGATCTCTTCCCCGGGCGGATCGGCAGCGCCGTCGGGGTCCACGGAACCGCGAGCCAGCTCGCCGCGGCGGGTGCGCCCCTGTTCGTCACCGGCGTCCTCCTCGTGGGCGGGTGGCGGCTCGTCTTCGCGCTCGTGAGCGTCGCCGCCGCGGCCGCGACGGTCGCGTTCGTGGCGATCGCCAGCACGAGTAACGTGCCCAACGGCGAGGGCGAGAGCCGGGACTTCCTCGGGGCCGCCCGGCGGCAGTGGCGGGTCGTCCTCGGTGGCATCGCGCTCGCCGGGTTCGCCGGGCTCGCGTGGAACGGCGTGTTCAACTTCTACGTGTCCTACCTCGTGGCGGCGAAGGCCGTCCCGGAGGCCACCGCCCGCACGCTGCTGGCGGTCGTCTTCGCCGCCGGCGTGCCCGCGTTCACGGTGGCCGGCCGCCTCGCCGACCGCGTGGCGTACGTTCCTCTCCTCCTGTCGATCGGCGTCGGGTTCGCCGCCTGCCTGCTCGCGCTCACGGCGGCCACCGGGATCGGCCAGCTCGCCGCCGCGAGCGTCGCGCTCGGGCTGGTGATCCACGGGCTCTTCCCGGCGATCGACACCTACGTCCTCGACTCGCTGCCCGACGCCCACCGCGCGAGCGCGTATGCGGTGTTCAGCGCGACGTTCATCTCGCTCAACGCGCTCGGCAGCGTCGCCGTGGGCGCGTTGCTCGACGCGGGCCTCGTCTACACGGCGGTCTTCCGGCTGTTCGGGATCGGAGCGCTGGCCCTCGTCGCCGTCCTGGCCGCAGTGCAGCTCACGGTCGGCTTCCCGACCGGACGGCGCGCGCGGCGGTCCGAGGCGGCGTGACCGCCGCTCGGCTCCGCTCGCGGCCCCGGGGTCTGCGGACTTCCGGAGTGTCTCCCGGCGACCGGGGGGCCCGCTCGGACGGAGCTGTCGACGCCGGCGACCGCGTTCGATTCGGTCGTGTCCGCGACCGGCTCCCTCGACGAACGTCCGTCGCGAGCGGTCGAGCCCCGAGGGTCCTCGCCGCCCCGGTCGGTCCGTCCGGTCTGTGGGGCGTGGACGCCGATACCGGCGTCGCCCACGAGAAAATACGGCCTGATCGAGTGGGTTCGGCGGCCGGGGTCAGGACGGCTGGCGCCGCCCGACGACGACGTTCGCGTCCTCGGTGTCGGGAAGCGCCTCCCAGATCTGCTGGTCGTTGGCCGCGTCGACATCGGACGTCACCTCGACCGGGCCGAGCGTGTAGACGGTTCCGGTGGGTGCCTCCTGGGGTTCCAGGAACACGTCGAATTTCGTCGAGCCGTCGGCCGGCTCGTCGAACTCGACGAGGCGGTTGTCCGCGACCTCGCGCTCCTCATGGGGGTCGCCGGCCACGACCTCCCAGAGCCGTGGAACGTTGAGCCGGACCTCGACGGGCGCTTCGGTCTCGACAGTGATCGTCACCTGATTGGTCTGACCGGCGGTGAACGTCGAGCCGTCGTCCTCGAGGGTCGCCGACGCCTCGTGGACCGTGCGGGTCCCGACGGGGATGGCGGGGTCGTCGAGCCGCATCGCGTAGACGCCCGTCGAGATGTCCGACGAGAAGATCACGCCGTTCTCCCCGACGGCACCCCAGCGGTACGGCGTCGCCGCCGACAGCGAGCCGAACTTCGAGTCCGGCGGCGTGTTGAAGTGGGTCCGCGACCAGCCCGTCTCGGCCAGGAGCCATCCGTTCGAGCCCGAGGGGTTGCCGCCCTCGGAGATCGGTTCCTCGTCCTCGGAGAGGTCGTCGTAGGGGTCGCCCTGCCGGTCTTCCTCGCTAACGGCCGGTCCGCCGGGGTAGCCGATCTCCAGGACGCGCGTGCCGGCGTGATAGTGGCCCGCGGTGACGAACAGCCGTCGAGTGCCGTCGACCTCGGTGTCGATGATGTCGATGTTGTGGGCGCTGTAGGTGAAATCGTCGAAGGCGGCGTTCGTCCGCCAGACCCACTTCGCGAGCTCGTCGCCCGCGGTGGACTCCTCGGTGTCGAGGGAGGCTGCCCCGAGGTCCACGTCGTCTTTCTCCACGCCGGTCGCGTCCACCAGGTAGTAGTGACCGGTGTGGCCGCGCTCGTTCGTGTACTTCTCGGAGCCATCCCCGGTGTCGGCGTCCGGGTTGGGGTTCTCCTGGCCGACGACGAACAGCCGCTTGCCGTTCACCGTCCGCCGGATCGGTTCGATCGTGTGGGCCCGCTCCATCGTGAACACGCCGAGTTCCTCGATGTCCGCCGGGTCGCTCACGTCGAGGACGCGGGCGCCGGACTTGCTGTTCCCGCTGTCGTGTTCCGTGCCCCAGTTCGCGAGGTACGCGTAGGGGTCGCCCGTAACGGGGTCGTCGATGACCGTAATGTCGTGGGCGTAGTACTCGTTGCTCGCGAGGCCGGCCTTGTTCGTGGGGTCGCCGACCTCGCCTTGCCGGTATTCGGCGTCGTGGGCCCAGAAGTTGACCAGCTCGAGCTCTCCGGAGGTGCGGTCGAACCGGTGGACGTAGACGCCGGCCGGGTCGCCGAGCGGCCCCGTGACGCCGAAGACGTAGTCCTCGCCGCCGATCCGGTGGTGATAGCAGTTGTGCATCCCGAAGGCGTACTCCTGGCGGCCGAGGATCTCGGGGTCGCCGGGGTTGGAGACGTCGACCGCCAACACGCCCGCGTGTTCCGGGTTCTCGAAGCTATCGCCCTCGGAGCGAGCCTCCGGTGCGTTGCCGGCCAGTACCGCGAACAGGGCCGCGACCGGCTGCTGGGTGACGAAGAGGTACTGGCCGTCGTCGGAGAACTTCACGTCCATCACCGACGTCGCGTTGTCCTCGTTCGGGATGAACGACAGCACCGTCATCTCCGCTCGTTCCAGTTCCTCGCGGCTCTCGGCGCGGGTGTAGGCGCTGACGTCCAGCAGTGCGACCCCGCGGTCGACGGTCGGCGACTTGCTGGAGATCAGCCCGCAGGCCGCGATGTCGCCCTTCACGCGGAGTTCGCTGAGGCCGCCGTAGTGGGGCTCGTCGGGACTCCCGCTGAGTGACTCGCTGCCGACGCCGCCCAGCGAGTGGTAGCCGACGTTCGTCATCCCGAAGTCGTCCTCGAGGACGTGCTCGTGGCCCTCGTTGCCGTGGTCGCCGCTCGTCGGGTGGCCGCCGACCCCCGACGCACTCAGTCCCGCGACCGCCAGCCCGCTCGCGACGGTCTTGAACAGCGTCCGTCGCGAGAGGTCGAGCCGCGATGGGTCTTCGCCGCCCCGGTCGTGCCGTCCGTTCGGTCCGTGGGACATGGGCGCCGATACCGGCGTCGCGCACAAGAAAATACGGCCTAACAGAATAGGTTCGGCGGCCGGGCGACGGCCGGAGGAAGGGATGGTCAGAGGCCGAAATCGTCCTCGGTCGCCCGGGCGGCCCCGAACGATACCGCCCGACGGCTCGACGCGCCTCGAGACGACGGGCGCGCTCGCCGCGGGCGTGCTCGGTCTCGGTGGGACCACGAGCGCGGCCGCCGCCTCGAACTACGACACCCACGAGCACCACGACACCGCCCCCGCACCGGGCGTCCAGGTTGAGCGGAACGCGCCGGTCGTCCCGAACGGTCGGTACGGCTTCGGACCGGTGCGACGACCGGAGTCGAACGCGGGCAGCTAGCTATGGATGCCCATCGCCTCGATCTGCTCTTGGTACCGGTTGCGAATCGTGACCTCGGTGACCTGGGCGACGTCTGCGACCTCGCGCTGGGTCTTCTTCTCGTTACAGAGCAAGGACGCGGCGTAGATGGCGGCGGCGGCGTACCCGGTGGGCGATTTGCCCGACAGGAGTCCCTTTTCGGCGGTGGTGTCGATTATCTCGTTGGCTTTCGACTGGACCTCCTCCGAGAGCGTGAGCTCCGAACAGAACCGGGGGACGTACTTCTGGGGATCGACGGGTTCCATCTCGAGGCCGAGCTCCTGGGAGACGTAGCGGTAGGTGCGGCCGATCTCCTTGCGCTCGACACGGGAGACCTCGCTGATCTCCTCCAGCGAACGGGGGATGCCCTCCTTCCGGCAGGCCGCATAGAGCGAGGAGGTGGCGACGCCCTCGATCGAGCGCCCGCGGATGAGGTCGCCGTCGAGCGCGCTCCGATAGATCACCGAGGCGACCTCCCGAACCGACCGGGGCACCCCGAGCGCGCTCGCCATCCGGTCGATCTCGCTGAGCGCGAACTGGAGGTTGCGCTCGCCGGCGTCCTTCGTGCGGATGCGTTCCTGCCACTTGCGCAGCCGGTGCATCTGGGAGCGCTTCTTCGAGGAGATCGATCGCCCGTACGCGTCCTTGTCCTTCCAGTCGATCGTCGTCGTGAGCCCCTTGTCGTGCATCGTCTGGGTGGTCGGCGCGCCCACCCGGGACTTCTGCTGGCGCTCGGAGTGATTGAACGCGCGCCACTCCGGGCCGGGATCGATGTTCTCCTCCTCGACGACGAGTCCGCAGTCCTCACAGACGAGCTCCCCCCGATCGGAGCTCTTGATCAGGTTCGACGAATCGCACTCGGGACAGCCACGCACCCCCTCCCCCTGCTCGTCCCGTTCTTCGACTTCCTCCGTCTCGGTCTGGCGCTCGCGCTGGCGGGTGGACCGTGTCATCGCATTTAAGTGGTTGTATCTTCGTCGAACTTAAACCCTTGGTAAGTGCTTTGTGGGAGGAGTCCCGCGCCGGCCCCACCGCGTCGCCGGGCGGTCGATCCGTCGGACGGCCGGAGTCACGGAGAGTCGGCTGGTGCGGCCGGCGCGGCCGCGCGTAATCGTCGTACGCAACGCTCGTGTGGGAGAGGGGCGAGAAGGGCTGTGGCGTGACTGCGGTGTGTCGTCGGTGGCCAGCGAGCGAATCGGTTGGGGGTGTCGCCCGCGGTGTGGACGGCTGCGGTGGCGTCGCGGGGCGGGTGCGGTCTCTCGGGTATATCGGCACTCGCGGTCGCACCTCGATCCGACCGAGTCGTGCTGTCGGACGGAATCGTCTCGTAGACGCAGCCGGAACACCCAGCGCTATCGAGCGTTCGCTGCCGGTCGATGTTTGCGTATTGCTGTCCAGCCCATCCGATGGGCGAATCGGCCCGGGAGGCGCGTGGATCGTGCGGTGCGGCGACCACGGTTCGCGCGCCGAACTCGCGGTCCGTCCCGACTCGATCGACGCTCGCAGCCGGCGTCCCGCTCGCCCGAACCCCCTCCCGTCGCCGGCGGCGAATCGGAACCGATATGCCCCGCAGCCGACACCCTCCTACCGATGCCGGTCGTCGAGTGCGACGCCGAGGCGGCCCGCGAGGCGCTCGCCGCCGCCGGGGTCGCGGTGGGTGCGGGCAACACCGACCACGAGCGCTGGCGGGCCGAACACGAAGGGGCGACCGCGGTCGCCTACGACGGGAAGGTCGTCGTGCAGGGACGCGAGCCGGCCCGGCTCGCGGCGATCCTCCGGACTGGCGGCCGCGGGAGCGACGGCGAGGGGGGCGACCGCGAGGACGACGGCCGGGCGGGCGGGCGCGTCCACGTCTACTTCGACGGCGCGTCGCGGGGCAATCCCGGACCCGCCGCCGTCGGGTGGGTGCTCGTCACGAGCGAGGGCATCGTCGCCGAGGGCGGCGAGCGCATCGGCGAGACCACCAACAATCGCGCCGAGTACGAGGCACTCGTCCGGGCCGTCGAGATCGCCCGCGAGTACGGCTTCGCCGAGGTCGAGCTCCGCGGGGACTCACAGCTGGTCGTCCGGCAGGTCCGGGGCGAGTGGGACGCGAACGACCCGGGACTGCGCGAACGCAGGGTCAGGGTCCGCGAGCTGCTCGCCGGCGTCGACGACTGGTCGATCGAACACGTCCCCCGCGAGGTCAACGAGCGCGCGGACGAACTCGCCACCGAGGCACTCGACGATGGCTGAGGACGACTCGCCGTCGCCGTCATCGCCGGAGCTGCCGGGCGCGACGGTCGAGGAGGCCGAGCGGCTGACCCGTCTCGCACGCGGAGCGGCCGACGAGAGCGAGCGCGCCGCCTACCGCGCCGAGCGCGACGCGCTGCTCGCCGAACGCGGGTTCGCGGCGCGCGTCCGCGAGGAGGACGAGGACGCGGTGCTCGTCTGTTATCCCGCGGAGTGGATCGAGGACGGGATCGTGCGCCCGGGGCGGATCGAGGACCGCTCCCGCGCGGTCGAACGGCGGCTCTCGGGGCCGGGCGAGGCCGAAGACTGGGAGCACATCGCGGCGCACAACGAGGGCGTCGCCGAGCGCGTCGCCGCCGAGTATGGAGAAGTCCACGGCGCGAACGCACGGGCGTTCGCCGAGTTCATGAGCAACCACCACGCCCGCCGGGTCGAATCCGCGTCCGAGGCGACGATCGCGGAGTTCCTGACGGAGTACTTCCCGCGGAACACGTGGCCCACCGACGAGCAGGAAGAAGTCGTCGAGGAGTCGCTCACGCTCGTCGAGGAGCGGGCCGGCGGTCGCTCCGGGGAGTAGCGCCCGACGGCGAACACACGAACAGACGTCGGCGATCTCGACGGAGAGGAGAGCGGAAGACGGACGGTCGCCGCCCCACGCCGCGGGGAGTTACAGCTGGTCGTCGATCAGGTCTCGGATGGTACCGGCGCGTTCCTCGCTGGTGACGAACTTCGAGAGCGTCCAGCCGAGCTGGTCTACGACGGCCGCGTAGCCGTCGTCGGTGAGCGCGTAATCGTTGGTGCGCTTGTCGCGTTCTGACTTCTGGACGAACCCCTTCTCGACGAGGTCGTCGAGGTTCGGATAGAGCCGACCGTGGTTGACCTCCGAGCCGTAGTACTCCTCCAGTTCGCGCTTGATCGCCAGCCCGTACATCGCCTCCTCGGAGAGGACGGCCAGAATGTTCCCCTGAAAGGCGGTCAGGTCGCGTGCGACGCCCGGATCGTCGGGGATGGATCGTGCCTCTGACATCGCGCGAGGATATGTCACCACACTATTTAATGCTTTGCTATTTCACATTCGTTCCACACGATAGAGCGTCGGGACGGCAGGGCGACCGGACCGAGCCGGACGAGTCGCCCGTGGCCGTACGACGGTCGCGGCCGACCCGGGCGGTCGGACCCCGCTCGCAGGCCCCGGCGCGGAGATGACGAAAGGACTTTTCGCTCGCCTCTCATACTGTGACCGTGATGAACCTCTGGGAAGACCTCGAGACCGGCCCGGACCCGCCCGAGGAGATCCATACCGTCGTCGAGTGTCTGAAGGGCGAGCGCAACAAGTACGAGTACGACAAGGACGTCCCCGGAGTAGTGCTCGACCGGGTGCTGCACTCGAACGTCCACTACCCCGCCGACTACGGGTTCATTCCCCGGAGCTACTACGACGACGAGGACCCCTTCGACGTGCTCGTGCTGGTCGAGGATCCGACGTTCCCCGGCTGTATCGTCGAAGTTCGACCCGTCGCGCTGATGGGCATGGACGACGACGGCGAGCAGGACGACAAGGTGATCGCCGTCCCGACGGAGGACCCCCGTTTCGACCACATCGAGGACCTCGGGGACATCCCCGAGCAGACCCGCACGGAGATCGACGAGTTCTTCTCGACCTACAAGAACCTCGAAGCGGGCAAGGAAGTCGAGACGCTCGGCTGGGAGGGCCGGGCGGCGGCCCACGACGCCATCGAGCACGCCCAAGAACTCTACCAGGAACGGTTCGCCTGAGTCCGCCCGTGACGACCGTCCCCGGCACCGTCACCGCCGGCATCGCCATCCACGACGCTGTCCACGATACTGCCGTTCCGGGCACCGCCGTCGATCGCCGTGCCCCCCGCTCCCGATCGAATGCACAGGCGTGAGCTGCTCCGCTCGATCGGCGCGGCGGCGATCGTCGCCGGGCTGTCGGGATGTCTCGCCGACAGCTCCCCGACGGCCTCGACCCGGAGATCGACCGGGCCGACCGAAACAGCCCCCGGGTCGACCGGAGCGGGTCCCGGGCCGACCGAACCAGTCCCCCGGCCGAGCGGGACGACCCGAGAGACGACCGAAGCGCCCCGAGAGACGGCCGAGTCGGCCGCCGAGCCGACCGACACGACCGACGCGACCGTCGAGTCGACCGGCGGCGGACGGGACGCCACGGGCGAGGCTCCCGACGGGTCCACCGGACGACTGCTGCGGGCCGGGGAGCTCGAGGGCGGGAACTACGAGCTGACGGGCGCGCCGGCGGTGAGCGAGGGGGGAACGATCGTCGGGCGCTATCGCAGCGCCCAGCCGTATCCACGGACGCTCCGGATCCGCGTCTGGCCGTGTCGGGGCGAGGCGCTCGACGCGCTCGGAGGGGAGTGCTCGCTCGGCGGCCTGCCCGAGCGCTACCGGAAGGACGACTCGGTCGAGACCACAGTCCTGGAGGTCGGCGAGACGGCGTTCGCGTGGTGGTCCGGGCCGGCGACCGACATCGAGGTCGTCACCGCCGACCACGTCTTCCGCATCACGCACCGGCCGGCCGCCCCGAGGAAGACCCGCGGCGAGTCCACGGGCAATCGCGGCGAGTCCGGGGACGGACTCCCGCCGCGGGCCGAGCGGGTGGCGGCCGTGACGCGGATCGCCCGCCGGCAGGCCGCGAAGCTCGAAGGGCTGGATCGAACCCCGCGGACCGCGCGAACGCCGCGAACGGAGGGGTGATCACTCGAAGCGACGGCCGAGCGCGCTCGCCGACCACTCCGCGGCGAGCGTGCGGTACTCCAGCAGCACGAACCCACACGCGATCACCACGAACCCGAGGGCCGTCGTCGCGGCGAGCGTCTCGCCGAGCACCAGCCACCCGAGCACTGTGGTCACGACCGGGATGGTGTAGTTGATGAGGTTCGCCCGGATCGGGCCCGTCTCGTCGAGCAGCGTGAAGTACGCGACGTAGGCGATCGCGGCGGCGAAGACGGCGAGGTAGCCGAGCGAGGCGAGCGCCGTCGGCGTCCACTCCACGGTACCGAGGGACTCGCCCAGTCCCGCGCTGACGAGGTGGAGGGTGAGTGCGCCCAGAACCAGTCCCCACGCGGTCGTGACGGTCTCCGACAGCGAGGCGTCGGCCCGGCGGACGAGTACGCTCCCGAGCGCGACGCTCGTCGCGCCACCGAGAAGGAGGATCCGTCCGAGGGTATCGCCGGCGAGCAGGGCACCTGGATCGGGGCGGACGACGATCCCGACGCCGGCCAGCCCGACCAGGAGACCGAGCGCGCCGCGTGCGGAGAGGCGCTCCTCCGGGAGCAGACCGAGCGAGAACAGCGGCGTGAGCACGGGCGCGAGGCTGAAGACGACCGCCGCGACCGCGCTCGTCGTGTACTGCTGGCCGGTGAACAGCAGCGCATTGCTCAGCCCCAGCGCCGGGACTCCCGTGACGAACACGCCCACGAGATCCCGGTGGGTCCGGGGCAGCCAGTGTTCGCGCGTCAGCGCCACGTAGCCGAGCAGCAGTACCGCCGCGAGGTCGAAGCGGAAGGCGACGAACAGCAGCGGCGGGAAGTACGCCAGCCCGGCGCGGGCGGCGACGAACGTGCCGCCGAAGAGGACGCTGGCGAGGACGAACAGTCCGAGGCGCCGGCATCGTGCAGACACTGTCGTCCTCTAGCACCACGCGACGTATAGCCGCCTCGGCTGTGGCCGCTCGTGCTGTAACCGGTGTGCGGGAGTCGTCGCCCGCAGCCGCTATTCCTTGCGGTTATCCCGCGTCCACCGGCCATGAGTTATGCGTATGGGTAATCTTTTGCGTGTCGGGCGCGTAGGCAGGACCGTGATGGCGGTCAAACGCTCCGCGAACGTCGGCTTGTCCCATCCGACCGTGATCCCCGCGGACCTCGACACCGACGGGAACGAGGAACCGACCAGCGAGCGGACGCGAGCCGCGTGCTGTCCGGCCTGTGGCCGGCCGCTCAGCGAGCACTGAGCGCGGTGGCGGACCTCTAGTAGCGACCGAGAGTGCCCGGCATCGACGGAGCCGAGCGCCCGTCCACCGGCGTCGGTTGCCGGCGTCCGCGACGCCCGCGAGCGCGGCCGAAACGAACCGCCTTTGTGCGCCCGCCCCCCGAGCGGGGCCATGGGACTGTTCGACCGGCTCCGCGGCGAAGACGCCCCACGCGTCGCCTTCTTCGGGATCGACGGCGTGCCCTACAGCCTCGTCGCCGACAACCCCGATCGCTTTCCGAACTTGACTGCCCTCGCTGAGGAGGGTTCAGGGGGAGCGATCGACTCGATCGTACCCCCCGAGTCGAGCGCCTGCTGGCCCTCCCTGACGACCGGCGTCAACCCCGGCGAGACGGGTGTGTACGGCTTCCAGGACCGGGAGGTGGGCTCCTACGACACCTACGTGCCGATGGGCCGGGACGTGCAGGCGACCCGGGTGTGGGACCGGGTCGAGAGCGAGGGCCGCTCGGCGACGGTGATGAACGTCCCCGTGACCTTCCCGCCCCAGCGCGACGTCGGGCGGATGGTCTCGGGATTCCTCTCCCCGGACGTCGAGAAGGCGGCCTACCCCGACGGGCTGCGGGACTACCTCCAGAGCATCGACTACCGCATCGACACCAACGCCAAGCTCGGCCACGACGACGACAAGACCGACTTCGTCGAGGACGCACACGAGACCGTCGACGCGCGCTATGAAGCCTTCTCCCGCTACGTCGAGCGGGACGACTGGGACCTCCTGTTCGGCGTGTTCATGACCACCGACCGGATCAACCACTTCCTGTTCGAGGACTACGAGCGCGACGGCGAGAACGAGGAAGCGTTCCTCGAGTTCTACGAGAAGGTCGACGGCTACCTCGGTCGCCTGCGCGAGTCGCTGCCTGAGGACGTCACGATGGTCGTCGCCAGCGACCACGGATTCACGACCCTCGACTACGAAGTCCACTTCAACGAGTGGCTCGCCCGGGAGGGCTGGCTCTCCTTCGAGGACGGCGACCACGAGAGCCTCGGCGACATCGCTGACGACGCGGAGGCGTACTCGCTGATCCCCGGGCGATTCTACCTCAACCTCGAAGGGCGGGAGCCCCGCGGCGGCGTCGCCGAGGCCGACTACGAGGCCAAGCGGACGGAGCTGAAGAAGGCACTCGAAACGCTCGAAGGCCCCGAGGGCCGGAAGGTCTGTGAGCGCGTCGTCGAGAAGGAAACGGCCTTCGAGGGGGCTCACGACGACATCGCGCCCGACCTTGTGGCGATCCCTACCCACGGCTTCGACCTCAAGGCGGGCTTTTCGGGCCACGACGACGTGTTCGGCACCGGGCCACGCAACGGGATGCACAGCTTCGGGAACGCCAGTCTGTTCGTCGACGATCCCGACACGACCGTCCGTGAGGACACCGACCTGTTCGACATCACGCCCACGCTGCTCGATCTCATGGAGATCGAGTACGACCGGGGCGCGTTCGACGGCACGAGCCTCGCGTAGCGACGGCGGTCCATCCACCCGGACGGGCGACCGGGGCTGAAGTTCAAGGCCGAAGGCGGGGCCACGCCGGGGCGTGCGGGCACCGCCGGAGCGGCCAGTGCGGAGCGACGACCCCGAGCGCGAGCCGTGTGGCTGCGAGCCGACGCTCCTCGGCGACCGGCTCGTCGTGGACGCGACCGGCTGTCCCGCGGACGGACGGCTCGCCGACAGCCCGGCCTGCCGCGCGAGCGTCGTCGGTGCGCTGGCCACGCGGGACGCCGAATCGGTGTGCGTCCGGGTCGATGGCGCGGCGGGCGACACCGAGCGCGTCTACGGCGACGGCGCGACGGCACTGCTGGTCGCCGCCGGTCGGTTCGTCGCGCTCGCGGAACCCCACGATACGGCGCTCGCGGCACGGGCGCGGCGCGATCCCCTCGGAGCCGCCCGGGCGGCCGCCGCCCGGTCGGGGCCGGTCGCGCGGATCGCCGCCGAGGTCGGGCTCGTCGAGGGCGGGTGGCGGGTCAGCGACTACGACGATGCCCTCGAAATCGTGACTCGTGACGAGTGCAGGACTCGCTCCGCGCAGACAGCGAACGTCGATCGGCAGGCAGCGAACGCAACGCACGTATGTCGGCGGGACGAACTCGTGGCCATGTTCCACGAGGTCGCGGACGCGGGCGAACTCGCCCCCGACGAGGTGCGCGCGCGCTACGACGAGCAGCTCCGGATAGCCATCGACGAGCGCGGTGTCGGTGGGGTCGCCGACGCCTCGGGAGTGCCACGCGAGACGATCGACGCCCTCGAAGCCGGCGAGTCACCCGATCTCACCCTCGAAGACGGTGCGTCGGTGCTCGGGGCTCGAGAGAGCGAACCCGACGCCGACGCGATCGTCGCCGAGACGCGCGATCACCTGTTGATGGGGATGAGCACCGCCGTCCTCGACGTCGAGGCAGTCGAGTCCGGCATCGACGGCGCGCTCGACGCCCGCGAGATCCAACAGAAGATCGAGGGGCGGCTCCCGATGACGCTCGACGAGCTGGCGACGATTCACGGCTACATCGACGATCGGAAGCCCTGATGCGCGTCACTGTCCTCGGCTGTGGGTACGTCGGGCTCGAACTCGGCCGCCGGCTCGCGGGCGATCACGAGGTCGTGGGGGTCCGGCGCTCGGACGCGGGTCTCGACGCGATCAGCGAGGCCGGTTTCGAGGGGGTGCGTGCGGACGTCACCGACGCCGCCTCGCTCGAAGCCGTGCCCGACGCCGACACGCTGGTGTTCGCCGCGAGCTCGGGCGGGCGCGACGCCGCGGCCGCCCGCGAGGTCTACGTCGAGGGGCTCCGGACCGCCATCGAAGCCTTCGGCAGGCGCACCGACTCGCCCGATCGGCTGGTCTATACCTCCAGTACCGGCGTCTACGGCGATCATGGCGGCGATTGGGTGGACGAGACCACCCCCGTCGAACCGACGACCGAGAAGACCCGGGTGCTCGCCGAAGCCGAGCGCGTCGCCCGCGAGGAGGCGGCCGAGCACGGAATCACGGGACTCGTCGCGCGCTTTGCCGGCCTCTACGGCCCCGGCCGCTATCGCCTCGATCGCTACCTCGACGGGCCGGTCACCGAGGGCTACCTCAACATGGTCCACCGGGACGATGCCGCCGGCGCGGTACGACTGCTACTCGAAGGAACGGGCGACGCGGCGACCGACGACACCGGCGGCGTGGTGCTCGTCGTCGACGACGAGCCGATCTCGAAGCACGCGCTCGCCGACTGGCTCGCCGAGCGCTGTGGCGTCCCCGCTCCCGCAAAGCGGACGAAAGCCGAGCGGCTGGCCGAGGACGACCTCTCGACGGCGGCCCGGCGGCGCATCGAAACCGAGAAGCGCTGCTCGAACGAGCTGTTGAGAGGGCTCGGCTACGAGTTCGAGCATCCCACCTACCGCGAGGGGTACCGAGCGGCGATCGAGGCCTATCGAAGCAGGCGGTAGGGCCGACGCCGGTGGAGCGGGACCGGACTCGTTCCTCTGGACCCCTGCGCTCGTCTTCGAGCGGAGCGGACGGAGGGCGGCCGGCCATCGCAACCGGTTTGAGTGGCACAGCCGTAGGGCAGCCGGATGGAGTACGTCCAGGAACGGGTGGCGACGCTGCACGACGTCACCGATCCCGTGCCGGACGCACCGACCGAGCGGGCCTGCATCGTCGTCCCGATGACCGGGCGCGACTGCCGGAGCCCGGCGGCCGAACGCACCCTCGAAACGCTCGCCGCCGTCGAACCGGCGCGGGTGATCGTCGCGCTCCGGGCCGGGCCGGCACGCGCCGTCGCGGCCGAGAGCTGGCTCGGGTCCTTCTCGCTCCCCGTCGAGACGCTCTGGTGTGGCGGCCCCCGGCTCGACGCCCTGCTCGCCGACCGCGGCCTCGACGCCGGTAGGGCAGACACCGCCGGGAAGGCGGTACGGGCCGACGGATCGAGCGCGGTCGCGAACGAAGGGGGGAGAACGACCCGCGATGGCGGACGCCCGAGTCGGGACGGACCGCCCGGCGGGAAGGGCCGGGACGTCTGGCTGGCGCTCGGGCTCGCCGCCGACCACGAGTTCGTCGTCGTCCACGACGCCGACGCCAGGACGTACTCGCATGCCCACGTCCCGCGGCTGCTCGCGCCGCTGGCCGACGGCTTCGGATCGACGAGACGGGGGTCGACGGGAGGTGAGTCGGCCGCGGTCGAATCCGGGTCCATCGACGACGCAGGTGGCGCGAGCGAGGGGTACGCGTTCGTGAAGGGCTACTACGCCCGGGTCGAGGACGGCCGGCTGTACGGCCGGCTGTGCCGCCTGTTGTACGCGCCGCTCGTGCGTGCGCTGCGGGCACGCCACGACGCTCCCGTGCTGCGGTACCTCGATGCCTTCCGGTACGCGCTGGCCGGCGAGTTCGCCCTCACCGGGGAGCTCGCCCGCCGGCTCCGCGTCCAGCGGGGCTGGGGCCTCGAAGTCGGCACGCTCGGGGAGGCCTTCCGGGAGGTGGGCTTCGGGGGCACGGCACAGGTCGACCTCGGCGTCCACGAGCACGCCCACCGGGCAGTCGACGGCCCCGCCGGCCTCGCGGACATGAGCGGCGCGGTCGGCCGGGCGCTCCTCCGGGCGGTCGAAGACGGCGGCGTCGAGCCGGAGTACGGGACGCTTCCCGACCGCTACCGCGCGGCGGCGGCCGAGCTGATCGATGCCTACGCCGCCGACGCCGCGTTCAACGGGCTGGAGTACGACACCGCAGCCGAGCGCGAGCAGGTCGACGAATACGCGAGCGCCGTCGTCCCGCCGGGACCCGGCCGTCGGCTGCCGGCGTGGGTCGACGCGCCGCTCGATCCCGGGGAGGTCCGGGCGGCCGCACGCGCCGACCTCGCCGCAGCCGAGCGGTGAGCGATCGCCGCAAGCGCGGTATGCGATGGGATGGGTCGACGCGCGGAGCCGTGAGCGGTACGCTGGCGCACGGCTGCGCACCGTTCGTCGGCGCGGCCGCTCGTGTGAGAGACGGGGTGGGGCGGGGGGCGGCGGCGCGGTCGTGGTGAACTGGTAGCCGAGAGCTCGGACGGAGCAATCGGGTGGAAGGCGTGTGGCGCGTTGCGGTCGCGGCGCAGACGGTGCGGTCTCTCAAGTGCATCGGCGTTCGCGGTCGCGTCGCCTCGCTTTCCCCTGTATCCGGTCGTCGTCTCGCTCTACCCGGCACACACTCATCGCGTCGCTCCACCGGCATTCGGTTCTCGTCGCGCTGCCCCACCGACGCTCACGACTCACACCGCGACCCACGCCGAACACCACGATCGCTCCCATCGCGCCGGAGACACGCTTTAGCCGCTCGGCCACACAGGAGAGCCATGAACGAGGAGGGGGCGCTGACGGCCTCGACCGGGGCGCGCTTGGAGGAGGCGTTCCGGCTGCTGGCCAACGAGACCCGGCTGGAGATCCTGTTCGCGCTGTACGACGCCCCCGACCGGGCGGTGTCCTTTTCGGCGCTCAACGAGCGGGTCGGCCTCGGCGACAGCGGGCGGTTCAACTACCACCTCAAGCGGCTCACCGACCGCTTCATCTACCGGACCGGCGAGGGCTACGCGCTCCTGTTCAGCGGGATCGCCGTCTGCCGGTCGATGCTCGCGGCGATCGACGCCGACGGGCATGGCGTCGAGCCCTTCGCGCTCGACAGCGCGTGTTACAACTGCGGCGAGTCCTTGGAGGCGCGCTACGACCACGAGCACGTCGTCGTCCGGTGTCCTCACTGTGGACGCGGCTTCCATGACTTCCCGCTCCCACCGGGGGCGCTCGCCGGGCGGACCACCGAGGAACTCCTCCGCGTGTACGACCTGTGGACGCGCGCCCAGACGGTGCTCGCGGCGAACGGACTCTGTACGTGGTGTTTCGGGCGGATGTCCTCGGCGATCGTCGCCGAGGGACCCCCGGGAGAGTTGACCACGGGAGGGGCATCGGGCGAGCGCGAAAATCCAGTAGAGCGGCGGGTGCGCGTCGTCCACCGGTGCGATCGGTGCACCGGCGACATGCGCACGACCGTCGGCGAGAGCGTCGAGGCCCACTCGGCGGTCGTCGCCTTCCTCCACGAGCACGGCGTCGACGCCTTCGAGACCCCCTCCTGGGAGCTGGAGTTCATGTGGAACGACGCGCTCGTGACGGTTCTCGCCGAGGACCCCTGGGAGGTCCGGCTGACGATCCCCGGAGAGGACGAGACGCTCTCGGTCACCATCGACGGGGACGTGCGCGTGCTCGACGTGCGCCGCGAGCAGGTGTGACTGGACACGTGCGTGGCGAACGCGCCCGGATGAGCGCGCCGTGACGCCCTCTCCGAACGTCCCCTCTGCTGGCCTCGGCGCTGCCGACCCTGACGGAGTCGGACGCGCGGTGTCCACCGTCACGAGCGTGACGGCCACCTCGGGCGTCTTCGAGTCCGGCGTTGTTCGGCGAACAGCCGAGCGCCGGGCTCGTCGGATCGACGTTCACCGGCAACGCGAGGGTCGCCAGCGCCGCGATTACAGGCACCCCGGAACGGTCGGCATCCGGAGCGGCCGCTCGACGCCGGGTACTGCCAGCGGGACTGAACGACGGCGAGGCTGACGGCGATCAGCCCCGTGAGCGACGTGAAATCCGCGAACGCTCTTGGGAAGCACATTGTTGGTGAGTCAGAGCACCTTTCGAAGAGCGTGTTCGAGTGCTTCTCTCCCTGGTTTGCGGTAGAGTTGGCAGCGTA
>PXRN01000029.1 GCA_003021045.1 Halobacteriales archaeon QS_4_69_34 | reverse complement strand
GCCGGCCATCGCCGCGGGTTTCCTGTTCGCGTGGATCCGCTCGTTCGAGGACTTCATCCGGGTCTGGTTCGTGAAGGGCGTGTTCGACGTGCTCACGACCTCGATGTTCGGGATGATCAAACACGGCGCCGCGCCGAAGATGAACGCCATCTCCTCGGCCATCGTGGTGACTATCGCCGTCGCGCTGGCCGTCGCGATGAACGTCGGCAACGTGACCGGCTACGTCGCCGGCACGCACGGCGACGAGGACGAGTAGCGGCGCCGCTCCGATCTCAGCGCGCTACCGCGCCGACCGAATCTCGTCGAGTGCCGCGGGGTTCTCGATGGAGGACATGTCCCCGAGGTCCTCGCCCCGATACACCGACTCGATGGCCCGGCGGATGATCTTTCCCGACTGGGTCTTGGGGAACTCGTCGACGAACAGCACCTCCCGTGGTCTGAACGGCTTGCCGAGCTCCTCGCCCACCTGTGCGGTGAGCGCCTCGCGGAGTCTTTCGCTGCCCTCGACCCCACTTTCGAGGACGACGTAGGTGACGACCGCCGTCCCGGTCGTGTCGTCGGGCACGCCCACGGCGGCGGCCTGATTCACCGCGTCGTGATCGAGCAGCGCGCCCTCGACCTCCGCGGGGCCGACCTTCCGGCCCGCGACGTTCAGCGCGTCGTCGGCGCGCCCGTGGAGGAACCACAGCCCGTCCTCGTCCTTCTGGGCCCAGTCGCCGTGATCCCACATGGGCGGGTCCTCGAAGGTCGACCAGTACTCGTTCAGGTATCGCTCGTCGCCGCCCCAGAGGCCGGTGGTCATCGAAGGACAGGAATCGCGCGCGACGAGAAAGCCCCGTTCGTGGCTGTCGGCCACGCTCTCGCCGGTCTCGTCCACGATGTCGATGTCCATCCCGAGTCCCGGACCGCCGAGCGTGCAGGGTTTGAGCGGCTGGATCGGCATCGGCATCAGAAAGCAGCCACAGATCTCCGTGCCGCCCGACATGTTGACGATCGGCGTCTCGCCGCCCCCGACGTGCTCGTGGAACCACAGCCACGTCTCGGGGTCCCACGGCTCGCCCGTCGAGCCCAACAGACGCAGCGAGGAGAGGTCGTGGTCCGCGACCCAGTCGTCGCCGTGCTTGCGGAGCGCGCGGATCGCCGTCGGCGAGATGCCGAACGTCGAGAGGTCGTGCTCGTCGATCATCCGCCAGAAGCGGTCGGGCTCGGGGTAGTCCGGTGCGCCCTCGTACATGAAGACGGTGCCCGCGAAGGTGTGGTTGCCGATCAGGGTCCACGGCCCCATCATCCAGCCGATGTCCGACACCCAGAAGAAGCGGTCGGCGGGCTGGTGGTCGAACGCGAAGTAGACCTCCTTCGCACACTGGATCTGCACGCCGGCGTGAGGGAGGACGATTCCCTTCGGTTCGCCGGTCGTCCCCGAGGAGTACAGCAACATCGCGGGGGCGTTCGCGTCGAGCTCGCGGGTCTCGAACGCGGACGATTGCTCGCCGACCGCGTCGCCCCACCACTCGTCGCGCGCATCGTCCCATTGAATGTCGGTTCCGTCGTCGGCTCGACTGCCCAGCCGGTCGTAGACGACCGTGTGTTCGACCGTCGTCCCCTCCTCGGCAGCCTGCGCGATGGCCTCGTCGGCGGTGTCCTTGAGCGTGACCGGCTCGCCACGGCGGTAGAAGCCATCGCCGGTGAACAGGACGGAGCACTCGGGATCGGCGAGGCGGGTCGCGGTCGCGTCGACGCCGAAGCCCGAGAAGATGGGGACGGCGATCGCGCCGACCTTGAAACAGCCATAGAGGATCGAGATCACCTCGGGGACCATCGGCATATACAGCCCCACGGTGTCGCCCTCGCCGACCCCATGCTCGTCGAGGGCGTTCGCCACGCGATTCGATTGGCGATGGAGGTCGTGGAACGTGATCTCTCGAACCGCCCCGAGCTCGCCCTCCCAGATGCACGCCACCGTGTTGCGCGCCGGCGCGTCGACGGCGTGACGGTCGACGGCGTTGTGTGCGACGTTGATCGTGCCGCCGGGATACCACTCCGAGAACTGCGGGCCCTCGCTGTCGTCGCGCACCCGATCGTAGTTCTCGTAGAACTCGACGTCCAGGTAGTCGACGACCTCGTCCCAGAACCACTCGACGCCCGACGCGTCGACCCCATCGACCTCGCTCGTGGTGCGCTCGATCAGTGCCTCGTAGTCCTCGATGTCGTACGCCTGCATGAACTCGTAGACGTTGGTGGACTCGACGAACTCCCGGCTCGGCTCGAAGGCCACCTCGTCGAACTCCTCTGTGGATGCCATGGTGCGCTCGTCGGTACGTCAGCGTCGAGTCTCAAGTAAGTTACCTCGCTCGTGACCGGCTGTGTCGAGAGCTGTCCCAACCCCGTTCGACACCGGACTGTGGCGTCGATGGCCCGGTCGTCGGGTCGCTCCGGCTCGCGGTCGGCCGTGCCATCGAGCCGGTTCTCACGGAAGCCGTCGGGGGCGTGATCTCGCCCGCGTGCCCGCTCCCTGCTTCCCGACCCGATCGGCATCTCCGTCTCGATCGTCCCCGCGAACGCCGTCGTGCTCCGGCGACCGAACACTCCCCGCCGGGGGCTCTGAGCGCTCTCTGTCGTGCCGTCGCGCTCCTCCCGCTCGCCGTCACCCTGATCGTCGTCGGGGCTTCCGGACGGCGGGCCGCGCTCGAAGCGCTTCTCGCGTGGTCGTTCGCCGCCGGGTCGGCTCACGGGCTCGTCCTCGGCGTGAGCGACGAACGGCTCGTGTGGGCGGTGTCAGTCGGGACTCGACCGGCCGATTCGCTCACGCCGATCTTTCCCCGAAGACCTCCGTCGCCAGGACGTCGGCGATCCGCTCGTTGGTCTCGGCGCTGTAGTGGCCCCCCTCGCCGTGGTCGACGTACAGCGACTTGACGTCGCCCTCGACCGAGAGCTGTTCGGCCATGTCGATGGTCCGCAGCGCGGGGTACTCCTCGTCGAGGCGCTCGATCAGATCGCCGTAGATGTGGCCGTGCTCGACCTCGTAGCTCGCGTACCGGAGCTGCTGGACCATCACGAACGTCGGCTCGAAGTCCTCCTGCTCGGCGTACGAGACGAACTCGCCGACGATCGCCGAGAAGAAGTCCGCGAACTCGGCGAACAGCTGCTCGTGGTACTCGACCCGCGCCTGCTCCAGTGCCAGCGTGGTCCGTGCCAGCCCGGCACCGGGATCGATCCCCGGGATCGGTCGTTCGAAGTACCGCTCGACGTCTTCGAGCGCCGCGTAGATCGCGTATCGGACGTTGTCGGGGTTGCCGAACAGGTCGGTCGTGTAGGGAAAGCTCGCGTAGTGGGGCAGAAACCAGTGCTCGTAGTGGTAGTCGTTTTCCTGCAGGAAATCGGCGTGCGCTTCGAGGTCGAGCAGATCCTCCTTTTCGTCGATGGGGGTTTCGATCAGTTCGAGGTCCCCGTTCCGGCGGGTGTAGCGGGGCTTGACGGCGAGGATGTTCCCGAACTCCTGGTAGTGTTTCCAGACGCTCAGGATCCGGGCGACCGAGGCCGCGGTGACGATCACCACGACGTGATCGGTCGGATCCTCGGGATAGCGCTGTTTCAGTCGCACCAGCGCCTGGTCGAGGCCGTAGTTGCCGCCGCCGTAGTTGCCGACGTGGGTGTCGAGCTCCGCGGCGAGGTAGTGCTGGAATGTCTCGTCGTCGTCGACCTCCCGGCAGAAACAGTAGGAGTCGCCGTAGGTCGAAACCGTGAGCTCGGCGTCGGGGTCGCGCTCGACGGCGGGACAGACACGACTGCCGTACTCGTCGGTCGAGTAGGTCACTACGCTGCGGACCTCCTCGCCGGGGAGGTGATCGCCGGTGTCTTTCTGTTTTTCCGTGTTCGGTTGGGGACTCCACCCCAACACGGGGTCGAAGCTGCTGAACTTCTCCAGCAGCGTCCGATCGATCCCCGGGAACTCCTCCATGACGACTGTCGGGAAGCTGTCTAACCCCCGCGCGTACCGATCGAGACAGAGATAGGAGAGGATCTCGACGGCGATCGCTCCGAGGAGGGCGGGTAGTGCCACCGCGAGGGCCGCTTTCCTGCTGGTGTCGATCATCGTTCCCGGTGACAGAGCCGGGACTCAAAGGCGTTGCGGAGCGCGGCACCCGCCTCTCGACCGGAGCCGGTCCGCCGACCGGCTCCGAGGACGGTTACAGCGACCCGGGGCTCGATCGGCGGCGTCGAGCCGGTGACTGCAAGGGTCGCGGGCGCGGCGGGCGCAGACACGAGAGGGAGGAAGATAGCGAGGACCGAAAGGAGAGGGGAGACAGCGACGACGAAAAAGGACGGAGAAACCGATCGTCCCTCAGGCCGCCTGCGTCTCCTGCCAGGGGATCTGGGAGATCCCGGCACGGCGGACGATCGCCGAGGAGAGGTAGCCGAGCGCGCCGATCGACACCATGCCGACGATGATCACCGGGTAGGAGCCGCCGGTAAACGCCGACCACGTCAGGAACCCGAGGCCGCCCACGCCGGTCATCTCGGCGGCGACGAGGTTCACCCACGCCAGCCCCATCCCGACGATCATGCCCGTGTGGATCGAGGGCAGCGCGCCCGGGTAGATGACGTGCCGGAACGTCTGCCAGCTGGCCGCCCCGAGCGACGCCGCCGCCCGGGAGAACTCCTCGTCGATCCCGCGGACGCCCTCGATCGTGTTCAGCAGGATCGGGAAGAAGGCCCCGAGAAAGGCGATGAACACGATGTTCTCGACCTCGATGATCCCGATCACGGGGAGGCCGAGCGTGGCCGTCGGGACCACGAGGATCGTGAAGGCGATCCACGCGATCGGCGGGCTCGACCGCAGCAGCTCCAGGGGCGGGAAGACGAAGTCGCCGACCATCGCGTTCCAGCCGATCAACAGCCCGATCGGTACGGCGAGTACCGCCGCGATCACGAACGCCATCCAGACGCGTACCGTGCTCGCGACCACCGCATCCCAGTAGGACGACTGCTGGACCTGCTCGGCGAAGGAGGCCGCCGTGGCGGCTGGACCCGGCAGCAGCTCGGGGCCGACGGCGGCGAGGAGAAACCACGCTGTAAGCAGGCCGGCGATCGAGGTCGCCCGTTTCGCCCAGCGTGACGCGTCCATCTACTGGCCCTCTGCCTGTGCCATCGCGCGCTCGGCCTCGTCGTGGATGAGGTCGATCGCGCGCTCCTTGTAGGAGGTGAACTCCTCGGTCGTCACCATGTCGAACTCGCGGGGCCGCTCCAAGTCGACGTCGATGACCTCTTTGACCTCGCCGGGTCGGGCCGTCATGACGACGACGCGGTCGGCGAGGAAGATGGCCTCCTCGACGTCGTGGGTGATGAACAGGACCGTGCGACTCTCCTCCTCCCAGATGTCGAGCAGCATCTCCTGCATCAGCTCTTTCGTCATCGCGTCGAGGCCGCTGAAGGGCTCGTCCATCAACATGATGTCCGGATCGTTCGCCAGCAGGCGGACGAGCTCGGCGCGCTGTTGCATCCCCCCCGAGAGCTCGTGGGGGTAGGCGTCCTCGAAGCCGTCGAGGCCAGTGTCGCCCAGCAGCTCCTCGATGCGGTCGTCGTCGACTGCGCTGCGCATCTGTGGACCGAAGCGGGCGTTCTCGCCGATGGTCTTCCAGGGGAACAGTCTGTTTTCCTGAAAGACGACGCCGCGGCTCGGGTCGGGGTCGCGGACGCGCTCGCCGTCGACCCGCACCTCCCCCTCCGTCGGACCGAGATAGCCCGCGATACACTCCAGGACTGTGCTCTTGCCACAGCCCGAGGGGCCGAGCAGACAGACGAACTCGTTGTGCCCGATGTCGAGGTCGAGACCGTCGACGGCGAGGACGTCAGCGCCTCCGGGATCGTAGATCTTCGTCAGCCCGTCGATCTCGACGAGCGCCTCGCCGTCGATGCCCCCCTGCGCGCGCTCGCTACCCGGGCGCTGGCCGTTCTGTAGCGGTCCGTCGGTGCTCTTCCGGTCGTCGGTGCTCTTTCGATCGTCGGTGTCTTGTCGACTCATGTTATTGGTTGACCTCGATCTCGTTCCACGGCATCGTGCGGTTGGCGGCCCAGAGGACGATCGCCGAGGAGACGTAGCCGAGCGCGCCGATGGTGATCATCCCGACCGCGACGGTGTCGGTCTGGAGCAGCCGGTACGCCTGAAAGGTGAGATAGCCGATCCCGTAGTTGCCGCCGACGATCTCGGCGGCGACGACCGTGATCCAGCCGAGGCCGATGCCGAGGGTCACGCCCGTGAGGATCGACGGCAGCGCCGCCGGGAAGACGACGTGCCTGAAGACCTGCTGGGCGTCCGCGCCGAGGCTCTCGGCGGCCCGGCGGTACTCCGTGTCGATGTCCTGGACGCCCTCGACGGTGTTGACGAGGATCGGGAAGAACGCGCCGATGAACACCACGAAGATCACCGCGGTGGTAAAGCTCACCCCGGCCAGCTGGAAGGTCGGGAAGAGGAGGATGCTCACCGGCACCCACGCGACCGGCGGAATCGCCCGCAGGCTCTCTAGTGCCGGGTACAGGTAGTCCTCCCAGCGCCGGCTCGTCCCGACCAACAGCCCGAGGGGGATGGCGAGCAGTGACGCGACCACCACGCCGCTCGCGACCCGGAACGCCGAGAAGAACGCGTGGAAGTAGATCGACTGCTCGCCGGCGAGGACCGCCTCGCCGGCGAGATAGCCCGTCACCGCCATGCCCGTGCCGGGTATTACGACGCCGGCCCCCTCCCCGGCCGCCTCGACCCCGACCAACGCCGTAAGCGTCTCGATCGGGCCCGGGAAGAGTTCGAACTGGAAGTACGGGACACCGGCGGCCTGTGCCCACCACCAGAGGAACAGAAAGCCCGCTATCGAGAGGGTCCGCCGCATCCACCGGGGCGGCAGCGGCACTTCGCGGCCGCGGATCCGTCGGTGATCTAGTCCGAACGTGCGCGTATTCATAATCCAGTTGTCTTATCCGCTCGTGTTCGTGCTGGTGTTCCCGCCGGTCGTGGCGGTCCCCTCCATGGAGGTCACGGAGGCGTTCGCGCTCGACCCGTCGGTGGCGTTCGCCCCGCCGTCGGTGGCGTTCCCGCTGCGCCCGTCGGCGGGCGTCCACTCGACTTCCCCGCTCAGCTCGCTCGTGGCGTCTTCGAGCGGGCCGAGCTTGTACCGGTCCTCATCGGGGATCCGGTCGATGAATCCCTGTTCCACGAGGTACTCGGGACCGTTCTGCTGGAGCAGGGTCGCGGCGGGCTCGACCTCGCCGTAGTTGGTGACGAACTCCAAGCGCTTGACGTCGGGGTTGAGATCCAAGCTGGTGTAGATGCTGTCTTCGAGTACCGACCGGTCGTACTCGCTGAGTTCCCCTTCTTCGGCGATCAGGTCGATGGCTCGCTCGGGATCGGTGCGCATGATGTGTTTGGCTTCGAGTTCGGCTTTCATCCACGCCTTCGCCGCCTCGGGATCGTCGTTGATGAGCGAGTCGGGCATGATGATCCCGGCGGCGTCGGGGATGTCGTAGGGAGCGCCGGTCAGCAGGTAGTTGCCGTCCCCGGCCTGCTCGACGACGCGGTTCATCGTCGGCTCCCAGCCGAAGCCGACCGCGAGGTCGCCGCTGCGGACGCCCGAGAGGATCGTGTTGATGCCCTGATCACTGATGTTGAACTCGAGATCCTCCTGGTCGGCCATCCGCAGCATGAACCGGTGGGTGCAGGCCCCCGTCGTGACGCCCCACTTCTTCCCGTCCAGACCCTGAGGCTCGGAGATGCCTGAGTCCGCCGGGACGACCCCGAGATTGCACTGCTGGCCGTTCGAGAAGCCCGCCAGCCCGACTGCCGAGATCGGCGTGTCGTTGTTGGCGACGGCGGTGATCGTCGGCATATCGCCGGTGTAGCCCACCTGATTGTCGCCGGAGATCATCCGCTGGCCGACGACCGACCCCTGAAGGGCGACCTGCCAGCCGTCGACGCTGTAGCCTTCGGGAAGGTACTTCTCGGCCAGCTCGCCGTGTCTGATGACCAGCGCCGACCACGCCTCGGCGTAGAAGGGCTGGTAGCCGATCGTCAGCGAGCGGCCGCCACCGCTGCCACCGCCGCTGGTGCCGTCGCCGCCATCGCCGCCGTCACCGCCGCCATCGTTCCCGAGACAGCCGGCCAGCAGTCCCACGCCGGCGGCCGATCCGGCGAGAAAGGCCCGTCGGCCCCTCGTCGGGCGGCTCGTCGCCGTGTCACCGTTCTCGCCGCTCGATCCGCCCCGTTTCGACGGGCCCGGTTGCTTCGTAGTCATGAGTAGATCCCTGTCGGCCGGCGCGTCGCTCCCGTCGGGTCGGGAACGACCCTCATCCGGAGTATGCTCCCCGCCGGCTCAACGACATGCCTTGTATTGGCCGGACATTTAAGAACTACCCGGTTTCTAACAGCCTGCCGGCAACCGGTCGTTTCCGGCCGGTCGGCGTGTGTTCACACGCGGCCGGGACGGTTTCGCTTTCGCCCGGGCCGAAAGGTACATGCCCGACCGCCGTATGGGGACCTGAGAGAAGTTTCCGATGGGCAAGCAGACCGCGATCTACGCCCGCGACACCACGAGTACGGGATCGGCGGACGACCAGCGCGAGCAGGCACTCGACTACGCCACCGAGGTCCTGGACGCCGACCCGGCGAACATCGTCGTGCTCTCGGACACCACGACCGAAGCGCGGGCCGAACCCTCCTCGGACGATCGGCGGCTGTTCGACCTCGCGGCCAAGGGGGCCATCGAGCGCGTGATCGTCCACGACGCCTCCCGGATCGCGAAGAACATGCGCGACCTCCACGAACGCGTCACACGGCTCGTCGAGAACGGCGTCGCCGTCCACGTCATCGAGGCCGGGCTCCGGATCGGCGAGTCGGGGACCGACGGCGGGCCCGACGACCGGACGCTGCTGCGCGCGCTGGGGATCGCCGCCGAGCTGGAGGGGTCGGTCGGCAGCGAGCGGACCAAGGAGGGCATCGCCGCCGCCAAGGCCGCCGGCAAGCACGTCGGCCGCCCCCCCTTCGGGTTCGACAGCGACGGCGCGGGCGGGCTCGTCCCGAACGAGGACTTCGGGACCGCGCTGACGGTCATCGAGGAGATCGAGGCAGGCGAGAGCAAGCGCTCGACCGCCCGCAGGGCCGACATCACCCGTGCGACCGTCCAGAACGTCGTCGATCGCAAGGAGTTCTATCTCGCCCACGCGACGCCGGACGGCTGAGGGGCCGAGTCCTCGGCGACTCACCCGAGGACCGATCCCGGGTAGACCCGGCGGCGAGTCGCGCTGAAAAACCCTTTTTACCCTCCCGTGGCTCACTCTCCCGTATGTATGTTCGGGACGCGAGAAACCGCGAAGAGGTCTGGCTGCTCGATCACATCGAGGGGATGGGCCTCGACGACGCCGCCTTCCGTTCCCGCGATTACGTCATCGCCGTCGATGAGAGCAGCAACGAGAAGGCGGGCTTCGGGCGCATCCGCATCCACCGGGGCGAGGAATCCGCCTGCGAACTCACCGGCATCGGCGTCCTGGAGAACTGGCGCGGCCAGGGCGTCGGTGCCCACGTCGTCGAGCGCCTCGTCGGCCGGGCCGACGACGAGGGGTTCGACACCGTGTATTCGCTGACCGATCAGCCCACCTACCTCACGCAGTTCGGCTTCGAGCCCGTCGAGGGCGACGCCCTCCCGGCCCCCCTCCGCGAGCGCCTCGACGAGAAGCGCGAGACGGTCGGCCCCGACGTGGTCCCGGTGGCCCTCGACGTCGGCGCGTTCGCGATGCCGACCGACCGCCGCGAGGCGTTCAAGGAGGCCCCTGCCGAGGCCGAGGCCGAACCCGCGGTCGAAGAGACACCCGAGGACTTCGGCATCGACTCCGAGAGCGCGACCTACAAGTACGATACCGGCTGAGGCGCCGGTGAACGGTCGACGACCACCCGGGCGGTGGTCGGCGACGATCGACGCAGCGGATCCGGGGGCGACCGATACGGAGCAGCGGGGGACGACCGACACACCGGCGGCCGGGACGCGCGTCTGGCTCGTCGAGCGGACCTGCTCGGACGACGAGGGAGACGTCAGTACCGTCACGTGACCCCGGACGGCGAGCGCTGTCACCGCAAGGAGCGGGCGCTGACGAGGTTCACCGGAGCGGGCAGCGAGACCACGGCGGCCATCGAGGGTCCACGGAGCGCCTCGGAGCGGTCCCGGACCCGGGGCCCGCGAGCGCTACGCCACGGAGGTCGAGCGGACGGTCGCCCGGTCGATCCCGACGATCCGAGGAACGGGGCTGCGTTCCTCGTGGTTCCGGGTGCGCTGTACGACCAGTTAGGGAAAGAGTCGAGCGCGCAGCGAAACCGGCGTTGAGTTCCTTTCCTCCCCGACGACAGCGCCCTGAAGGGCTCCTCGTTCGGGCGATTCGACACCGCCGACCGCGGTGTCTGTTACGAATGTCCGACATCGGGGAAAGCGACCCACTCGTCCGGGAGGAGTGGCCCGCCGGTCCGCAGGACGCTCGCGGCACGAGTGGGCGTCTATACTGTCGGTCAGAAGTCCGCGGAGACGCGACGAAGCGAATCGGTGGAGGACGACCGGAGACCCGTGAGTGCCCCGCGGCCTTCTCCGACCGACAGTATAACTACCGAGCCGACGAGGAGGGACTGTGATCATCGTCGCCACCGCGGACTTCGGGGTGTATCACGAGGTGGTCGGCGAGCTCCGCGAGCGCGGCGTCGCCTTCACGACCGTCGAGCCCGGCGACGACCTGCCCGAGCGCGTCGACGCGCTGATCACGACCGCCGCCGACCGCGACGCCGCCACGGGGCTCGTCGAGCACGACGCGGGCGTCGAGGTCGTGACCGCCGAGCCCGGCGAGCCCCGCCGCGCGGTCGAGGCGGCGCTCACACCCCTCCGAAACGGGGGCCGGACGGTGGTGGGGGTCGACCCCGGCGACCGCCCCGGGATCGCGGTGTGCTCGGGCGGGATCTGCGTCGCGGCGTTTCACGTCCCGCTGGCCGACGCCGTGGCGGTGATCGAGCGCGAAATCGAGGACGCGGCCGATCCGGTGGTGCGGATCGGCGACGGCGCGCGCCTGAAGGGCGCGGGGATCGTCGACGCGCTGGCGGACTGCCCCGTCGAACTCGTCGACGAGACCGGCACGACACCGTCCCTCGGTACGGGCGCGAGCGGGATGGGCGACGTGCTCGCCGCGGTCAACATCGCCCGCATGGAGGGCGAGCGGATCGAGCGCCGCGAGATCGAGCCGACCGTCGGCGAACTACGGGCCATCAAGGAGCGCTCGCGCGAGCGTTCCGATGGACGGCGGACCATCGACGAGCGGCTCGCGCGGCGGGTCGCACACGGAGAACTCACGCTCGAAGAGGCGCTCGACGAACATCGGGGCGAGGGGTGAAGCGACGACGCGACCGACGCGGGCGGCGCTGAAACCGCCGAGACGAAGCGGCAGGCGCTCCCGGCGACGAGCCGTGCTCGCGGTCGAGCGTCGACCGATCGCGCCCGGCCGCGACCGCGACTCGTCCGACACCCTCCGCGTCGGGTCGGCGACCGACTGCCGGGCGGTTTTTCCTTCCCCGACGTCGGTTCATGGTATGGATCGGATCGCCCGCGTGCCGGTCACGAGCGAAACCGCCGCTCCCGAGGGCGCGACGAACGCCCACGTCGTCGGTACCGGGGACGCGCTGTTGGTCGATCCCGCGGCCCGCACCGGGGAGCTCGATCGGGCGGTCGCCCGCCGCGGAGTCGCGGGCGTCCTCGTGACCCACACCCACCCCGACCACGTCGGGGCCGTCGCCGAGTACGCCGCCGAGTACGGGCTGACCGTGTGGGCGCGGCGTGGTCGGGAGCGACGCTTCGAGCGGCGGACCGGCGTCGCGCCCGACCGGACCGTCGGCGAGAGAACACACGTCGAGACGGACGACGGCGTCGTCGTGGTGCGGGACACGCCCGGGCACGCCCCCGATCACGTCGCACTCGAAGTCAGCGACGAGAGGGGTGACGGGGACGGGGGCGATAGCGCCGTCGAACGGCCGGGGAGCGTGGCCGTCCTCTGTGGCGACCTCGCCGTGGCGACGGGAAGCGTGGTCATCGGTGCACCCGAGGGCGACGTGCGGGCCTACCTCACCGCACTCCGGCGACTCCACGCCCGCGATCCGGATCGACTGTATCCCGGCCACGGGCCCGTCATCGACGAACCGCGTGCGGTGCTGGAGCGGCTGCTCGCCCACCGGCTCCGCCGGGAGCGACGCGCACTCGCCGCCGTCGAGGCCGGCGCGCGGTCGGTCCCGGCAGTGACGGACGCGGCGTACGGGAAGGACGTCTCCGGGGTGCGGGGGCTCGCCGAGCGCACGGTCGAGGCACACATCGAAAAGCTCGCCGTCGAGAACCGAGTGACGTGGGACGGCGAGCGGGTCGCGCCGACAGGACGCGGCGGGACCCGTCAGGGTCGAAACGGCCGCCGATGACGACGGGTGTTCAACGATCCGTCCACCTTTTCAGCTCTCACCGCCTATAACTTCGTAACAACACGGTATCGACTTAACCCTTCCACACTACGTAACGATAGGCGAAAAGAATAGCTCATTCGCAAAGAACGACTCTCACAGGTTTCGTGGTTCGGCTTCGGCGGCCGGCCGTCAACCGCTCCCGTTTTGTCGGTCCCGCGCCTCCGGACGACGATGGCGACGCTCGAAGCCGAGCTCGAACGGGCGCGGGCGCTCGACACCGACGCACTCGCCGACGCCGTCGCGGAGATCGGGTTCGAGTGTACGCGGTGTGGAGCCTGCTGTAAGGCCGTCGGGAGCGACGGAGGCGGCGGGGTCGACGCGGGCCCGGAGGGGGGCACGGAGACGAACTCGGACGCCGGTGTCGAGGAACACATCGCGACGGTCTTTCCCGACGAGGTGCGCACGCTTCGGGCGGCTGGCGGGTACGACTGGCGCGACGTCGCCCGGCCGGTGCCGTTCGGCCTCGACACCGGGAGCTCGGTCGAGGGCGAGACCTTCGAGTGGGCGCTACAGACCGACTGCGGCGACTGCACGTTCTACGCCGAGGACGGGGACGGCACGGGCGAGTGCACAGTCCACGACGCCCGGCCGCTGATCTGTCGGACCTACCCGTTCAGCGTCGTCCTCGGGAGCGAAGCGAGCGAGGGCTCGTCGGAGCGCTCCGACGGGGCCCCGGCGGGAACGAGCCAGCCGATTGGAGCGGCCGTCGAGGAAGTGGGGGACGTCCGCGCCCACGAGTGCGAGGGGCTCGGCCGCGACATCGCCCGCGAGGAGGCCGAAGAGCTCGCCGCCGCGCTCAAAGAACGGGCCGTACGGGAGCTGGAGGAGGCGATCGCCGTGCGCGAGAACTACGAGCCCGTAGATCCCGGCCCCGGCGAGGTCGTCGTCCACGACTCCGAGGGGGCAAAACACCCAGACGGGACGCCTTTCGACGAGGGGGCTTCCAGTTCCGGCCGGAGACACGACCGCCGTCGATAGGAGAAACCGCGTCGGTGGGCGGCAAACCGGCTCCGACCGGGATTCGCCCCCTCCTCAAGAGGAAGTGGAGAGGGGACACGACTGGAAGCCGTGTTTGGTCGGGCGCTCGCACGTCACGAGGAGGCACACTGCCGGTCGGAAACGACTGCAAAGCGGATCGTGATTCCCTTCCGCCGTCTCCGGCTTGCTCCGTCGCGTCCACGGACTTCCGGTCGAGAGTATATGGTTCGTGCCGTATACATCGCGCTCACAAAGAATGTTCCCCGAGGAAATCGAGACGGATCGGCTCGTCCTCGAACGGTGCTGTCACGAGAACCTCGACGTCCTCGAACTCTACCGGGTCTGCTCGGACGCCGACTGGCAGGAGGACATGGCCGCGGTCACACGGTACATGCCGTGGGAACCCCACGAGACGGTCGCGGAGTCCGCGGAGTTCATTGACGATGCGGAAAAGCGGTGGGAGGAACGCGAGAGCGCCGACTACGTGATCCGGCCCGCCGACGGGCAAGAGGGCGCGGGCGTGTTCGCAGGCGTCGGCTCCCTCCACCTCGATTGGGACCGGCGGACCGGCCGGCTGGGGACGTGGCTCCGCAAACGCTTCTGGGGCCGCGGGTACTCTGGTGAGCGGGCGGCAGCCCTGATGGACCTCGCCTTCGAGCGTCTCGATCTCGAACTCGTCGCGGTGACTCACCACGTCGAGAACGAGCAGTCGGAACGGGCCGTCGAGAAGTACATCGAGACCTACGGCGGCCGGCGCGAGGGGCGGCTCCGCAACTGGATTCCCTACGGCGACGAGGTCGCGGACGAGATCCGGTACAGCGTCTCGCGCGAGGAGTACCGTGCGGCGACGCGGTAGCGAGAGCCGAGTGAGATAGCGACGACCGCGAGTGCCGACGCACCCGGGAACCGCACCGCAGCCGCGACCGCCGCCACCACACGCCTCCCCAGCCGATTCCTTCGCTCGGGCCACCCGCATCGCAGCCACCGGCCCTCACTCAGTCATCCCTCGCACGAGCGTTGCGCGCCACGGAGGGCGTACGAGCCGCGCCGACCGCCACACCGGCGGACGCTTTCGTCCGTCCTCGGCGATAGCGGGGATTTCAGAGCTCGCGGGCGAGCATCCGGCCACGGCTCGAACCCGTGGCGCTCGTAGACGGCCCCGGCACGCTCGTTGCCGGAGCCCACGTCGAGGACGATCCGCTCGACCGGGAGGTCCTGTCCGCGCGCACGATCGAGGGCCGCCTCCAGCAGGTCGTCGGCGAGTCCGGTTCCGCGGTGGGACTCGCACACGTAGAGTTCGTTCAGGACGGCGGCGTCCCAGATCATCGCCAGCGCCTCGGGCAGGACGAACGCGTAGCCCGCCAGCTGCCCCCGTCGCCCTCGTCGTCGCCGGTTCCGTCCCGTCCGTCGTGCGCCGCGACGATCACACACCCCTCGTCGCGCTCGATACACCACGCCACCCAGTCGAGATAGCGCCCGCGGTAGGCGTCGGTGAGCTTTCCCTCGTAGGTCGTGGCCTTCGCGTCGCCGCCGAGCGCACCGAGTTCGCGCTCTAAAGCGGCCTTGCACTTCCAGAGCGCTGCCCCGTCGCACTGGGAGTCGTAGGGTCTGAGATCCACGCTTCCCGTTCGTCCGGGGAGTGGTGGCTTGTGCGGCGTTCGACGATCCGTGCCGGCGGCTCGAGGTCCTCGCCGCGGTCGGCCCGCCAGGTGATCGTCCCGACCCACCGTCGGGGTTTTTTGACGCTCGCCGGCCCCGTGGGGGTATGGGCGAGTCCGATGCGCGGCGCGAGCTCGCCGAACGGATCGCGGGCGAGGTGGTCCTGAGCGGGGAGCCCGGCGCGACCCTCCGGAAGTGGCGGACCGCCTTCGAGGTGGCCCAGACGACGCTCGCCGCGGAGCTCGGGGTCTCGCCGTCGGTCGTCTCGGACTACGAGAGCGGCCGGCGGCAGAGTCCGGGGATCGGCGTCGTCCGGCGGCTGGTCGAGGGGCTGCTCGACATCGACGCATCCCGGGGTGGCGAGCACGTCCGCCGGTACGCGCGGGTGCTCTCGGCCGGTTTCGAGAGCGACGTCGTCCACGACCTCCGGGAGTACTCCACCGCGCTCGCGCTCGCGGCGTTTTACGACGCCATCGACGCCACGGAGGTGGTCGCGGGCGACCGCGAGGCCGTCAGCGGCCACACCGTCATCGGCTCGATCGAGGCGATCACGCGGCTGTCGGCCGAGGAGTTCCATCGTCTGTACGGCCGGAGCACGGACCGGGCGCTCGTTTTCACGGGCGTCACCCGCGGGGAGTCGCCGCTGGTGGCGATCCGTGTGGTCGCCCCGACGCCCAGTGCGGTCGTGCTCCACGGTATCGGTTCCGACGAACTCTGGGAGCATGCGCCCGCCCTCGCGCGGATCGATGGCTACTCGCTCGCGGTCTGTGAGACGCCCCTCGACGCGATGCTCGATCGGCTGCGAGCGCTGCCGTAGCCGCCGGTAGCGGACGGTGCTGTCGCTGGCGACGTGGCAGTAGGGGTGCCGGCGGCTCGGCGGTGCGGTCGGCCGGGAGCGTCCCGCGCGCCGGGCGCGACCCGGGGAGACGGGGCGGCCGGTGGGGCGGCGACGGCTGCGGACGTCGGTGCTGTGGCGATGCGGTATGCGGTCGTGGTGTGGTGTCGCCGGCAGTCGCACCGCGAGCGGACGACTGCGCGAGCACCGGAGCACGCGAAGCGCGCTCCGAGCCCTCGTTCGCTTCGCTCACGAGAACGAAGCGAGCGCGAGGGAGCTCGCGGGACTTTTTCGTCCAGGTTCTTGCGCGGGGCCGTCGGGACCGCCGCGCGGTCCCGGCTGCCCGTGGGACGTTCCGTCCCACGCTGGTCGAGCGAGCGCCGAAGGCACGAGCGATGCGAGGCCCCGCGCAAAAAAGTGGGTGCTAGAGTCCGAGTTCGCGCCCGAGCACGAGGTGCTGGATCTCGCTGGTGCCCTCGCCGATCTCCATCAGCTTCGCGTCGCGGTAGAAGCGCTGGGGCGCGAAGTCCTCGGTGTAGCCGTAGCCTCCCAGGACCTGCACCGCGTCCTCGGCGACCTCGCGGGCGACCTCGCTGGCGTCGAGTTTCGCCAGCGAGCTCAGCCGGCCGGCGTCTCTGCCCTCGTCGTACAGCGTCGCGGCCTTGTGGGTCAGCAGGCGCGCGCGCTCGATCTTGCGGTCCATGGCGACGATCTTGTTCCGGACGGCGTCGAACTCCGAGATGGGCCGGCCGAACTGCTCGCGTTCGGTGGCGTAGGACTTGGCGGCCTCGTAGGCCCCCTGCGCGAGCCCCACCGAAAGCGCGGCGATCGAGATGCGGCCGCCGTCGAGCGTCTTCTTGGTCTGCTCCCAGCCTTCACCCTCGCTTCCGAGACGGCGGTCCTCGGGCACCCGGACGCCGTCCAGCCGGATCTCACAGGTCGGCGAGGCGTTCAGTCCCATCTTCTCCCAGATCGTGCTCACCTCGAAGCCCTCGTCCGCGCGGGGATCGACGACGAACGTCGAGATGCCGCCGTAGCCCGCGCCGGGATCGGTGACGGCCTTCACGAGGACACTCCCGGCCTCCGAGGCGTTCGTGATGAACTGCTTGGTGCCGTCGAGAACGTACTCCTCGCCGTCTCTTTCCGCCGTCGTATTCATATCCGAGGCGTCGCTGCCGGAGCCCGGTTCGGTCAGGGCCCACGCGCCGATCTCCTCGCCCTCGGCGAGCGGGCGAAGCCAGCGCTCCTTCTGCTCGTGGGTGCCGAACAGCTCGATCGGCTTGGAGGCGAGGCTGACGTGGGCGGCATAGGAGAGGCCCACCGAGCCCGAGACGCGGCCGAGCTCCTCGGTCACGAGGGCGTACATGAGCTGGTCACCGCCGAGCCCGCCGTATTCCTCGCTGATGGGCACGCCCATCACGTCGAGATCACACAGTTCCGCGAACACCTCGGCGGGGTAGCGGTGCTCGTCCTCGATGTCTTGGGCGATAGGGACGATCTCCGCCTCGCAGAACTCCCGGACCGTCTCGCGCATCATCCGGTGTTCGTCGGGGAGGTCGAAATCCATGCCCTCCACTACGGCGGCGGGCGCATAAAGACACCGGCAGCTGGAATCGGACGCGAGGGCGACAGGTCCCGACCCGACCTCGAATGCGGTGGAGCGACGCACAGTAGCCGAAGCGAGCGCCGGCGACAGGGGAGCCGCCTCGCAACCGCCCCGCCCTGCCAGCTACGACGCCGCGCCGCCCCGACCGCTTCGCTCGCTCGGGCCATCGCACTATCGACTACCGTGCTCGCGGGGGCCGTTTCTCCCTGCTCGCCGCCACGGCACCGCCGGCGGGCGCACGCCGAAGGGGTTTTTAGCTGTCCGAACGCCGAGAGAACTCGATGGCGTTCCGGCAGCTCCTGCGCGGCCGGGTCGAGCCCGCACGCGCCGAGGCGGTCGCCCGGGAGGTCGCTACCCGGTACGGCGACGAGCGGGCGGTGGCCGCCGAGTCGGTGATCGATGCCGGGGAGCGGTCGATCGAGGTCGAGATCCTGGAAGCGGACAACTGGCTGTCGACGCCCTGCGTGGTCGACGGGCGCTGGTTCGTGAAGATCATCACCGCACAGAACGCGCTCGTCCACGGGCTGCTCACCACCGGACGGAACCTCGGGATGTTCTCGCGGGGCACCGAGGGCTTCTTCGAGCGCTTCGAGGACCCCGTCGAGATGGCCGCACACGAGCTCGACGCCACCCGCCGGATGCGCGAGCTCGGCGTGAACGCACCCCAACCCCTCGAAGCGTTCGGCTTCGAGGACCTCGGCGTGCTCGTCCTCGAGTACCTCCCCGCGTTCCGGACGCTCGATGGGCTCGGCGAGGGGGAGACCCGCCGGTTCGCGCCCGTCCTGTTCGCGTCGCTCGCCCGGCTGCACGACGCGGGCTTGGCCCACGGCGACCTCCGCGCCGAGAACGTCCTTCTGGCTGACGACCAACTGTACTTCATCGACGCGACGAACGTCCGCGCGGCCGCCATCGACGACGCGCGCTCCTACGATCTCGCCTGCGCGCTAGCGGCACTCGAACCCGCCATCGGCGCGCGTGCGGCGGTCGACGCGGCACTCGGGGTCTACGACGTCGACGACCTGCTCGCCGCACGCGAGTTCGTCGGCTTCGTCGACCTGCGCCCCGATCACGACTTCGACGCCGCGCTCCTCAGAGGGGAACTCGAGAAGCGAGCGGCCTAGATCCGCCCGCTCGGACGACCACCGTGGCAGCCTGCTCGTCCGGCCGGAAGACGTCCGTCATTTCGTTTCGCCCGGGATCACGTCGATACAGGCCACGCCGTCCGCGTCGTCGAGGCCCATCACGGTGACGCCCATCGTGTTCCGGCCGACCGTCGAGACGTCGGCGACAGGGGTGCGCATGATCTGCCCCCGATCGCTCATCACCACGAGGTCGTCGCCAGCGTGGACGGTCTCGACGGCGGTCACGGGGCCGTTGCGCTCGTCGGTCTTGATGTCGACGAGACCCTTCCCGTAGCGCGACTGGGTGCGGTACTCGTCGATCGGCGTGCGCTTGCCATAGCCGCGTGCGGTGATCGTGAACAGGTCTCCCGGATCGTCGTCGGCCGGCGCGGCGACGAGCCCCGCGACCGCGTCGCCGCCGGTCAGTTCGATGCCGTTGACGCCGCGGGCGCTCCGGCCCATCGCCCGGGCTTCGGCCTCGGCGAAGCGGATCGCCATCCCGCCCCGGGTGGCGATCAGGAGGTCGCCGTCCCCGCCGGTGATCTCGACGTCGACGAGCGCGTCGCCGTCTTCGAGCCGGATGGCGACGAGACCGTTCGAGCGGATGTTCTCGAACTCGCCGGCGCAGGTGCGCTTGACGTAGCCGTCCCGCGTGGCCATCGTGAGGTACTCCCCCGCTTCGAGGTCGTCCGTGGGGACGACCGCGGTGATCTCCTCGCCCGGATCGAAGTCGACGAGATTGACGGCGCTCTTCCCACGGGCGGTACGGCCCATCTCGGGCACCTCGTAGGTCTTGAGCCGGTAGACACGGCCCTCGTTCGTGAAACAGAGCAGGTAGTCGTGGGTGTTCGCGCGGAACACCGCCGAGACGCGATCGCCCTCCTTCAGCCGGGTGCCGATGATCCCCTTCCCGCCCCGGCCCTGCGGGCTGAACCCGTCGAGGGACATTCGCTTCACGTAGTCGTCCTCGGTCACCACGACCAGCACCTCCTCTTCGGGGATGAGGTCCTCGCGCGTGACCGTGCCGGCGTCCTCGACGATCCGCGTCCGGCGCTCGTCCCCGTACTCGGCTTTCACGTCGAGCAGCTCCTCTTCGATGACCGAGAGCAGCTCCGACTCCTCGCTCAGAATCGTTTCGAGACGCTCGATCTCCCGGCCGACCGACTCGTGCTCCGCTTCGATCTCCTCGCGTTCGAGCGCCGTGAGACTGCCCAACTGCATCCGCACGATGTGCTCGGACTGGGCCTCGGAGAGTTCGAAGCTCTCCCGGAGCGACGCCATCGCCGCGTCGCGGTCCTCGGCCTCCCGGATCAGCTCGACCACCGAATCCACGTCCGCGAGCGCGCGCAAGCGGCCTTCGAGGATGTGTGCGCGGTTCTCGGCCTCGGCGAGGTCGTACTGGGAGCGTCGTCGGACGACCTCCCTGCGGTGATCGAGGTACTCCTCTAGGGTCTCCTTGAGATCGAGCACCCGGGGCTGGCCGTCGACGAGCGCGAGGTTGATGACGCCGAAGGTCGATTCGAGGTGACTCTCGACGAGCCGGTTCTCGACGACGTCGACGTTCGCGCCGCGTTTACACTCGATCACCACGCGGATGCCGTCCCGATCGGACTCGTCCCGGAGGTCTCGGATCCCCGCGATCGTGCCCTCGTTGACGTCCTCGGCGATGCGCTCGATCATCCGGGCCTTGTTCGCCTGGTAGGGCAGCTCGGTGATCACGATCCGTCCGTCGCCCCCCTCCTCGACAGTGTACTCCGCGCGCACCCGGAGGCGACCCCGACCCGTACGGTAGGCCTCGTGAACGG
The DNA here is from genome assembly GCA_003021045.1 of Halobacteriales archaeon QS_4_69_34. GTDB lineage: Archaea > Halobacteriota > Halobacteria > Halobacteriales > Halococcaceae > PXRN01. The sequence goes on along the minus strand of PXRN01000029.1, from coordinate 3,289 downwards.
CGTTCCGGCCGACGACGTTCGCCCGGGTCGGGAAGTCCGGGCCCTCGACGTGCTCCATCAGGTCCTCGACCGTACAGTCGGGGTGGTTGATGAGATGTACCGTCGCGTCGATCACCTCGCCGAGGTTGTGCGGTGGAATGTTCGTGCTCATCCCGACGGCGATGCCCGAGGAGCCGTTCACCAGGAGGTTCGGGAACGCCGCGGGCAGCACGTCGGGCTCCTCCAAGCGGTCGTCGTAGTTCGGGACGAAGTCGACGGTCCCTTTCTCTAGGTCCGCGAGTAGCTCCTCGGCGATGGGGCTCATGCGGGCCTCGGTGTAGCGCATCGCGGCGGGCGGGTCGCCGTCCACGCTCCCGAAGTTGCCCTGACCGTCGATCAGCGGTGCGCGCATCGAGAACTCCTGGCTCATCCGGGCGAGCGCGTCGTAGATCGCGCTGTCGCCGTGGGGATGGAAGTCGCCCATCGTGTCGCCGACCACCTTCGAGCTCTTGCGGTGGGCGGCCCCGCTGGTGGCTCCATCCCGGGCCATTGCATAGAGGATGCGCCGGTGGACCGGCTTGAGGCCGTCCTCGACCCGCGGCAGCGCCCGGCCCGCGATCACCGACATCGCATAGTCGATGTAGGACTGCTCCATCTCCTCTTCGATGCGGACGGGCTCGACGCGCGCGGCGTCCGCGTCGTCGGGATTCGGCACTTCCGAACTCATCGTCTCGCCTCCGTTTCCCTCCGGACGGTCGACCCGATGGTGTGTCGCTGGCGCGGGGCGGGAACGGCGCGGTCGATGGGGCGGCCGCGGCCGACGGTATGGTCACGGTGCGGTCGCGGCCGGCGGTGCGGTCGGCCGGGAGCGCGTCCCGTCCGCGGCGGACACGCGACCCGGGGATGGGCGCGACGAGCGTGTGCCACACATCGTGCGGCCACACGTCGCGGTGTGGTGCGGCCCTCGCATGTACCGGCGATCGTCGCGGTCGGTGCGTGCCGAGCGTCCACGATGCTCGATGCACGTCGAGCGCCCACGGCAGCCGACACGTACCGAGCGTCCGTCGCCGTTCCGCGTGCTCTCGAATCCATCGTTAGATGTCCACCCAGTCCGCGTCGGTCGCGTGGGCCTCGATGAACTCCCGGCGGGGCTCGACTGCGTCGCCCATCAGCACCGAGAACATCCGGTCCGCGGCCGCGGCGTCCTCGACGGTGATCTGTTTGAGCACCCGGTTGTCCGGGTTCATCGTCGTCTCCCAGAGCTGTTCGGGGTTCATCTCGCCGAGGCCCTTGAATCGCTGGACCTGCGCCGCCTCGCCGCCACACTCCTCCTCGACGATGCGGTCGCGCTCGGCCTCGGTCATGGCGTCGTGGGTCTCACCGCCGTGGCGGATCCGGTAGAGGGGCGGCTGGGCCGCGTAGACGTAGCCCGCCTCCAGCAGCGGGCGCATATACCGGTAGAGCAGCGTCAAATACAGGGTTCTGATGTGCGCACCGTCGACGTCGGCGTCAGTCATGATGATTAGTTTGTTGTACCGCACGCCATCGAGGTCGAACTCCTCGCCGACGCCCGCGCCGATCGCCGTGATGAGACTCCGGATCTTCTCGTTTTCGAGGATGCGGTCGAGCCTGTGCTTCTCGACGTTCAATACCTTGCCGAAGAGGGGGAGAATCGCCTGAAAGCGTCGATCTCGTCCCTGTTTCGCCGACCCCCCCGCGGAGTCGCCCTCGACGACGAACAGCTCGGCCTCGGCCGGATCGCGGGTCTGGCAGTCCGCGAGCTTCCCGGGGAGGGCGGTGGTCTCCAGTGCGCTCTTCCGGCGGGTGAGCTCTTCGGCTTTCTCGGCCGCGCGGCGGGCCTTCGCGGCCTCGACGGCCTTCGAGACGATCGAACGTGCGGCGTCGGGGTGTTCCTCGAAGTAGGTGCCGAGGTGTTCGTGCATGGCGCTCTCGACCGCGCCCCGGACCTCGCCGTTGCCGAGTTTGGTCTTGGTCTGGCCCTCGAACTGCGGGTCGGGATGCTTGATCGAGATCACGGCGGTGAGCCCCTCGCGGATGTCCTCGCCCGAGAGGTGCTCGCCGTCGATCTCGTCGAGCAGGCCCTCCCGGTCGGCGTAGTCGTTGACGACCCGCGTGAGGGCGGTCTTGAAGCCCGTGAGGTGGGTGCCCCCTTCGCGGGTGTTGATGTTGTTGGCAAAGGCGTGTATCGAACCCTGGAGCTCGCTCGTCGCCTGGAGGGCCACGTCGATGGTGACCTCGCCGTCGTCCCCGCCGGCGTCGCCCCCGTCGGCCGGCGCGGTGTCGGCGAAGTGGACGACGTCCTCGTGTAGCGGCGTCCGCGTCTCGTTGAGGTAGACGACGAACTCCTGGATGCCGCCGTCGTACCGGAACCGCTCTCTGGTGCCGTCGCGTTCGTCGAACAGCTCGATCTCGACGCCGGAGTTGAGGAAGGCGAGCTCGCGGAGGCGATTCGTCAGCGTGTTGGCGTCGAAGTCCGTCGTCGAGAAGACCCCGTCATCGGGCCAAAAGCGGATCTCGGTGCCGGTGTCCTCCCCGGGTTCGAGGTCGCGAACGCGTTCGATGTCGCCCGCGGGAGCCCCGTGATCGAAGCACTGTCGCCAGACCGCGCCGTCGCGTTTGATTTCGGCTTCGAGCCACTTCGAGAGCGCGTTCACCACCGAGACGCCCACGCCGTGGAGCCCGCCCGAGACCTGGTAGGACTGCTTGTCGAACTTGCCGCCGGCGTGGAGGACGGTCATGATCACTTCGAGCGCCGAACGGCCGTCCTCGTGGGCGTCGACCGGGATGCCCCGGCCGTCGTCGGCGACCGACACCGAGGGCCCGCCGCCGTCGACGCCCTCGACGGGACTCTCTCGATCGGCGATCGTCACCCCGATCGACGAGCAGTGCCCGGCGAGCGCCTCGTCGATGGCGTTGTCGACGACCTCGTAGACGAGATGGTGCAGCCCGCGGGCGTCCGTCGTGCCGACGTACATCGCCGGGCGCTTCTGGACGGCTTGGAGCCCTTCGAGGACCTGTATCTGTCTGGCTCCATACTCGCTGTCGGACATATAATCTATTCACCGTTACCCGTCGGGAGGGCATAAATCCCCCGCACGTGCGCGAGCGCGGGCAGCGCTTCCGTCAGGCGGTTTTCGCTCGAACGACGGACGATCGCCGACCCCGCCGACCCGCGGCGATTTTTCCCTTTTCGCTCTTGGGAAGCACATTGTTGGTGAGTCAGAGCACCTCTCGAAGAGCGTGTTCGAGTGCTTCTCTCCCTGGTTTGCGGTAGAGTTGGCAGCGTAAC
>PXRN01000028.1 GCA_003021045.1 Halobacteriales archaeon QS_4_69_34 | reverse complement strand
TTCGCGTTCCGGCACGAACACCGCCACTGACTCACTGTCCATCACCTGCCGCGTTCTGTCTCGGCTTCAGTAGGAGTTACGACTCATCGGGATGAGCGATACACCGAATAGCGACGGCGTCCCTCAACCGATATATGGTCGCACCAGGATTGTGAAATCGATGTTCCTCTTACATAGAAACCTGAAATCAGAGTTTGGTATCAATACTGGATTCGACTTTAAGCCCTACAAATATGGTCCCTTTGACCAAGCCGTCTATGAAGCCCTAGAAGATCTTGAGCTTAAGAAACTCATCGAGTCGGTTTCGTCCGATGAGCATGATTCACTTCGTGATCAGCCCAAGTACGTAGTCACCGAGAAGGGAGAAGAATATGCAAGTGACATTTGGTCGCAACTCACCCCGCAGCAGCAGAATCTCCTACGCTGGGTTCGCTACAAACAAGCGGAACGACCACTTGGGAGCCTATTATCGTATGTCTATCGGAACTATCCCGATATGACTACTGAATCGGAAATTAGTGATCGGATATCTTAACATGCCTCCTTCCTCTGGAAGTATATCGTTGGGACCTCTGTTTCTATCAATCTTTGGAATAATAGGTACGCTCTCACGTCTCATTCTGGATGATCCAAACGAGAAATTCTATGGGAAAATTCCCGAAATGCAGAATTACCGTTTGGATGATATTTGTGACGAACTCGGACCAATCGTTTCTGCGGCATATGGATTCATGGAAGACGATTCTGCTCAAGTACCAGAAGACTTGGATGATACCGATAAAGCTACGGTGGCAACTCATGATGTAATAACGCCTACAGATCATCTAAGCGACCTTCAAGGCGCGATTGAGCGGTACTATGAGCCTCCACTTGCGTGCCGTCGCTGCCGTCAAGCAAGGAATATCTCAAGTCTTCTTTTTCTTGTCGGCACGTTGTTAGGGGCTGCACCCGTGCTGATTGATTACCGTTTTCCGTCAAATCCGACTTTGGGGACTATTGCTGCAATATGCTTTTGGCTTTCTCTTCTGGCTCTTATTCTTGGGTCGGTAGCAGTCATAGCTTACCTGAGATACAAAACAAGCTAAATGGAATGATTGAGTCGTCAGAATTCATTCTTTAGACATTCTTGTATCTTTCACATTACTGGCGGAATATTCACAGACTGTTGGTGGAGGGCACTATAATCTCGTCACCCATCTTTCCGTTTCAACAAGACAAAAATCTGTCAGCAGACCTTCAACTACGTGATCGAACTCGTAGTCGCTCAATTCGAGTAATCGCCTTGCAAGAGTCCGTGCAATCTATTCATCCGGGAGATCCAGAGGAGCACAGCAAATAATTTCTTTGGGAAAATACTTCCATCTCAGCACTATAGACTGGATGATGACCAAGCAGGAGGAGTGGGAAGACCTCAACAAGCACGTCCAAGCACAGTGGACCGATGAGACGACGCCGTTCGAGCGGGTGTACGAGGTCGTCGAGACCACCCGCGAGGGTGCGTCGGCGGCGACCATCGCCGAGCGCGCGCTCGTGAGCGAACCCACCGCGCGGCGTCACTGCAACGCGCTCGTGAACACGGGCTTTGCGGCGACCGGGCAGGACGGCCGCACGACCCTCTACAAGCGCGACGAGGACCAGGTGCTGCTGAGCCGGATCCACGACCTCCGCGAGCGGGCCGACCGCGAGGAGCTCCTCAACGGCATCGAACGGATGAAAACCGCGATTCGCGAGTACGAGGTCACCCACGACGCGATCTCCCCCGAGGAACTCGCCCGCGAGCTCTCGGGCGAGGATGGTGACGGGTGGGCGGACGTCACGGCGTGGAAGACCACCCGCCGGAACCTCGCCGTCGCGCAGGCGGCACTCGCCTACGACGAGGCCAGCGAGCAGCTCACCGCATGACGGGCGCGGATCGGGTCGGCGAGTTCGGCGCGATCTCTCCTCCCGCACTCCGGCGCATCCGTAATCTCTGGCTGGACCGCGAACCGCTGGTCGCCGACACCGGCTACGACGACCTCGTCGATCCCACCGAACTGCACGTCGAACTGACCAACGGACTCGGCGATGCCGACAGTTCCCGGCTCAATGTCCAGTGGAGCGAACTGGGTAACTACTCGTTTCACTACGTCGATAGCACCGAGGTAAACTGGCGGTTCGACCGCCATCCCAACACACACTCCCCCGAGACACATTTCCATCCACCACCGGACGCATCGACCGCTGCCGCCGAACCCTCCTGCATTCACGTCGAGGAGGTATCACTCGTGACGCATTCGGTCGTCGCGATGTGGCGAGCGGCCTACGAGAGTGGGGACTGCGGGCGACTCAACAGTATGTCGAATCCACCGTGACCACCGCGAGCGATCCACGTCTTTAAGAATGCTTCGTCGCAGGCGAAAGCAGGCAGCACCAGTATGATGCGAGCAACGGTATGACCGGCCGGCATGGCCGAGTGTGAACTCTGTGGGAAGGAGCTCGACGCCGAGTCGATGGCCGACGAACGCGAGGAGGGCGGCGAGACTATCTACCTCTGTTGTCCGCACTGCGTCGAGGACTACGGCGGCTGAGGACCGACCGACTGTCTGCCGATCACCGGGAACGGCCCGCCGGCCGAGGTGGTCGTCCGATCGATCACGACCGGTCCGTCCGGGTCGAATCTTCGAGAACGCACTGGCCGACCGATCGCGCACACCGAGTGGGCTCAGCCGAACGCTCGCTCGAAGAACGTCCCAACCCGCTCGGCGACCTTCTGTTGCTGACCGACGAAGAAGTGATCCGCCGGGAGCGCCTCGACCGTGTGGCCGGACTCACGGGCGCGCTCGACGATCGGCTCCCAATCGGCGGTGTCGTCGCGCGCGCCATGGAGGACCTGCACCGGACACTCGATCCCGGAAAGGGCGACCACGGCGTCGGCGCCCTCCCGGCCGCGGTCGGGTGCGAGCGCGCTCGTGCCCGAGAGGTCGTCGCGGCCGGCGGCGACACACAGCGCCATCGTCGCGCCGAAGCTGAAGCCGAACAGCCCCACCGCGTCGTAGCGCTCGCCGGCCCACGCGAGGGCGTTCCCGACGTCGCGCTGCTCGCCGCGGCCCTCGTCCCAGTCGCCGTAGTCCACACGCAGGCAGTCGATCCCTCGCTCGCCGAGCACGTCGCTCGCCGCCACGAGCCGCGAGTCCGACCGACTACCGCCCATCCGCGGGTGGGGCGGACACGCGACGACGATCCGGCCGGCGCCCGCGCTGCCGTCCGTGGCGTCCCCTGCATCCCCGACGTTCCCGGCGTCCGTTCGACCGTCGTCTCCGCCGTCGGCGCCCGCTCGCTCGGCGTCGGTCCCGACCGCCGCGCTCCCGGCATCGAGACTCGCGCGCACGTCGCGGCCGCCGGGGACGAGGACCTGCTCAGGTGGGGTCACGGTCCCTGTCGGCAGGGTGAGCGTTTTAAGGTAGCGGCCGCATACCACCGGTCATGGGAATCCTCTCGCGGACCTCCTACGTCGTACGCTCGAAGGTGAACGCGCTGCTCGACCGGAGCGAGGACCCGAGCGAGACGCTCGATTACTCCTACGAACAGCTGCGCGACCAGCTCCAGGACGTGAAGGGCGGGATCGCGGACCTCACCACCCAAAAAAAGCGCCTCGAGATCCAGCAGCGCCGGCTGGAGGAAAACGTCGAGAAGCACAACGAACAGGCCAGGGAGGCCGTCCGACAGGACAGGGAGGACCTCGCGCGGCAGGCCCTAGAGAAGAAGAAGGGGAAGATGAACCAGATCGAGGACCTCGACGCCCAGATCGCCGACCTCCAGGAGACTCAGGACAGCCTCGTCGAGAAGAAAAATACCCTCCAGAGCCGGATCGAGGAGTTCCGCACCCAGAAGGAGACGATGAAGGCGCGCTACGAGGCCGCCGAGGCGAGTACCCGTGTATCGGAGGCGATGACCGGCGCGGGCGACGAGATGGAAGACGTCGGCCGGGCGATCGAGCGCGCCACCGAGCGCACCGAGGACATGGAGGCCCGCGCGGAGGCGATGGACGAGCTCGAACAGTCGGGCGCATTCGAGGACGCCCTCTCCGATCAGGACAACATCGACCGCGAGCTCGAAGCGCTCAGCACCGACAGCGAGGTGGACGCGGAGCTCGAAACCCTCCGGTCGGAGGTGGGCGAGGACACGGACGGGCGGTCGGCGAACGAACCGGCCGACCGCGAGGTGGCAGCCGAAAGCGAAGCGGTCGGGGACGGCGCAGCGACCGGCGACGGTGGAGCGGTCGGCAGCGACGGGGGGGCGGCCGACGACGGGGACGGCGCGGACGACGGGGCAGGGTCCGGGGAGACTGACGCGGGAACCGATCCCGAAGTCGAGGCCGAGCTCGAGGAGCTCCAGGACGAGGATCGCTGACCGGTATCGACGACGGATGGAACACCTCTCCTCCCTCTCGAAAGCGGGTCGACACGCTGGACTCGCTCGATCCGAATCGCTGGGGCCGACCCGACTCGGCCGATAGCTCCGGCGCTTCGATGGCTCCGGCGCTCAGCCGTCGAACCGGTCGAGGAAGTCCGGCTCCGTGCGCTTTTCGTCCCGCTCGTCGAGCAGGTGCGCGCGGAAGTCCTCGGGCGCGACACCGTCGCCCTCGCGCTCCTTCCGGTCCCGGACCGAGACCGTCCCCGCCTCGGTCTCGGTGTCGCCGACGATCAGCATGTAGGGCACGCGGTCGTCGTGGCCCGCCCGAATCTTGCGCCCGACTGTCCACGAGCGCTCCTCGACCGTCGCGCGGAAACCGTCGGCATCGAGGTCGTCCCGTATTCCCTCGGCATAGCCGATATTGTTGTCGCTCACCGGAAGAACGCGAATCTGTTCGGGTGCGAGCCAGAGCGGGAAGTTTCCCTCGAAGTGTTCGATCAACACCATGAAAAAGCGCTCGTAGCTGCCATAGAGCGCGCGATGGATCATCACTGGCCGGTGTTTCTCGTTGTCCTCGCCGGCGTAACTCAGATCGAAGCGCTCGGGCATGGTGAAATCGAGCTGGACAGTGGGACCGTCCCAGACCCGGCCGAGCGCATCCTCGAAGGCGAAGTCGATCTTCGGACCGTAGAACGCGCCGTCACCTTCCTCCACGTCGTACTCGTAGCCACCGTCGTTGAGGACGGTTCGCAGCTGTGCTTCGGCTTGCTCCCAGAGATCATCACTGCCGACGGATTTCTCCGGGCGGGTCGCCAGCACGAGTTCGGCGTCGAGATCGACCGCGTCCATGATCTCGAAGACGGTCTCCATCACCGACTTGATCTCCGCCGCGATCTGGTCGGGCCGAACGAACAGGTGACCGTCGTCGATGGTGAACGACCGGGTCCGCGAGAGCCCCGAGAGCTCGCCGTGTTGTTCCTTGCGATAGACCTTCCCGTCCTCGAAGTAGCGCACGGGGAGATCGCGGTAGCTCCAGGATCGCTGTTCGAAGATCGCCGCGTGGCCCGGACAGTTCATCGGCTTCAGGCCGTATTCCTCGTCGTCGACGTCCAGTAAGAACATGTCGTCGACGTAGTTCTCGTAGTGGCCCGACTGCTTCCAGAGTTCGGTCCGAAAGAGGTGGGGCGTCTCAACAGGTTCGTAGCCAGCATCGAGGTTGAGCGAGCGCGCATACTCGGAGAGTTCGTCGAGAACGCGCTTCCCGTCGGGGTGATACAGTGGGAGCCCCGGCCCGGCCGTCTCCGATACCGAGAACAGGTCCATCTCCCGGCCGAGTTTGCGGTGGTCGCGCTCTTTGGCCTGTTCGCGTCGTTCGAGGTACTCTTCCAGTTCGTCCTCGGATTCGAAGGCCGTACCGTAGACCCGCGTCAGGCTCTCGTTGCCCTCCTCGCCGCGCCAGTAGGCCGCGGAGGTCTCGAGCACCGCGAACCCGCCGATCTCGCCCGTCGACTCGACGTGGGGGCCCCGACAGAGGTCCGCGAAGCCGTCCTGGCGGTAGAAGCTCACGGGGTCCTCGCCGGCGGCCTCGCGCTCCAGAATATCGCGTTTGAAGGGGTTGTCCGCGTAGACCTCGAGGGCCTCCTCGCGCGGGCGTTCGCGGCGCTCGATCGGGAGGTCGGCGGCGACGATCTCGCGGGCCTCGCGTTCGATCTCCTGTAGGTCCCCCTCGTCGAGCTCGACGCCAGCGACGTCGTAGTAGAAGCCCTCGTCGGTCCACGGGCCGATGGCGAGCTTCGCGTCGGGGTAGAGGCGAACGATCGCCTGCGCGAGGACGTGGGCCGCGGAGTGGCGGAGCACGTCGAGATACTCCTCGGAACTCTCGGTGACGATCTCGATCCGGCGGTCCTCGGTGATCGGGGTGACTTCCTCGACCAGCTCGCCGTCGAGGACGCCCGCGACCGTGTCCCGGCCGAGCCCCTCGCCGATGGCGTACGCTACGTCCTCGACCGTCGATCCCGACTCGACCGTCAGCTCGGAGCCATCGGGAAGCGTGACGACGACATCGCTCATACGCGAGGTACGCGCCACGCCCGGCATAAGCCTATTGAGACGGGGTTCGGAATCGGAGTGTCGTCGGCGGACGGTCGGCTGCTGGACGATCCGTTGGCGGACGGTTTAATCCCGTGCGGGTCCGAGAACGCCCATGACCGACGATAGAGCGTCTACTGACGATAGAGCGTCCACGACCGCCGACCCGTCCGATCCCGAGGTCGCGGCCCGCTCACCGGAAAGCGCGTTTCACACCGTCGGCACCGATCACGTCACGCTGATCGGGAGCAACGTCGCGGAGACGGTCGCGTTCTACCGCGACCTGCTCGGAATGGCGTTGGTCCTGCGCCAGCCCAACCTCGACCAGCCCGAGGTGACCCACCTCTTTTTCGACACCGGCGACGGCCGGATGCTCACCTTCTTCGTCCAGGAGGATAGGGATTCACACCGCGGCCCCCAGCGACCGGGCGTCGGGGCGGTCCACCACCTCGCTTTCCGGATCGATCCCGACCGGTTCGCGGCGGTCGAGCGGAACCTGGCGGACGCCGGCCACCGATACAACGGCTTCGACAGAGGGGTGTTCCACTCGATCTACACCACCGACCACAACGGCCTCGTGATCGAACTCGCCACCGACAAGTGGGCGATCCCCGACGACCGCCGCGGCGAGGTGCTCGCACTCGCCCACACGAAGCGCGTCGACGCGGGCGCGGAGTACGCCGGCGAGGAACACGTCGAGGCCGCCCTGGAGGAGCTCGGGCTGGGCGTCGAACGCTACGATCTCCCCGACTCCGCTACCGGCACCGGCGTCTGACTGCGTCGCCCGGTTCGCGGTGGTCGGTCCGGCGGTCGGCGGGAAGTGAGGGGAGGAGGCCGAAATCGCCACGTCCGAACCCGTCGTGGACGACGGCCACGCCGTGGACGACCTCCCGGAGTTAAGTCGGGGCGTCGCCTACCCCCGATCGATGGACGAGATCGTCGAGCGGGTTCGGCGCTCGCTCGACCCGACGACCCGCGAGGAGTTCGACCGGCGGGTCGAGGCACAGGCGGCCGTCCTGCGCGAGGAGCTGCGGGAGGGGGCGTTCGACAGCCGGGAGTTCTCGATCGGACTCGAACTCGAACTGTACGCGACCGACGGGCAGGACCGGCTCGCGCGTCTCCCCGGGCCGGTCTTCGCGGACGGGGGCTGTGCCACGGAGCTCGGGCTGCACAACGCCGAGCTCAACACCGAGCCGACCGCCTTCGACGCCGCCGGGATCGAGGCGCAGGCCGACGCCATCGCCGAGCGAGTCGCGCGCGCCCGGGCGGTCGCCGACGAGCACGACCGGGCGCTCGCGCTCGACGCGATGTGGACGATCCCGCCCCACGAGGGCACACTCGAGTACCTCTCGGCCGTCGAGGAGCGCGAGGGAGTCTCGATCGCGCACAACATCCGCCCGAACGCACGCTACAGCGCGCTCGACGCCGACGTACTGGAACAGGCGGGCGGCACGGTCGCGATCGACGTCCCCGGCGCGCGCCTCGATCTGCCCTCGGTGCTCGTCGAGTCGCTGGCGACCTCGCTCCAGCCCCACCTCCAGGTGCCCAGCTCCGGGGCGTTTCCGGCGTACTACAACGCCGCGATCCGGACGCTGGGGCCGGTCCTCGCGCTCGCGACCAACGCGCCGTTCCTGCCCGCCGACTGCTACGAGGAGCTCACCGGCAGCGTGGACGAGCCGTATTCGCTGGTCGAGAAGACCCACCACGAGCTCCGCGTGCCGGTGTTCGAGCAGTCGATGAACGTCGCCGGCGCTGGCAAGGTCCGGGTGCCACGGGACGTCGAGACGACCACCGAGGTCGTCGATCGGGTCGTCGCCGACCGGACCTGCGCGCCCTTCCTCCGGGAGTGGGTCGCCGAGGGCGCACCCGAGAGCCACGCCGACCGGATCTGGGAGTTCGAGCACAAGCGCGGGAGCTACTGGCGCTGGCTGAGAACTGTGCTCGGCGGTCAGCCGGTCGAGAGGACGTGCGACGAGCGCTCGCTCCGGATCGAGTACCGCCCGCTCCCCACCCAGCCAAGTGTCGCCGGCGTCGTCGGCCTCCAGGTGCTCGTCGCCGGCCTCGTCCGCGGGATCGTCGCGGCCGGCCACCCCCTCGCCGACCTCGACTGGGCGGCGGCCGAGCGGAGTTTCTACCGTGCGGTCGCCGCGGGCCTCGACGCCGAGCTCGCGTGGGTCACCGCCGAGGGCGAGCGGACGAGTTCGAAGGAGACGATCTACGGGGAGCTGTTCGCGCTCGCCCGGCGCGGGCTCGACGAGCAGGGCGTTCCCGAGGCCACGGCCGAGGAGTACCTCGCACCGATCGAGGCGCGCTGGGCGGCCCGGACGACCCCGAGCGCGTGGAAGAAAGCCCGAGTCCGCGAGGAACTCGACGCGGGCGCAGCCCTCCCGGCGGCGATCGCCGCGATGCAGCGCGAGTACCTCCGGCTGAGCCGGCAGGACGACCCGTTCGTCGAGTGGGTATAGGGCGGTCGAGACGGGTCGTCGCCGCCTCGCTCTGCTCGGCACTCGGGGTCGTCGCTGCGTCGCTCCACTTGGCACTCGGACTCGTACCGATACCGTCGTGATCGGAAGAAACGTATCGACAATATATCACTTTATCCATGCTATCGAACGGCGTGGCGAGCGTGATCCACCGGACGCACACGTGGCCCCGCGATCACCCGCCGGTGTCGTTTTCGCCGTCCCGATCCGTCTCGTGGCGTTCCTGCCGTTGCTCGCCGATGTCCTCGGCTCGGCCGCCTCGCCCGCCGAGTTGGTGCGGCCGGTCGTCCTCTACGCGGGCTTCTCGCTGGGTCCGTGGCCGCGGCACTCCTCGTCGAGCGCGCCGCCGCCGTCGTCGCGCTGGGCTCGGGGACCGGGCCGGGTGACCTCTCGCGCCGGAACCGCGTTCGGGTACAGTCACAGCCCGTAGAGCCGTGTCGTCCAGAACTCCCGGAAGGCGTCTTCGAGCGCGTCCTCGGGATCGCCGGTCGCGTCCACGGCCGCCGTCGCGGCCGCGCGCTCGCGGAACTCCCCGAGCACCGTGCGCTCGCCGACGACGTACAGCCGGTCGGCGTCGCGCTCGTCGAGGGCCTCCCGACACCGGTCGAGGTGCTCGTCGATCTGGCTCTCGCGGCGGCGCTCGAAGCGCCCCTGCGAGAAACCGCCCTTCGAGTGTCTGTTCATCACGTCGCTTCGAAAGCCCGCGAACGACCGGCGCTCCCGGCCTTCGAACTCGCCGAGCGCAAACAGATCGGAGCGCACCAGCGCGAGTGTGAACTCACCGGTGGGGAGAAACCACTCGCGGTCGAGCCGGAAGCCATCGGTCCACGTCGTGAATTCCTCCGGCGGGAGGGGCGGATTGAGCGCGGCGGCCACGAGCCCCGCGTCGTCCGCACAGACGATACAGGGCGCGGCCCGGGAGACGAGTGTGGCTCGATCGCCGAGGGTCTCCCGAACGGCCTCGGGCAGTCCGCTCGCGTGTCCGTCCGTCCTCTCGCCCGCGCCAGCACCCCCGTCCCCGTCGCTTCGCCCGCTCCCGCCCTCTCTACTGCCGCTGTTGGCCCTTCTTCGCTGTCCGCTCGCGCTCTCCTCGCTCGCGCCGTGCTCCCCGCCGACCATCGCGGTGAGCGCGCCCTCGGGGCCGGTTTCCACGCTCTTGAGTCGGTCGAGCACCGCCTCGCAGCGCGCACCCCGGAGGCGCTCGGTCCGGCGGTAGGTGGGGCGGCCCCCGGCCCCCGCCTCGTCGCTCGATGCCTGCTCCAGCCGGCCTTCGAGGTCCGCGATGCGGTCTTCGAGGCGGTTGACCCGCTCCTCGGCGTTCTGCCGGGCGCGCTTGGCGTCGGCGGCACGGCCCTGTTCGGCGTCGAGTCGGCGTTCGAGGTGGTGGTTCTCGTCTTCGAGTTCCTCGATGTGCTCGCGGAGAGCGGTGCGGCCGAGCAGGTCGTCGAGCATCACCGGGAGGGCGGCGCGCGCGGGCTTAAACCCCGGTGGAGGCTGGTCCGTCACCACCGTCGCGGTCCGGGGGCTCGTCGTCGACGCCGGGGACGCCCGCGTCGTCGGCACCGCGTGCGCCGCCCGAGAGCCGGAGGAGCTGGGCTGCTCGGTCGGCCGTCGCCAGCAGCACCGTCCGCAGGGTCGGTGGGTTCCTGACGCCGAGCTCGGAGAGCAGCGACTCGGGCACGGCGAGCGTGTCCTCGGGCACGCCGGGCTCGCCCAGCACCGACAGGTGGCTGGTGTCGACCTTCATCACGAGCGGGAGGTCCGTGCGCTCGACGCCCTCGCCGGTGGTGTACAGCTGGGCGTTGACCCGCTCGTGCTGATCGCGCTGCATGAGCGCGCGCTCGCCGCCGTGGGGCGCGACGGTGAGCCGTCCGAGGTAGTAGCCCCGGGAGAACGGTTCGAACATGAGTTATGTGTGCACATAGCACTCGATCGCGTATAAGTCCTCGGGCGACACCCGGAGCGCGGTCGATCGACCTGAGACGGGAGAGGGGCGACGAGAAGGAAAGCGAGAGCCGGGAGGGCGACGAGTTCACGGGTCATACGTGCTGTGCCGCGGGCGGCCTGTGTCGCTCGCTGTGCGACCCGTGCCTCTCGGAGCGATCCGCCGTTCGGGCTCCACGCCGGTCCGCTCCCGGAGCCGGACCCGTCGGCTCCGAGACCGTTCGCTCGGCGGTTCCCTTTTCCCTTTTCCCTCGTCCCCGTTGTCTCGCCGTCGTTTCAGCCGTTCGCGCCGGGAGGGCCATCGCTCCGCGCCTCGGCGAGCGCCGATCGATCGAGGAAGACGGTCACGTTGTCCTGGTTGGTCCGCGAGCGGTAGGTTTCCCGGTCGTACCCGTCGAGACGGTCGAGGAGGTCCTGTGCGTCGTTCGTCCCGTCGTTCGGGGTGGTGTCGTAGGTGAGGACGACCGGCGGCATCGACTCGATGCCGTCGAGCTGACTCTCGTTCGCCGCACACGCGACCTGCATGTCCGCCCGCTCGGTGTACCACGGGAACGGCAGCGCGGTGAACCACTTCGAACACGCCGGCTCCCGCCGGTCCCCCCGGTCGCCGTCGACGATCGTCTCCCCGTAGAACAGCACGTCCGTTCCCTCCTCGTGCGCGGCGAGTGTCGCCATCGCTTCGAGCGTCGGCCGGAAGTCGCCGGCCGGCTGGGCGAACTGGACGAGCTCGTTCTCGCCCGCGGCGGGATCGAGGTAGACCTTCTCGGCCCCCACGACCGCCACCTGCCCGGCGACGAGCAATAGGACGAGGGCGGCGATCGTCGCCCCGGTCCAGTCGTTATGGGCGAGCGCCGCCCGCCCGCGGCGATAGAGCAGCGCCGCGCCGACGGCCGCCGGAATCGCCAGCGCGACGACGGCGTGGACGGTCACCCACGGGGCTTTGATGTCCTCGATGATCGGATAGCCGAACACGCTCGCCGCGCCGACGTAAAAGCCGAGGGCGACGACGTCGCGGGGTCCATCGTCGGAGTAGCGGTCGGCGAGAAACCCTACGAGCGCGAGCGCGACCAGCGCGCCCGAGCCGACGAGCAGCGTCTCGACGAAGCTCCCCAGATAGGGTAGGTAGGCGTGGTCGCGCTTGTTCGAGCCGGCCCACGAGGACTCGAAGTTCTCCCACGAGCCGAGGGTGGCCTCGCCGACGACGTCGGCGAGCATCCCGAGGTCGCCGGTGCGGAGGGCGGCGTCGAGGCCCACCCCCACCGTGTCCGCGCCGACGCGGGGTGCGTAGAAGTAGACGAGCACGACGAGCGCGAGAACGAGCGCGAGAGCGGCGTGGGGCAGCCACCGTCCCGCGCCGTGGGCCATCCAGCGGATCCGATCGCCGAACGACGCCCCCCGCTCCCCCCGGAGCCCCCTGTCCGAGAACAGCCGATGGTCGGCCAGCAGGGCGAGCGCGCCCAGCGCCGCGAGGACGTAGACGAGGGCGTTCTCCTTGGTCGTGAACGCGAGCGCGAGCGCCGCCGTTCCGGCGTAGAGATACCGGGGCCGCCGCGTGTCGAGCAATCGGACGAAAAACCCGAGCGCGACGAACGCGAACACGGCGAGGGGCACGTCCGAGCGCATGAACCGCGAGTAGTAGAGCAAGATGGGGTCGGCCGCGAGGAAGGCCGCGAGTGCGACGACCTCCACACCGCGCAGGCGCTCGCGGAACAGCCACGCCGCGAGCGGGAGCAGCCCCCCCAAGAGGGCGACCGGGAGGCGCATGGTGAAGTCCGTCGGACCCAGTACGGGGAAGAGAAAGCGGTTGACCTGCTGGACGAACGGCCCGTGGATGATCGGCCGGTACTCGAACGCGCCCGTCCGGACGAACTCGAGGATCCAGTAGGCGACGCGAGCCTCGTCCCAGTGAGCGATCCGCTCGCCGAGGAGGGCCAGTCGCGCCACCAGCGCGAGGGCCGCGAGCCCGACGACAGCGAGCAAGACCGGATCGCGGCCGCCGAACCGGGAGCGACTCGAATTCCCCGGGGTGGTGTCGTCGGCAGGGCCATCGTCGACGGCAGTGGCGCTCGTCGAGCCAACACTGGGGGTGGCGACGACGGAGCCGTCGCTGGAGGTGTCGTCGGCGACGGAGCTGCCACTGGAGGTGTCGTCGGGGGGTTCGTCGCCCGAAGCGTCGCCTGCGGGAGCGCCGTCGGTCGGAGCGTTTCCGGCGGGAGGGCAATCGTCGTCCGCTGGCATCGTCCACACACGGGCAGCCGGGGGGTTAGAACCCTTCCGTTCGCGCCCGTTCGCTGCGGAGTCTACGCCTGCCCGGAGCCCGTCTCGTCGGTGTATATCACCACGCCACTGAGGACGCAGCCGCTCTCGTAGAGGAAGCGATCGACCTCGTGGCGCTCGTAGCCGGTCATGAACTCGTCGATGTCCGCGGCGTTGTCGTACTCCTCCGAGCAGGCCGTCGTCGAACCGAACGCGACGACGACGGGCGGGCGCTCGCCGTCCCGTATTCGCCGCCGCACGGCCGCGGACTCGTTCGCGCTGTCGATCGTCGCGTCGGCGGCCTCGAAGTACCAGAGGAAGGGCAGGCGCTCGTACCAGCCGTCGCCGGCGGTCGGGGTGTCGTGGGAGGGCGGGTTCGGCGCGTAGAGCTCGTCGCCGTCGAAGTCGGGGTCGTCGCCGTAGAACAGCACGTCAGTGCCCTCGTTCGCCCGGATCGTCTCTCGAACGTCCCGCAGGAGGGGCTTCATCTCGCTGGAGGACTGGGCGTACTGGACGAGGTCGTTATCGGGGTTCTGGGAGTCGACGAAGGAGGTGTCGTAGGCGGTCGCGCCGACCTGTGCGGCGGCCACGAGCACGAGCAGCGCCGCGGCGGCCCCGGTGACGGTGCTCCGCTCGACGGGGCGATCGCGCCCGGCGAGGCCGGCCCAGCCGAGGCGGGCGAGGGCAGCGAGGCCGACCGCCGCCGGTACCGCGAGGGGAACGACGACGTGAATCACCTCCCAGGGGAACGGGTTGTCGACGATCACGGGGTAGCCGAGCGCGCTGGCGAACCCCCAGTACGCAGCGAAAGCCACGGCGGCGCGCGGCCGGTCGCCGGCGTAGCGGTCGAGGAGGAAGCCGACGACCGCGAGGCCGACGAGCACCAGTCCACCGGTTTCGAGCGCGGGCCAGAGCGATTCGGCAGCCGAGAGGTAGGACTCCTCGTTGCCCCCGCCCCACTGCTCGACGAAGGCGTCCCACGTCCCGAGGGTCGCCTCGCCGACGAGCGCCGGGAGCAGGGTCGGGTCCGCGAGCGTCGCGCCGAGCGTCGGCTCCGGCACGGCCCCCTCCCCGCGAGGGGCGTAGAAGAACACGAAGATAGCGAAGAACTCCACGAACGCGAGCGCGAAGCGGAGTCCCCAGCGTCGGAGTCCCCCTACCGCCCGCCGGCCGCGATCGGCGAGCCGATCCGAAAGGCCCTCGCGGCGCACCCGGTCGACGAGCAGCCGGCGGTCGAGCAGGAGGGCCGCGGCACCGACCCACGCGACGAGGTAGACGAGGGCGTTCTCCTTGGTGGTGAACGCGAGCGCGAGCGCCGCCGTCCCGGCGTAGAGGTACGCCGGTTCGCGGGTGTCGACGGTCCGGACGAACAGCCCGAAGGCCACGAGCATGAATCCTGCGAGCAGCACGTCGTTGCGGTAGAACCGCGAGTAGTAGAGCAGGAGCGGGTTGGCGGCGAGCACCAGCGAGAGCGCCACGATCTCCGCGTCCCGGAGCCGCTCGCGAAACAGGAGCGCCGACAGCGGGAGCAGGCCCCCGAGGACGGCGACGACGACACGCATCGTGAAGTCCGTGGTCCCGAACAGCGAGAAGACCCGCGCGTTGACGAGCGTGAGGAAGGGACCGTGGACGATCGGCCGGTACCAGTACACGCCCGATTCCATGTAGCGGTACGCCCAGTAGGCGACCCGGGCTTCGTCCTGGTGGGCGACGCGCTGGCCGAGGAAGGCCAGCCGGGCGACCAGCGCGAGCGCCGCGACGGCGAAGACGGCGAGGAGCACGGGATCGCGGCCGCTGAGGGGAGTGTGGCCGTCGAAGGAGGGCCACCGGGAACCGTCGTCCGCGGACATTGATGGCTCGCAGGCATCCGGGGGTTAGAATCCTTCCGTTCGCGTTCGCCGGGTTCGGGTGCGAATCCGCCGTTCGATCGGGCCTGCCGCCCGACGGGCCCTGCCGTCCGATGGGAGCCGTCGCTTGATGGGTGCGGGAGCGGTAGTTCTTTGGGCGACGCTCGCCACCCGCCGGACGTGGTGAACATAGGACTGGTGGTCGCGCGGTACAACCGCTCGGTCACCGAGGCAATGGAGACGAGCGCACGCGAGGCCGCCAGTTCGGCGGGCGCGGAAGTCGTCGAGACGGTCCACGTCCCCGGGGCGTACGACGCACCGCTGGCGGCCGACCGGCTCGCCCGCCGGGAGGAGATCGCAGCGGTCGCCGTACTCGGGGCGGTCGTCACCGGCGACACCGACCACGACCGGGTGATCGCCAGCGCGGCCGCACGCGGGCTCACCGACGTGAGCCTCGATCGGGACACGCCCGTGACCTTCGGCGTCATCGGGCCCGGAATGAGCGCCGCGGAGGCGCGCGAGCGGGTCGGGCGGGGCGCGGCGGCGGTCGAGGGCGCACTCGACCTCGCGGGGGCTGCATGATGGAGTTCGCCGAGCGCGTTCGACGGGTCGAGCCGAGCGCGACAATCGCCATCTCCGATCTGGCTTCGGGACTCGAAGCCGACGGCGTCGACGTCGTCGACCTCAGCGTCGGCGAACCCGACTTTCCGACCCCCGAGAACGTCGTCGCGGCCGGCAAGGAAGCGATAGACGCCGGCCACACCGGTTACGCACCCTCGGACGGGATTCCCGCGCTCAAGTCGGCCATCGTCGAGAAGCTCGCGGCCGATGGGCTCGACCACGATGAGAGCGAGGTGATCGTCACGCCCGGCGGCAAGCAGGGCCTCTACGAGGTATTCCAGACGCTGATCGACGAGGGGAGCGAGATCTGTCTGCTCGACCCCGCGTGGGTCTCCTACGAGGCGATGGCGAAACTGGCCGGCGGGTCGCTCACCAGAGTCGACCTCGCGTCCCACGACTTCCGGCTCGAACCCGCCCTCGACGACCTCGCCGACGCAGTTTCCGACGACACCGCGTTGCTGGTGGTCAACTCGCCGAGCAACCCCACCGGAGCCATCTACTCCGAGGCCGCCCTCGAAGGCGTGCGCGACCTCGCCGTCGAGCACGATATTACTACCATCTCCGACGAGATCTACAAGGAACTCGCCTACGGCGTCGAGCCGACCAGTCTGGGGAGTCTCGACGGCATGAGCGAGCGCACAGTGACGTTGAACGGTTTCTCGAAGGCCTACTCGATGACGGGCTGGCGGCTCGGATACTTCGCCGCGCCCGAGGCGCTCGTCGCCGAGGCCGGCAAGCTCCACTCTCACTCGGTGACGTGTGCCACCCACTTCGTCCAGCACGCCGGCGTCGAGGCGCTCGAAAACGCCGACGGTGCGGTCGCCGAGATGCGCGAGGCCTTCCGCGAGCGCCGCGACGTGCTCGTCGACCTGCTCGCCGAACACGGCGTCGAAGTGTCGACCCCGGACGGCGCGTTCTACCTGATGCTCCCCGTCGACGCGGACGACCAGCAGTGGTGTGAGGACGCGATCGAAGACGCCCACGTCGCCACCGTTCCGGGAAGCGCCTTCGGCGCACCCGGCTACGCGCGTCTCTCCTACGCGGCGAGCGAGGAGCGCCTGCGCGAGGCGGTCGAGCGGCTGGTCGAGGGCGGCCACCTCTGAGCCGACGGCCCCGAACGACTCCGTCGCTGGGTTCTGCTTGTGCCCGCCGCCGGTAGAGAGGAAAGCGAACGAGTGGGACTATCCGCGCCGCTCGCGGATCCGCTCGACGATGTCGCCCGTCGAGAGCAGCTCGCCGTCGAAGGCGGGCTCGCGGCCCGACGCCCGGCACACCTCACAATCGATGCCGCGCTCGGCCAGCGACGCCTCGATGCCGGCCGCGTCGTGGTGCTGGTCGTGCCCGAGCGCGATGACGTCGGGATCGAGTTCCTCGATCGGCACGAAGATGTCCTCGGGGTCGCCGAGGATCGCGCGGTCGACACAGCCGAGCGCGCCGACCACGTCGCGGCGCTGGCGGCCGTCGAGTATGGGGGACTGCTTGTGGGTGACGTTCGTCCGCCGGGCGACGATCACACACAGCGTCTCGCCCATCGCCGCGGCTTCCCGGAGGTAGTGGACGTGGCCCGGATGGAGGAGGTCGAAGGTCCCCTGTGCGACGACGGTGCCCCTCCCGTCGGGGTGCCCGCCCTCGGCCTCCACGTCGTCGGTCCCGCTCATCGCCGCTCTCGGTGGTTCGGTTCCGGGCGAGTCATCGGTTCGGCCCCCGTTCGCCTTCGAGTCCGAGTTCGCGGTCGATGTCCTCCTGGGTGAAATCGAAGAAGGCCTCCTCGTCGGGCAGTTCGACGTCGAGAACCGGGAGCTTGTGCCACTCGCCCGTGCGGTCGAACGCGCGCCAGTCGTCGGGGCCGTAGGGTGCGCCGATGATGATGTGGACCGCGCCGCGGCCGAACGTCCCGAGGTCGGCGTCGCTCGGTCGCAGGACGCCGTTGGGATGGGAGTGGATCGATCCGGCCGCCTGCCGGTCGTTCGGGATCAGGTTCGTCTTCACGCTGGCGCTGACCGGTCCCGAGACCGTTCCGGGAATGACGAGCACGTCCGTGATGACTCGTCCATCGCGGTCGAGCCCCAGATCGCGGGCGTCCTCCGAGCGGAGCAGGCCCATATACTCGTCGGGGTGGGCCTCCGCGGAGGCCGAGAGCGCGAAGTCGATGGTCTCGGCGGCGATGCCGAGGACGCCGCTCGACCGGAAAGGTCCCATGTCCCGACGTGGGGGCAGTGGCCATCTAAGCGTTCCGACTGGGCCAGCGACCGTTTGCCAAGCGTTTAAACCCGGGCGTGCCGAGTGTGGTCCAAGAATGGCGACACCCCCCGAAAACGAGGCCGCCGACACACGCAACGGGGCGTCCGATACCGACCGGGATGCTGACGTTCAGGGTATCGACGCCGGGACCGGGATCGAGGCCGACGTCGGAACCGAGACGGAGCCCACCACCGAAGCTGACGTCGGCGACACGGCAGTCACTGGGGCCGCCGACGTGACCGACGGGACCGTCGTCTACGACCTCGCTGCCGACTGCGCGGCCGAAGACGCCGAAACCGGAGCGCTGTACCGGGCGACGGTCAACGGCGTCGTTCCCTACGGCGTGTTCGTCGACCTCGCCGAGGACGTCTCGGGACTCGTCCACGAGTCCGAACTCGACGGCGAGTACCGCGTCGGCGAGACGCTCGTCGTCCGGCTGATCGAGGTGCGCGAGAACGGCGACCTCGGGTTCGCGGAGGTCGATCCCGGCGACCACGAGGTCGTCGCCGTCGAGCACGATCCCGATATCGCGGCTGCGGGCGATCTCGACGCGACCGGCGGGACCGTGACCCTCGAAGGGGAGGTCGTCGGAATCGACCAGACCGGAGGCCCGACGGTCTTCTCGCTGCGCGACGGCACCGGCGTGCTCCCGTGTGCGGCCTTCGAGGCCGCCGGCGTCCGCGCCTATCCCGAAATCGAGCGCGGCGACCTCGTGCGGGTGGTCGGAGCGGTCGAGGAGCACAACGGCGGCGTCCAGGTCGAGGTCGACGCGCTCGACGCGCTGACCGGCGAGCGCGAGCGCGAGGTCCGCGAGCACTTGGAGAACCAGCTCGACGAGCGCGCCGCCGCCCGCGACGTCGAGCCACTCATCGAGTGGCCCGCCATGGAAAAACTCCGGCCCGACCTCGAAGCCGTCGCCACGCGGCTCCGGCGTGCAGCTCTGGAGGGCCGCCCGATCAAGCTCCGCCACCACGCCGACGGCGACGGGATGTGCGCGGCGATCCCGCTCGAACTCGCGCTCGAACGGTTCGTCGAGGAGACCCACGCCGACCCCGAGGCCCCGCGCCACCTGCTCACCCGCCTGCCGAGCAAGGCCCCCTACTACGAGCTGGAAGACGTGATCCGCGACCTCAACCACTCGTTGGGCGACCGCGAGCGCCACGGCCAGCGACTGCCGCTCGTGTGCATGCTCGACAACGGGTCCACCGAGGAGGACGTGCCGGCCTACGAGACGCTCGCGGAGTACGAGGTCCCCGTGCTGGCCGTCGACCACCACCACCCCGACCCCGAGGCGGTCGCCCCCCACCTCGTCGAGCACGTCAACCCCTACCTCCACGGCGAGGACTACCGGGTGACGACCGGAATGTTGTGCGTCGAGCTCGCCCGGATGATCCACCCCGAGATCACCGACGAGGTTCGCCACGTGCCCGCCGTCGCCGGGCTCGCCGATCGCTCGGCCGCGGACGCGATGGACGACTACATAGCGCTCGCCCGGACGGCGGGCTACGACGAGGGCGACCTCCGGGACGTGGGGGACGCGCTCGACTACGCGGCCCACTGGCTGCGTTACAACGACGGCGGCGGCCTGCTGACCGACGTCCTCGGCGTCAACCTCGCCGACGCGGGCAGCGACTCCGGCGGGGTCGCCGGTTCGGACGACGCAGACGCGGACGCCGACGGGAGCGAGGCCCGCCATCGCGGGCTCGTCGCCCACCTCGCCGAGCGCGCCGAGCGGGACGTCTCCCGCCAGCTCGACGCCGCCCGCCCCCACGTCGAGCGCGCGACCCTCGACAACGGAGCGGATCTCTACCGGCTCGACGTCGAGCGCCACGCCCACCGCTTCACCTACCCCGCGCCGGGCAAGACCACGGGCGCGGTCCACGACCGGAAGGTCGCCGAGACCGGCGGCCCGGCGATCACGGTCGGCTACGGCCCCGACTTCGCCGTGCTCCGGAGCGACGGCGTGCGCCTCGACATTCCGACGATGGTCGAGGAGCTCACCGCGGAGGTCGACGGCGGCGTGAGCGGCGGCGGCCACCTCGTCGTCGGCTCGATCAAGTTCGTGAAGGGGATGCGCGAGGAGGTCCTCGACGCGCTCGAAGCGAAGATGGGCGACGCCGAGCTCGACGCCGACCTCGGCAGCGCGACCGTCGGTGGCATCGAGGAGTAGCGCCACGGCACGGCAGCGGGTCGGGCGATGCCGTGGACCATCCTCCCGTGGACGGGAGGAAAAACCAAGCTAGTCCACGAAGCGGATGCGCCGGGCCACCAGCACGGCGAGGGTCACCACTCCGAGGGCCGCGACGGCGACGCCCACGGGGAGGGGCTGGTCGTCGGCCCAGTCGCCGAGCCCGAGCCCGGGCCCGGAACCACCCTCGCCACCCCCACTCCCGTTCCAGTCGGCGTCGAACACGTCGGCGTAGTAGCCCGCGACCGCCTCGCCGTCGAGCACCAGCCCGACCTCGCGGTTCTGTCGTGCCGAATTATTGTTCCAGTTGACGCTACTGACCACCGCTCGATCGCCATCGACGACCACCCCCTTCGCGTGGATCTTCTCGAAGCGCCCCTCGGGTTCGGCGACTTTCGCGTGGAGCGACGCGTCGGTGCGGTTGGCCCGGCGGTTCAGCCACGCCGCGAGTGCCCGGTTGTCCTCCTCGGCGTACCACGCGCCGCTCAGCAGGACCCGCACGTCGACGCCGCGCTCGGCCGCCCGGAGCGCGGCCCGGACGAACGGCTGTCGACGGCTCCCGACCGAGGCCTGCACGATCCGTATCGACTCGGTCGCGTTGTCGAGCAGCCCGACGAGCGCGTCCTCCGCGTTGTCCGGCGCGGCGAGCACCCGTACGCCGTCGACGG
The DNA here is from genome assembly GCA_003021045.1 of Halobacteriales archaeon QS_4_69_34. Classification (GTDB taxonomy): domain Archaea; phylum Halobacteriota; class Halobacteria; order Halobacteriales; family Halococcaceae; genus PXRN01. Next base: position 3,831 of record PXRN01000028.1, on the reverse strand, counting down.
AGAAGTTTTCGGGCTCGAAGCGCGTCGGGTAGCTCCCGTTGGCCGGGCCCTCGATCTCGAAGGTCCGGCCCGCGCGGAACGCGCTCCAGTCGGTCGAATCGCGCCAGCCGGCGTCCGCGCGGAAGAGTCCGGCGAGCGCGTTCGCAGTCTCGTTGCCGCGGACGACCACACCCCAGCCGCGGCTTGACCGGCCCCCGAGACCGGCGGGCTTCCAGTTCTCGGTGGTCACGAGCGCGCGATCGTCGACCACGGCGTATTTGGGATGGTGTAGAAAGATTTTCCGGAAGATATTAGTCCCTACCATTCGTGAATAGACTATGCCGAGCAAGGAGTATTCCGAGCGAACGGCGCAAATCGTATTCGGGGCCGACAGCGACGGGAGAGTGAGCCGCGAGCACGTTGAGCGGTACATCAAAGAGAGCATGGGACTCGTGCGGGCCGACGGAAAGGCGAAGTGGTCCGAAGGCGTGTGTCACCTGATTGAGTTAGGCATGGGCGAACGGGACGCCGTGGGGACCACGCCGGAACCGGAGGACACCGACCAACTACGCGAAGTACGGCGCGAAAAGAAGCGACTCGAACGGGAGAATGAGGCCCTCCGGGAGCGGATCGGTGCGCTCGATGGGTCCGGGGGTTCCGAAGTGCCGAACCCCGCCGAGAGACAATTAGAATCCGAGTGTGAGGTTCTCTCCGTGCTGTGTAGCGACCGGCACGCTGGCGTTGATTCGCCGAACTATGTTTACGTTGACACTATCGTTCAAGAGACGGACATGGATCGGTCGGCCGTGGTCCACGCGCTCGACGTGCTCGCCCGACGGTATCCTCGCAAGGTGGTTGACCACCCCTCAAAGGGGAAAGTGAAAATCACGGACTCAGACGTGTATGAGGTCCATTGTCATGAGTAGCGACGACCTTTCAGCTGTGCTCGAACAGTTAGAGCGGATGAACGACAGGATGGACGAACTTGAAGCCGAGAACCAGCGACTTGAGAGGGAGAACGAACGGTTACGGAACGGCGAGGACGAACCCGAGGACAGGCCAGAACCGCCGAGCAACGACGAGATTCAAGAACTGTGGTTCGAGGAACACGAAAAAGGCAATCGGAAACATCACTCCCTCCGAAACGACCGATCGACGTTTAATCAGGTTCGCCTCCACACCGACGACAAACCACTCCCTCAGTTGACCGAGGGCGACGTTCAAGCGTGGATCGACGGAGCCAACGCGGCGAAGCGGGAGCGTGAGCGCGCACGCGGTGAGGATGAACCCACCGGACTGTCCGAAGCGACATGGTATAACAACCTGTCCCGGCTGGCTTCCATCTTCGACTGGATGAACGGGAAAGAGTGGGGACCGGGGACCGACCCGGCACGCCCGAAGCGAGACGGTTACGACCTCGGCGGTGGAAATCAGCAAAGTTTCAATGACGAAGAAGAAGGTAAGGTACGTCTCTCGACAGCGGAGTTCACGTATCTGGCGAGCAACATTTATAACAAGCGGACTCGTGCAATGCTGGTTCTTGGGGTGAAAACCGGATTCCGATGTAAACAAATAGCCCTCATGAAACGATCGGATGTAGATATAGACGCGAAGATAGTGTATGATCATTCGCCGAAGGGAGAAGGATACAACCGCATGAGCGACCCGCACAAGCATCCGATAGACGAGGAGACGGTAAACGCCCTTCAGACGTGGACTGACCGGAGCGGCGGCGACGGCGAGGAATGGCTGTTCCCGTCCCGAAAGGGCGGCCACCTACATCCGAACACGGTGGGAAAGGCTATCAGCAAGGCCGCGTCCAATGTGGCCGAGAACACCGACGACGAAACGCTGGCCGATCGGCTCGACACGTTCACGGCCCATAACCTCCGACACACGTTCACCCAGCTACTCCGAGACGGCGACTGTCCGGACCCGATTATCAAGGAACTCCGAGCCGATGCCGACAGCGATTACATCGATTATTATAGCGGTTTCGAGGGGGAGAAATTCGAGGGAGTCGTTCGACCGGAGTACGGAAAGTCCATGCCGTCGTTCGGACTGTAAGGGGGCTGGGACCGAGACGGTTGGGTAGTCGTATTGAGAGTCTGATATCAGCGCGAGCGCACAATGCCTATGGTTCACCCGCACACCTTACCAACAGAATCCGCCTGTCGGGGCGTTTGGATGGGCCGTTTTGTTGGTAAGGTGGGGAGGACGCTCGACAACCAGGCATCGGGGGCGCGGAGTGGATACAAACCTGTTATGGATAACGGGATCGTTAACTACCACAGAACTGTGATGGATAACAGGATCGGTACGTAGAGGGCCTGTATCCCCTCGGAAACCAAACAGTCAAAAGGCCGGGTGGCGTACTTGTCACTAATCAAGAACAGCCTTCGAGAATGAGGGCGTGGGTGGACTCACGCCCCCGAACGCATCGTTACCAAAGGAATCCGGGACGAACCGGATGGGTCTGTTGCCCGTCTTTCTGTACGGGGTTCGACCCTTTATCGGTTCCGGTTCGCTCCCGATCCGTCCACGGAGCGAACACATGGGAACCACACAAATCACGGACGAGACGCGAGTTGAACAGGGCGGCCAGAGTAGCCGAGTCCCGCGCAGGGACGCGAGAGAAACAGGGCCGACGACCTCCGAAGCGCGACGCCGACTCAAAGACCGTATTTTCGAGACGATGCGGGAGGGGAAGGTCCGCATCCTTCGCTCTCCCACGGCGCTCGGCAAGAGTCATACAGTCGCCGCGACGGACTGGCGCGAAAATCCCGAGATAACGGGCGGCGAGCCGGTCGTGATGCTCTCCGAAACGACCGATGCACGCGACGACGCCGCCGAGACGACCCGCGCACACGGAGGGGAGTGCTCGGTCCTACTCGGCCGGGACGAAGCCTGTCCGGTTGCCGCTGGCGACCACGACGACGCTCTAACGATGAACGGGACGCCAGCCAGCGAGTGGATCAACGAACAGTGTGACCGGAAGGGCATGACGTTCTCCGGCGCACACGCCCGTCTCGCGGCCCACAACGACCAACAGACGGACCTCCCCTGTTCCGAAGGCTGTACCGGCAACACACAGTGGTCGGGTGTCCCGAGAGACGACGGAGAGCCGACCGCCGACGTGGTCCACGCGACCGGGCCGTTCGGGTTCGTCCCGGGTCTGATCACCGACACCAACGTTTTCGTGGACGAACTGACGACGTTCTCGCTCATTGGCCCCGGCGCGACGGACGGAGGAAAGCACAGTGACGGACTCTCACACGAGGACGTTCGCCGAGCCGTGACCGCGTTCCTGAAAGAAGCCGACGCGCCGCTCGACACCTTCGACGCACTGGTTACAGTCGCCGCTCACGAGGGCGTACCCGAACCGGACGGACTCGGCACCGCTCTTGCCCACCGGCCCGATCCTGACTGGTTCTATGAGAATCGGGACGCTCACGCGCTCGCACCGGCACTGACGCGAGGTATCTGGCGAGCGGCCGGGGACGAACCCGACGCGAACGGCCGTCGCATGGCCCGATGGGTCGAGCACTACCCGCCCCGTCTCGATGCCGACGAACGTGGTCCCGAAACGAAACAGTGGGTAAACATCGTGCTTAACCCCGACAACACGGTGACGACACTCCGATCCATCCCAAATCTCGACTCGGCGCGATCCGTTATCGGGCTCGACGCTCACCCCTCGTGGCCGCTGTGGGCCGCCAACATCGGCCCGGGCCTGTCGGTCAATTCCGTCTTCGCTCTTGCGAAGGAGATTGTTGGCCAGGAGAGCTGGCGCTGCGAAAGCGTAGCGGGCAAGGGTGACGCCGCTGCGTCACCCGGACGAAATGTTCCCAT
>PXRN01000027.1 GCA_003021045.1 Halobacteriales archaeon QS_4_69_34 | reverse complement strand
GTTACGCTGCCAACTCTACCGCAAACCAGGGAGAGAAGCACTCGAACACGCTCTTCGAGAGGTGCTCTGACTCACCAACAATGTGCTTCCCAAGAGCGTATCCACTATATTACTGGTTACTGTTTCCACCACAGCACCCACTATCTCTTCTTTATTCGATTTCAGGTCCTCGATTGCCGTTTTTCTTTTCAAAATCCCATCTGCTCTCTCATCTGCTTCACCCGATTGGATCTGGCTCTTCGATATGCAACTCAATAACTGCCACTCGTCGTAAACATCTTCCAACTTAATGTCTGCCAACAAATTTTCGCCGGGCTTTCCGCCATCGTTGTAACTTCGGAGCACCTGGAACCGGCGTCCATTTGTTAGGAGACCCCACCTGACGCCTTCTTGTCGCATATAGCTCCCCGACTGATTCAAATGCTTGTTTTTAATCCTTACACCGCTGCTCTTTACTTCAATAAAGACCTCCGGTGTGTTGTTGAGGAGAAGGGCATAATCCACTCGGGGGTTTCTAGTTCCAATCTGCAACGAGTATTCGAGCTCTACCTCTGAAGAATACAAATCCCAACCAAGCAGCCTAATAAGAGGGTCAATCAGCTTGGTTTTCGTATTTTGCTCACTCATCTGCGGATCGGCTTCAAGTTGTACCCTTGACCGCTCGACATACGCTTGCACATCACTCGAATCCATTATCCGGAATGACTTGATCCGAGTCACTAAATTATTTCGCAAATGACTCTTACATGTCATCGGCGGGGCCTAATGTGGTCGCCACCACTGGGCCGAGATCGTCAGACAGTATTCGGGATCAAGTTATTGGATGGGCAAGGGTGACCAGCTTGGGCGCTGGAGCCGAGACGGAGTCGGTCGGGAAGTCGTACTAAGAAAGAGTCTAGCCCGGGGTAGTACCCGAGTAACCGGGCCATTACCCCGTTCGAGAGGGGTGACAATAAGGGAAAGTCCCGACGAAAGGAATCTCGTAACCCGTTAAATACCCCCGAGGTAGTCCCTTCGTAGCTCCCGTTTATCCTCCTTCGTCCTGGCGTCGTAGTGCTGTTCGAGGGTTTTGACCGACACAGCCATCCGCTCTGACGCCACCTCTTTAGGTACGTCCTGGTTCAGGTGCTCCGTAATGGCCGACCGCCGTATCGGGTGGGGTGACACCGAAGATGGGCACTTACTGGCTGATCGAGTCGGTGTTGCCTCGCATTCGTCGGGGTCCCGGTCGTGGGGACACGGTTGCCCGTAGTGGCAGGGACGGGTCACCACGTAGATGTGACGCTGAATGTTGGTCGGGTGCATACGCCCCTGTTTGGACGCAATCAATGGTTCCCTCCCATGCTCGTCGGTGACTTCGGGACGCATATCCCTGATATAGTCGGTGAGTACGGTTGCGAGATCACTGTTAATGATGGATAGATTCCGCTCACCACGCTCTTTCAACTTCAGTGGAGTCTCCGTGTCGGGACGGTGCCGAATAGACAAGTACCCCTCATTGGGGTGCCAGTCATCGGTGTCGAGCGCACGGGCGGCCCCGGTTCGGATACCAGTATGCCACAGTAGGTGGAATAAGACGTGCCGAGTACTCCCGTAGTGATACCGCTTCAGGTACGACAAGACCCGATCTGCCGTGTCGGCATCGATGTGGTCGTTACGGGACTTCTCCTGTGCCGACACGTCCGGCACGAGCACCTTCTCGTGGATACCGGGACGTACCCACTCGTTCGACTCGCAATATTGGAGGAAGACACGGAAGGTCCGTATCTGCTGTTCGATTGTGACCGGAGCGAGATCCCCGTCACGGCGACGCCATTGACGGTACTCCTCGGCTTTCCGCCCGGACATCTCCGACATCTGCTGGAGGTTACCCTGCTCGCACCACCGAGTGAAGTGTCCCAACCGGTAGCGGTGGTTACTCACAGTGGACTGGGAACACTCGTACCGACGGCTTTCAAGGTACAGTTCGACGGCGGTCTCGGGTTCGACCTCCTCCAATTCGACGTTTGGTGTGTGGGTGGCCATAGTTGGTCCGAAACCACCAGAGGGCGCAAGGAAGAGGCCCCGGGTTCGAATCCCGGCGAGTCCATCCCACCTCTTTTGACCGGGACCTCGCCTCGCACTCTTCTCCGTTCGCGCGCTCGCTCGACCCCGGCCGAAAGTCTCGAAAAAGCCGCGAGCTCGCGCCCTCGCTTCATCCCGGTGAGCGGAGCGAACGAGGCTCGAAGCGCGTCACGTGCTCCGGTGTTCGGTCGTCCGCTCGCGGTAGGGCGGCTCGTGCCGACCGCCCCGACCGCCGGTCGGGGTCACAACGCGGTCGTCGTGAGCCGACCGACAGTCGAGTCCGGCGTGGCCGAATCGAGACGCCGATCACGGAATCCGGCTCTCGATCAGCCTGCCGTCGCTTTGCCGTTCTGCTCCCCTTCGTTCCCGCCGCCGTCGCCGTCACCTGTCCGAGAGCTAGGCCCGCTGCCGGTCGAAGAACGGTCGTGTCCGTGGAGCCTCACGAGCGCGACGTCACGCTCACAGAGGGGAAAAAGAGGCGGACGAGGACGACACCGAAGCGCGGCCGAGCGCGAGGGGCCGCCGAGGAGGCACGCGAGACCGAACCGAGCAGGCCCGCGAGGAGGCCGACCAGCGCGAGGTGGCCGACCGCGAGGTCGAGAACCCGGATGACCACCGCGACGAGCCGCCACACGACGGCTGAGGGGCGGTGAACGACGCCCCGTCTCCCAACACGGACCAGTCGCTCGAACGCCGGTAGAGCGAAGTCCGTCCGCCGCGACGCGAGGATATGGCGACCGCCGATCGCGGATCGAAGCGCCCGCCCGCGCCGCGCGAGGGACCACGCGCCCGCGAGCGGGGTAGAGCCGGTCGAACCGACTCGCTCGGGCTGCCGTCGAACGCTGACGTGAGGCGGCGATGACAACCACTGCAGCACGGCTCGTCGAGATCCTGGCGGCGCTCGGCGTCGAGCGCGTCTTCGGCTACCCCGGCGGCCGGGCGATCGAACTGCTCGATCACCTCCCCGAGTCGGGGATCGACCTCGTGCGCCCGCGCGACGAGCGCGAGGCGAGCGTGATGGCCGAAACACAGGGGAGACTCACCGGCCGACCGGGTGTCCTCCTCGGGCAGGGCCCGTGGATCGGTTCGCTCGGCCTGCTGGGCCAGATGGAAGCGCGGCTGGGCTCCTCGCCGATGGTCGTCCTCACGGAGGCCTCCGAGCGCGGGGAATACTCGACGCTCGCGCCCTACCAGCAGGCCCGCGGCGATTACGGGGGACTGTCGCTGCCGAAGGTCCTCGACGGCGTCGTGAAAGAACACTGGTTCCCGCGGACGCCCGCCGAAACCGTTCGTACCGTTCAGTTGGCGTTCAAGCACGCCGTCGCCGGCCGGCCCGGCCCGACGGCGGTGATCCTCGATGGCGACGCCGTGACGCGGGAGCTGCCGGACGAGCCGACGCCGCCGCTGTGGGATAGCGAGGGACAGGCGCGGACCTGGATGGCGAAGCCGACCGACGGGGACGTCGCGGCGGCCGCGAGCGCGCTCGCCGACGCCGAGCGCCCGGTCGTGATCGCGGGCAACGGCATCCACGCGAGTAGCGCGGAACGGCGTTCCACGGACCGTTCGAGCGGGCGCGGCCCGCGAGAAGACGGGACGAGCACGGGCTCGCCGGGCCATGACCCCGGCAGCGTCCACGCCGCGCGGGCTTACGACGCGCTCGAAGCGGTGGCCGAGACCTACGGCGCGGTCGTGGTGACCTCCTACCTGGGAAAGTCGGCGATCGCCGAGACGCACGACCTCGCGGCGGGGGTGATCGGCTCGTTCGGCCACGAGGGAGCCAATCGGGCGGTGAGCGAGGCCGATACCCTCCTCGTGGTCGGCTGTCGGCTCAATCCGATGGACACCAACTGGCAGGCCCCAGGGTTCGTCGATCCGGACGAACAGACGATCGTCCACGCCGACGTCGACGCGCGCAACGCGGGCTGGGTCTACCCCGCCGACGTGGGCTTGATCGGCGACGCCGGCGAGAGCCTGCGCGCGCTCGTCGGCGCTGCGGACGACGCGGACGGGACCGACGGCGCGGACGCCAGCGCGGACTGGGCGCGCGAGCGCGCGGCCAGAGCGCGCGAGTCGTTCACCGCGCCGGAGTGTGAGTCCGACGCCGCGCCGATCCTCCCCCAGCGCGCGGCAAAGGAGATCGAGGCCGTCGTCGATAGCGACACCGTGGTGACCGCGGACTCGGGCAACAACCGCTTCTGGCTGCTCAACTACCTCCGGACGCCCGCCCGTCGCACCTACTTCGGCAGCGGCGGCGTCGGCGCGATGGGATGGGCGACCCCCGCCGCGGTGAGCGCCGCCATCGCCACCGGGCGGGAGGTGATCGCCGTCGCGGGCGACGGCGGCTTCGCCATGACGATGACCGCAGTCGAGACGGCCGTCGAGTACGGCGTCGCACCGACCGTCGTCGTGCTCAACGACACCTCGCTGGGGATGGTCCGCCAGATGCAGAGCGAGGAAGACGACATCGCGGGCGTCGAGTTCCACGACACCGACTTCGTCCGCGTCGCCGGGGGCTTCGGAGCCCGGGGTGTGCGCGTCGACACCCCCGACGGGCTGGCCGACGCGCTCCGGGAGGGCAGAGCCTCGGACGTGCCGCTGGTCATCGACGCGCGCATCGATCGTGAGGAAGACATGGCCAAGCAGCTGCAGTCGTCGTTTTACGCCTCGGTCGGCGGACTGCACGAGTGAGGAGCGCGATCGCCGATACCAGCGAAAGGGACCGGTATCGCTCTCGGCTGGGTGCAGGAGCGCCGTGAGCCGCGTCCGGGAGTGACCTTTTTCACCCCGCTCGCCGTGGTCGTGGCATGACATCGAACACCGTACTCGTCACGGGCGGCACCGGGTTCATCGGCTCGTACGTCGCCGCCGACCTCGTCGAACACGACCACGGGGTCGTCGCCTACGACCGCTCGACCGACACCCGGATTCTGGAGAAGCTCGGCGTCGCCGGGGCGGTCGACGTCCGGGGCGGCGACGTGACCGACCCGGCGGACGTCGTTCGTGCAGTACGGGAGACCGGCGCGACCCACGTGGTGCATCTCGCCGCGCTGCTCACCACGTCGGCGCGTGCGAACCCGCGGGCTGCAATGGGGGTGAACGTCGAAGGCACGAACAACGTGCTCGAAGCCGCGCGCACCCTCGGCGAGCAGGTCGAGCGCGTCGCGTGGGCCTCCTCGGCTGCGGTGTACGCCCCGCCGGCGAACTACCGGAGCGGGGGAAACGAGGCGGGCTGGGTCACCGAGTCCGATCTCGTCTACCCCGACACCCTCTACGGGGCGACGAAGGAGTACAACGAACATCAGGCGCGCGTCTACGCCGAGGAGTTCGGCGTCTCGACGGTCGGCCTCCGCCCGACCGTCGCCTACGGCCCCTACCGCGAGACCGGCGGCTCCGCGTTTCTGGCGAACCTCGTCGAGAAGCCCGCCGTGGGCGAGCCCTTCGCCGTGGAGTACGGCGATCAGGCGATCGACTGGCAGTACGTCCGCGACGTCGCCCAGGCGTTCCGGCGGGCCGCGTTCACCCCCGAAGGGCGCCTCTCGCGGCGCGTTTATAATGTCCGGGGCGAGCTGGCGACGATCCGCGAAGCCGCCGACGTCGTCGAGCGGGTCGTGCCCGACGCCGACATCGACGTGTCCGCGGAGGGCGAGCTCCCGTGGACGCAGGCGCTCGACACGAGCGCCGCCCGGGAGGAGCTGGGCTACGAGCCGGAGTACGACCTCGAACGGGGCGTCCGCGAGTACGTCGACGTGCTCCGCGCGGAGGCGGGACTGGAGCCGCTGTCGGGGTAGCGCGGGCCGGCGTCGCCCGGTCGGTCCTGCCCGTCCCGCGGTCCCGGAGCGGTCGAACGGAAAGGACGGAGAAGGGAGAAGGAAGGGAGCGGGGGAGAACGGTCGCGCTCACAACGCTTATGCCCCCGGGGCCGCATAACCGCGTGAGCGTGGGAGAGATGGGGTATCTGAGGGCGCTCGGGCAGCGCATCGTCGGGAGTGATCCGGACGGGAGTCTCGACTACGAGTGCGAGGGGTGTGGCGTGCGCTTCGCGCGGCGACAGCAGGTCTGTCCCGACTGTGGGGGCTACCGGGTCGTCCGGCGCGAGTGGGAGTTCGACCTCTCCTGAGCACCGGCCACCCGCGTCGTTCGGTCGGCCCACGTCGCCGTTGCTCACGCCACGATCGGATCCTCACCCGGTGGCCTGGGAGTGGCGTTCGATCCATTCGGGGAGGCTGATCCCCATCACCGCCTGCGTGATGGCGTTCGACGACGCCGAATTCGCGCTCTTGACCAGTTCGGCTTCGAGCGTCCGGCTCGGGATCTCCCCGATGAAGTGTGGGATCGCGCGCTGGACGGGGATCGAACAACTGACCTCGTGGGCGAGCGCGTAGCCCGACAGCGAGTGGGGGACGGTCTCGCCCGCGTAGGTCGAATCGGGATCGTCGAGCTTCTCGCCTTCGACGTGGTCGGTGTACTCGTAGCACTTGCCGACGTCGTGGAGCAGACACGCGGCGCGGACGACGCCCACATCGGGGGCCGCGCCGTGGAACTCGCGCTGCTCGCGGGCGGTACGGACCGCGATCCGCGTCACCCCGCGGACGTGCTCGACGTTCGAGACCTCGTGGATGTTCCACGCGTAGGGGACGTCCTCGACGTCGCGCCAGCCGCCGCGTTCGAGCCCCAGGACCCAGGCCTCGACGATCCGCTCGCGGCGGGCCTCGCTCTCGACGTCGGCGAGCTCGGGGAACGCCGCCTCGATCTGTTCGCGGTGGTCCGGGTCGTGGCCCATGAGATCCCTTCGACGGGCCGGCATAAATGGGTTCGCGGCGCGTCCGGGGTCACGCTGGCACGCCCGGCTTCGGTGCGGTCGGCGCGCAGCCGCGCGCTGATTCCTCGGCGCGCCCACTCGCGCGAGGGATGAACGCGCGAGGGCTGCGGTGCTGTTGCGGCGGTGGCCCGAGCGCGTGAATCGGCTGGGGGACGTGTAGTGCGTTGTGGTGGCTGGGCGGCGGTCGGCGGAGCGGTGGTCCGTGGAGCGGTGGCGGTTCCGCGGTGCAGTGGCGGTTCCGCGGTGCGGTTTCTCGTGTGCATCGGCAGTCGCGGTTCTCGTGGTCCCGCCCGATCGGTATTCGAGCGACTCCCGTGGGGCTTCTCCACGTCCAGGTTCGAGAGCCCCATCTCGTCGGGATCGCCGTGGTGCGTGAACGCGAACGTTCCCGCCGCCGTGATGACCGACGAGGACGCCCCGCTATGGTTCGCTTGTGCGCCCCCCAGCGCGTCGAGAACGTCGGTTCCGAGGACGCAGGCGACGAGGAGGACGCCGCCGAGCCCGGCATCCAGAGCCCGACGACCTGGTGGCCCGCCGCAAGGTCTCCCGCGTCGTTGAACTCAACGACCACGCCGAGAGCGCCCGCGAGCAGCGCACCGACCGTGCGGGCGAGCAGCGGGCCGCCCTGCGCGTCGGAGCTGATCGGGCTCTTCCGGGTCGCCGGACCGCTTGGGGTGTTGCTCGCGGCGGGGGTCCTCGCTCACCTCGATCTCGACGATCCCGAGGTCGCCGGTGGCCACTCACGTCCCTGCGGACGCGACCGGTGGACGGCGGCGGGCGCGAGCAGCCACACGGCAGCGTTGCCGTTCGGATCGGCGGTTCGAACCGGCGGTTCGACCGTGCCGTCCGCGCGGGGACGATCTCGGCGCGCGCGAGCGAGGCGTGCCGGAACCGGGACCGTCCTCGATCGGCCTACCAGTAGGGGTTCGACAGCCAGCGCCGCGAGCGCGAGCCGAGCGCGCTCGCGGCAACGACGCTGACGAGGACGACCGCCAGCACCGCCAGCGCGGCGAGCCGCCCGAGCGCGCCGTTCACGAGGAGCGTCGCCAGCGCGCCGGCGGACGCGAGGGCCAACAGCCCGACGACGACCGCCGAACCCAGCGCCGATGGCTGCATGGGTGCCCGGCGTGTGCGGGCGGGCATAAAACGGTCGGCTCGGGAGACGACACAAGGGCCCGGCGGGGCCGACAGTTCGCGGACGGGGTGGACGCCGAACTTACGTTCGCGGGCTGGCTCCGGCTTCGGTTCCGATCCCGGTATCGGCCTCGGAAGCGGGCGTCGTGGGCACGCAGGCCCGTTCGATGCCGTCGACGAGCGACGCGAGCGCGTCGATCGAGTGCCCCCGGGCGACCTCGCCCGAGCGGTCGTCCCACGCGACGACGCCGGCGTCGTCGAGTTTCGGGAGGTGGTTCTGGAGCAGCGAGACGTAGACGGTCTTTCGCTGCTCGGAGGAGACCGCGGCGGGCGCGATGTCGTGTTCCTCGCCGGCGATGCGGCGGGCGAGCGTTCCCATCCCGACGCTCTCGTTCCCGTCGAGCGCGGCGACGTGGCCGAGGACCGCTCGACGGCGGGCGTTGCTGATCAGCTCGCAGGCGGTCTCGGTCGCAAGGGCGATCGCCGCCTCCCCCTGGCGATCGGGGGCGGACTGACCGGCCACCGCCCACTGCGGAACGCCGCGCGAGCCAGCCGCGTTGTCGGGGACCATCGGTGTTCGTCCGGCGATTCGATCGCCGGCGCTGATAAGGGTCGCGGTCCGGTGGTCGTGTCCCGACCCCACAAGGGCTCGCCTACAGCCGTGGGAATCCACGCTGTCCGGGGTCGCAACCGCGATCCGTGAGCCCCGTATCGACCATGTGCGCTGGATTCGTGCGTTCCGATCCGGTGGATCGGCCGAGCCGTGGGCGGACCGCGAGCGCCGATACACACGAGAGACCGCTCTGTGGACCGCCACCGCTCCCGGCCGCCTCGCACAGCCCACGAGCCTCCCCCGCCGATTCGCCGACCCGGGTTCTCGACGACTGCACACCGCAGCCGCGACCGCCGTCCCTCGCGTGGCTCACGGGTCGTCCCCTACTCGCGTTGAGGCGTCCGTCCCTCGCACCTCGCTTCCCGACCCTCGCGCGTCGTCGCGCGCCGTCCTTGGCGCGCCGCCGTCCGCGCCCGCCCAGTCACCGCAGCGTCGGTTCGCCACCGGCCCGGTCGTCGAGGGGTTCGCCGCCGGCGCGGGCGCGCAGGTCACTACGAACGTCTCTCGCCCCGCCGGACGAGAACGTCTCTCACCCACCGGACGAAGCACTACCTTTTTATAACCCACTCCGGTAGGAGCGTCACAGTCTAGTGGCGCGGCGCGAAAGCGTCACGGCATGGCAGTCAGCGTGCTCGTGCCGTCATCCCTCTGCCGGGAGGCGGACAAGCGGGCGGCGACCGTAAAGCTCGGCTCGCTCGCCCGCGCGGCAACCGTCTTCCGGGCCGACCGCCTCGTGGTCTTTCCGGACCCCGCGGGCGAGCGGCGATGGGGTGGCGGGTTCGTCGAAACCGTACTGCGGTACGCCGCGACGCCCCCCTACCTCCGAAAGGCGGCGTGGGGCGAGCGGGACGAACTGGAGTACGCGGGCGTCCTGCCGCCGCTTCGCGCCGTGGCACGGACCGGCTCCGGATCCACAGGTTCGGGGTCGTCAAGACAGGGACTCGTGACCGAGGTCGGCCCCGATGGGCGCGTTCGGGTCAATTGCGGTCTGCAACACCCGGTCTCGCTCGTCGCCCCGCCCGCGATGGCGGTCGACGAGGGGGAGCGCGTGACCGTCAGGATCTCTTCGCGAGAGCCGGTGCGCGCGCGCATCGTCGCCGAGCCCCCGCCGGGCTTCGCCGTCGAGCGCGCGGGCCTCGACCAGGTACTCTCGGAGCCCGACGCGGGCCTCCGGGTCGCGGCGTCGCGCCACGGCACGGCGCTGAGCGTCGCGCGGCTCGGCCCCCTCGCCGAGCGGGTCGCCGACGACGGGCTGACCGTCGCCTTCGGCGCACCCGACCGGGGGCTGCCGGCGATCCTCGGGATCGACGCCGCGTCGATCCCCGGGGAACGGCACGAAGGGAGCAGCGTGGACGCGAACGCAGCCGGCGACGACGCGCCGGCGTTCGACCGCTGGCTCGACACGGTTCCCGACCAGGGCAGCGAGGTCGTGCGAACGGAAGAGGCGGTGTTCGCCACGCTCGCCTGCCTCACGCTCGGTCACTGAAACGCCGGCCCGAAGGCCGGTCGACGACGCGGCGACGGATCGCACGGTCGAGAGCGACGAACGACGGCGAAGGCGAACCGACGGAGGACACACGAATGACAGACCGACACCGACCACGCAAAGGCTCGATGGGCTACAGCTCGCGCGGGCGCGCGTCGAGCGAGACGCCCCGCTTTGGCTCGTGGCCCGAGGACGACGGACAGCCGCGGCTCCAGGGGTTCGCCGGCTACAAGGCGGGCATGAGCCACGTCGTCATGATCGACGACGAGGCCAACTCACCACGGGAGGGCATGGAGCAGACGGTCCCGGTGACGATCGTCGAGACGCCCCCGATGCGCGCGGTCGCGCTGCGTGCCTACGAGGAGACCGCCTACGGACTCCGCCCCCTGACCGAGGCGTGGACCGACGAGTTCCACGCCGACCTCGACCGGGCGCTCTCGGTGCCCGGGAGCGAGGACGGAAGCGGGGGCGCAGGCGGGAACGGCCCGGGGGACGACACCGACGACGAGGACGGCGAGGGGATTCGAGAGGCCGCCAACGCGGGCGAGGTCGCCGAGGTGCGCGCGATCACCCACACCGTCCCCGGAGAGATGGCGAACGTCCCGAAGAAGCGCCCGGACGTGATGGAGACACGGATCGGCGGCGGTTCGATCGAGGACCGCGTCGAGTTCGGCCTCGATCTCGTCGCCGGTGGGGGCGAGCACGTCCTGACGGAGGTGTTCCGCCCCGGCGAGTACGTCGACGCCGCCGGCGTGACGGCGGGCGAAGGCACCCAGGGACCGGTCAAGCGCTGGGGCGTCCAGAAACGCAAGGGCAAGCACGCCCGGCAGGGATATCGCAGGAGGATCGGTAACCTCGGCCCGTGGAATCCGTCGAGGGTTCGCTCGACGGTGCCCCAGCAGGGCCAGACGGGCTATCACCAGCGCACCGAACTCAACAAGCGCCTCGTCTCGGTCGGCGACGGCGACGAGGCCTCCGCTGAAGGAGGGTTCGTCAACTACGGCGAGGTGGATGGCCCATACGCGCTCGTGAAGGGCTCGCTGCCCGGACCGGACCAGCGGCTCCTCCGGTTCCGGCCGGCGATCCGACCGACCGACCAGCCGCGCCTCGATCCCGAGGTGCGCTACGTCTCGACCGCCTCGAATCAGGGTTGACCAATGACGACAGCAACAGTACACGATCTCGACGGCGCGGACGCGGGCGAGCTCGATCTCCCCTCGATATTCGAGACGCCCTACCGCCCGGACCTCATCGGCCGGGCGGTCCGCGCGGCCCGGGCGAACCGGGCACAGGACTACGGGGCCGACGACTACGCCGGGATGCGGACCTCGGCGGAATCGTTCGGCAGCGGCCGCGGCATGGCCCACGTCCCCCGCTCGAACGGGCAGGGACGGCGGGTGCCCCAGACCGTCGGCGGCCGACCCGCACACCCTCCCAAAGAGGAGACGGATCGCGGCGAGAAGATCAACGACAAGGAGCGAAAGCTCGCGGTCCGGAGCGCCGTCGCGGCGACCGGGGATCCAGCGCTGGTGGCCGAGCGGGGCCACCGCTTTCCCGAGGACCTCGAGCTGCCCCTCGTCGTGAGCGACGAGTTCGAGGCGCTCGAAAAGACCCGCGAGACCGTCGACGCCCTCGAGGCACTCGGCGTGAGCGCGGACGTCGAGCGCGCCGATTCGCGGACCACCCGCGCCGGCCGCGGAACGACCCGCGGCCGGAAGTACAGGCGGCCGACGTCGATCCTGTTCGTCACGGGCGAGGAGCCCTCGCGGGCGGCACGGAACCTCGCGGGCGCGGACGTCACCACCGGACGCGAGGTGAACGCCGAGGACCTCGCGCCGGGTACACAGCCCGGCCGGCTCACCCTCTGGACCGAGAGCGCCATCGAGGAGGTGGGGGCGCGATGACCGTGGTCCGCTACCCCCACGTCACCGAGAAGGCGATGAACGACATGGATCGACGCAACACCCTCCAGTTCGCCGTCGACCCCGACGCGACGAAAGCGGAGATCGCCGCGGAGGTCGCCGAGCGCTTCGAGGTGTCGGTCGAGAGCGTGAACACGCAGCTGACCCCACAGGGAGAAAAGAAGGCGACGGTCAGGCTGAGCGCGGCGGACGACGCCCAGGACGTGGCCTCTCGGATCGGGGTGTTCTGAGATGGGGCGACGCATCCAAGGCCAGCGGCGCGGGCGCGGCGGTCCGACGTTCCGTGCGCCCTCCCACCGCTACAAGGTCGAGCTGTCCCATCCCGTCGAGGAGAGCGACGTGGTTTCGGGCACCGTCGTCGGGATCGAGCACGACCCGGCCCGCTCGGCTCCCGTAGCGGACGTGGAGTTCGAGGACGGCGACCGGCGGCTGGTGCTCGCCCCCGAGGGGATCGGGACGGGCGACGAGCTGCAGGTGGGCGTCTCCGCGGCGATCGAGCCGGGCAACACGCTCCCGCTCGCGGAGATCCCCGAGGGGCTCCCGATCTGCAACGTCGAGCGACAGGTGGGCGACGGCGGGCGGTTCGCGCGCGCCTCGGGCGTGAACGCGACCCTGATCACTCACGACCGGCGCGCGGCCGTCGTCGAGCTGCCAAGCGGCGAGCTCAAGCGCCTCGATCCGGGCTGCCGGGCGACGATCGGCGTCGTCGCGGGCGGGGGCCGAACCGAGAAGCCGTTCGTGAAGGCCGGCAACAAACACCACAAGATGCGCGCGCGGGGGACCAAGTGGCCCCGCGTGCGCGGCGTCGCGATGAACGCGATCGACCACCCCTTCGGCGGCGGCAACCGCCAGCACCCCGGCAAGCCAAAGAGCATCTCGCGGGACGCGCCGCCGGGACGGAAGGTCGGCGACATCGCCAGCCGGCGGACGGGGAGGGACTGACATGAGTTCGGACTACAGAACCGGCCAGGAGGGCGAGTTCGCCTACCGTGGCCACACGACCGAGGAGCTACAGGAGATGGATCGCGAGGAGCTCGCGGCGCTGTTGCCCGCCCGCCAGCGGCGCACCCTCGATCGGGGGCTCTCCGAGGAGAAACAGCAGCTGATCGAGACCGCCCGCGAGCGGGGCGAGGAGGAGACGGCGAACGATCCGATCCGGACACACCTGCGGGACATGCCGATCCTGCCGGCGTTCGTCGACAAAACCTTCGCGGTCCACACCGGCCAGTCCTTCGAGCGGGTGCGCGTCGAGCCGGAGATGATCGGCCATTACCTGGGGGAGTTCCAGCAGACGCGCCAGTCGGTCGAACACGGGCAGGCGGGGATCGGCGCGACGCGCTCCTCGAAGTTCGTGCCGCTGAAATGAGGTGACTACCAGATGGGAATCAGCTACAGCGTGGACGCGGACCCGGAGCATACGGCGAAAGCGATGCTGCGGGAGCGCCACATGAGCCACAAGCACAGCAAAGAAATCGCCCGCGAGATCAAGGGAAAGACCGTCGCGGCGGCCCGGGAGTACCTCGAAGCCGTCGTGGCGGGCGAACGGGCAGTGCCCTTCCGATCCCACAACTCCGGGGTGGGCCACCGCGGGGACGTCGACGGCTGGGACGCCGGGCGCTACCCCGAGAAGGCCGCGGGGGCCTTCCTCGACCTGCTGGAGAACGCAGCGGGCAACGCCGACTACCAGGGGATGGAGGGCGAATCCATGACGATCGTCCACGTCGCCGCCCACAAGGTCGGCGAAGTGCAAGGACGGCAGCCCCGCGCGATGGGGCGGGCGAGCGCGTGGAACACCCCCGAGGTCGACGTCGAGCTGATCGTCGAGGAGACCGACGAGGCGGGCGACGGCGAGAGTGGGGGTGGCAGCTGATGGCCTCCGAGCAGCGGTTCATCGAGGACGGGATGCGGCGCACCCGCATCGACGAGTTCTTCGAGGAGGAGCTGGGCCGGGCGGGCTACGGCGGCATGGAGCTCGCCAACACTCCGATGGGCACCCAGATCGTCCTGCAGGCGGAAAAGCCCGGCATGGTGATCGGCAAGGGCGGGAAGAACATCCGGAAGGTCACCAGCGAGCTCGAGGAGCGCTTCGACCTCGAAGACCCCCAGATCGACGTCCAGGAGGTCGAAGAGCCCGACCTCAACGCCCAGATCGTCGCCGACCGGCTCGGCAACGCCCTCGAACGGGGCTGGTACTTCCGGAAGGCCGGTCATACGACCGTCGACCGGATCATGGACGCGGGCGCGCTCGGCGCGGAGATCATCCTCGCGGGGAAGGTGACGGGCGCGCGCTCGCGGGTCGAGAAGTTCAACCGCGGGTACGTCAAGCACAACGGCGAGCCGGCCGAGGACATCGTCGACCGCGGGGACGGCGTCGCGGTAATGAAGCTCGGCACCATCGGCGTGACGGTGCGGATCATCCCGCCCGGATCGGACCTGCCCGACGACTTCCGCATCCGCGAGGACGTCGACGTCAGCGGGCTCGTTCCCGAAGACGTCGAGGGTGACGACGTCGACGCGCTGCTGGCGGGCGACGAGCCCGAGCCCGCCGAGGACGGCCCCGACGCCGAGGCGGCCACGGGGGCCGAGGGGACCGAGACGAGCGCCGAGGCCGACACGCCGGCCGCGGCCGCGGAGGTCGCCGAGGAGGAGATCGTCGAAGAGGGCGTCGAAAGCGAGACCGGCGCGGCACCGACCGCGCCGGCGAGCACCGCGGAGGTCGCCGAGGAGGAGCTCGACGCGCTCGACGCGGCCGTCGAGACCGACCTCGACGAAGAGACGACGGCCGAGGCCGAGGAGCTGGTCGAGGAGATGGACGCCGCCGAGGCCGCCGAGGCCGACACGACCGCCGCGGATCAAGCGGCCGACACGGCCGGGAGCAGTGCCGACTTGACGGCGATCGACGGCGTCGGTGAGGCGAAGGCAGCGGCGCTGCGGGAGGCGGGCTTTTCGACCCTCGACGACGTGCGGGCGGCGAGCGAAGCGGACCTCGCGGAAGCCGAGGGCGTCGGCGAAGCGTTCGCCGAGCGCATCACGGACGGCGTCGCGGCCCTCGACGCCGAAGGCGAGACCGGCGGCGGGAACGAAGGGGGTGGTGCCTGATGGCGATCCTCCACGTCGAGGAGATGCGCGACATGACGCCCGCCGAGCGCGAGGTCGAACTCGAGGAGCTCCGGACGGAACTGCTCAACACACGGGCCGTCCAAGCGGCGGGCGGCGCACCGGAGAACCCGGGACGTATCGGCGAGCTCCGGCGGACGGTCGCGCGGCTGAAGACGATCCGGCGCGAGGAGGGCGACCTCGACGAGGAGACCGGCGACGCGGCCGGCGGGGGAGCGTGATGGCGCTGGCACCCGAGACGCTCGTCCGACACGAGCTGATCGGTCTGGGCGCGCGGGTCGCCGCGGCCGACGATCGGAGCCGCGTCGGCACCGCGGGCCGCGTCGTCGGCGAGACCGAGCGGACGCTCCGCATCGAGACCCGCTCGCGAGCGGACGGCGGCGAATCGCGAACGGAGCAGGTGCCGAAGGCGGGCGCGACGTTCGAGTTCGCGCTCGCCGGCGAGCGCGTCGCGCCGACCGACCTCGCGCCGGCCGGGCCCGCCGCGGGCGACGGCGCGGCCACCGCCGCCGGGAGTGCTGGCGACGCCGCGACCGAGAGCGAGGGCGGGGACGAAGCGACGTACGTGACGATCGAGGGAGAGCGGCTAGTCGGGAACCCGGCCCGCCGCACCGAACGGAGAGGTGACTCGAAATGGCGATAGGACTGAACATCGACGAACCCGAGGCGACCTGCGACGATCCGAACTGTCCGTTCCACGGCACGCTGTCCGTGCGCGGGGGGACCATCGACGGCGTGGTCGTCTCGACGGACATGCACAGAACGGTCGTCGTCGAGCGCGAGTACGACGTGGCGGTCCCGAAGTACAACCGCTACATGAAGCGTCGCTCGCGCACGCCGGCGCACGCGCCGGACTGTCTCGACCTCACGGTCGGCGACACGGTGCGGCTGGCGGAGACGCGACCGCTCTCGAAGACCAAAGCCCACGTCGTCGTCGGGGCGCTCGACACCACCCGGGAACTGGGCGCGACCAGCGTCTCCGGACCCGAGACCCCGGATACGGACCCCACGATGGGCGGCATGGACGTCGAGGGCGGGTCCGGCGAGGCCGGCGAGACCGGCGAGGTCGACGGTGGGTCCGCCGGCGGATCGGCGTCCGAGCGGTCGGAGGCCAGCGGGGGTGAGCCCTGATGGAGGCGCTCTCGGCGGACGTCACACAGGGCCTAGAGAAGGGCTCGCTCGTGACCTGTGCGGACAACACCGGCGCGCGCGAACTGAAGGTCATCAGCGTCGCGGGCTACGGCGGCACCAAAAATCGCCACCCGAAGGCCGGGCTCGGCGACAGGGTCTCGGTATCGGTGACGAAGGGCACCCCCGAGATGCGCCGGCAGGTCCTGGAGGCGGTGATCGTCCGCCAGCGCAAGCCCATCCGGCGGCCCGACGGCACCCGCGTGAAGTTCGAGGACAACGCCGGCGTGATCGTCGACGAGAACGAGGACCCCCGGGGGACGGAGCTGCGGGGCCCGATCGCCCGCGAGGTCGCCGAGCGCTTCGGCTCGATCGCCAGCGCGGCGACGATGATCGTCTGAGATGTTCAGTACGCCGCACCACCCACACGACGAACAGGAATCAACACGGGACACACGAACCATCACGACACCACATCCCACCACGACCACAACGCACCACGCGACACCACAATGAGCGAGCAACCACACAAACAACGAAACCGACGCGAGCGCGCCCCGCTGCACGAGCGCCACCGGCAGGTCCGCGCGACGCTCTCGGGGGAGCTCCGCGAGGAGCACGGCCGCCGGAGCATCCGGGTCAACGCCGGCGACACCGTCGAAATCCTCCGGGGCGACTTCGCCGGCGAGGAAGGGGAGGTCGCACGCGTCGATCTCCGGGATGCGGTCGTTCACGTCGAGGACGCCACCAGCGAGACGGCCGACGGCGAGGAGACGCCCCGACCGCTCGACGCCTCGAACCTCCGGGTCGTCGACCTCGATCTGGCCGACGACCGTCGCAAAGAGCGCCTGACCGCGGACGGAGGCGACGATGAGTAGACACCAGAAGCGCCTCTCCGCGCCCGACTCGTGGCCGGTCGAGCGCAAGGTCGAAACGTTCACCGCGAAGGCGGGGGCGGGTCCCCACGGCGAGGCGGGCGTGCCCCTGTCGGTCCTCCTGCGGGACGTGCTCGGCTACGTCGACTCGACCAAGGAGGCCCGGTACGCGCTCGATCAGGACAGCGTGCTCGTCAACGGCGATCCCGTGAGCGACGAGCGCCGGCCGATCGGGATGTTCGACATCATCGCGTTCACCGAGCGCGAGGAGTTCTACCGGGTGTTCCCGGGCGAGGGCGGCCGGCTCGCGCTGACGCCGATCGACGCCGGGGACGCGGACTCGAAGCTCGGGAAAGTAATCGGCAAGCAGCAGGTCCCCGGGGGCGAGACCCAGCTCTCGCTGCACGACGGGGCGACGCTCGTCGTCGACGACGCCGCCGAGTACGGCGGCGGCGACTCGGTGGTGGTCAGCACCGACGAGCCCGCGGTCGTCGCGCACTTCCCCTACGAGGAGGGCGCACTCGTGACCGCAGTACGGGGCGCACACGCCGGCGAGATCGGCCACCTCGACGAGATCCAGGTCACGCCCGGCAGCGCACCGAACAGCGTACTCGTCTCCCGGGAGGACGGGGCGGACTTCGAGACGATCGCCGAGTACGTCGTCGTCATCGACGAGAACTTCACGGTCGAGGAGGCAGCCGACGAAGCGACCGTGGGCGCGGACGTACCGGCCGCCGACGCCGAGGACGCGTCGGCGGCATCGACGGCCGCGGGCGACGCCCCGACCACGGACGACAGCGGCGACGCCGGCGAGGAGGGCGACGATGAGTGAGGCCGAACCCGAGGGTGAGTTCCACGAGATGCGCGAGCCCCGCATCGAGAAGGTCGTCGCCCACATGGGCGTCGGCCGGGGCGGACGCGAACTCGCGGACGCCGAGGAGATCCTCGAAGCGATCACCGGCCAAGAGAGCGTCCGGACGCGGGCGCGGTCGACCGAGCCGGCGTTCGACGTCCGTGAGGGCGACCCGATCGGCGCGAAGGTCACCCTGCGCGGCGAGCGCGCCGCGGACTTTCTCGCCACCGCTCTCGAGCAGGTTTCGCTCTCGCGGAGCCAGTTCGACGAGACCGGCAACGTCAGCTTCGGGATCGCCGAACACACCGATTTCCCGAGCCAGGAGTACGACCCGAACGTCGGCATCTACGGGCTCGACGTGACGGTGAACCTCGTCCGTCCGGGCGCGCGGATCACAAAGCGCGATCGAGCCACGCGGCAGGTCCCCGCGCGCCACCGGCTCGACCCCGCGGACGCCATCTCGTATCTCCAGTCGGCGTTCGACGCGGAGGTGCAGTGATGGCGGCGAACGACCACTCTCGGAGCGGGTTCGAGCGCCACGGGACACAGCGCGGAGCGACACGCCGGGAGGAGAGCGAATGAGCGAGAGCGAAGCCGAGACGGGCGAGCACGCCACCAAGCGCACCGGCCAGCTCGAAGCCTGCCAGCGCTGCGGGCGCGAGCAGGGGTTGGTTGGAAAGTACGACATCTGGCTGTGTCGGCAGTGCTTCAGGGAGATCGCCCGCGGCATGGGATTCAGGAAGTACAAATGACGGGCAACGATCCACTCGCCGACGCCCTCTCGGGGCTCGACAACGCCGACGGCGTCGGCAAGCTCGATCTGACCGTACAGCCCGCCTCGAACACCATCGGCTCGGTGCTCGAAGTCATCTACGACCGCGGCTACATCGGCGGCTTCGAGTTCGAAGAGGACGGCCGAGCGGGACGGTTCGAGGTCGAACTGAGCGGCGCGATCAACGCCTGCGGCGCGGTCAAGCCCCGCTACTCGGCGGGGGCCGACGAGTTCGAGAAATGGGAGAAGCGGTTCCTCCCCGCCCGCGACTACGGGACGCTCGTCGTCACGACCAGCCACGGGGTGATGAGCCACTACGAGGCCCGCGAAGCGGGCATCGGTGGCCAGGTGATCGCCTACGTCTACTGAGCAGGCGGGAGAGAACACATATGACACGATCGGAACACGAGATCCCCGAGGGCGTCACGGCCGAGGTCGATCGCTTCGACCTGACGGTCTCGGGCACGAACGGAACCGTCACGCGGCGGCTCTGGTATCCGGACGTCACGGTGTCGGTCGAGGACGACCGCGTCGTGATCGAGAGCGAGGCCGAGGACGCGAAGACGAGCGCCACCGTCGGTACGTTCGCCAGTCACGTCGAGAACGCCTTCCACGGCGTGACCGAGGGCTGGACCTACGAGATGGAGGTGTTCTACTCGCACTTCCCGATGCAGGTCCGGGCCGAGGACGGCGAGGTGGTCGTCCAGAACTTCCTCGGGGAGAAAGCGCCCCGCCGAACGCCAGTACGGGGTGACACCGACGTCGAGGTCGACGAGGAGTCGATCACGCTCTCGGGTCCCGACAAGGAGGACGTCGGCCAGACCGCGGCGGACCTAGAACAGCTCACCCAGGTCCAGGGCAAGGACTCGCGGGTGTTCCAGGACGGCGTCTACATCACGGGGAAACCCGACCGGGGTGAGCCGGCGTGAGCGAGACGCCCGAGAACGCCGAGGGCGGCGCGGACGCCGCGACCGGAGGGGAGAACGGTCCCGCACTCACCGACATCAGCGGCGTCGGCGAGGAGAAGGCCGACACGCTGCGCGAGGCGGGCTTCGGGACGGTCGACGACGTCCGCGGGGCCGACCAGGACGACCTCGCGGCAGTCGAGGGGATCGGCAACGCGCTGGCCGCCCGCATCAAGGCCGACGTCGGCGACCTCGACGTCGAGGCGGCCGACGAGACGGCCGTGGAGACGGACAGCGACGAGGCGGCCGCCGACGCGGCCCGGGGAGACGCCGACACAGGGACCGGAGACGCGGGCGACCTCGACGCCGTCGCAGCCGAAGCCGAGCCCGTCGAGCCCGAGACCGACCTCGATCTCACCGACATCAGCGGCGTCGGGGAGGCCAAGGCCGACGCGCTGCAGGAGGCGGGCTACGAGACGGTCGACGACGTGCGCCGGGCCAGCCAGTCCGACGTCGCGGCGGTCGAGGGGATCGGCAACGCGCTGGCCGCCCGCATCAAGGCCGACGTCGGCGGGCTCGACATCGAGGAAGAGCCCGCGGCCGCGGTCGAAGACGAGGGCGCGCCCGAGGAAGCCGAGGCCGAAGCGACCGCGACCGAGCGCCGGCCGCGCGGGCACGCGGCGAAGACACCCGACCTGAACGACGAGCAGGAGCGGCTGCTCGCCAAGCGCCGGCGGACGAGCTCGCCGCAGTTCAATCGGCAGGACCACCACAAGAAAAAGCGCACACCCACCTCGTGGCGTCGGCCCCGCGGGCTGCTCTCGAAGCAGCGCCGCGGCGTCAAGGGCAAGGGCGCGACCGTCGAGGCGGGCTACCGGAGTCCGAAGGCCGTGCGGGGGAAGCATCCGAGCGGCTTCGAGGAGGTCCGGGTCCACAACGCGGACGATCTCGACGGGATCGACGGCGACACCCACGCCGTGCGGATCGCCTCGGCGGTGGGCGCGCGCAAGCGCGAGCGCATCGAAGAGCGCGCCGAAGACGAGGAGATCAGAGTGCTCAACCCGACCTACGTCGAGGTCGAGGTCGAGGTCGACGCGGACGGCGAACGTGAGGACGAGACGACATGACAGACCTGAAAGCACAGCGGCGGCTGGCGGCGGACGTGCTCGGCGTCGGGAAAAACCGGGTGCGGTTCGATCCCGACGCACAGGGCGAGATCGCCGAGGCGATCACCAGAGCGGACATCCGCGAGCTGATCGCCGACGGGACGATCACCGAGAAGGGAGCCAAGGGCAACTCGCGCGGGCGGGCCAGAGAGCGCGAGCGGACGCGCGCCTACGGCCACCGCACGGGTCCCGGCAGCCGCCGGGGCACGGCGGGCGCGCGCGAGGACCGTAAGGAGGCGTGGGTGTCGCGCATCCGCGCCCAGCGGCGACGACTCAAGGAACTGCGCGCCGAGGGCACGCTGACGCCGAGCCAGTACCGCACGCTGTACGACAAGGCGGGCGGCGGCGAGTTCGACAGCGTCGACAGACTGGAGACCTACGCGGAGACCCAGCTCGGCGTCACGATCGACGCGGGGGGTGAGTGAGCGTGGCGACGGGACCGCGCTACAACGTGCCGATGCGGCGTCGCCGCGAGGGCCGGACGGACTACCAGCAGCGGCTGCGCCTGTTGAAATCGGGCAAGCCCCGGCTGGTGGCGCGGCCGAGCAACCGTCACGTGCAGGCACAGCTGGTGGCCCCCGATCCCGAGGGCGACGAGGTCTACGCGAGTGCCCACTCGTCGGACCTCGCCGAGTTCGGCTGGGAGGCACCCACCGGGAACGTCCCGAGTGCCTACCTCACCGGACTGTTGGCGGGCACGCGCGCCGTCGCCGCCGGGATCGAGGAGGCGGTGCTCGATATCGGGCTCAACACGCCGACGCCCGGCAGCAAGCCCTTCGCCGTGCAGGAAGGCGCGATCGACGCCGGGCTCTCGATTCCACACAACGAGGCGGTGTTCGGCGACTGGGAGCGGACCCGCGGCGAGCACATCGCCGCCTACGCCGACGAGCGCGAGGAACCCCTCTACTCGAACGGGTTCGACGCGACGGAGCTTCCCGAGCACTTCGATTCGGTACGCGAGGCGATCATGAACGCAGACACCACTACCACCGAGACGGAAGCGGAGGACGATGAGTAGACGCGGCTGGGAGCCACGCACCCGCCTGGGGACGCTCGTCGCCGAGGAGGAGATCACCACCATGGCCGAGGCGTTGAACTCGGGGCTCCCGCTGAAGGAACCCGAGATCGCCGACCAGCTCCTCCCCGGGCTTCGCGACGACGTCCTCGACGTCAACATGGTCCAGCGGATGACCGACTCCGGGCGGCGGGTGAAGTTCCGGTGTGTCGTCGCCATCGGCAACGGCGACGGCTACGTGGGCTACGCGCAGGGCCGTGACGATCAGGTGGGAGCGGCGATCCAGAAGGCCATCGAGATCGCCAAGCTGAACCTCGTCCACGTCTCGCGGGGCTGTGGCTCGTGGGAGTGTGGCTGTGGGCGGCCCCACACGGTCGCGCTACGCACGAAGGGCAAGGCCGGCAGCGTCGAGGTCGAGCTCCGGCCCGCGCCCCGAGGGCTGGGCCTGGCGGCCGGGGAGACCGCTCGCTCGGTGCTCGAGCTCGCGGGAATCGAGGACATCTGGACGCGCTCGTCGGGCACGACCCGTACCACGGTCAATTTCGCCAAGGCGACGTTCAACGCGCTGCGCACGACCGCCGAGGCGCGGGTCCCCGAGCGCACGATGGAAAAGCGGGCGGTGATCGAGTGATGCAGGCGCTCGTCCAGCTCCGCGGCGAGGTCGACACGAGCGAGGGCGTCCGCGACACGCTCTCGATGCTCAACGTCCACGGCGTGAACCACTGTACGCTCGTCCCCGAGACCGACAGCTACCGGGGGATGGTCACGAAGGTCAACGACTACGTGGCTTACGGCGAACCCAGCCCGGCGGTGCTCGAAACCCTCCTTCGAACGCGCGCCGAGCCCCTCGAAGGCACGGGCGAGATCGACGACGAGTGGGTCGCCGAGCACACCGACCACGCGAATGTCGCCGCGCTCGCCGACGCGCTGCTCGACGAGAAGACCACGCTGCGCGACAGTGGGCTCGCGCCGGCGCTGCGCCTGCACCCCCCGCGGGGCGGCCACGACGGCATCAAACACCCCACCGCCGAGGGTGGCGCACTCGGCAGGCACAGCACCGCGGAGATCGACGCGCTCCTGACGGCGATGCGCTGAGCGGTCGGACCGAACACCGAGGATCACGGACGGAGACGATCGAGACAGTACCGGCGAACGGGGACGATCGAAACGACTACCCGCGATCACGGACAACCTACCACCAGATCATGACGAGTAAGAAACGACGCCAGCGCGGCTCGCGCACCCACGGCGGCGGCACCCACAAGAACCGCCGCGGGGCCGGCCACCGCGGCGGGCGCGGGCGCGCGGGGCGCGACAAGCACGAGTTCCACGACTACGAACCGCTCGGCAAACACGGCTTCGACCGGCCGGGGAAGGTCAAAGAGGAGGTGCTGACCGTGGACGTCCGCGTGCTCGACGAGGACGCCCCGCTGCACGCGGCCGAGGGTCTCGCCGAGGAAGAAGGGGAGACCTATCACCTCGATGCCCGCGACGTGGTCGAGGACGGCCACGAAGCCGACGCCGTGAAGGTGCTCGGCGGCGGACAGGTGCGACGAACCCTGTCGGTGACGGCCGACGCCTTCTCGGCAAGTGCGCGCGAACTGATCGAGGACGCGGGCGGCGAGGCGAGCCTGAGCGAGCGCGGCGAGGAGCGGCTGGCCGACGCCGCAAGCGAGGGCGGCGACGAAGGAGATACCACCGTCGAGGACACAGAGGCGGACTGATGAGCTGGAAGGAGACCGCCGAGCCGGTGCTCACGCGGATGCCATCGGTCCGCCGGCCGAAGGGTCACGTTCCCTTCCGGCGTAAGCTCGGCTGGACCGTCGGCGTCCTCGTGCTGTATTTCTTCCTGACCAATGTCGCGCTCTATGGACTCAGAACGGGCGCGAGCGGCGAGGTATTCGGACAGTTCCGCTCGATCCTCGCAGGCGGGGCGGGCACGATTCTTCAAGTAGGGATCGGTCCCATCGTCACGGCGAGCATCGTCCTCCAGCTGCTCGGCGGTGCTGATCTGCTGGGACTGGACACGAGCGACCCGCGCGACCAGATCCTCTATCAGGGCCTCCAGAAGTTCCTCGTGATCGTGATGACGGTCCTGACGGCGCTGCCGATGGTGTTCGCAGGCGGGTTCCTGCGGGCGGACCGGCAGCTCGCCACCGCGCTCGGGATCGGCACCTTCGGCGTGAACTGGCTGATCTTCGCGCAGGTGTTCGTCGGCGGCATCCTCATCCTGTTCATGGACGAG
This sequence comes from Halobacteriales archaeon QS_4_69_34, assembly GCA_003021045.1. Taxonomy (GTDB): domain Archaea; phylum Halobacteriota; class Halobacteria; order Halobacteriales; family Halococcaceae; genus PXRN01. The sequence continues at coordinate 54,381 of PXRN01000027.1, read as the reverse complement.
GTCATCTCGAAGTGGGGGGTCGGCAGCGGGATCGGCCTGTTCATTGTCGCCGGCGTGAGCCAGCAGCTCATCGGCGGCCTGTTCAACCTCCCAAGCATCCTAGGGGGCCAGGCGCGCGGTTTCTTCCCGGCGTGGTACAGCATCGCCACCGGCCAGACCCCGGCGAGCCCCGAGACGCTGGTGTTCGGGGACGGCCAGCTGCTCGCGCTGGCGACCACCCTGCTGATCTTCGCCATCGTCGTCTACGCCGAATCGGTGCGGGTCGAGATCCCGCTGAGCCACGCCCGCGTCAAGGGCGCGCGCGGGCGCTTCCCGGTGAAGCTCATCTACGCGAGCGTCCTGCCGATGATCCTCGTGCGCGCGCTCCAGGCGAACGTCCAGTTCCTCGGGCGCATCCTCGCCGGGGAGATGGGCGACTCGATGCCGAACTGGCTCGGCGTCTACACGAGCGGTTCAGGTGGTCGCCAGCCGACCGGCGGCCTGTTCTACTACCTGAACCCGATCCAGCGTCCTCAAGACTGGATCGGCACCACCCAGCCCGCCTGGGAGGTAGCGCTGCGGGTCGGAACCGACCTGACGATCATGGTCATCGGCGGGGCGATCTTCGCCATCTTCTGGGTCGAGACCGCCGACATGGGACCCGAATCGACGGCCCAGCAGATCCAGAACTCCGGGATGCAGATCCCCGGCTTCCGGCAGAACCCCGGGGTGATCGAGAAGGTGCTCGAACGGTATATCCCCCAGGTGACCGTGATCGGCGGCGCGCTCGTGGGCCTGCTCGCCGTCGGCGCCAACATGCTCGGGACCATCGGCTCGGTCACCGGCACGGGGCTGCTGCTGACGGTGAGCATCACCTACAAGCTCTACGAGGAGATCGCCGAGGAGCAGCTCATGGAGATGCATCCCGTCATGCGCCAGATGTTCGGCTGAACAGGCTGAACATCCCAAACGGCGGTGCGACGATACGAGAGGACCGACGAATCGCTCATGTCGGCTGGAAGTCGCCGGAACGAATAGTGGTTTTCTGGCACCGACCGAGCGGATACCGGTGTCTGTCCCGGCCCGCCGATCGGCGGGTGCGTGGCTGCACTGACGGGGGAAACCAGCTATCGACCAATGGAACCCCGATATCTAAGTAGAATGATAAAGGGGTACAAATCGGTGGGGGTCGAACGTGTAGGGAAACCATGCCCCCGAAGCTCGAAACCAGCGATCTCACGGCTCTCAGAGATGGCACGCCCATCGTGGACGGTGTCTCGATCGCCGTTGCGAAGGCGGAGGTCCTCGCCGTCGTCGGCCCGTCGGGGGCCGGGAAGTCCTCGTTGCTTCGCCTGCTCAACCGCCTCGACGAACCCACGGAGGGGACCGTCCTGATCGACGGCACCGACTACAGAGAACTTCCGCCCACGGAGCTGCGCTGCCGGATCGGATTCGTCCCCCAAGAGCCAGGACTCCGCAACGGGACGGTCGCGGAGAACGTGACTATCGGCCCGCGTCTCCGTGATCGGACGGTTAGCGACGAGGCAGTCGATCGGCTCCTCTCGCGAGTCGACCTCGACGGTTACGCGTCGCGGGACGTCTCGACGCTTTCCGGTGGTGAAGCCCAGCGCGTGGCCATCGCTCGGACGATCATCACTGAGCCCGAGGTAGTCCTTCTCGACGAGCCGACCGCAAGCCTCGACGCGGATGCCGAGGCGCGGGTCGAGGGGCTGTTCACCGACCTCATCACGGAGTCCGATCTGACCTGCGTGCTCGTGACCCACGACCGCGATCAGGCGCGTCGCCTCGCGGATCGCGTCGCCGTCTTCGAGGACGGTCGCGTGACGGCCGTCGGCGACATCGGGACGGTGATCGCATGAGCCCCTCGCTGCTCGATCAACTCTCGGAGCCGGTCGTAGCGAAGGGACTCGTGCAGGTGGGAGCGGCGTCGGTGCTCGCGGGCGTCGTGCTGATCGTCTCGTACCTCCGGAATCTGGGCATCGAGATCGAACTCGGGCGGTCGTTCGTCCGGGGATTCGTCCAGGTGCTGGCGATGGGGGCGGTGATAGGTATCCTGTTTTCGCTACGTCTCGCTTGGAGTACACTCGTCATCGCGGCGATGATGGGCTTTGCGGCGTGGATCTCGAAGAATCGGGGGGCGGGCGTCCCGAGCGTGATCCGCATCTCGCTGGTAAGCATCGTCGTCGGGTCCGGCGTGGTGATCGCGACGATGCTCGCGGCGGGAGCGATCGAGCCGACGGTACGCAATCTCATCCCTGTCGGCGGGATGATCATTTCGAGCGCGATGAAGACCAACTCGCTGGCGCTCGACCGCATTAGCGGGGAGATCCAGAACAATCGCGGGGAGATCGAGGCCGTACTCGCGCTCGGAGCACCGCCGGAGCGTGTCATCTCCGAGTACGTGACCACGAGCGCACGAGCGTCGCTCATCCCGATGGTGGATGCGCTAAAGAGCCTCGGGCTGGTGTACATCCCGGGGATGATGTCGGGGATGATACTCGCCGGTTCGAATCCCATCTACGCGGCGCTCTACCAGTTCGTTATCATGGGGATGCTGTTCGCGGCCAGCGGCCTGACGAGCATGCTGAGTTTGCGTCTGGTCGGCCGGTCGGCGTTTACCGAGGCGGACCAGCTCAAGACGTTCGAGGAACCGGAGCCGACGTCGCTCCTCGACGAGTTCAGGACCACACTCTCGTGACCCGGAGGGAGAGGTCCACCACAGTTCTGCCGGTGGTCGTCTCGAAGCGTGGCTGCGCGGCCACGTCCGGCAAGGAGCTCGCGAGCGCCAGCACGCGGTCCTCTCGCGGCTCCGCCGGCTCGAAGGGCGTGACGACCGCCGACCGCAGCGTCGACACGCAGGGTGGCACATACCCGCCGACCCCGCCGGCGATCCGATCGATTCCGACCTCGAGAACGTCATCGGGCTCCCGACGGTCATGCTCCGGTGGGTCCCGGTCTCGGCGCGACCGCACGCTCAAAACGAGTTGTCTGTGCGGCGAAGATGCACACTGGGAAAAGGGCTTATACTGCTCTCCTGCATGACCTACCGATGGCAGCAGAAACCGGAACCGCAAGAAGGCGTGGTGTCGGCTCGAGCAGATGGTTGTACGGGGCAGTCGCTGGACTGGTCGGCACTATCGTATTCGGGCTCCTACATCAAGTGGTTCTCGGAGATATGGTCATACAGATGGTGATTCCAGCATTGCACGGGATTCAGGGCCCAGCGCTCGGCATAGGTTGGGCGTTTCACCCCTTTCACGGCGTAGTCATTGCCCTCGGATACGTCGCGATCGTCGAGTACAGTGGGTTGAGTCCGTATGCACACCGCCTCGGCAGCAGTATTGGCCTCGGAATCGGGTATGGAGTCCTCATCACGATCGTCCTGGCCGTAATCGTGATGCCGCTTTGGCTGTCGACTGTCGGGTTCCCTCGGGCACCGCCGTTCCCGAACCTCACCGTACCCGGCACGATCATGAGTCTCGTCGGTCACACTGTGTACTCCCTTCTGGTAGCGGTCGTTTACGCGGCGCTGACGCGGTAGTCGGCGTTAGCGGAGAACGGATTTTCCGAGGCTCTTCGGTAGCGGAGCCCATCGGTAGGACGAAGGGAGGTTCGTCGAAACCCTGTCTCGACGCGACCGCTCAGACACCTCGACGCGAGAGCGGCCGTTCGCCACGCTGTACATCAGAGCGTTCAACCCGTGATTTTCCCTTACTCGACAGTGGCGGTGTGCTGTCGATAAGCGTGGCCCCGGTCATGAGTGTCGACTCCTCCCCGCCAGCGAGGGGAAGCGAGACTCCGCATGGAAGGGTGTTCGCCCGGCCCGTGCGAGAGACTTTTCAACACAGCATCAAGAGAGGAGAAAGTAGCGCGGGACATCGCCTCTTCTGTCTCGGCAGTACACCTACAAGCGAGTAGAAACGAGGTCAGTCATGACCGGTGGCAATGAGACGACACAAGTATGGCTGGTCGAACGCACGTACTCCGACGACGAACAGAATCTCATCATCCTCACCTACGCGACGCCCGACGGCGAGCAGTATCTCCGTAAAGAGCGCGCTCTTACGAGTTTTACCGGCCCAGCACGGGATACGTACGCCGGCCTCGACGTCCTGCCGGAGAAACTCGCGGACGTGACCGATACCGATACGCGTGGACGATACGCAGCGGAAGCGACGCGGATGGCAACCGAACACGACCCCGACGATACGATCTAACCGGTTCGAGCCACGGACCGAGGACGCTTCCCGAGGAGCGGTAGAACGATCGGGCAGTCGAGTTTTGTTCTACCGTGCGTAGTTTCCGGCATGAGAGAGCTCGCTTTCGCCCTCGACTACGACGCTGAGTCCAACCTCGTCGCCGATACTCTCGCCGCCCATCCCGAGGCCGCTATCCGATCGCTTTCCTGTCACGTTACGCCCGAAAGCCTCTGGCGCGTCGATCACGCGACGGGGTCACCCGAAGCCCTCGCTGCCCTCGAAGACGCGTATCTCACCGCCGAGTACTGCTCGGACTGTCTCGTCACCGAGGACTGTGGGGCGGACTGCCGAACCCAAGTGCTCGATCGAACCGACGATACGCTCGTTCTCTATACGTACTGGGAGCGGACGCCGGTCTGTACGTCCGTTCCACATCTCGCGCTCGATTGCTTCGGCAGAGGACTGCTCTTCGAGACGCGTCGCGAAGGCCGGCGGTACACCTGGCGAATCATCCTCCCGAACCGGGCCGACATCCACGATTTCTTCGACGCGCTCCGCTCGGAAGTGCGTGGCTGTGCCGGAATGGAGATGCTTCGGCTCACTGAACTCACCCCGCGGCGAACCCAAGGGCAACGAACGGCCGACCCCGTTCCGCCGGCACAACGCGAAGCACTCCGAGCAGCGATCGAACATGGCTACTATGAGACTCCCCGGCAGATCGATCTCTCCGAGCTGGCGGCCATCGTCGACGTTCCTCGATCCACGCTCTCCTATCGACTGCGCCGCGCCGAAGCGCGGCTGGTGAAACGGTTCATCGGGGGCGATCAGCCGCTCGATTCACTCTCCCCGGCCGTCTGAGTTAGCGGCCGCCAACTCCGTATTGGCGTGCGCCAATGAAGGCCTATATGGGGCCGGCTCCTCTCCCCTTCCGATGAGCGCTCCTTCGGAGACGGCCTCCCAGCCGCTTCGGACGGTGACCCTCACCGTCCCCGAGATGGACTGTCCTTCGTGTGCCGGGAAGGTCACCAGAAGCGTCGAGCGACTCGACGGCATCGACGATCTCGATCCACGGACAACGACCGGGACGCTCGTCGTTGCGTTCGATCCCGACCGGACCTCGGCGGACGCGGTTATCGACCGCGTTCGGAAAGCAGGGTACGACGTCGAGCGACCCATCCAGGAGCAAACGCGGACGACACAGTTTGCCGTTCCAGCGATGGACTGTCCCTCGTGTACGAAGAAAGTCTCCAGTGCGCTCGAAAGTGTCGATGGGGTCTCCGAGCTCGATCTGCAGTCGACGACTGGGACGGGCGTGGTCACGTACGATCCTGATCGGGTTGCCGAACCGACACTCGTCGACGCGATCGAGGGCGCTGGCTACGACGTCACGGACAGCACCACCGACGAGCCAGGGGGTAGATCCCCGACCGTTGTGGCGTCCGGGGACGGATGGACGAGCCCGCGGGCGGTCAAGACGTGGATCGGGGCGGGATTCTTGACGCTCGGCCTCCTCGTCGAGGTCCTCCTCACGGCGCAGAACGCAGCCGTCACGACCGTGTTCGGCTACGAGCTCGCGGTCGGTGACGTCCTGTTGCTCGCCGCGACTGCCAGCAGCGGGGTCCCGGTCGTTCGGAGCGGGTACTATTCGCTGCGGAACCGGAGCCTCGATATCGACCTCCTGATGGGGACGGCGATCATCGCCGCGACGGGGATCGGCTACTACGTCGAAGCCGCGACACTGGCGGTCCTGTTCAGTATCGCCGAACTGCTCGAAAACTACGCGATGGACCGCGTTCGAAACTCGCTGCGCGAACTCATGGAACTCTCGCCGGACGAGGCGACGGTACTGCGCGACGGCGAGGAACGGACGATCCCCGTCGAAGCGGTCGCGGTCGGCGACCGAGTCGCCGTCCGTCCGGGCGAGAAAATCCCGATGGACGGCGTCGTCGTCGAGGGCGGCAGCGCGGTCGATCAGGCACCGATCACCGGAGAGAGCGTCCCCGTCGATAAGACCGAGGGCGATGACGTCTATGCCGGGACGATCAACGAAGAGGGCTATCTCGAAGTCGAAGTAACATCTAAATCGTCCGAGAACACCCTCTCTCGGATCATCGAACTGGTGCAGGGAGCGCAGGGAGATCGCACCGAAAGCGAGCAGTTCGTCGATCGCTTCGCCGATTACTACACCCCCGTGGTGGTCGTCTTGGCGATCCTCACCGCGGCGATCCCGCCGCTCGTCTTTAGCGCGCCCTGGGAGACGTGGTTCGTTCGTGGGCTCACGTTCCTCGTGATCGCCTGCCCATGTGCGTTCGTGATCTCGACGCCAGTGAGCGTCGTCTCGGGGATCACCAGCGCCGCGAAAAATGGCGTGCTCATCAAGGGCGGCAGTCACCTCGAAGCGATGGGCGAGGTCAGGGCGCTCGCGCTCGACAAGACGGGGACGCTCACGAAAGGCGAACTCGCCGTCACCGACATCGTCCCGCTGACCGATCACACCGAAAAGGAGGTCCTGCGATGTGGAAGCGGGCTCGAACAGCGAAGCGAACACCCGATCGCCGACGCTGTGCTCGACTACGTGGAGGATCGAGAGGTTGACCCTGCTTCGGTCTCCGCGTTCGAGAGTATCACTGGAAAGGGTGTCAGTGGCGATATCGATGGAACGACCTACTACGCGGGAAACCCCGACCTCTTCGACGAGTTCGGTGTCGACCTCTCGCGGACACGCGTCGCGACGGATGGAGGGACCGTAACGAGTGCAGCGAAGGAGGGAAGCGAGCGAGCGAACGGCACCGGCCTGCTCGGTGAGACGATTTCCACACTACAGAGCGAGGGCAAGACCGTCATCCTCGTCGGGACCGAGGAGAGGGTGCTCGGCGTCATCGCGATCGCCGACGAGGGTCGCCCCGGGACAGCGCGGACGATCGAACGGCTCCACGACCGAGGGATCGAACAGGTCGTGATGCTGACCGGCGACAACGAAGGGACTGCGAACGCGGTCGCCGAGCAGGTCGGCGTCGACGACTATCGAGCAGAACTCCTCCCGGAGGAGAAAGTCGCGGCGGTCGAGGAGCTGAGCGAGGAGTACGGCACGGTTGCGATGGTCGGCGATGGCATCAACGATGCGCCCGCGATGGCGACCGCAAGCCTCGGGATCGTGATGGGCGCTGCCGGGACCGATACGGCGCTCGAAACGGCCGACATTGCCCTCATGGGAGACGACCTTTCGAAACTGCCGTACCTCTATGCGCTATCGAACAAAGCGAACGGGGTGATCCGGCAGAACATCCGGGCGAGCCTCGGGGTGAAGGCGCTACTCGCCGTCGGTGTCCCACTGGGGGTAGTGAGCGTCGCACTGGCAGTAATCGCGGGTGATATGGGGATGAGCCTCGGCGTGACCGGAAACGCGCTCCGGCTCTCCCGAATGGATCCCGAGTAGTTCTCGCGTATTAATTCAACTACAGCCCGGCAATTAAACGTTCATCGATCGGATCGTTAACTTTTTCTACTTAGATGGTACTTTCATTCAATCACCATACCTTCGTAAGGGTGCAATGTCCGGAGAAACCGGTGCCAAGGCGTTCGCGATGGATCACCCGCGACTGACCACGATGCTGTTCGGCGCGCTGGTGCTGCTCTCACAGACAGGGGCCGTGTCCGCCGGTAGTGCTTATCCTGGACCCTAATCACACTTCGTCGAAATCGATCCGACCACTCCAGCGGATTTTCCTTCCGAGTCTTATAGGTGCCTCATCGGCCATGAAGAGCTGTTCTACCTCTTTCCTAGATAATATGAATCGTGGAATCTTACCAGATGCGAGATAGTATTCGTCATTTCTCTTGATAGTCGGTATGTAAATCGAGCCTATATCCGCAGTTACCGCTGGGTATGTTCGAATTTCTACTTTGAACTCGTCACCGCTGCGTTCGAGTTCGTACAACTGGGGGATAGTGCCGCCCGCCTGTGCGATCGATAAGTTCTCCTCCCCGATGGCGATGTACTCATCGCCAACGATGCTCCGCTCGGCGGCGATTTCGAGCGCGATCCCCATCGGGAACCCGGCGTTCAGCAGCCGCGAGAGCGTCTTGCCCATCCCGATCGCCCCGACGTTGATGACGTCGGTGAGCGTCGTGATGCCGGCGATCGCTCCGCGCTCGATCAGGGCGACGCCCTGCCAGTACGACCAGCAGGCGTTCAGCAGGAAGGCGTCGACGCCGACCGCGTCGAGCGCCCGGACGTCGAGGCGGCCGTCGGCACACTCGAAACCCTCGTCGTCGACGTGACCGATGTAGTGAAGGAAGTCCGTCCGTGCCGCGAGCAGATCACGGAGCTCGTCGGTCGTGGTGTCGCGGTGGACGGCCACCTCGAAGGGCACCTCCTCCCGGGAGCCATAGACCTCCTCAACGACCGTCCGGCGCTCCTCGCCCATCTCGGCGTCGTTGCAGACGACCGTGACGGCGATGTCCTCGGTGCTGGGCTCGCGATCGAACCGGTTGCGGTGGGCCGCGAGCAGCGACTTGCTCGCGCCGAAGGGGATCCCCTCACCGACCCACGTCGCCTCAAGCGAGTCCGTCGGCTCCGGCCGGACGTACCGTGAGCTCTCCCCGGCCCCATCGGCGATGCTCCGCGTGGCGTCGCCGTCGTCCGTGTGCCCTCCCTCGCCGACTTCGTGTGCCGACGCACCGAACAGCGACGGCGGCGGCGTCGGCAAGCCCATCTCGTCGGGCGTCGTGGCGATCTCCGCGGGACGGCGCGCCCGGATCAGCGCGAGGTCGTCGACGAGGTAGGGCAGGGTTTCGAGGCTCGCGGACACGGGCTCGACGTAGGCCGTGCGCTTCCAGTCGGGTACGTGAGGTTCGAGGAGGTCGAAGGGCACGTCGAGGTAGGTCTCGAGGCGCGCGGCGAGCGATCGGTCGTAGAGCGCGGCGAGATCGAGGTCCAGTTCCGGTTCGAGTGCGCGGCGTTCGTGGAGGTCGACCGGCGTCAGCCCTTCGGTGCGCACCAGACAATCGAGCAGGAAGGTCCCCTCGAGGACGCGCTTGAGTTCGCTCTCGAACCCGCGGTCGGAGTCGAGCGGATGCTCGAACCCGCGGTCGGTCCGGATGGCGGGTCGTTCGCCCGGGACGAGGGTCGCGCCGAGGTAGTACGCGAGCGGGGCGGCGGCGTAGACCGCCCCGAGATCCGGCGGGAGCGCGATCTCGACGCCCGTCGCCGGGGGTTCGAGGCCCTCCGGGATCCGCAGCGCGTCGCCGGGCGCGAGCGCGGGCGGGTGGCCCCGCAGGGTGGGATAGGACCGCTCGGGGCTCGTCGTCTTGAGTGCCGAGGCGAACGTCGAGACCGCGCGCATCACGTCTCGGGGCTCGCCCGTGGTCGTCACCGTCGTGGCCGGGCGCTCGTGGTGTGAGCGCGCGCCGACGGACACGTCCGAACCGTCGCCGAAGTGCAGGCGCATCCGCTCGGCGTTGGCCGCGACGGTCAGCGTCCCCTCGACCCGGACGTAGAGCTTGATCGGTGCGGAGAGTTCGACCGTGTGAACGCCCGTGGGGAACTCCTCGTAGGCGAAGTGTTCGATCTCGGTGAGGATCGTCCCCGAGTCGTCGGTGACGTGGGCGATCGGGACGCTCGGAAGGGCGATCTCGCGCGCATCGACGGCGACCGCGGCGTCGACGGGCGCACGAAACCGCGCCCCGTCGATCGGTTTCGTCGAGACTGGATTCGGCGTGGAGAGCGCGTACCGGTGGCGCTCGATCGGGTCGACGACCGCCACCCCCGTGCCGACGACGAGCGGCTCGAAGGACGGTCGGAGCATCCACTTACCGCCCCGTGTTCGGCCGGTGCGTTTCCCGCATCGTCCCCCCCCCTACCTCCGGTCACACAAAAATCACCGGTGTGGACGGCAGTTTTTTCCGGAACCGCCCGTACGGCCCTCGCGCCCTTGCCGCGCTGGCGTCGCCTCCCGAGCGCGATCGGGGGTCGTCGGGATACCGGGCGGTAGAGGGAAGAGGTCGACGCCACGCGGCCCGCTGCTCGACCGCCGTCGGCGGGCGCGATTCCGGCGGTGTTATGTCGGCGACCCCCGCCCACCCATGTGTGAGCGGAGATTCGAGCGCAACGGCTGCCGGCCGGGCGGCGGGAGCGGCGGACGCCGGCCGGGACGTAGCCCCCGCGGACCCGCGACCGGCGGCGAGTCTCGACGCCGCGGTCGTCGTTCCGGCCCACGAGGAGCGCGACGACCTCGAACGGACGCTCGACTCGCTGTCCGGGCAGGCCACGGAGGTGATCGTCGTCGCCGGCGGGAACGACGGGACCGAGGGCGTCGCACGGACGCATCCGACCCCGGACCGGGTCATCGAGGACGGCAGCGGGGGCGGCCCGGCCGCCGCCCGCAACCGCGGCGCGCGCGCGACCGAGTGTCCGGTCGTCTGCTTCACCGACGCCGATACCGTCGTCCCTTCGGGGTGGGTCCCGCGCCACGCCCGCCACTACCGCGACCCGCGCGTGGTCGGCGTCGGCGGCCCGCTGCGCCCGCTCGACGGCGACTGGACCGACGCGGTGCTGTTCAAGCTCCTCTCCGATTGGTGGTACCGCGCCTCGTGGCCGTTCGGGTTCGTCCAGGCCAGCGGGAACAACTGTAGCTACCGCCGCCGGGCGTTCCTCGACGCCGGAGGGTTCGACGAGTCGCTGTCGTTCATCGAGGACACCGACTGCTCGCTCCGCATGCGGGCACACGGCGAGGTCGTCTACGATCCCCGCGCGTGGGTCGAGACCTCCGTCCGACGACAGGCCGAGGCGGGCTATCTGGGGCTGTTCTCGACCTACGCGGTCGGCTACGCCCGCTACGCGCTCGGCTACGACCCCGGCGGGGACTACTTCGAGGGGTTCTGAACCGGCCGGCTCGGGCGACGCGACTGTCGAAACCGATTTTCGCCCGGGGCCCCGGCGGGCGGGCATGGTGCGGGTCACCGCCGGGGCGCGGCTGCACTTCGGCTTCCGGAACCTCTCGCTGGCCCGCGAGCCCCTCTACGGCGGCGTCGGGGTCGCACTCGCGACACCACGGGTCGTCGTCGAGGCCCACCCGGCCGGGGAGCCCCGCTGTGAGGACCCGCTCGCCGCCGCCCACACCCGCCGGGCCGTCGAACTGCTCGACGTGTCGGGTGCCGCGGTCGAACTCCGGGAGACGCTGCCACGCCATGCCGGGCTCGGCAGCGGCACCCAGCTCGCGCTCTGCGTGCTCGCGGCGGTCGCACGCGCCCACGACCGCGAGCCGCGCATCCGCGAGCGCGCGCCGGCGCTCGGGCGGGGTGGGCGCTCCGGAGTGGGGGTCGCGGCCTTCGAGGCAGGCGGGTTCGTCCTCGACGCCGGCCAGCCGACCGAGCGGTTCACGGCGAGCCGCCCCGCCGACGGCGACTGGCGCGTGCCGAGGGTTGCGACGCGCCGGGCGCTACCGGAGTCGTGGCGGTTCGTTCTCGTGCTCCCCGACGTCCCGGCAGGCCGGAGCGACGCCGCCGAGGACGAGAGCATGCGCGCGGTCGTCGAGTGCGCCGATCCCCGCCTCGCCGACGAGATCGGCCGGCTCGTCGCCGAGCGCCTGCGTCCGGCGGCCGCGACGGGCGCGTGGGCGGCGTTCGGCGCGGCGATCGCCGAGCTGAGCCGCCTGAATGGCGCGTGGTACGCCGATGCGCAGGGCGGGGTCTACCGGCCGCCGCTTGGTACGGTGATCGACGAGCTCGGGGCCAGCCCCGCGGTCGCGGGCGCGGGCCAGTCGTCGTGGGGACCCGCGGTCTACGGGCTCACGACCGCCGGCCGGGCGGAGCGAGCGAGGGCGGCGGCCCGCGAGGCGCTCGCGGCGGCGGGCGTCGACGGCGACGTGTGTCTCGCCACACCGCGCAACGAGGGCGCACGGATCGAGTCCGGGTAGCGCGAGAGGGGACGAACGCGCCGACGGACTCGCGACCACGCACCCGATGGACGAGCGACGACACCACGAGTTCGACCGCGAGAGCCAAGCGGTCGTGGCGAGCGGTGCCATGGGGCCGGCGCGCCCGCGGTCGCGTGTTCGCGCCCTGCTCGCACGCGGCCGCGAACCGCGCGATCGATGAGACGCGAGGGCCGCGATAGGGCTGCGGTACAGTAATCCGTGTGCCTGATACTGTCGGACAGAGCTGTCTCGTGGATCCAGTTCGGGTATCGATCTGCTGTCCGGTGGTTCATCCGCGTTCAGTACGTGCGTACTTTTGTCCGACAGCATGAATCGACCGGGAAGGTGTGGCGTGGTACGGTCGCGGGAGCGGTGTTAGCGTGGTAGCGGTGCGGTCTCTCACGCGTATCGGCGCTCGCACCCGCATCTCCGATCGGTCAGCCGGTGTCGGAAGCGCGAATCGACCGAGCAAGCGTACTGGCGGTCCACGGTCCGTGGTGTACGTGACCCGGCGCTCGCGCCTTCTTCCGTCGTCGTGCCTCTTCGTGGCCGGGCGAGAGCGACGGCCCCACCGACGGAGTTATTAACTTCGAGAACCGTGTTATTAACGAGATGTCCGTTACCGACGTGGCCGCCCTCGCGGAGCGCATGCATCCGTCGTGGGTCGGTCTCGCGGGCGTGCTCGCGCTCGTCACCCTCTCGGGGGTTGCCGCCGCGGCCGGCCTCTGGAAGGTACTCGCCGTGGGGTGGGTCGCCTTCCTCGCTATGGCCGGCGCGGCCGTCTTCGGTGCGCGGGCGGCCCGGGCCGACCGTGCGGTGGGCGGCGCACGCGGATCGGCCGGCGAAGCGATCGACGGGGAAACCGACGCAACTCATCGCGCGGCGCACGCGGACACGGACGCGCGGCGACTCGTCTGGGGGTACGGCCTCGCCAGCGGCGCGATGGTGACGAGCGCGGCCGTCTTCCTGCTTCCCCAGGCGATCGGTTACGGCCCGCGGGTCGGCGGCTTCGGCGTCGCGGCCGGCCTCCTCTCGGGGTTCGCCGGCCACACGATCGGCCACCGCCTCGCCCACCGCGACCTTCCCCTGGAGGCGACGGCCGCCCAGCTCACGGCCCACTCGCTCGCGGCCGGCCTCGTCATCGGTAGCGTCTACGCCACCCTGCCCGACCTCGGGCTCCTCCTCGGGGTGGCCATCGTCTCGCACAAGGCCCCGGCGGGGTACGCCGCCGCCCGTCGCCTCAGCCGGGACGGGGCGGACGTGAGGGTGCTCGGCCTCCCGGCGGCCGGCGTCGGCGTGGCGGCGATCCCCGTGGGGCTGTTCGGAGCGCCGGTCGCCGGCTCGGGGGCCGCCGTCGCGGCCGTCTTCGGCTTCGCGGCCGGGATCTTCCTCCACGTCGCCATGGACTTCCTGCCCGCCTGCGAGGCCGGCGGCGACGTGGGCGAGGTGGCCGCGCTCTCGACCGACGCCCACGCGCTGCTCGATCGCCTCCGGGTCCACGCAGTGGCGAGCACGTCGCTCGGTGCTCTCGCAGTGGTTTTCGCGTGGCTCGCGGTGGGGTGAGCGCGAGCGGACCGCGACGGTCCTCCCCTAGCGGCTCAGAGCGCCACGCGCGTCTCTGGGTCGTCCAGCTCCCAGAGGGTCTCGGGCAGGAAGGCGTCGAGGTGGTCGATCAGTCGTCGCTCGGAGACGCCGAGGCCCTCGCAGTGGAGTTCGGCGTCCTCCCGGACCGAGACGTGGAGCTCGCCGTCCTCGACCGCGACGGCGAGCGGGAACACCGAACACCGAGTGGGCTTCCAGTCGTGCTCGGCGTGGAGCCCACAGCGCCCGTCCTCCTCCAAGAACCGACAGGCCGCACCGTCGGCGTCGGCGTGGTCGTCTCTCCCCCTTGTCTCGCGGGGAACGAAGCGCTGCCCGCGGTGGGTGGTGGTCGCCTCGCTCAGGTTCTCGCAAGCGGCGAGCTCCTGGAGGTCGTCCGGATAGAGCAGCACGCCGTGGTGACAGCACCACGTACACGAGTCGACACACTCGAAGGTGCGCCCGGGGTCGAACTCGACGACCGCCTCGCGGCCGGGATGGACCTCGACGCGCCGGCCGTCGGCGGGCTCGTCGCTCGCGTCCTGGCCGTCGGCGGGACTGGCGTCGGCGGACACGGCCGATCCGACGCCCGCCGGGGGCAAAGGCGTTCCGTCCCCGCCGCGTCTGGGCCCCCTTTTCCCTTCCCGCCGTGTCCATCGCCGCTGGCCACCGACCGACGGCCATCGGCTGCCGGTCGCCGACCACCGGCTGTCGGTCACCGGCGGTCGATCGTCGGGTATCCCGCTCAGCTGTACTCGCGCCAGCGGTGGCCACAGTCCCGGCACTTGAAAAAGCGGGTGGGCGGTTCGTCGGCCGCCCCGGTCTGCTTGATCGTGTACCACGCCCGGCCGTGTCCACAGCGCTCGCAGGTCGTCTCCGTGGTGGGCTTGCCCTCGAACGCCGCCCCCTCCTCGGTCTCGATCACGTCGCCCTCGGTCCGGGCCTCCGTGCTGACGAACGCCGCGGCACGCTCCTCGTCTCTGGGCTCGCGGCGACCACACCCGGAACAGACCATCGCCTCGCCGTCGGCGTGCATCATCGAGCCACACGCCTCGCAGAACTGCATACCCCCTCTCGGGGCTCGCGATGGGAAAAGCCCGTGGCCCGCATACGGGTCGTCTGCCCGCTCCCGTTCCGGGTGCTCGTGGCCCACCTCGCCCGCTCGTCCCTCGTACGGCGTTCGCGCGCCGACGAGACGGCGCGCCACCCACCGTACCGCAGAACCGCTACCCTCCCCCTTAGCGCGTCGCCCGTCGCCACGTTTTCAGGTCGACGACCGCGCCGTTCAGCTCTTCGCCGTCGAGCTCGCGGGCGGCCCAGACGAACATCTCGGCGACCTCCTCCGGGTCGTGGCCCGCCCCGCCCGAGAGGTCGGTCTCGACCTGCCCGGGATCGACGATTCCCACGGGAGGATCGAGCTCCACGGCGAACCCACGTGCGATCGCCTCGGCGGCCGCCTTCGAAACCGCGTAGGAGCCGAATCCGGGCTGGGCCTCCCGAGCCACTCGTCCCGAGGGGACGAGCACTCGTGCGTCGTCGGCGAGGTGCGGGGCGGCCTCGCGGATCGTCGCGTACACGCCACGGCCGTTAGTACGGAGGTGATCGTCGTACGCGGCGTAGGGTTCCTCGGCGAGCGGCGTCTCCCCGGCCGTACCGTGGTAGACGCCCGCGTTGGCGACCACGAGATCGATCGTGCCGCCGATCCGCGCGGCGAGTTCGAGCAGTCGCTCGGCGTCGTACTCGTCGCGGACGTCCGCGCGCTGGGTCGTAAGTTCGCCGCTCGGCTCGCCCTCTCGAACCCGCTCGGCGAGCGCTCTCAGACCGTCCTCCTCGCGCGCGCAGGCGAGGACCGCTGTGCCCTCGGCGACGAACTGCTCGGCGACCGCCGCGCCGATGCCCCGGCTGGCTCCCGTCACGACCGCGGTGGTGCCGTCCATGCGGCGGTTTCGGACGGGGGAGACAAGCGCGTTTCCCTCCGGTCGGGAGGTCGTCGCCGCGGCCGTCGTGCTCCTTTCTTCCTATCGGGAGCGTCCTCGGCTCACGTCACGTCGCAGAACAGCGCCTGCACGTCCACGACGTCGAATTCGCCACCTCCGCCGGAGCCGAACGTGTCCGGCGCCCACCGAACGGTCCCGTCGTCCCGCCCCACGAACAGTGCTTGGTCCACGACGTCGGTCCCACCGTTGCCGTCGGCATCTTCGAAGAGTCCGTGTCCATCGCGATGGTCTCGCTCGTCCGGAAGACGTTCTCACCAGAGGTATCGAAACTGGACGTGATGCCCGCCGAGGCTGCCGGGCCGATCACGATAGGGATACCGGCCTGCTGGACGATCACGGGGCGTCGTCGAGTTCGGCGAGAGCGTCGACGACCCGCCCGAGGGTCTTGCGCTGGGCACGGCGGAGGGTCTTCGAGACCGCCGGCTTCGAGACCCCGAATTCCTCGGCGAGCGTTCCGAGGCTCGCCCTCCGCGGAGTCTCGAAGTAGCCACCCGAAACCGCGGCTTCGAGCGTCTCCCGCTCGGTCGCCGAGAGGTCTCGACAGCCCTCCATCAGTGAGATCGCCGTGCCCGCGTTCCGGATCAGCCCGTGGAGATCGGTCAGATCGACCGACTCGCGGGTGAGCACCTCGAAGTCGTTCTCGCGGTCGATCGCCGACAGCGCGTCGTCGGCGGTCCCCCCGGTGTCGAAGCCGACGTGCCAGCGCTCGCTCCCGCCCTCGATATGGAACGGGCCGACGATGTACCCGCCCGCGTCCCGGACGGCCGCCATCGCGCTCGTCTCCTCGATCGTCGTCCTGATCCCGGCGACGCCGCCGCGCTTTGCGAGCAGCCGGTAGTCGTTCATGTTCGGGTGGTCGCGCAGCGCCCGAAGCCCCGCGTCGAGCGCCATCCGATCGGGTGCCTCGACGGCCATCCGGGTTTCGAGCTGCTCGTCGCAGGCGTCGAACTCCCACTGGGTCGCCGAGAAGGCCGTCTCGTGGTCGTCGGTGGTATCGATGAACGGGCAGTCGTACTGCACCATGTCCAGCGTGAGCGAGATCATCGGTCTCCCGTGGTGTCGCGCCGTAGGTGCCGCGTTAGTTAAACCGTTTGCCACCCTCACTCACACCGGGGACCGACGACCCCCGACCGCCGCGACCGCCAATCGGCCCGACGACGCCGATGGCGATCGGCGACCGTCGATCGGCGAGAGCGGCCCGTTTTTATGCGTCCCATCCCTCCGTTCGGGCGATGGGTTCGCTCTCGGGACGCTCGGTCGCGGTGGTCGGCGGCGGCTTCGGCGGGCTCTCGACGGCCTGTTTTCTGGCCGATGCGGGCGCGGACGTAACAGTTCTGGAGAAAAACGAGCAGCTCGGCGGGCGCGCGAGCCGGCTCGAGCTGGAGGGGTTTCGCTTCGACATGGGCCCCTCGTGGTACCTGATGCCCGACGTCTTCGAGCGCTTTTTCGAGCAGTTCGGGAAAACCCCCGGGGACTACTACGGGCTCTCCCGTCTCGACCCCCACTACCGGGTGTTCTTCAAGGACGGCGACCGGATCGACCTCACGCCCGAACTCGATCAGGTCAGGGCGACCTTCGAGTCCTACGAGGACGGCGCGGCCGAAGCCCTCGATTCGTACCTCGCTGACTCGCGGCGCACCTACGAGAGCGCGATGGAGGGGTTCGTCTACACCGACCGGCCCCGCCTGCAAGACTGGATCGACTTCGACGTGCTGCGGGCCGCGCCGGTCGGGCTCCAGCTGCTGGGCTCGATGGACGGCCACGTCGCCGACTACTTCGAGAGCGGGAAGCTGCGCCAGATCATGCAGTACACGCTCGTCTTTCTGGGGGGCTCGCCGAAGAACACACCCGCCCTCTATAGCATGATGAGCCACGTCGACTTCGGGCTCGGCGTCTACTACCCCGAGGGCGGTATGGGCGGCGTCGTCGACGGGCTCGTCTCGCTCGCCGGCGAGCTCGGGGTCGCCTTCGAGACCGACTGCGAGGTGACCGAGATCACGCGCCGGCGCGAGGGGTTTCTCGTCGGCACCGTGCGGGGAGAACGCACCCCCGACCTCGTCGTCTCGGACGCCGACTACGCCCACACCGAGCAGGCGCTCCTGCCCGCACACGAGCGCCAGTATGCGAGCGAATACTGGGAGGAGCGAACGCTCGCGCCCTCCGCGTTCCTGCTCTATCTCGGCGTCGAGGGGAGCGTGGAACCGCTGGCCCACCACACGCTCGTCCTGCCCATCGACTGGGACGGCCACTTCGAGCGGATCTTCGAGGAGCCCGCGTGGCCCGACGACCCGGCCTACTACCTCTGTGTCCCCTCGAAGACCGATCCGACCGTCGCCCCGGCGGGCCACTCGACCCTCTTTGCGCTCGTGCCGATCGCGCCCGAACTGGAGGACACCCCCGAGATTCGGGAGCGCTACCGCGAACGGATACTGGGAGACGTCGCAACGAACACCGGAGTCGACCTGCGCGACCGGATCGTCGTCGAGGAGACGTTCTCGATCGACGACTTCGCCGAGCGCTACAACAGCTTTGGAGGGACTGCCCTCGGTCTCGCGCACACCCTCCGCCAGACCGCCGTGTTCCGGCCGCCACACAGGTCGAAGGCGGTCGACGGGCTCTACTTCACCGGCGCGTACACCACGCCCGGCATCGGCGTCCCGATGTGCCTGATCAGCGGCGAGCACGCCGCGAACGCCGTCGTCGAGGACCACGGCTCGAAGCGATGAGTAGCGTCGTTCGCCACCCACGACCGCCGCTATCGACCCGCCACGACCGGCGCTACCGGCGCTACCGGCGCTACCGGCGCTACCGGCGCTATCGAACCGCCCCGATCGCTATGACCGACGCCACCGGCCCGCCATGACGGCCACCGAACGACTCCGGCGGGGCGCGAGCCGGCTCGTGGAAACCGTACCGCCCGAGAGCACGGCGGGCCACCTGCTCCGGCTCTCCCGGCCGCGCTTCTGGTTCTACCTCGCCGGTCCCGTCCTCGTCGGTGCGGTCTACGGCGCAGCCTCGACCGCCGAGCTGTTCTCCCCCGTGGCGCTCGCGCTGTTCGCGTACTTCCTCGTGCCGGCGAACCTCCTCCTCTACGGCGTCAACGACGTCTTCGACGCCGGGATCGACGTGCACAATCCCAAAAAGGAGGGGCGGGAGGTCCGCTACCGGGGCAGTCGGATCGTCCTCGCCGCGATCGCGCTCTCGGGACTGCTCGCGCTCGCGCTCGTGCCCCTCCTGGCCCCCGACGCGCTCCTCGCGTTCGCGGGCTTTCTGGCGCTCGCGGTCGCTTACAGCGCGCCGCCCCTCCGGTTCAAGACCGCGCCACCGTTCGATTCGATCTCCAACGGTTTGTACGTCCTCCCCGGCGTCGTCGCCTACACGGCGCTCGCCGGAGAGTACCCGCCGCTTTCGGCCGTCGTGGGCGGCTGGCTCTGGGCGATGGGGATGCACACCTTCTCGGCGATCCCCGACGTCGAGCCCGACCGAGTAGCTGGAATCCGGACGACGGCCACGGTACTGGGCGAGCGCCGCGCCTACGCCTACTGCGGGGCGTGCTGGCTCGCGGCCGCGGGCGCGTTCGCCCTCGTCCACCCGGCTCTGGGACTCCTCCTGAGTGTCTATCCCCTCCTCGTCCTCGCCATCGCTCGCTCGGGCGTGGCCGTCTCCCGTGCCTACTGGTGGTATCCCGCGGTGAACACGCTCGTCGGGATGGCGATGACCGTCGGCGGGCTCTGGGTGCTCCTGTATGGCGGATGAACGCTCTACGGCGGCCGGATCGGTCCGGAGAGGCGGGACGGCCGAGCCGCCGCTTCGCCGGCTGATCGAGGCCCGGCTCGACCGACTCGTCGCCGAGAACCGCTTTACGATCGCCGTCGTCTTTCCGCTGGTCGGCGCAGTGCTGTTGCTCGCCAGCGCCGAAGGCCTCCTCCCGCCGCCGCTGGCGTTCAACCCGCTGTTGATCCTCGGCGGCGTGTTCGTGATGCGCCTGCCCCTCGGCGCGGGCCTCGCGCCGCTCGTAGACCGCCGGGCCGCACTCGGGCTGGTGGGGCTCAGCGCCTACGCCTACGCGATCGAGCTCGTCGGCGTCGCCACGGGCTGGCCCTACGGCTTTTTCGAGTACACCGTCGCGCTGGGGCCGATGCTCGCCGGCGTCCCGCTCGGGCTCCCGGTCTTTTTCCTCCCGCTGGTGCTCAACAGCTATCTCCTCGCTACCCTCCTGCTCGGTCCCGTGGCCAGTCGGCGCGCGGTGCGCCTCGTCGCTACTCTCGCCACCGTGCTCGCGCTCGATCTGGTGCTCGATCCCGGCGCGGTCGCGATCGGTTTCTGGACGTACGGGGGTGGAGCCTACTACGGCGTCCCGCTCTCGAACTACTTTGGCTGGGCCCTCAGCGCGACCGTCTCGGTCGTCGTCCTCGATCTCGCGTTCGACTTCGAGGCGCTGTGCGCCCGGCTCCGCGAGTGTGCGTTCGCGCTCGACGACCTCGTGAGCTTCGTGGTGCTCTGGGGGCTCCTCGACGCCGTCTACGCCAACTGGGTGCCGGTCCTGCTCGCGCTCGCGCTCGCCGGCGGGCTGGTCAGGGCCGACCGCTTCGACTTCGCCGTGGGGCGGACGGTGCCGGGACTCGGGCGGTGAGTGAGGGACTGCGGCCGTAGTCCCGCTCGACGGGACGAGTCGGCCGCCGTCCCCCAACTCCGTCCGCCTCCACCGTCAGAGGTGACGAGTCGCCGGAGGGCTTTATGTTCCGGCCGCACGTTCCTCCACCGATGGTCCGAACCGACGAGTTCCTCGCCGTCGACGGCGCCGAGCTCCACTACTCCGCGTGGGGCGATCCCGACGCCCCGCCCGTGGTCTGTGTCCACGGCCTCTCGCGGGTGGGCCGGGACTTCGATCCGCTCGCCGAGCGCCTCGCCGACGCCTATCGCGTGCTCTGCCCGGACATGCCCGGTCGGGGGCTCAGCGAGTGGGCCGACGACCCCGACGCGACCTACACCAGCGCGGCGATGGGCGACCTCCTCGTGGGGTTCTGTGACGCGCTCGGTCTCGACGAGCTGCGCTGGGTCGGCACCTCGATGGGCGGCCAGCTCGGGATGGGACTCGCGGCGGGCCCGCTCGAAAGTCGGATCACCCATCTCGTGATGAACGACGTCGGCCCCGCCCCGGCCGAGGACGAGGGAGCCGAGGAGGGGATCGATCGCATCGTCGAGTACCTCACCGACCCGCCGGCGTTCGACCGGCTCACCGATCTGGAGGGCTACTACCGCGAGACCTACGACACCTTCAGCGCGATGACCGACGCGGAGTGGCGACGGCTCACCCGCACGTCGGCACGGCGCACCGACGAGGGGCAGTTCGCGCCCGCCTACGACCCGCGCGTGGTCGAGCCGCTCTTGACGACGGAGCCCGCAGTGAACCCGTGGGCCGCGTGGGAGGCGATCGACGCCCCGACGTTGGTCCTCAAGGGGGCGGACTCGGACATCCTCGCCGACGACACGTTCGAGGAGATGCAGCGACGCCGACCCGAGATCGAGACGATCGTCGTCGACTGCGGGCACGCTCCGGCACTCAACGTCGACGAGCAGGTCGATCCCCTCCGCGCCTTTCTCGCTGGCTGAACCGAGCCCGCACCGCGTCGGTCGAACCGCACCCTTCCTCCCCCTCTGACGAAAGCCGCGGAAGGCGGCGGGATACGCCGTCGGAATCGACTCACGTTCACTTCCGCCGTGCCCGCGCAGAACTTTTTATACCATCGGGAGCCAAGGTAGGGACGTCTCCCACCGAAAACAGACGGAGACAGTGAGACCAATGCCAGATGTGCAATCGCGGGCGGAAGCGATAGCGGACCAGTTTTCGGACAGCCTCGGCGTCGAGGTCGAGGAGGTCGAAGAACGCCTCGACAGGCTCGTCAACGAGTACAAGGTGCCCGTCGAGGAGGCAGAGCGCAGCGTCAGGTCGAGCTACCTCGATCAGGCGGACATGGACCCCGAGGAGCTCGGCGGGGAGAGCGCCGAACGAACGCTCGGCGAGATCGACACCGACGAGGAGTGGATCGACGTCACCGCGACGGTCGTCGAGCTCTGGGAGCCACGCAGCGACTCGATCGCCCAAGTGGGGCTGCTCGGCGACGAGACGGGAACCAAGAAGTTCGTCGCCTTCGAGACCTCCGACCTGCCGGAGCTGACGGAGGGAGCGTCCTACCGGCTCTCGAATCTCGTCACCGACGAGTACGAGGGTGGCTTCTCGGTGAAGCTCAATCGCACCACCGAGATCGAAGAGCTCGACGAGGCGGTCGACGTGGCCGAGGACGCCGCGGACACGGGTTCGCGCGGCGAGAACCGCGAACCCCAGCTCGCCGAGATCGACACCGACGAGGAGTGGATCGACGTCACCGCGACGGTCGTCGAGCTCTGGGAGCCACGCAGCGAGGCCGTCGCGCAGGTCGGTCTCCTGGGCGACGAATCAGGTACGAAAAAATTCGTGGCCTTCGAGACCTCCGAGCTCCCGGCGCTCGAAGAGGGCGGGGTCTATCGGCTCTCGAATCTCGTCACCGACGAGTACGAGGGCAGCTTCTCGGTGAAGCTCAATCGCACCACCGAGATCGAAGAGCTCGATAGGGAAATGGAGGTCGGCGACGACGCGATCAGCGTGGAGGGCGCGCTCGTGGACGTCCAGAGCGGGAGCGGGCTGATCAAGCGCTGTCCCGAGGAGGGCTGTACGCGCGTGCTCCAGAACGGGCGGTGCTCGGAGCACGGCGAGGTCGAGGGCGAATTCGACCTCCGGATCAAGGCCGTGCTCGACGACGGGAACGCGGTCCACGAGACGATCTTCGACCGCGAGACCACCGAGGCACTCACCGGGATCGACCTCGCGGAGGCAAAGGAGATGGCGATGGACGCACTCGACACGACCGTGGTCGCCGACGAGATCGAAGACGCCCTGCTGGGCCGGTACTACCGGGTCGAGGGGCCGGAGTTCGGGCGATACGTCCTCGCCGACGCCTTCGAGCGCCTCGGCGAACCGGCCGACACAGAGGAGACGCTCATCAAAGCGAGGTCGGTGTAGATGAGTGCCATTCCCACCCGCAAGGTCGCGCAGCGCGTGTTCGCTCGCGAGTTCAACGACGCGGGCTACACGTTCAAGGAGAGCGGCGACGAGCGCGCGCCCGTCTACCTGCTCCTGCCGACCGGCGAGCACGCGAACCGCGTGTTCTTCGTCGGCACGCTCACCGAGACCGAGGACGTGGGCTCCGACAGCGAGTACTGGCAGGGGCGCGTCGTCGACCCGACGGGGACGTTCTACGTCTACGCGGGCCAGTACCAGCCAGACGCGGCAAGCGTCCTCCGGGAGATCGAACCGCCGGAATACGTCGCGATCGTCGGCAAGCCCCGGACCTACGAGACCGACGACGGCGCGACGAACGTCGCGGTCCGCCCGGAGTCGATCACGGTGGTCGACACCGCGACCCGGGACCGCTGGGTGGTCGAGACCGCCCAGCGGACGATCGAGCGCGTCGGCGCGTTCGAGGGCGAGGAGCGAAGCGAGTACGCCGCGATGGCCGCCGAGCGCTACGACCTCCCCGTGGAGAACTACCGGCGCGAGGCCGTCAGGGCGCTCGAAAGCCTGGAGGACGACGAAACCGAACCCGAGACCGAAACGGGAACGGAAGTCGAGGCCCCCGACGCCGACTGAAGCGGGTTCGAGGGCGGAGTCGGGCGGGACGGTACGACGGGTCCGTCCCGCCCCATCGTCCGTCGGTGCGTGCCGTCGCGTCGCTCGTGGGACCGTCTGACAAAGGATTAAGTTCGCCGGGCGACTAGCTCCCGATCCGAATGGGCAACAAGAACAAGACGATCTCGTTCCGGGTGAACGAGGACGCCTTCGAGACCCTGCGCGAGATCGCCGAGGAGCGCGACATCTCGCTGTCGGCTGTCTTCCGGAACTACGTAGACATGCTCGTTGCCCACGACGGCCAGGTGCAGGTCGTCCCCGAGCACGAGGTCGACGAGGGCGACGACTCCTCGAGCTTCCCGCCGAAGGTCGAGGTGCCCAAGAGCTTCGTCCGCGAGCACGAGCGCCTCGAACTCGAAGCCGAGCACCTCCGCGACCAGCTCGAAGAGCACCGTCGATACGTCACGCAGCTCCGCCAGCGCGTCGAGGAGCAGGACGGCGAGGAGGTCATCCAGCTCGAAGAGCTCGACGACGAGACCGATCGCGAGGAGCCGTTCAAACTCGGCTGACGCGCAGTTCCGTCGCGCTCGCCGGTACCGGCGATCGATCCACGGCCGCAGCGGGCGCGCTCGCCTCAGCCCACGAGCGCGCGCCGGCGCGATTCGATGGCCGCTTCCATCTCTTCGTCGCCCTCGACGGCCGCGAGCTCGGCGGCGGCGTCGAGGGTCCGCACCGCGTCGTCGAGAAAGGAGAGCACGTCGCCCGGGTAGGCCGACACCAAGTAGTCCTCGCCCATCACGTCGACGATGGCTTCGGGGCCCAGTCCCTGGGCGCGGAGGTCGAGCAGGTAGGCGAGGAACTTGCGCTCGGGGTGGCCACAGTAGGGGTTCGAATCGCAGTCACAGTCGAGAAAGTCCTCGGCGAAGTCGAGCGCGCGCTCGCGGGTGGCGTCGTCGAGCTTCGAGAGCCCCTCGCCACCGAACAGCAGGTCGAGCGTCGCCCCGGAGAACGCGCTCTTGGGGACTCGCGTCTCGAGTTGCGAGCAGATGTGGCGGTGGTTCTTCAGGTAGATCTTGTCGGTGAGGGCCACGTGTGAGGCCGTACGCCGGACGCAGACAAAAGCGCCGCGCTTCCGACGGGGCGGGTCAGCGGCTCGATCGCTGGCGCCCCGTCGATCACGGAGCCGTAACGTATTTGTTCGACAGGAGGGTACTCGTGGCCGCGTGTCCGGGTTGGGGTAATGGTCATCCTTCAGCCTTGTGGAGGCTGAGACGCGGGTTCGATTCTCGCACCCGGACTGGGTAGTTCACTACCGGCATCGGCGGCCGAGTCACTCCTTCGGGCGGACCTCGGGGCCGTAGCTGCGGCGATGATGGGCATTCTGCCCTCCGCTCCCGCCGGTGTGACCGGTGTGTGACGCGAGTTCGGCGTGGGCGAAGACGACCTCAGCGCTCCTCGATCGGCGTGAATTCCTGGCTCTCGGGACCGACGTAGCGTGCGCGCGGGCGGATGAGGCGGTTGTCCTCGTACTGTTCGAGGGCGTGGGCGACCCAGCCGCCGACGCGGCTCATGGCGAAGATCGAGGTGTAGATGTCGATCGGGATACCCAGCTGGTAGTACGTCGAGGCGGAGTAGAAGTCCACGTTGGGCGCGATCGACTTCTCCTCGGCCATGTACTCCTCGACGGCGACGCTCATCTCGTACCACCTCCGGTCGCCGGCGGCCTCGCCGAGCTCTTCGCTTTTCGCGCCGAGGATCTTCGCCCGCGGGTCCTTCACGTCGTAGACGCGGTGGCCAAAGCCCGCGACCCGACGGTCGTTCGCGAGGGCGTCCTCGACCCAGTCGGCGGGCTCTTTGTCGCTCTCGTCGACCTCCTTCAGCATCTGCATGACGTTCTGGTTCGCCCCGCCGTGGAGGCTGCCGCTGAGCGTCCCGATGGCACTCGTGACGCCGCTGTGGAGGTCCGCGAGCGTCGAGCAGGTGACCATCGCCGCGAACGTCGAGGCGTTCAGACCGTGGTCGGCGTGGAGGACGAGGGCCATGTCGAACGTCTCGGCGAGTACGTCGTCGGGCTCCTCGCCGTTGAGCATGTAGAGGAAGTTCGCGGCGTGGCCGAGGTCCTCGCGCGGAGCGAGCGGCTCCGCGCCGTCGCGCAGGCGGGCGAACGCCGCGAGTACGGTCGGGAGCTTCGCGGTGACCCGACGGCCCTTCCGGAGGGTGGCCGCGCGGTCCGCGGGGTCGGACTCGCCGTCGGCGTCCGGGTCGGCGGCCGAGAGCAGCGACACCGCGCTCCGGAGGGCGGCCATCGGAACTTCATCCTGTGCGGCGAGGTCGGCCACCGCGTCGAGGACGTGCTCGTCGACCGCGCGCTCGGCGGCCATCTCGCCGCTGAACTCCTCGAGCGTGTCGCGGTCGGGGAGCTCGCCGTGCCAGAGCAGGTGGAGCACCTCCTCGTAGCTCGCCTCGCGTGCGAGGTCCTCGATGGAGTAGCCCCGATAGACGAGCCGGCCGGCGTCGCCGTCGATGTGGCTGAGCGACGACTCGGCGACGAGCACGCCCTCTAGGCCCCGCTTCAGGTCGTCGGACATACGTCGTCGCTTCCCTCGCTTCGCTCAAAAGCGTACCGCTCGGTCGTGGCGTCGAAGTCGCGGTTCGTCGATCGCAAAGCTGCGACGAGAGGCCGTCCTGCGGTGGCCGCTCGAACGGCAACTCTAAGCCCGGGCCGACCGACGGGCGAGTCATGCCCGACATCGAGCGGATCGACGCCGACCCGGACCTGATCGTCACGGCACTCCAACGGAAGTACATCGAGTCGAGTTCGAGCGAACCCACGATCCACGTCGACGAGGGCGGCGCGGCCGAACTCGCTCCCGGAGACGACTCCGGCGGGGCCGACGGGGGGACCGAGGGTGCGATCGACCTCCCGCCGGAGCGCTTCGTCGGCGACCTCGACCTGCCCGACCCGGACGCCGAGCTCTCCGCGGAGGAGATCGAGACACTCGGCGAACGCCTCGGCTCGGAGGTACGCCCCGCGCTCCGCAACGAGATCACTCTCGACGCCGACGGGGGCGAGCGGGTCGTGCCGGTCGAGTACTCGCCGAACAGCCCGTAGGTTCTCCGACTCGACAGTCGCGCGACGAACGCCACCGCACCGCCGATCACGACCGCCGTTCCTCCGACGAGCGCGACGCCGCTGACGAGGGGAGGGGGTTCCCGCGACGACGAGCCCGAACCCGCACGCGCCGACGACGCGGGCCGGCCCGAACAGGCGATGCCCGCCCCCCCCCTCCGGACGACGACCGAGCCGACGACCGGCTGAACGAGAACGGAAACCGGCGAGCCCCACGAGCGTCGACGGCGGCCGAAACGGGGTCGAAGCGTGCGTCGACCCGTTGCCCTCCGGGTTCGAGCCATCGGCGCTCGCGGGCTCGTCGGCAGTCACGGGGTCGTCGTGGCCGCCGGCGACGGCGCGGTCGGCAACGTCGGGATCGCCCGGGCGGTCGCCCATCACAGCAGCCGGTATTCCCCGCGGCTTTCGCTCGCCGCGCCGTTTCGAACGAGCTTCGAGAGTGCCTCCCGAGTACGCTCCTCGGGGACGCCGCGCTCGGTCACGCGTGCGACGATCGCCTCCTCGGTGGGCGGGTCGCACTCGCGGATCGCCTCCCGGACGGTTTCGAGCTGACTCCCACTACCGGATCCGCCGGGTCCGGCGCGCTCGCCAGCGGCGGCCACGCGCTCGGCGTCGATACCCATGCCGTCGAGGTACTCGGCGTCGTCCACACCGGCGTCGGCGACCCGTGATTCGAGCGCCGCGAAGTCCTCGACTGCATCGAAGGCCGCGCCGTGCTCGTCGCGCTCGGCGAGCAGCGCGGCCCGGGCTTCCTTTGCGCCCGCGGGATCGTCGGTCTCGGCGAACCGCTTTAGCGTCGAGAAGCGATGGCTCGTCCCACAGCGCGGGCAGCCGGTCGTCTCCGGGCGGCCCTCGACGACCCAGAGCGCGCTGCACTCTCCACAGCCCACGACCGCGTACACGGGCTCGCTGAGGCTGCGACGCGCTTGAATCCATCGCACGTCTGTTCCGTGCCGTCGTGCGTTCGTCCTCTGCCATCGCGCGTTCGCCCCTTGTTCACACGTTCCGGCGTCGCCGGCCGCGATCGAGGGCGACTATTCGAGGGCGTTCGCCGGCCCGAGCACCGGCTCGATGTCGTCACGGTCGTGATGGAGCAGGAGTCGTGCGTCCTCGTTTCGCACCTCCTCTTTGATGCGTCGCATCGAGTCGACGGATTCGGCGAGCGACCACGCGAAAGAGACAGGGTGCTCCTGTTCGTAGCCGGTCCGGTGGTTGGCGATGTCCGCCGAGAGGATCACCGTGCCCGTGTCGTCGAGTTCGACCGTCACCGACTGGTGGCCCGCCGTGTGGCCCGGCGTGGGGATCGTGACCACGCTCCCGTCGCCGAAGACGTCGTGGCGGCCCGAGACCGGCCGTACCGAATACTCCGGCGAGCGGAGCACGCCGAAGTCGCCTTCGAGATAGAACGGCTGCTGGGAGGGCTCCGGCCAGAACGCGTACCGCAGCTCCGCTTCCTGGACGATGAACTCCGCGTCGGGGAAGTCGTCGATGGTGCCCGCGTGGTCGTTGTGGAGGTGGGTGAGCACTACGTAATCGATCTCCTCGGCGGCGACGCCCATATCGGCGAGCTGGTTGACGGGCTGGCGGTCCTCGCTGGTGTCGAGCGCGTCGACGAACGCCGACATGTGCGGCGCGCCGTGGCTGCCGTAGTTCTCGGGGTCCTGCTTCATCTCGGCGCTGACCCCCGCGTCGACGAGGACGGTGCCCTCGGGATGCTCGATCAGGTAGACCGGACACGGCATCGTGTACTCCTCGCCCATGTCCTGAAGCTGGACGAGGATGCTGAAGTCGATGGTCCAGTCGGCGGCGTTCAGTACGGTGAGTCGTGAGGCGGACATCTCCAGTGTACCCTCGGCAGCCCTACGGATAGTAGCTCGGTTGACGGCTACACGGGCGGCACGACGGAACGGACCCGCCCCCCCCCTCCCTCGGACGACGGCCGCTGACGGCAGCGGGCACGCGAGCAGCATCGACCGGTCGTGGACACGCCAACAGTTAGGACCCCCCATCGCGTCCACGAACGTAGGCATGGAACGCGTCGCGCGCGAGGATCGAGAGACCGTCGAGGCGGCCACGGGCGTTCACCTCGTCCAGCTCGTAGCTGGAGCCGAAATGAGCGTTCAGGCGTTCCGGATCGATCCGGGGACGCTCGTCCCGGAGCACAGCCACCCCCACGAGCAGGCCGGCTACGTCACACAGGGAAAAGGCGTCTTCCTCGTCGACGGCGAGGAACTCCCCGTCGGCCCCGGCGACTCCTATACGATCCCGGGCGGCGAGGCCCACGCGGTCGAAAACCGGGGCGATCGAGCGCTCGAAGGGATCGACCTCTTCAGCCCGCCCCGGGAGAACCCCGACTGGGCGGAGTGAGCGGCGTCGATACGTCACTCCACCCGTCTCGCGGGCGGTTCGACGGTGACCGGCGACCGCCGGAGACGACCGGCCCGGTAGCTCAGGCCATCGATTCGATGTTCTTCATGACGATGTCGGCGAACTCGCTCGTGGCGAGCTTCTCGCCGCCCTCGATCTGGCGGTGGATGTCGTAGGTCACCCGTTTCGAGGCGATGGCCTCCTCGACGGCGTCGTAGACCAGGTCCGCGGCGTCGCCCCAGCCGAGGTGTTCGAGCATGATTCGCCCCGAGAGGATCATCGCGGTGGGATTGACCTTGTCCTGGCCGGCGTACTTGGGCGCGGAGCCGTGGACCGGCTCGGCGACAAAGAGCCCGTCGCCGACGTTCGCGCCGGGCGCGATGCCGAGCCCGCCGATCTGTGCGCCCGCGGCGTCGGAGACGTAGTCGCCATTGAGATTGGGCATGGCGAGCACGTCGTACTCGCTCGTCCGGGTGAGGATCTGCTGGAGCATGTTGTCCGCGATCCGGTCGTTGACGACGACCGATCCGGCGGGCGAGTCCCCGCCGCGCTCCTCCCAGAGGGTGTCCTCGGCGATGACGTTCTCGCCGTACTCCTCGGCGGCGACCTCGTAGCCCCAGTCGGCAAAGGCCCCCTCGGTGTATTTCATGATGTTGCCCTTATGAACCATCGTCACCGAGTCGCGGTCGTGTTCGAGCGCGTAGTCGATGGCCTTCCGGACCAGCCGCTTCGTGCCGAACTCGGTGATCGGCTTGATGCCGATCCCGACGGGACCGTCGTGAATCGAGTCGGGATAGTCCATCTCCTCCTCGACGAACTCCCGGACGCGCTCGACCTCCTCGCTGCCTGGATCGAACTCGATGCCGACGTAAACGTCCTCGGTGTTCTCCCGGAACGTGACCATGTCCATCGCGTCGGGATCGGTCACGGGGGAGGGAACGCCCTCGACGTGGTAGGTCGGGCGGATATTGGTGTAGAGGTCGAGGCGCTTGCGGAGTGCGACGTTGAGGCTACGGTAGCCCGCCCCGACCGGGGTGGTGAGGGGGCCCTTGATGGCGACGACGAACTCCCGGATCGCCTCTAGCGTATCGGCGGGCAGGTTCGTATCGTAGCGCTCGCGTGCGGACTCACCGGCGTAGAGGCGCATCCAGTGGATCTTCCGGCCCGTAGCCTCGGCGGCCGCCCCCAGGACGCGCTGAGCGGCCGGGGCGACGTCCTGCCCGATGCCGTCGCCGTGGATGATCGGTACGATCGGCTCGTCGGGCACGTCGAGCTCGTCGGCGTCGGGATCGATGACCTCGATCGGCCCGCCTTCGGGCACCTCTACGTGATCGTAGCTCATACCGCCGGAATTCGGCCGGGCCGCCTAAAAGATCTGCTGTTCGCCCGGCTCGACCGCTGACCGCCGTTTGCTCGGCGGCTGTGGCGGCCTCGCGTCCGGAATCGTCTGCCGGGCGGACGCCGACGCGGGGCGTGGTTCGTCCCGTTCTCCCTCCTCGTACTCCCTCTACTCGCCACCTCTCTTCGCTTCTCTCGCCACGACCCGACCCCGGCACCTATGCCGTCGACGCTCCGGGAGGCGGTATGCGCGTCATCGTCCACGGCGGCGCAGGCCCCGACGCCGGCGAGCCCGAGCGCCGACAGGGAGTGCTCGACGAGGCCGCGGCCACCGGAGCGGGGGCGACGACCCCCGCCGCGGCCGTCGTCGACGCCCTCGCGGTCCTCGAATCGTCTCCCGTGTTCAACGCGGGCGTCGGCGGCGCGCGCCAGTCCGACGGCGTCGTGAGGACCGACGCGGGGATCATGACCGACGAGCGCGCGGCGGGCGCGGCGTGCGCGATGGCCGGCGTCGAGCACGCCGCCGCGGTCGCACGGACCGTCATGGAAGAGACGCCCCACGTCCTCCTCGCGGGCGAGCACGCGGTCGCGCTGGCCGAGACCTTCGGGATCGAGACCGGTGTCGACCTGCTGACCGACCGGACCAAAGAGCGGTGGGCCGAACTCGATCCACCCCGAGAGACCGATCCACGGACGCGGCTCGCGTGGCTCCGCGAGCGCTTCGGGAACGCGGGCGCTGCCGGATTGGATCCCGGCGGCACGGAATCGGACGGGACGTCGGACCGAACAGCACTGGACGAAACCGCGCCGAGTAGAGCGGACCACGACACCGTCGGAGCGGTCGCAACCGACGGCGAGGACGTCGCGGCGGCGACTTCGACGGGTGGGCGCTGGTGTGCGCTCGCGGGCCGGGTAGGCGACGTCCCACAGATCGGGAGCGGCTTCTACGCCGGGCCCGCCGGCGGGGCGAGCGCGACCGGCGCTGGCGAGGACATCGCGCGCGTCACCCTCTCGCGGCGGGCCGTCGACCATCTGGAGTGTGGCCGCGACCCCGAGGACGCCGCGACCCTCGCCATCGAGGAGTTCGCCGACTGCACGGGTTCGACGGCGGGGATCATCGTCCTCGACGGCGACGGCGCGGCGGGCAGCGCGTTCAACTCCGAAGCGATGCAGACGAGCGTCGCCGACCAGTGAGCTCGTGAGATCGTGGAGCGAGCCGTGTAGTAGGCCGTGTACGCTGGTCGGCGCGAACCGCGACTGCGACCGCGCTGACCGCCAGGACTCGGAGCCACCGCGACCGCAGCGATCACGACGAGCGCCGCGCCGAGCGATGTAGCGACGATCGCGAGTGCCGAGCGAAGCGACACGACGGGGACCGCGAGTGCCGATACACACGAGAGACCGTCACCGCGCCGCCCCGCAACCGCCCGCAACGCACCGCCACTGCACGGCCCCACGGTCCTCCCCAGCCGATTCGCTCGCTCGGGCCGCCGCACCGCAGCCCCACCCCGGCCCTCGCTCACCCGTCCCTCGCGCGAACGGTGTACGCCGTCTCGTCGGCGCACACGCCGCGCGCCGACCGCACCGTCCACCCCGCTACACCGTGCCGCCTCCACACCGCGTCCGCGGCCAGTCAGTCGCAAGCCATTTGCTCGGCTCGGTCGAGGTCGTGAGTATGAGCGACGCCGACGGCGTGGACCTCTCGGCGGAGAAGTACGAGAAACACCGCGAGGCAGGGGAGATCCTCGGACAGGTGCGCGAGGAGACCGCCGAGCGCGTCGACGTCGGGGAGCGCCACCTCGACGTCGCGGAGTGGGCCGAGGAGCGCATCCGCGAACTCGGCGGCGAGCCGGCGTTCCCGGTCAACATCTCGACCGACGAGGAGGCCGCCCACGCGACGCCGAGCGCCGACGACGACTCGACGTTCGGCGAGGAGATGGTCAACCTAGACATCGGCGTCCACGTCGACGGCTGGCTCGCCGACACCGCCGTCACGGTCGACCTCTCGGGGAACCCCGACCTCGCGGAGGTCCCCGAGCAGGCCTTGGAGGCGGCCATCGAGCTCGTCGAGCCCGGCGTCAGTACGGGACGACTCGGCGCGCGCATCGAGGCGATCATCGAAGGCACCGGGTACTCGCCCGTCGTCAACCTCACCGGTCACGGCCTCGGCCACTGGGAGCAACACGTCGCGCCGAACGTCCCCAATCGGGCAGTCGACCAGAGCGCCACCCTCGAAGCGGGCGACGTGGTCGCCATTGAACCCTTCGCCACCGACGGCAGCGGGAAGGTCAGCGAGGGACGCGAGGAGGAGATCTTCGCGCTCGAACGCGAGCGATCGGTGCGCGACCGCGAGGCCCGGCAGGCGCTCGAACAGATCTCGGAAACGTTCCGCACGCTGCCCTTTGCCACGCGCTGGCTCGACGTCGACCGCCCCGAGATGGCGCTGCGTCGGCTCGCCCGCCAGGACGTCGTCCACGGCTACCCCGTCCTGCGCGAGCGCGAGGGCGCGCTCGTCAGCCAGGCCGAGCACACGGTCATCGTGACCGCCGAGGGCTGTGAGGTCACGACGGGATCCCCCCGAAAAACCTGGATTAAAAAGGCCGCGAGCTCGTCCCCCCTCCGGTCGCTCGTCCGCTCGCGGTATCAGTGCTCGCCCGCGCCGCTACCGCACCGTGACCGCGCCGCTACCGCAGTCCCGTTAGCTATACCGTCCGTAGCCACCGACCGCACTATCCACTACCGCACCGCGACCGCTCCGCGGACTCGTGGTGGGGGTCGCGTTCGCACTCCGGCGGCGTCTCATCGAGGGCTGCGATCACCGTCTCGCCGGCCACTACGCGGTCGCCCTTCCTCACGTGTAGCTCCTCCCGGTCGATCCCGGTCGGCAACAGCACGTCGACCCGGCTGCCGAAGCTGATGTGGCCGATCCGCTCGCCGCGGTCGAGGACATCGCCCGGGCGCACGGAGGAGTGGATGCGCCGGGCGAACGCGCCGGCGATCTGAACGACCGTGAACGTCCCGCAGTCGATCTCGACCTTCTCGTTCCGGTCGGACTCCTTCGAGAACGCCGGCCGGTTCGCCCCCGGCGTGTGAGTGGTGTCTTCGACCCGGCTGGCCATCGGCGCGCGGTTGACGTGGACGTCCGTGACGCCCATGTAGACGCCCACTCGAACGCGCCCGCGCTCCTCGCGGACCACCGAGACGCGGCCGTCCGCCGGCGCGAGCACGCCCGACGTGGGGGGCCGGCGCTCCGGATCGCGGTGGAACGCGAGCGCTCCGAGCGCGAGACCCGTTCCCAACGCGCCCGCGAGCGTCGACAGCGGCCACGCGAGCATGCCGAGCGCGAGCGCCAGCACGGCGTAGCGCCACCCGCCGGGAGCGATCCTCATCGCCGCAGCGGTATCCCCGTCCGGGAGGAATGGCTTCCGGTCTGCCGTCCGTGCGTTCGTCCCACGTCCCCCGACCGGCCCGTCCCAGCCGCCCCGTCTCGGCCGGCCCGGCTCGGTCGGTCCCGCCCCGGCCGACCGTCGCACCGCTCGACCCGTGCGACCGCCGAGTTTATGCCGGATCGTCCGCAACGGCGCGCGGGAATGAAGCGCTCGCACGCCCGTTACCCGTTTCTCGCTGCCGCCCGCGAGGCCGTCAAAGCCGCCGGCGTCGACCTCGCTGCCGCCGCGGCCGAGCCGGCGACCCGCGAGCGCGCCCGCGAGCGCGTCACGTCGGCGCTCACGGACGGCACGGTCGGCGAGCCGCGCCACGACGCGCGTACCGAGCTGCTCTCATACCCGCTCGCGCGGGTGCTCGTCTCGCTGGTCGACGTGCCCGTACTGACGCGCAAGTACGCCCGCGCGGAGGCCGCGAGCGCCCACGAACGCTTCGTCGCGGAGCTCGAAACGCCCGCACTCAAGAGCACCCGCGGCGAGGCGCTCTCGATCGACGCCCTCCTCGCGGAGTTCGATCTTCGGGAGAGCGTCCACGAGACCCCCGCGACCGGGGCGGCCGCCGGCGCAGCTACCGAGACCACCGGGGCCACCGGGGCCACCGGGACGGCTGGAACGGCCGGGACGGACGGGGCGGCCGGAACCGCCGCCGACCGGGCGACCGGCGGCGAGACGACGTACCGCGTCGACGTGGGTGCGTACCTCCCGCTGGCCGCCGACATGTGGGGCGACGAGTGGCGGCTCGTCAACCGGGCGCTCGCCGACGGGCGGGTGCCCGTCTCCCGATCGGAGCTGCTCGCGCTCGTCGAAAGGGCCGTCGAGGAGCGCGTCGCCGAGGGACTGCCCCTCGCCGTACCCGCGGCGGTCGCCGAGGAACTCGAAGCGGACGCCGCCGAACTCGAAGAGCGCCTCGCGGAGCTCGATCTCACCCGGGAGATCGACGCCGTCGTCCCCGAGCTCTTCCCGCCCTGCATGACGGCGCTGCTCGATGGGGTCCAGAAGGGCGAGCACCTCGCCCACCACTCCCGGTTCGCGATCACCGCGTTCCTGACGAGCATCGGGCTCACCACCGACGAGGTCGTCGAGCTCTACACCGTGAATCCGGGCTTCGGCGAGGAGATCACCCGCTACCAGACCGACCACATCCGGGGTGAAACCAGTCCGACGGAGTACTCGCCGCCCTCGTGTGCGACGATGCAGTCCTACGGCGACTGCGTGAACATGGACGACCGGTGTGAGACCATCTCCCACCCGATGGCCTACTACGAGAAGGCGCTCGACGACGCCGACGAGGACGGACTCACCGACTGGCGCGAACGCGACCGCGAGAGCGAGGCCGGCGGCGCGGGCGAAGCGTAACAGCGGACGGGACGTCGCGACGGACGTGCGGGGCGCTGCGCGGAGACGAGCCCGGCCTACCGACCGGCGAGCCAGTAGCCCGCCCCGGCCATGACGAGCACGAACAGCACGATACTCCCCACCAGCGCGAGCCCGCCCGCGCCGGCGAGGTCAGGATAGACGAGCCCCACGACGACGAGCACGACCAGAAACAGGCCGACGGCGACGCTGGAGACGGCGACCTCCGTGAGCGTCTCCCGGTCCATACCCGCGCTTTCGCCGGCCACGCGAAAAGCCCTTCGAAGGCGCAGGCGACGAGCTTTAACCCGTTCAGGCCGTAGTTTCGGGTGCAGATTGATGGCCCGAATACAGGGCCGTCAGCCCGAACAGCCATGACGCACACCCGAAACACACCCGCGTCGGAGAAGACATCGCTCGCGCCCGATCCCGCCCGCCTCGATCCCCGGGCGGCCCGGGCGTGGACCGAACGGATGAGCGTCCGTGCGCTCGAGGGCGGCGAGTACGCCGTCGAGAGCGCGAGCGGCGCGACCTACCTCGTCTCGCTGCCCGAACGGCGGTGTTCCTGTCCCGACCACGCGATCCGGGGCGAGCACTGCAAGCATCGCCGGCGGGTCGCCCTCGAGATCACCGCCGGGCGCGTGCCGCCGCCCGGCAGCCGGGTCGCCGGCTGTGTCGCCTGCGGCCGGACGACGTTCGCCGGCGAGGATCGTCGGCTCCCGCTCTGTGAGCGCTGTGCGCTCGATCCCGACGAGCGCGTCCGCGACCGAGAGACCGGGGATCTGCTCGTCGTCGCGGCCACCCGCGACCGTCGAGCCGACGAGGTCGAGATCGAGGCGGCCGACTGCACCGTCGCCGCCTATCCCACGAACCGGGAGTACGACCCCGGCGAGCCGGTGATCGAGGCGACCTATCCCGGTGGCGAGCGCCGGTACGCCTACCCGCTCTCGCGGCTCGACCCGCGGGTCGGCGTCGGCCGCGTCCGCTCCGTCGGGACGATGGGATCGCGCCCGTCCGCCGGACAGACCACCCTCGTTGACGGGCGAAACGGACTCGAACGCGCCGGCTGAAGCGGCAGCCGTGGCGTGCTACCGCGTTCAGTCGTCAGAACTCGTCGACGACCGGGATGCCGACGCTCTCGTAGTCGCCGAAGGAGGCGATCTGCTCGGGCACCTCCTCCAGACCGATCGTCTCGGTGACGATCTTCCCGGGGTCGATCTTCCCCCGATCCATCATCCGGAAGATCTCGTCGTACTCGTTGGGGGGCATCCCGTAGGAGCCGTAGAACTCGCGCTCGTCGGTCACCATCGTGTCCACGGGCAGGGAGACTTCACCTTCCTCCTCGGAGGTGGTGAGACCGATCTGGAGGTGCTGGCCTGCCTTGCCCAGACTGTTGATCGAGTTCCGGCAGGTTTCGGCGATCCCGAGCGCGTCGACGGAGATGTCGACCCCGCGGCTCCGCTCGGTAAAGCCCTTGACCACTTGGGGCACGTCCTGGACCTCGTCGGCCTGGATCGTCTCGTCGGCCCCGAGCACCTCGGCCTTGTTGAGAGCCTCCCAGTTCAGGTCGACGGCGATGATGTTCGCGCCCAGCGCGTCGGCGGTGTGGATCGCAGACAGGCCGACGCCGCCACAGCCGTGGACGGCGACCCAGTCGCCTGGGTCGACGTCGACGCGGTGGGCCATCCCGTGGAAGGCGGTGGCGAACCGACAGCCCAGCCCGGCGACCTCGACCGGGTCCGTGCCGTCGGGCAGGTGGACGACGTTCTGGTCGGCGTTGGGGATCGGGTACTCCTCGGCGTAGGCTCCGGGCGCGAAATCGAGAAAGCCCATCGGCATCGAGCGCTCACAGAGGTTCGCCCGGCCGTTGCGACAGTGCAGGCAGGTGCCGCCGCTGAAATTGAAGGGGTTGGTGACGCGGTCGCCCTCGCTGACGCGCTCGACGTCTTCGCCGACCTCCACGACCCGACCCGCGGGCTCGTGACCGAACACGAGGCCGGGGCGCATCATCATGCCGATCCACGACCAGTCGCCCCGCCACGCATGCCAGTCCGACCGACAGACCCCACAGGCCTCGGTCTCGACGACGACGCCGTCCGGGTCGGGCTCCGGTCGGTCGACCTCCTCGATCTCCATCGGCTCCTCCGGCCCCTGAAAGACCACTGCTCGCATACTGCTGTACGCTGTCCACGGGGGCATAAATCATTGGTACCGACGCACGTGCGGCGATCGCGGGGCGCACACCCTCGGGCCCGCCGGCACGGGCGGTGTCGCGTCACGACCGTCCCCGTCCGAGCGTGGTCCACCGCTACAAGATTTTAAATCCGGCCGCCGTGCAACGACCCGGTATGGGCGACGCCGACCGGGAGGCGACGGACCTCCGGATGCCGAGCGACGGGGAGCTGTTCGCCGTCGTGACGGAGATGCTCGGCGCGAACCGAGTGGCGGTGCGGTGCATGGACGGAGTCGAGCGCACGGCCCGCATCCCGGGGCGGATGCGAAAGCGCGTCTGGATCCGCGAGGGTGACGTCGTGCTCGTCGACCCGTGGGACTGGCAGGATCGAAAGGCCGACGTCGAGTGGCGCTACGAGAAGGGAGACGCCGACCGGCTCCGACGCGAGGGTCACGTCGAGGACTGACGGAGGGACAGCCGGTCGCGGACCGGCCCGTGACCCATCCTTTTAGGCGTGGCTCGCGTAGCCCGCGGTGGATGGAGGAGGAACACGGCCTGCTCGACACCGACGCCACCGAGGAGCCTGGCGACGAGTGGGAGGCGATCGACGTCGCCGACACCGAAGCCGACCGGATCGCCAGAGAGCGCGATCGGGAGTTCTCCCAGTTCCGCAAGCGGCTCAAAGATGCCGACCAGTTCAAAGTCGAGGGCTCGGTGTTCGACGACGCCACCCTCCACGCGCTCTACAAGCTCGTCCACGACGGCCACGTCGAGGCCTTCGGCGGCCCGATCTCGACGGGCAAGGAGGCGACGGTCTTTCTCGCGCTCGGGCCCGACGGCGACGTGGCGGTGAAGATCTATCGGATCAACGCGAGCGACTTCCGCCGGATGCGCCGGTATCTCGAGGGCGACCCCCGCTTTTCGGGCATCGGGTCGGACAAAAAGAAGGTCGTGCTCGCGTGGACGCGAAAGGAGTTCGCCAACCTCTCGCGGGCGCGCGCCGCCGGGGTCAGGGTGCCCGAACCGATCGCCGTCGAGCGGAACGCGCTCGTCATGGAGTTTTTGGGTACCGACGACGAGCGCGCGAAACGCCTCGCGGAGGTCCACATCGAGAACCCCGAGACGGCCTACGAGGTCGTTCGAGAGTACACACGCCGGCTCCACGGAGCCGGGCTCGTCCACGGCGACCTCTCGGAGTACAACGTCGTGGTCCACGAGGGCGAGCTGTGCGTGCTCGACCTCGGACAGGCCGTCACCGTCCACCACCCGAACAGCCGGGACTTCCTCGAACGCGACTGCGAGAACGTGGCGAACTTCTTCGCGCGCCAGGGTCTCGACGTCACGGCTGAGGCCCTCTTAGAGCACGTGACTCGGCCCGAGCCGGAATCCTGAGCACGCCCGGCTTCGTCTACCCACCGTCCCCCACGCTCGCTCCCCACCGGGCGATCGAGCGCCCGACGGGCAGCCCGCACCGACGACCGTGCGCGACCGACGAACCGCGCGCGAGACCCGATCACGCCTGCAGCCGGGTGCAAGGGCCGACGGCGACCGAAGGGCGTCCGACGCGCGGCTGACCGACGTCGGCTGTTCGTCGGACAGCGTAGTTCTCGACGCCGAATTCGGCCCTCGAACGGGAGTAAGGCCTATATGCGAACCTGTGTATACCACTACCAGAGTCGCCAATGGTCTCGCCCGGAACACTTAGCCTCCTGACGGCGCTCGACGACGGCTCGCCGGCCGAGCTCGAACCGACCGTCGACCCCGACACCGGCGCGGTCGGCTACCCCGACGCCGAACGGCTGTTGAACCCCACCGACGACCCGCCCTTCGAGCTGCTCGAATCGCTCGCCGAGCGGGGGGTGCTCGAAAAGAGCTTCGAGGAGAAGGTCTACATCTGTCCGGACTGCGACGCCGAGGGGCTCCAGTACACCACCGCCTGTCCGGACTGTGGCTCGGCGTACACCGTCGAGACCGACCTCTTCGAGCATCTCGACTGTGGCTGCGTCGAGCCCCAGACGGCGTTCGAGGCCGACGGGAACTACGTCTGTCCGAACTGCGAGGAGCACCTCGACTCGCTCGCACGGATCGAGCAGGGCCGGCTACACACCTGCCGGGACTGCGGCGAGTGGGCCGAATCCCCCGCCCACCGGCTCGCCTGTCGGGCGTGTGGCGAGCTCCACGCTCCCCTCGAAGCAATCGAACGGGCGCTGTGTCGCTACGCGCTGACGGACACCGGCGGGCAGTGGCTCCGCACGCAGCTCACGGCCCGGGACGCGCTGGTCGCAGCACTCGACGACCGCGACCTCTCGGTGAGCGTCGATCGGGCGCTGACCGACGACGGCGGCACCGCACACCACGTCCACGTCTACGGCGAGGATCCCCTGTTCGACAATCAGACCGTCGGCGCGATTCACGAGCGACCGACAGCCGAGAACGTCGCGACGCTGCGCGAGGCCGCCGACGCTGCCGGCGCGCGCGCCGTCCTCGTGACGACGACGGGCTCGGTCGGCGAGCGCGCGGCCGCGGTCGCCGAGTCCGCCGACATCACCGTTCTGCGCGCGGACTCGGCGGGCGACCTCCACCGCGAGTACGAGGTCACCGAGGATCCCCGCAGCGGGATGGGGATCGTCCAGCGGATCACCTCCGCGGTCTCCCAGAAGTCCTGAGCGACGCGGCCGTCACCACGCTCGCGCTCCTCACAGTCCCCCCACCCTCCGCGCCCGTCGTTCGGCCGCGGCTGGCTCGGCCCCGACCACGACGATTCGTCGGTCGCTTCGAAGGTAGACCGAGGCGACGGTGGATTCAGGGAGCGACCGCCTCGGCGAGCTTCTCGACCGGATGAGGGGGCGTCGACGCCCCCTCGCGCTCGTCGAGCTGCGAGCGACAGGACGCGCCGGGCGCGACGACGGTCTCCCCGGGACTCGCGTCGACCTGGCGAAAGAGGATGCGCCCGATGGCCCGCGAGAGGTCGTAGTGTTCGGCCTCGTAGCCGAACGAACCCGCCATCCCACAACACCCCGAGTCGAGGGGATCGACCGCGTAGCCGGCTCGCCGAAGGACGCCGACCGCGTGGTGGTCCTTGTTGGTAGCCTTCTGGTTGCAGTGGCCGTGGTAGGTGAGCGATTCGGCGGTCGCCTCGAACTCCAGGTCCTCGTCGAGCCGGTGGACGTCGACGTACTCACAGATCCCGTAGGAACTCGCCGCCACCCTCTCGACCGCCGGCCCATCGAGGAGGTCGAGATACTCGTCCTGGTACATGACGGCGTCGGAGGGCTCGACGAACACGACCGACGCGCCCCCCTCGATCGGCGGCGCGAGGCGCTCGACGTTCGTCCGCGCGCGCTCGTTGGCGACGTCGAGCAGTCCCTTCGAGTAGGCCGCCCGCCCGCTCGGAGCCACGTCCGGCATCGAGACGTGGACGCCTGCGGCCTCCAGGACGTGGACGGCCGCGCGGCCGGGCCGGGGGGAGCTGTAGTTGGTGTACGTATCGGGAACGAGGAGGACGTGATCGGTAGCGTCCTCGCGGGGGACCTGCGCCCCGCCGCGGGCCGCGAACCAGTCCTCGAACGTTCGGCGGGTGAACGTCGGGAGTTCGCGCTCGTGTGCGATGCCGACCGCTTTCTCCATGGCCGCCCGCGCGCCCGGCACGCCCGGGAGCCAGTTGGACAGGGGCGCGAGGGCGCTGCCGACTCGTGCTACCCGATCGATGTTTCCGAACAGCCGCTCCCTGAGCGCGACCCCCTCCTCGCCGTGATAGTCGTGTTTGAGTTCGGCCTTGAGCTTCGCCATGTCGACGCCGGTCGGACAGTCCGAGGCACAGCCCTTGCAGCCGACACAGAGGTCGAGCACCTCCGCCTGGAACCGTTCGGTGTAGAGCTCGTCCTCCGGGAGCTCTCCGGAAATGGCCGCCCGGAGCATGTTCGCCCGGCCCCGCGTCGTTTGAATCTCCTCCTTGGAGGCGCGGTAGGTCGGACACATCGTGTTCGAGTCGGTCTGACGGCAGGTCCCACAGCCGTTACACAGCTCGACGAGGTGGCTGAAGCCGCCCTCGTCGTCGAAGTCGAGGGTGGTTTGGGGCTCGATCGAGGCGTAGTCCGCGCCGTAGCGGAGGTGCTCGCGCATGTCCGCGCCGACGCCGCGCCCGGACGCCGGCGGGGCGGTCGCTGCGCCGCCCTGCTCGGCCGCGTCGTCGCTCCGGTCGGCGTCGTCGGTTTCTTCGGTCCCCTCCCAGTAGACGACCGTCCCTGGGTTGAACAGCACGTCGGGATCGGCCGCGAGCTTCAGCTCCTGAAAGGCGCTCCAGAGCTGTGGGCCGTACATCTTCGGGTTGAACGCCGTGCGCGCGAGGCCGTCGCCGTGTTCGCCCGAGAAGGCCCCGTGGTGGGCGAGCACGAGGTCCGTGACGTCCTCGCTGATGGAGTGCATCGTCTCGATGCCCTCGCTCTCCTTGAGCGAGAGGATCGGCCGGATGTGCAGCGTTCCCGAGCCGGCGTGGGCGAAATAGGCCGCCGAGGTGCCGTGGCTCTCCAGGACCGCCTCGAACTCGCCGACGTACTCGGCGAGCTCCTCGGGGGGCACGGTAGCGTCCTCGATGAACGGGTAGGGCTTCGGGTCGCCCTCGAGGCTCATCAGCAGCGGGATCGCGGCCTTGCGGAGCTTCCAGAGCATCTCCTGTTCGTCGGGCGCGTAGGCTTCCAACACGTCGAACGCCTCGCCCTGCTCGACGAAGCGGGCGTTCGTCTCCCCGATGGCGGCCTCGAAGTCTGCACACAGCTCGGAGTCGAACTCGATCATCAGGGCCGCGGCCGTCCCCTCGGGGATCGGCTCGGCGTACTGGGCGAACTCCGCGGACTCGCCCGCGAGCCGGAACACCTCCTCGTCCATCAGCTCGACCGCGCTCACGTCGTACTCTAGAGCCTCGGGCACGGCCGCCATCGCGTCGGTGAGCGTCGGAAAGCAGTAGAGCGCCAGTGCGGTCTCCTCGGGTACCGTCACGAGCCCGAGGGTCGCCTCGACCACGACGCCGAGAGTGCCCTCCGCGCCGACGAACAGCTTCGAGAGATTCATGCAGCGCTCGCCGGCGTCGTTCGCGTAGATCACCTTCTGGAGGTTGTAGCCCGAGACGCTCCGCTTGAGCGTCGGGTAGCGCTCGTCGATCGCGTCGGCGTTGTTCTCGA
This sequence comes from Halobacteriales archaeon QS_4_69_34, assembly GCA_003021045.1. Classification (GTDB taxonomy): domain Archaea; phylum Halobacteriota; class Halobacteria; order Halobacteriales; family Halococcaceae; genus PXRN01. Next base: position 12,044 of record PXRN01000027.1, on the reverse strand, counting down.
CCAGCCGTCTGACAGTACGATAGAGCCTCGCTTCGAGGTCGTCACCTCCCACGACCCCCTCCCACTCGGGACTGTCGAGGACGACCTCGCGGGTGTGGATCAGCGAGCCGTCGGCGAGCACGACCCGCAGTTCCTCGGTGTAGGCGTCGGTGATTCCATAGCGGACCGAGTGTGCGCCCGTCGAGTTGTTGCCGATCGAGCCCCCGAGCGTCGCGCGGTTCGAGGAGGCGGGATCAGGCGCGAACTTCAGGCCGTGCTCGGCCAAGCGAGTATCGAGGTGGTCCTGGACGACGCCCGGCTGAACCGTGGCCTCCTGTCGATCGGGGTCGACGTCGAGGATTGCGTCCATGTGCTGCGAACAGTCCAGCACCACGCAGCCCGGCCCGACGGCCTGTCCCGCGAGCGACGAGCCCGCGCCTCGGGGCAGGACGGGCACGTCGTGCTCGCTCGCGACCTCGACGGCGGCCTGTACGTCCGCGGCGTCCGTCGGACAGACCACTCCCGCCGGACGCGCGCCGTAGACGCTACCGTCGGTGGCATAGAGGATCTGTGCGTACTCGTCGAAGCGCACCTCGCCGGCGACGCGCTCGCGGAGCGCCGACGCGAGCGCGCGGTACTCGGCGGCCTCCGGGTGGTTGTGACCGAGCGCGTCCACCGAGAGGGCGGGTCCACGCTGCGCTCGTCTCTCGCCTGTGGCCATGCCCGATCTCCGGTACAGCCGGTGTTAAACCCTTGCTGCCTGGCCGAGTGCGCCGACTCCGCCGACGTCTTTCCCTCCCACCCATCTCCTCTCTATACCATGCAGATTCGAGCGGGGCAGGCCGAGGTTCGTCCGGTGGCCGCGGGATTACGGCCATCGGTCACGCCTCCGTCTGCGCGCCGGCCCTGCTCCCGCGAGCTCCCCACCTCCCTTCGGCCGGTCGTCCGCTCGCGGTCTTTTCCTCCAGGTTTTACAGGGGGTTCGGCAAAGCGAGCGCCGTCGGAGCGAAGCTCCGACGAGCCTCCGCTCGCTCCGCTCGCGGAGACGCCGCAGGTACGAGTGACAGCGGACCTCGTGCGAAAAAGTGGGCGGGGGCGACAGGGAACACTGCACAAAAGTGGGTGCGTCAGACCCCCCTCCCCATCAGGTGACTCCGGAGGACGTCGTCTTCCTTGTTGCCGGCAGCGGTGTTCACGAGGACCACCGTGTCGCCGGCGTCGAACTCGCCCCGTTCGGCGAGCTCCCACGCGCCGCTGGCGGCCGCCGCACAGGTCGCGCCCATCTCGATGCCGGCGTGCTGGGCGACGGTGATCGCGGCGTCGAGGATCGCCTCGTCGGGGGTGGCGACCGCGCCGCCGTCGCTCTCCGCGATGGCGTCTACGATCAGGGGACTCGCGCCGGGATCGGGGATCTCGATGCCGCCACAGATCGTATCGGGGGTCTCCCAGGGGTCGTGGCGGCTCCGGCCGCCCTCGACGGCTTCGACGATCGGCGCACAGCCGGCGGACTGGGCGGCGTACATCCCCGGGAGCTCGTCGACGAACCCGAGCCTGCGGAGCTCGCGCGCGGCCTTGTACATTCCCACCAAGCCGACGCCGCCGCCGGTCGGGTAGACGATCCGGTCGGGGGCCGCCCAGTCGAGCTGCTCGGCGATCTCGTAGTACATCGTCTTCTTACCCTCGTGGCGGTAGGGCGTGACGAACGAGCCGACCGAGTACCAGTCGTTGCTCTCCGCGGCGTCGGCGTAGGCGTCGGCGGCGTCGGCGAACCGGCCCTCGACGACGGTCATCTCGCCGCCGTGGACGTTGATCATCGCCTTGGTCACGAAGCTCGCCCGCGAGGGGACGAACACGTGGGCGTCGAGGCCTGCGCGTGCCGCGTAGGCGGCGGCAGCCTGGCCCGCGTTGCCCGCCGTGGGGAGGGCGACGTCGCTCGCGCCGTGTTCGGCGGCGGCCGAGACCGCGAGGGTCGCGCCGCGGTCCTTGAAGCTTCCGGTGGGGTTGTGGCCCTCGTCTTTGATCAGGAGGCGGGCGACGCCGAGCTCGTCGGCGAGCGCGGGACACTCGACGAGCGGGGTGGTGCCCTCGTTCATGGTGACCGCCGCTTCCCGGGGGAGAGGAAGGAGCTCCTCGTAGCGCCAGAGGCCGTCGAACGGGCGCGCTTGGAGGTCCTCGCGCGCGAGGTCGACGGCGTCGTAGTCGTACTCGGGATCGAGGATGCCGCCGCAGTCGGGACAGCGGTGGGTCGCCGCGTCGGCGGTGGACGCTCTGGCGTCGAACGCCGCCCCGCAGTCGGTACAGGAAAGCCCCGCGAACGCGGCCGTGGTCTCCATGCGATGAGTACCGCCGGGGACGACTAATCGCTGTCCATCGCGTTCCGGATCGGGACCACGACACTCAGGTCACGGCGCTGGGACCACGTGAACCCGAACGGCTCGCGAGCCGGACGTGACCCCTCCACACCGCGCTACATCGCGGACACGATCGTGACCGCACCCGGCAGCGACCACCGCCCGCGCGTGGCTCGTGAGTCGTTCCTCCCCGTTCGCCATCGAGGTGCGACGGGGAGCACCTCGCGCCCCTCCCCTCACACGAGCGTGCGCCGACGGGGCGGCGCGTGGGTCCGCGCCAGCCGTACCGCGACACGTCCAGCCGACGCCTCGCTCGCAGTGTTCCCGGTGTCGCCGCCGACGAACCGTACTGGATCGACCGCCCGGGAGGGCTGTTCGGCCCCCGAGCGCGCTCGGCGTCGAGTCGATCCGCCCGGGTGAGGCTTTTCACCACGGCCGCTGTTCGGGCACGCATGGACCGCGCGGCCGCAGGCTCCGCGATCGTCGCCCTCGCCGTCGGCACGCTCGCGGCCGCGGCGGCGCTCGGCGCGCACACCGCCATCGACGCGCTCTCGCGCCGCGTCGCGAGCGAGGGGCGTCGATGACCGCATGGAGCGGTTCGGAGCGGACCGCCGGTGATCCGGAGCGGGCCACCGGGACTCGGGAACGCGACACCGGAGGTCCCGAACGCGACGCCGGCGGACCGGACTTGACGACGACCGGGAGGGATGGGACCGAACGGCGGCCCGACGCCGAGGATCGCTCGCGTCAACCGAGCGTGGGCGAGACGATCGATCGACGGACCGGGCGCTGGCGCGGCGCGAGCGCGCTCGCCCTGCTCGCGGGCGCGGTCGGGATCTTCACCGCGAGCCCGCCGGTCGTGCTCGCGGGCGTCGTCGGGGTTGCCGTCGCCGCCGCGGCACGCGCCGCACGTCCCCCGAAGATCGACCTCGAACTCGACCGAACGCTAGAGGAGACCGACCCCGAGCCGGGCGCGGCGGTGGGCGTCGAGGTCACGGTACGGAACGCCGGCGATGCCTTCCTCGCCGACGTGCGGGTGGTCGACGGCGTTCCCCCGGGGCTCGCCGTCGCCGCGGGCTCACCTCGGCTCGGGACCGCGTTGCGCCCGGGCGACGAGGCACGGTTCTCCTACGCGGTCACGGCGGCGCGGGGCGCACACCGCTTCGAGCCGGCGCTCGCGCTCGCGCGGGACGCCACCGGCGCGGCCGAGCGCGCGACCCGGGTCACCACCGTAGATGAAACCCGGCTGACCTGCGTGCCGGCGCTCGGGGCCGGGGTCTCGCTCGCGCCGCGCGCCCGGACGACGGGACAGGTCGGGCGGATTCCGACCGCGATCGGCGGTCCGGGCGTCGAGTTCCACGCCACCCGCGAGTACCGGCCGGGCGATCCGCTCTCGCGCGTCGACTGGCGTCGGCTGGCCGCCGGCGGCGATCTCTCGACGGTGGATTTCCGGGAGGAGCGCGCCGCCGTGGTCGTGCTCCTGATCGACGCGCGCGAGGCGGCCTATCGCGCGCCCGGCGAGAACGCCGAGAGCGCCGTCGAGCGGGTCACCGGGGCCGCGGGCCGGGTGGCCGTCGGGCTGCTGGAAGCGGGCGACCGGGTGGGCGTGGCGGCGCTCGCTCCCGAGCCGTGCTGGCTCGCCCCCGGGGCTGGCACGGCCCACCGCGCCCGCCTCCGCGAGCTGCTGGGGACCCACCCCGCGCTGTCGCCGACGCCGCCCGAGGAGCCCTTCTTCCCCTCGATCCGGCTCCGACGGCTGCGACGCCGGCTGCCCGGGGAAGCCCAAGTGGTCCTGTGCTCGCCGCTGTGTGACGACTACGCGGCGAGCGTCGCCCGCCGGCTCGACGCCCACGGCCACTCCGTGACGACCCTCGCCCCCGATCCAACGGTGGAGGACACACCGGGCCGCCAGCTCGCGCGGATCGAGCGTGACAACCGGCTGAGTGAGCTCCGACGGGACGGGATTCCGGCGATCGACTGGGCGGCCGACGAGTCGCTCGCGGCCGCGCTCGCACGCGCCGGGCGGGAGCGATGACGGGCGGTCCGGCGACCGACCGCTCGCCGGCCCGGCTAAGCGCCGCGCTGGCGCTGGGCGCGGTGCTCGTGGCGCTCGCCGCGAGCGCCGTCTCGGTGCTCGCGCTGCTCGTCGGCGGCGGAGGGGGAGTCGCCGTCGCCGTGGGCGTCCTCCGTGGGTCACGGGCCGCGCTGGGCGTCGGCGTCGCCGGGCTCTTCGCGGGCGCGCTGCTCGCTGGCGTCCTCGGAGGGGGTCCCGTGCGGCTGCTGGTCGCGGTCGCCGCGACCGCGTTCGTGTGGGACGCCGGCGAGAACGCCATCGGCGTCGGCGAGCAGCTCGGTCGGGCGGCCGACACGGCGCGCGCAGAGCTCGTTCACGCCGGCGCGAGCGCGGGGCTGCTCACGACGGCCGCCGGCGTCGGCCTGCTCGCCTTCGCGCTCGCGGGTGGCGGCTCGCCGCTCGCGCTCGTCGCCCTCCTCCTGGGTGCCGTGTTGCTCGTCGCCGCCCTCCGCGAGTGAGGCGTCGGCGGTCTTCGGCCGCCGCTCACTCGACGGTCGGCACCGGCACTGATTCGAGCACGCTCTCGACGATCGCACGCTTGTCGACGTTCTCGACGGCGGCGTCGGGCGTGAGCACGAGCCGGTGGGCGAGCACCGGCCGGGCGACCCCTTTGAGGTCCTCGGGCGTGACGAACCCGCGCCCGGAGAGTACGGCCCGGGCCCGGCTCGCCTCGAACAGCCGCTGGGTGCCCCGCGGGGAGACCCCCACCGCGGCGTCGGCGTCCTCGCGGGTCGCTCGCGCGATGGCGACCGCATAGGAGAGGAGGTCGTCCTCGACGCGCACCGTCTCGGGCACGGTCCGGAGCGCGCGCACCGTCTCGCCCGAGAGCACCGCCTCGACGGTCGGGCTCCGCCGCTCGCGGTCCGCCCGCCGTCGCAGGAGCTCGACCTCGCCCGCTTCGTCGGGGTAGCCGATGGCCGCCTTCACGAGGAAGCGATCGACCTGGGCCTCCGGGAGCGGGAAGGTGCCCTCCATCTCGACGGAATTCTGGGTGGCGATCACGAGGAAGGGCTCGGGCAGGGCGTGGGTTTCGTCCCCGACCGTGACCTGGCGTTCCTCCATCGCCTCCAGCAGCGCGGCCTGCGTCTTGGGTGGCGCACGATTGATCTCGTCGGCGAGCACGACGTTGGCGAAGATCGGCCCGGGCGAGAACTCGAAGCTCCGGTCGCCCTCGTCGAATATGTGACTCCCCGTCACGTCCGCCGGCAGGAGGTCGGGCGTGAACTGCACCCGCGAGAAGGAGAGTCCGAGCGCCCGGGCGACGCTCCGTGCGGTGAGGGTCTTTCCGGTGCCGGGAACGTCCTCTAGGAGGACGTGTCCGCGCGCGAGCACCCCGAGCAGGACACGTTCGAGGAACCCGCGGTCGGCGACGATCGCCGACTCGACCGCCGCCAGCACGTCCTCGCAGGCCTCGGCGGCCTCGCCGACGTCCATGGTCGGGCGGGGGCTGGCGACCGCTTATGATTACTGGTCCGGCGACCGAAACGGATATACCGATGTCGGGGGAACGACCGGGTGAGCCGGGGTAGCCTAGCCTGGCCAAGGCGGTTGCCTCGAAAGCAACTGTCCACACGGACTCGTGAGTTCAAATCTCACCCCCGGCGCTTCTCGACGGTTCGAAATCCGGAGCCGCGCCCGCTGTCGTCGAAACGAGTGCTGTGATCGGCTTTGACTTCCAAAGTGAGGGGAGCAGTGGCCCGGACGACGGGTCGGGATGAGGGCACGGTGGCCACATCGAAATCGGAACCCTCGTCGATCACCGGGGCTGGCCCGTGCCGTCGGCCTCCTCGGTGCGGTCGCCGATGAAGCCGCTCCGGAAGCCGATCCACGCCAGCACGCACATAAACAGGATCGGCGGGAGGATCATGAACCCCCAGAGCGGGTCGATCCCCCAGAACAGCAAGAGCACCACGTCGGCGAGCCCGAGCGCGAGAAAGGGGATCACCGCCAGCAGCGCCGCCCTGCGGTTCGAGGAGCGACTCGATCCACGCGGTTCGTCCATGGAAGAGGGTGAACTCCGAGCCACAAAGCGGTGTCCCCTCCGCGGCGACGCCCAGCCGAACGGCGACGAGTCGATCGGTCACGACCGCCGACGAAACGGGACGTGGGGTCGGTGCGGTCGGCGCGCTCACAGTCGTGCGAGCACCGCGAGCACGCGACCGCGAACGCCGCGCGAGGGATGAGTGAGCGGCGGGGCCGGCGTGCGGTGGCCCGCCGTGAGCGAATCGGCCGGAGAGGTGAGTGGGCGGTGCGGTCCGCGGGGCGGTCGCGGTTGCGGTTCTCGTATGCATCGACGTTCGCGGTCGAAATCGCACCGCAGTCGATCGGTTCTTCGCCGACTTAGAACACGTCGATGGCCGACTGACCGTCGTCTGTCGAGGAGCGTTCCCGTGCGCCCGAGGGCCGCCGACCGCCCACGAGGTAGCCGTCGACGCCGCTCGCGTCGGCCGGGAGGGCGTCTTGGATCCACACGTCCCTCTCCGCGCTGGCCTCGCGGGCCCACTCGCGTGCGGCGGCCTTCGAGTCGAACGCGCGCCGTGTGCCCGCCTCGTTGACCCACGCCCCGGCCGCGGCGCTCGTCCGCCTGGCCGAGCGCTTGATCGCCACCACGTAGCCCTCCGTCACGTGCGTTTCGAGGGCTGCCCGCGCCTTGAGCGTCCCGCTCCGATGCGTGCGATTCGGTGCATTCGAGTGTGTGGTAGACCGCGAACAGCGGGCCGTGCGACCGTCACGACGTTGCGGCCGCCTCGCGCTTCGGGCGTGGTCGGTCGAGACGCCGACCGCGAGCACCGCGAGCACGCGACCGCGGACGCGCGCCGACCGCAGCCGTCCCGACCTCATCCGCCTTGCCCGCCCGCTCACCGCCGTTTCTCCCGGCTTCACACCGCCGCTTGATCGGCGGTTGCGCCAACGTACAGATATAGGTCGCTCCGGATCGTCACGGGTGCATGGAGCACGTCACGGCACAGGGCGTGGAGGTTCCGGCGATCGGGCTCGGAACGTGGCGCATGACCGGCGAGACCTGCCGGCGCGCGGTGGGTGAGGCGCTCGAACTGGGCTACCGCCACGTCGACACCGCACAGATGTACGGCAACGAGCGCGCGGTCGGCGCGGCGATCGCCGCCGCCGACGTCGACCGCGAGGAGGTCTTCCTGACGACGAAGCTCGCCCTCTCGAACCGCACCGCGGAGGGCGTCGTGCGCTCGACCCGCGCGAGCCTGAACAGGCTCCGAACGGAGTACGTCGACCTCCTGTTGATCCACCAGCCCCACCCGACCGTGGCCGACGCCGAGACGCTCGACGCGATGGGCAAGCTCGTCGACGAGGGGCTGGTTCGCCACGTCGGCGTCAGCAACTTCTCGGTCGACCGGCTCCAGCGCGCCCGCGAGGCCTCGCCCGCGCCGATCCTCACGAACCAGGTGCAGTATCACCCCTTCTGGGACCAGACCGAACTGCTCGATTACTGTCGGATCCACGACCTCGTGCTGACGGCGTACAGCCCGCTGGCCCACGGCGGCGCGATCGACGACGACACGCTCGACGCGATCGGCGCACGCTACGGGAAAAGCGGGGCACAGGTCGCGCTGCGGTGGCTGATCCAGCAGGACGGGGTGGTGGCGATCCCGAAGTCGACGAGCCGCGAGCACCTCCGGGCCAACCTGGCCGTGTTCGACTTCGCGCTCACCGACCGGGAGATGGACGCAATCGCCCGCCCCTCGCTCGTCCGGACGGCAGAGAGCTTTCTACGCGGCCGGCTGCCGTTCTGAGGCGCTCGCACGGTGAGAGACGAGTCGTGGGACGCGGGCCGTGCGGATACATCGCTGCTGGCGCGGGAAACGCGCCGCGGTGGGTGGGCGCGGACTCGCGCGAGATGACTGAGCGAGGCTGCGGTTGCGGTGCGGCGGGCCCGAGCGAAGGAATCGGCTGGGGAGGCGTGTGGCCGCGAGGCGGTAGCGGGGCGGTCGCGGGAGCGGAGCGGTCGCGGTCTCTCGTGTGTCCCGGCTCTCCCGGTCCGCGTTTCGTTCGATCGACCCACCGAACCGGGCGCACGAATCGGCCGGGAGCGCCGTACACGCAGCGTGCAGCCGTGTACCTGTTCGTCTCGCTCGCCACCGGGTGACCGGCTCGTCCGAAAAACCGTTCCCCGATTACGATCGATCACGGACTCGTCGCGAGCCGGAGAGTTCAGCCCGTCCGGATCGACGAGCCCGACGATGAGCGAGCGCGACGACCGGCTTCCCGAGGGCGGGTCGCGGGTCGAGGAGTCGGCCCACGACGGCGGAAGGTACAGCGCCCAGCAGCCGATCCGCTACGAGCACGCCGTGAGCGCGCTCGGCGTCCGCCTCAAGCCCGAGCCGAGTGCCGGAGCTACGACGGGGACGTCTGACGCGTCAGTGCCGTTCAAGACGAGCCGGGCGAGCGCGAGAGCCTACCGTGCTCCGCGAGGGAATCGAGGGACACGACGAGGCTCTCGACCGTCCGCGAGTTCACGATGCGCTACGCGGAGTGCGTCGCGAGCGGGTCCGGTGAGCCCGGGACGGGGCCGAGGCAGTCGTCGAGGAGTTCCGGGTGGAGGGTGACTGACTCGCCGCCCTTCCTCAACCGGCGAGTTCCTCGGCCACCACCTCGGGATCGAGCAGCGCGGGGTCGACGAGCAGGTCGGCCTGCCCCGCGGCGAACGCCGGGAGCGACGCACTCGCGTAGACGACCACCCGGAGCGCGCTGTTCTCGCCGACGCCCTCGACGTCGGTCAGGTCGCGCGCGATCGGGATCGCGGTGGCCTGGCCGACGTCGGTCAGCACGAACAGCTCCGCGTCGACGATGCCCGCCCGTTCGAGCGCCGGCCGATCGGCGAGCCCCTCGATCCGCACGACCGACAGCCCGCGCTCGGCGAGCGCGTCGCCCAGTCCGTCGCTATCCGGCCCGGCGATCACGGCCGTCCGTACTGCGTTCGTGTCCGTCATCTCTCCACCGCCTCGATGGCTCGTTGCATTCTCGATCGTTCCCCCGGCCGCAGTTCGTCTCCCGACCTCTCCTCTCCGAGCCGCCAGAACCGTACGTCGCCCGCGTCCGAGCCCGCCGCCGGCTCGCCGGTCGCGTCAGATCGCTGGATGGCGTAGCCGACGGTGACCGAACAGATGCCCTCGTTCGGACGCTCGTGCTGCCAGGTGTCGAACAGAGTGAGATCCTCGGTCGATGCCGCGACGCTCGTCTCCTCTTCGAGTTCGCGCACCGCGGTCGCCGCGGGGCGCTCGTCGTGCTCCATGACGCCCGCCGGGATCGCCCACGAGTCGGCGTGGGGCGGTCCCGTCCGCCGGACGAGGAGGACGCCCCGTCCGTCGACGACCGCGACCCCGGCGGCGGGCATCGGCTGCTGGAAGACGATTTCGTCGCACGTCTCACAGTGGCGTCGCTTCCGGCCCTCGAACCGCGTCGAACCCAGCGATTCCCCACACCGGGGGCAGAACTCGGCGGAGAGCACCGTCATGGGTGATGTGTGGCACGCGCGGGGAGCGACGGCGAGGCGGCGCACACGCCGGACGGACGGCGCGGGCGGTAATATAGCTACTCGTATTCGATGGTCGCCGGCGGCTTGTGGGTGACGTCGTAGACCACCCGGGAGACCGAGGGCAGCGAGCCCGTGATCCGGGACTGGATCCGCTGGAGGGTCTCCCAGTCGATCTCTTGGGCGCGCGCGGTCATCCCGTCGCGCGATTCGACCGACCGCACGGCGACGACCCAGCCGTGAACCCGGTTGTCGCCCTTCACGCCCGTGGCCTTCCCCACCACCGCGGCAAGCGCCTGCCACGGGTCGTACGCCTCCAGTTCGTCCTCGACGACCGCGGTCGCCCCGCGAGCCACGTGGAGTTTCTCCGCGGTGACCTCGCCGACGACCCGCACCGCGAGGCCCGGCCCCGGAAAGGGCATCCGCTCGGCGACGAGCGCCTCCAAGTCGAGTTCGCGGGCGACCTCGCGCACCTCGTCCTTGTAGAGCTCCCTGACCGGCTCGACGATGCCCTCGAAGTCGATCCGCTCGGGCAGCCCGCCGACGTTGTGGTGGGACTTGATGCCTCCTTCCGACTCGATCCGGTCGGGGTAGATCGTCCCCTGCACCAGATAATCCGCCTCGGACTCGCGGGCCTCGCGCTCGAACTCCCGGATGAACCCCTCGCCGACCGCGCGGCGCTTCGCCTCTGGATCGGTCACCCCCGAGAGCGCGTCGAGGAATCTGTCCTCGGCGTCGACGATCCGGAGCGAATCCATGTACGCGAACGTCTCTCGGACTCCCTCGGTCTCGCCCTCGCGCATCAGGCCGGTGTCGACGTACACGGGAGTCAGCCGGTCGCCGATGGCCTCGTAGGCGAGCGCGGCCGCCACCGACGAGTCGACCCCGCCCGAGAGCGCGATGACGGCGCTCGCGTCGCCCACCTCCTCGCGGATCTCCGCGACCGCCCGATCGACGAATCCCTCCGGCTCGACCATTAGGCCTCGACCTCCGATTCGCGTTCGTCGGGACGCTCCCTTCGGCTCCCGCCGTCGGCGTCGCGTCCATCGGCATCACGGCTGTCGGCATCACGGCCGTCGGCGTCGCGTTCGGCGAGCGCGGCGTCGAGCAGCCCGACGAAGGGTGGACTCGCCCGGCCGGGCCGCGAGCGGAACTCGGGGTGGAACTGCGTCCCGAAGAAGAAGGGATGCTCGGGGCGTTCGAGGATCTCCATCCGGTTGTTCGCCCGGCCAGAAAAGCGGAGGCCGCCCGCCTCCAAGGCCTCGATGTACTCGGGGTTGACCTCGTAGCGGTGGCGGTGGCGCTCCGTACAGGTATCGCCGTAGAGCGCGGCCGCGAGCGTGCCCGGATCGATCGTGGTCTCGTGGGCCCCCAGCCGCATCGTCCCGCCGAGGTCTTCGAGGTCGTACTGCTCGGGCAGGAGGTCGATCACCGGATGGGACGTGTCGGGATGCATCTCGGTCGAATCCGCGCCCTCCAGCCCACAGACGTTCCGCGCGGCCTCGACGACGGCCATCTGGAAGCCCAGACACAGACCGAGGAAGGGGACGCCGTGCTCGCGGGCGTACCGGACGGCAGCGATCTTCTCGTCCGTCCCGCGGCTGCCGAACCCGCCGGGTACGACGATCGCGTCCGCGGCCCGGAGCCGCTCCTGATGAGTGCTGGCCATCTCCTCGGCGTCGACCCACCGCACGTCGACCTCGACGCCCCGTTCCAGCCCGGCGTGTTTGAGCGCCTCGTGGATCGAGAGGTAGGCGTCCTCGAGGGCGTACTTGCCGACGAGCGCCATGGTGACGGTTCCGGACTGCTCGCGGGTCACGAGGTCGCGCCACTGGCTCGTGCGTTCGTCGGTGGGGAGCGCCTCGCGCTCGATCCCCAGTCTCTCCATCACGTACTCGTCGAGACCCTCGGACTCGACCATCAGCGGGACGCGATAGATGTCCTCGACGTCGGGGTTCGAAAACACCGCGTCCTCGGGCACGTCACAGAACAGCGCGATCTTCTCTTTGGTTTCGGGGGCGAGTTCGTCCCCGCAGCGGCCCACCACGATGTCGGGCTGCAAACCGATCGAGCGGAGCTCCTTCACGCTGTGCTGGGTGGGCTTGGTCTTCTGCTCGCCGTTTTTCGAGTACGG
>PXRN01000026.1 GCA_003021045.1 Halobacteriales archaeon QS_4_69_34 | reverse complement strand
TACCGGTACGTGGTGCGGGAGCTGGGCCTCGAAATTCAGCCCGCCGACCCCGCGAGCTACGTCCCCCGCTTCGCCTCCGGGCTCGACCTCTCCGAGGAGGCCGAGCGCCGCGCCCGCGAGCTGCTCGAAAACGCCAAGGAGCGCGGCATCATCAGCGGGAAGAGCCCGGTGGGGCTGGCGGCCGCCTCGGTGTACGCCGCCGCGCTGCTCACCAACGAGAAGGTCACCCAGGGCGCGGTGAGCGAGGTCGCCGACATCTCCGAGGTCACCATCCGCAATCGGTACAAGGAGCTCCTCGACGCCGAAGGCGGCGTCATGGCCGTGTGAAGGTTCGGTCGCCGCGCCTCGGTCGAGCCGAGCGGTCGGTTGTGCATCCGCGCGGCCGCGAAGCCGCTCGCACGAGTGTGTCGTGCCGCCGCGCGGGGCCGAGGCTGGCCGTATCGCGTGTACAAACCGGTAGAGCGACCGCACGAACCGTCCGGCAGCGAGTTCGACACTGCTCGGCAGCGAGCCCCGTCTCTGCGGTTCGGGCCGTCACGATTGCCGGTCTCGCCGCGCTCGTACGGGCCGGCCCCGCCTCGAAGCGCCGTACTGACCTGGGCGGGGCGACGATAGCCGTGCGTGCGTTCGGCCGATCGGCGAGACGCGGGACAGGGCCCGGGACGGCCCCGTTCGCCGGACTGCGTGCTAACGAGGATCAAGATACTACTATAACCCTCCAGTCGCTAAGGGAGGACGACTATGAAAAAGCAGGAGCTCATTCACCTCCACGGCCTGCTTGCAGAGATCTGCGAACACCACGAGCAACGCACGGGGACGCCGGTCGAGCACGAGGAGTACGACGCTCACGGGGTCCGGCCCACGTCGATCCACAAGTCGAAGACGGACCACAAGGCGGCCGTGTTCGCTCTCGCATCGGGCCTCACGGCCGAGCTGACCCGGGCCGACGCCGAAGAAGGGGAGACGGTCCCCGCGACCGCCGACTGAACGGCCGACTGCGTTCTCGGATCGTTCGCTGCCGGGAGTAGCAGGCCGTCGGGGTATCACGCCCGTCGAAATCGACAGCGGGGATCGACCGACGCAGGAGAAACACGGGTCGGCTGCTATTCCGACAGATCCGCGGGCCGCCCGCTCGTCGAACCCGACCGGAGAGCGGAGCCGCGCTACTCCTCCAGCAGTTCGTCGAACTCGGGCAGTACGTCGCCGTCGGTCGTCGGTTCGGTCGAATCGCTATCTGCCGTTCCGGCGTCGTCGGCTCCCCGCCCGTCCTCGGCGTCGCCGTCGTCGAGCACCGCCACTTCGAGCACCTTGAGCGGGATGTCGGCGAGGCGCTGGCCGATTTCCTTGCGTGCGATCCGGGAGGCGTGCTCCTCGCGCTCGACGTTGAACACGCTCATTTCGAGTTCGAGCGCGACGAGCGCGTCGTCGGCGACGACGAAGGCCGGATCGAGCTCCTCGCCGGTCGGGGAGGTCCGCGAGCCCATCTCGATTTCGACGTAGTTGAGGTCGGGGTTGATCATCTCGCCGACCTTCGAGATGGCGATCCGGATCGCCTCGTCGGCCGTGCGCACGTCGTAGACCGGCACGGCCGCTTCGACGACGACTCGACAGTCCATGTGCCGCGTTCTCCGGCCGGTGGTATGAACGTTGGGCTTGGGCCGAGCGAGGGCCCGCCGCGACCGGGGACCGGGCCGCCACCGCTCCGCGGAGCCGAAAGGCGAAAACGGCCGTCGCGCCTCGCGCCGGTGGATGGACACCGGCGCGATCGACATCGGCGATCTTCGGGGCGGATTCGACCTCCAGGCCACCGTCGAGAGCGGCCAGACCTACGGCTGGCGGCGCGCAGACGGTCGGATGTACGAGGCTGTGGCCGCGAAGGGGGGTTCGGCGTGGTATCACACCGTCGTCCCCGCGAGCCTCGCGCCTGCGGACGAGCCCGCGGTGGTCCGCGCCCGGCAGGTCGACGGCCGGATCGAGTGGGAGGCGACGACCGACGCGGAGCCTCTCCTCGTCTACCTGCTCAGGCTCGACGACGACCTCGACGCCATCCAGAGGGCGACCCCGGACGACCCGCTCCTGCAGAGTGCGTTCGACGCCTACCGCGGGATGCGGCTGGTCCGCGATCCACCTTTTGTCTCGCTGATCAGTTTCATCTGCTCGGCGCAGATGCGCGTCGGTCGGATCTACGGGATGCAGGTGGCGCTCGCGCGCGAGTTCGGCGAGAAAGTAGCGTTCGACGGCGAGAGCTACCACGCCTTCCCGACTGCCGAACAGTTGGCCGCCGCGACCGAGGCCGAGCTGCGCGAGCTCTCCCTCGGCTACCGTGCTCCCTACGTCGCGGAAAGCGCCACACTCGTCGCCGAGGGCGTGGCCGACCCCGCCGCGGCGCGGGGCCTCCCCTACGAGGACGCCCGCGAGCACCTCAAGCGGTTCGTCGGCGTCGGCGATAAGGTCGCCGACTGCGTTCTCCTCTTCTCGCTGGGGTATCTCGAGGCCGTCCCGCTCGACACGTGGATCAGGAGCGCTATCGCCGAGCACTACCCCGACTGCGAGCGTGGATCGTACACGGAGACCTCCCGGGCCATCCGCGCAGCGTTCGGCGGCGAATACGCGGGCTACGCCCAGACCTACGTGTTCCACCACCTGCGAAACGGCGAGTGAGTTCGACGAACCGACGGCCCCGTGCAGCCGGCGGTAGCCGCAGTATGACAGGGATCGCGGTGTCGTGGCGCTCCGTGCCACCGCCGGCGCGTCCGCTCGCGGGGGACGGGTGAGCGAGGGCCGGCGGTGCGGTGGCCCGAGCGAGCGAATCGATCGAGGCGGCGGTGGCGCGTTGTGGTGCGGTCGGGGCGGCGGAGCGGGGCGGTAGCGGGGCGGTCTCTCGTGTGTCCCGAGTCGGGGTGGCTCACACCGTTCGCCCGCCCGTTCGTGACTTCTCGCCCGCGGACTTCGAGCCACGGCCCGGAGCGAGCCCGACCCGGGTTTCCGACGAGCGGCTACCCTTCGCGCTCGTCGAGATACCGTCGCACCCGCTCGGCGATCGCCGATCGGAACGCCCGCATGTCCACCGGTCGGTCGCCGTGGAACAGCCGCTTGTGCTCCTCGCGCACGACGTCTTCGAGCACGCGCTCGTAGACTCGATCGAATTCGACGGGTCGCTCGTGGTCTTCGAGCTTCGTCACTCTTTTCTCGATCCGCCGGTCGGTCGCGTAGCGCGCGGCGAGTTCGCCGGGATCGGTCGTCTCGACGGGCACGGTGTCGTCGACCTCCCGAAAATCGGGGTGGAGCAGTTTTGCCCGGAGCCCCGTCTTCGACCGGAGCACGACGCCCTCGGCGGGCCCGTCGTACCACGCCGAGCGGGGGATCTCGTAGCTCGCGGGCTCGAAGTGCTGTGCGGGCACTTCCTTTGCGAACGTGTTCGCGGGTTCGAGGCCGACACGCTCGAAGGCTCGCTCGACGGCGTCGGGGGGCAGGAAGCGCTCGTGGGCCGCCGACCAGACGTCGAAGCCGAGAAACGAGGGCGTGCGCTCCCAGTCGTAGTCGATCGCGTGGCGGTGCATCGCCTCGCCGAAGAAGACGAACGCGGTCGGGTCCGAAACGGCCTCCCGCAGGGCCCCGCGATCGAGGGACGCGCGGACGTGGCGGGCCGCGTGGCGGTAGGGCTCCGGGAGCGCCCCCTCGTAGACACGACTCCGGTCGCCGAAGACGACCTGTCCCGTGTCGGCGAGCGCAAATCGAACGTTCGCGCCGTCGAGCTTCTCCAGGATCCAGAGATGTCCACCCGACAGGAGCTCGGGTGGCGCGTCGGCGAGGCGCGGCATCGACGGGAACGACTTCACGCCGGGGTGCCGGCGCGTGGGGGCATAAGGCCAGCGCCCAGCGCGGGCGGACCGTCGATCGGCGTCGGCCGTGACGGACCGGACGGCAGTGTGGCGTTCGGCCGTCGGCGCCAGCGGGCGGCGGGGACAGCGTGCCACGCCGCTCTACCGGCATGCAACGCTCGCGCTCCCGGAACCGCTCGGCGTGGCCGGCTCAGTCGTCCGCGCTCGCGGCCGCGGCGGTCCCGACGCGCTCGGCCGGTTCGGGCGCGTCGTAGGCCCAGACGGCGGTCGCCACCAGCGCCCCGAAGATGACGAGCGCGGCGGCGTGGTGGGCCACCTGCACGAGCGCGGTGTAGACCGTGACCGTCGCCGCGCCGAGGGCCATCTGTATCGGCAGCACGACCAGCGCGAGCGCGCTCGCGGCCCGCACCCGGCGGTCGCCGTGGTAGCGCCACGCGGCGGAGGCCGTCCCGAGGATGACGACCCCGGTGAGGAGCGCGAACAGCCGGTGGAACCACTCGATAAAGCTCGGCCAGTCAGCCGGGAACAGGCCGAACACCGCGCCGTCACACAGCGGCCAGCGCGCGCCACAGGAGAGGCCCGCGCCCGCGGCGGCGGTGTAGACCCCCAGCAGGATGAGCACGAACGTCATCCCCGCGGCCGTCGCGGCGAGGTGGCGAAACCGGAGGGACATGTCCGTTGCTCGGGGGCCGCGCGCACTTACGTCTGTTCGATCCGGGCGGAAACGCGGGTGAAACCGACGGAACTGGCCGGATCGCGAGCGACGACTCTCGGCCGTGAGCAACGTTGTGACGCGAGTGCCGATGTCTCCCCCATCAGGGAGACCGCTACAGCCGCGTCCGCACGCGCCCTGTGACTGCCCGCGCGCCTCCCAGCCGACTCGCTCGGACTCCCGATTACCAGACACCGCGACCGCGCCCTCTCGCGGCTCGCGGATCTTTTCCCCCGCTCGATCGAGCTGTTCGTCTCGCTCGCACCTCGCCCCACTCGTTTCTCGCGGGGGTCGCGCGCCGAGGACGGCGCGCAGCCGCGAGCCAGCCACACCACACACGGGAGCCGCCCGCACCTGGCCCTCTCTTCTGACCACCCCACCGGTTTCTGCACGACAGTTGGTGTGTCGTGAGCTTCCGGTGGACGGTCGGAACACGCGAACGGGTCGGACAGGCTTTTTAACGCGCCCCGTGGGAGTGTCGGCATGGGACTCGAAGAGGACGCGCTCGACTATCACGGCCGCGAGCCGCCCGGGAAAATCGAGATCGCGACGACGAAGCCGACCAACACCCAGCACGACCTCTCGCTCGCGTACTCACCCGGCGTCGCCGCCCCCTGTCGCGAGGTCGACGCCGACCCCGAGCGGGCCTACACCTACACGGCGAAGGGCAACATGGTGGGCGTGGTCTCGAACGGTACCGCCGTGTTGGGACTGGGCGACATCGGCGCGCAGGCCTCGAAACCCGTCATGGAGGGCAAGGGGGTCCTCTTCAAGCGCTTCGCGGACATCGACGTCTTCGACATCGAACTCGACGAGGCCGACCCGCAAGCGATCATCGACGCCGTGAGCGCGATGGAGCCGACCTTCGGCGGCATCAACCTGGAGGACATCAAGGCACCGGAGTGTTTCGAGATCGAGGCGGGCCTGCGCGAGCGGATGTCCGTGCCCGTGTTCCACGACGACCAGCACGGCACGGCGATCATCTCCGGGGCGGCCCTCCTGAACGCGGTCGACATCGCGGGCAAGGACATCTCCGAGATCGAGATCGTCTTCTCGGGGGCGGGCGCGAGCGCCATCGCCACCGCCCGCTTCTACGTCTCGCTGGGCGTGCGCGTAGAGAACATCACGATGTGTGACTCCTCGGGGATCATCACCCGCGAGCGGGGCGAGGCGGGCGAGGTCAACGAGTTCAAGCGGGAGTTCGAGCGCGATACACAGGACGGGACGCTGAGCGACGCGATGGCCGGCGCGGACGTGTTCGTCGGACTCTCGGTCGGCGGCATCGTCTCCCCCGCGATGATCCGCTCGATGGCCGACGATCCGATCGTCTTCGCGATGGCCAACCCCGACCCCGAGATCGACTACGGGGTGGCCAAGTCCGCGCGCGACGATCAGGTGATCATGGCGACCGGACGCTCGGACTACCCCAATCAGGTCAACAACGTGCTGGGCTTTCCCTTTATCTTCCGGGGCGCGCTCGACGTGCGCGCCGACGAGATCAACGAGGAGATGAAGATCGCCGCCGCACGCGCGCTGGCGCGGCTGGCCCGCGAGGACGTTCCCGACGCGGTCGTGAAAGCCTACGGCGACGATCCGATCCAGTTCGGGTCGGAGTACATCATCCCCAAGCCCGTCGACGACCGCGTGCTCTTCGAGGTCGCGCCCGCCGTCGCCCAGGCCGCGATTGACTCCGGGGCGGCCCGGACCGAACTCGACCCCGACGCCTACGTCGAGCACCTCGAAGCCCGCCTCGGCAAGTCCAGGGAGCTGATGCGCGTCGTCCTGAACAAGGCCAAGAGCGATCCGAAACGGGTCGCGCTCGCGGAGGGCGACGACGAGAAGATGGTCCGGGCGGCCCACCAGCTGATCGAGGAGGAGATCGCCGACCCGGTACTGGTCGGCGAGCGCGAGCTGATCGCCGGTCACATCGAGGGTCTCGGACTGGAGTTCGACACCGAACCCGAGATCGTCGACCCCGAGGAGACCGATCTCGAACGCGAGGCGACCCGACTCCACCAGCTCCGCCGGCGCAAGGGCGTCACCCGCCGCGAGGCCGAGGAACTGATCGAGGACGGCAACTACCTGAGCAGCGTCCTCGTCGAGCGCGGCGACGTCGACGCAATGCTCACCGGGCTCACCCACCACTACCCCGGCGCGCTGCGCCCGCCCCTCCAGGTGGTCGGCACCGCCGAGAACGCCGACTACGCCGCCGGTGTCTACATGCTCACCTTCGGCGACCGCGTCGTCTTCTGTGTCGACGCCACCGTCAACCTCGATCCCGACGAGTCGGTGCTCGCGGAGATCACGCGCCACGCTGCCGAACTCGTCCGGCGTTTCGACATCGAACCCCGGGCCGCCCTCCTCTCTTACTCGGATTTCGGCAGCGTCGAGAACGAGGGTACGCGAAAGCCCCGACGAGCCGCCGACGCCCTCCGGGCCGACCCGGAGGTCGACTTCGAGGTCGACGGCGAGATGCAGGCCGACACCGCCGTCGTCGACGAGATTCTCCAGGGGACCTACGGCTTCTCGAGCCTCTCCGAGCCCGCGAACGTGCTCGTCTTCCCGAACCTCGAAGCCGGCAACATCGGCTACAAGCTCCTCCAGCGCCTCGGCGGCGCGGAGGCGATCGGCCCGATGCTCGTGGGCATGGCCGAGCCCGTCCACGTCCTCCAGCGTGGCGACGAAGTCAAGGACATCGTCAACCTCGCCGGCGTCGCCGTCGTCGACGCCCAGGAGAGCGACTACACCTACTGACTCACCTTTGTGCGGGTCCTCCGTCACTCGCGCCTCCGCTCGCTCCGCTCGCGGAGACGCCGGAGGCACGAGCGACGGAGGATCTCCCTCTAAAAACGTGGCGGTCGGCCCGGGAGGGCGGCGGAATCGGGGCCGAGTCCGAATCGGGCTCGGCGGGGAGCACACACCGGTCGGAGGTCTGATTGACGTGGCCGTAGCGCCCGGGAGCGTTGGCGAGTGGGTGGGCGGGGTTGTGCCGACCGTCGATGCGTGCCGCCCGGAGCGCGGCGAAGCCGCCGATGCGCGCGCGGATGCCCCGCCAGTGGTGGCGCGACTTCGGGGGAACCGACGGGGTGTGCGGCGTGGGCCGGTCCCGACGTCGGGCGGCGAGGACGGCGGCGTTGGCGTTCGCCGCTAGGTCGTCGTGGTCGACGAGCACGCCCACGCGCGCGTCGGGCGGCGTGCGGGCGGCGAGCACGTCCAGCCCGAGGTGGAGCGCGCGGTACTCGGCGACGTTGTTGTCGGGGGCGTCGTCGGGCACGGCGAGGCGGGCGACGCGCTCGCCGTCGCGGGTCTCGACGAGCACGCCCAGCCCGCCGCCCGAGGCCCGGAAGGAGCCGTCGGTGGCGACGTAGAAGTCCCGACGGTGGGTGCGCGGCGGGTGGGCGATGTGGGGTGTGGGCGCGTCGTCGAACAGGTCTCGGAGGGTCGGCCGGCCGTAGGCGGCCATACGGCGACTTGCCCGTCGGGGAAGTTAACGTTACGGGTAGGACGGCGGGTCGGAGGCGAGTGGTCTTCGGCTCTCGTCGGCGCGGGCCGACGGACGCGTTTGGCGGCGTCCGCCGGCGCGACGGCGACGGCGAAGGTACAAGTTGCCCTCGGTCCAAGCGACGGTCGATGGCACGCGAGAGGAGCGGCGACGCCGTGGCGGGGCCGGCCGGAGCCACACGCGGCGAGACGGCGTGGTTCGAGGCGCTCGACGAACTGCTCGACGGGGCAATCGACCGGGAGGAGGGTCTCGACTGCACGCTCGATGACGTGACCGTCGACGTTCCACTCCAGTTCGGGCCCGACGCCCCGCTCGCCCGGTGGCACCTCGACGGAACCGTTCGCGTCCGCGTCGAGGGCACCCGCGGACCGCTCGCGGAGTGGCTCCGCTGGTGGCACCGGCTGTCGGACGCCGAGTAGCCGGTTCCCGGTCGTTCGCGGCGTCGTCCGCCGCCGATGGGGGACGCAAGCTATATTGCACTCGCTGGTGTCCGTGCGCTCGACACCGATGAACCGCGGACCCGCCGGGACCGGCCGGTCGCTGCTGCGGGGCGTCGCAGCGGTCGTCGGCGCGGCGACCGGTCGCTCGCGCCGCCACAGAGACGCGGCGTCGGTCCGCCGATCCAGCCACGAGCCGGTCGTGCTCGTCCACGGCTATGCGGATACCGGGGAGACGCCGTGGTGGGACGCGCTGGCCGCCCATCTCGTGGACGACGGCTACGCGCGCGAGGCGATCCACGTGCTCAGCCTCGGCGACCGACCGGGAACGACCGTCGACTCGCCGGAGCGGTACGCGGCGGTGCTGGAGCGACACCTGCGAGCCGCCAGCGAGGCCCACGGGAGCGCGGTGGACGTCGTCGCCCACTCGATGGGCGGGCTCGCCGCGCGGTGGTGCATCGAGCAGCGCGGCGGCGCACGGTACGTCGACTCGCTCGTCACCCTCGGGACGCCCCATCGAGGGACCTACGCGGCCGCGCTCGGGCTGGCGACCGCGGGCGGACGGGACATGCTTCCGGGAAGTGCGTTCCTCGACGCGCTCGACGACGGGACGCTTGATCCCGGGGTCGAGTACACCGCGGTCTGGAGCCGGTGTGACCCGCTGATCGTCCCGAAAGAACACGCGAAACTCCCCCGCCGGGCGATCGCGTCGGATCCGACCGCGCGGAACGTCGACGCCGGTCGGCGGGGCCACCTCCAGCTGGTCGCCGATCGAGCGGTGTTCGATCGGTATCGCGCCCGGCTCGGGTGACGACGGTCGTGCCGATCGTTCGTCGACCGGCCAAAGACCACGCGTTTCCCACCCGCCGTTTCGACTGCCGAGCCATCGCTCCGCTCTCGGGCCGACCGAGGCCGCCGATTCGTCTCTCTGAGCCGCCCCTGAGCGGGACTCCGGCTGCACTCGCAGGCGCATGGTTTATTACTCCGGGCTGCCGGGAACGACCCATGTCGGACACCCGAAAGGCCGACGATCGGGCTCGCGGGGAGACCCAGGGGACCGAACGCAGGGAGCCCGAGGCGGGCGAACGTCGGCCCGAGGACCGGCGGGCCGATAGACCACCGGAGGAGGGACCCGCGGAGTGGTTCGCCTCCTCCGCGATGCGGATCGGCCTCGCGCTGCTCGGCCTCGTGCTGTTGCTGTTCGCCATCGGTCGTATCGCGAACGTGCCCATCCTCGCGGCCATCACCGATGCGCTCAGCTCACAGATCGGCGTCTGGATCATCGTCGCGGTGTTCGCGCTGCTGTTGATCGGGCTAGCGATGCGCGGGTTCACCCGGCGACGTCGCTGACGATCGCTTCTCACGGCCCGTCGCAGCGCTCGTTTCGCCCTTCCCCTGTCGTCGCTCCTCAGCCGTCGGCTCGGTCGTCCGCCGCGAGTTCCTCGTTCACGAGGTCGGCCGCGTTCCGGATCGCGCCGACCAACCCGAGATAGCCCGCGCCCACAGAGGTCTTGAGCGCCTTCGCCGCCGTCCCCCGAACGACCGACGGGCCGACCTGGGCGACCGCGCCGTCGCCGACGCTGACGAGCCAGCCCGGCGCATCGAACCTGAACGGCTCCGGGCGTGGCCCGAAGACGTCCTCGCCGCTCGTGCGCCCTCCACGACAGCGTTCGCCCCGCTCGCCGCCCGCCCCGTCGCGCCCGGTCGCCAGCTCGTGTTCGACGATCCCGGCGATGCTCTCGGCCACGGTGCGCGCCTCGCGGATGGCCGCCGCGGCGCTCGCGGGCACGGCCGCGCCGTCGGCGTCGACGACGCGCGCCGCGTCGCCGACGACGAACGTCCGGTCGTCCAACTGGAGCGCGTTCCCCACCGTCGGCCGCTCGCCGCCGAGCGCGTCGGGGCCCCGGATGCCGCCGGTCCAGACGAACTGGCCGTACCCGAGCTCCTCGCCGCCGGCGAGCACGATCGTCTCCGCCGTGGCGCGCTCGACGGCCGTCCCGGTGCGTACCTCAATGCCGCTGTCGTCGAGCTCCGCGCGAACGGCCGCCTGGAAGTTTTCGGGGAAGTTCGGGGCCACGCTCCCGGCCTGTTCGAGCAGGACGACCTCGATCGCCTCCCTCGACCCCTCCTCGCGGGCGAGCGCGGCGAGCTCGCCGGCGACCTGCACGCCCGAGAGTCCGGCCCCGCCGACGACGACCCGTCCCCTCCACCCGCTGGACCTGCCGGAGCCGTCGGGGCCGTCGGGGCCGCCGGAGCCGAGCAGGCGCAGAAAGTCCTCCCGGATGCGCGCGGCGTCGGGCAGGCGCTTCAGCGGGGTTCCGTGTTCCTCGACGCCCGGAAGGCCGTAGAAGGCGGTCTCAGCGCCGAGACAGACCGCCCCGACGTCGTACCCGATCGACGCGCCCGATTCGAGTTCGACGGTCCGGGCCTCGTGATCGACATCGGTCACGACCGCCTCCCGAACGACGGCGCGGTCGAGGACGGCCGCGAGCTCGACGGTGATCCCGTCGGCGAGCGACGGCCGCCGGACGACGCGGTGGAGCTCGTGTTGGACAAGGTGGGCGGGCGAATCGTTGACGAGAACGATCTCGACCCCGGCGGGGAGTTTCCGTTCGAGCCGTCGGGCGAGCGTCAGGCCGGCGTAGCCGGCCCCGAGCACGGCGACCTTCATCACCGCCGGTAGGGACTCGCGGGTTAAATGGGTTGAGAACGCCGAACCGGACGGGGGGGACGGAAGGACGGAACGCGATGGGGCCGGCACGCGGTGCGGTTGGCGCACGGCGTCGCGCACCGCCGTGTGCGCGATCTCGCGCGAGGGATGAGTGAGGGCCGGCGGTGCGGTCGCGGTTGCGGTGCGTAGTAGTCGAGAGCCCGAGCGAGCGAATCGGCTGGGGAGGGTGTGGCTCGCGGAGCGGTAGCGATCGCGGGGCGATCGCTCGGATGTACCGGCGCTCGCGGTCGTCGCCGCGTCGCTCGAGCGATCACAGCTGCTCACGCGAGCGAATCGGCCGTGAGAGCGCGCATTCGTGGTCGGTCCCGAGCGATTCGCGGTCGATCGCGAACTCGCGTTCCGACACCTCCTCTCGAGATCGCCGACGCATCCCCACCTCAGAACAGCGCCGCCGAGTCCTCGACCACCCGCGCGGGACCGCCGACCTCCCACGTCCGTGTCTCGACACCGCAGTCGGCGACGCGCGCCGCGACCCGCTCGGCGTGCTCGGCGGTGGTGTTGACGTAGACCGTCGCGCCCGTGTCGGTCGAGAAGTACGCCGGGACGCCGCCCTCGCGGAGCTCGCGCACCGCGGCGAAGATTTCGAGCGTCGCGGGCCGCCAGTACACCCACCCCGACGGGCCGGTCATCGTCGTCGCCGCCAGCGAGAGCGAGTCGCCCTCAGCACACTCGAAGGCGCGCTCGAAGTCGCCCTCCCGGAGCGCATCGCGCATCGTCCCGAGCTGGCCGTGGACGTGTGCGAGCCGCGCCGCGAAGAGATGACTCTCGGCGGCCTCGCGGTGGGCGTGCTCGGTCTCCTTGTAGGCTGGCACGATGCCGACGACGATCCGGAGCTCGCCTTCCAGCGGGGAGTCGATCCGTTCGGCGCGACAGTCCCGATCGTTCAGCCCCGCTCGGAGATCGGAGAATCCGCCCGTGACCGCGCGGGCGGCCGACGCGGAGCCGCGCCGGGCGACCGTCGAGAGTTCGGGGTTCGAAAGGTCGAGTTCCGCCGCCGCACAGAGCGCGGTCGCCGCGGCGGCGAAACCCGAGGAGGAAGAACCCAGCCCGACGTTCGTCGGAAAGTCGCTCTCGCTTTCGAGGCGGACTGGTGTACTCACGCCGGCGAGCGAGCGCACGCGGGCGACGACGTTCCCGATCCGCTCCGCGCCGCGGCCCGCCACTTGCTGTCCGTCGACGACGTAGCGATCGGCGTCGAGCGCGTCGTCGAACTCCACAGTAGTTTTCGTGTGACTCGGCGCGGTGCAGACGCTGATCGAGTCGTGGTAGGGCAGCCGGAGCTCGGGGTCGACCATCCCGTGGTATTTCACGAGCCCCTGGATCGGGTGGGCCACCGCGGTCGCCTTCATGTGCCGTGGGGCGACCGAGACGCGTTTAAGACCACCGCTCCCTCGCCCGTCGGCCGACGGGATCTCGGTCGATAGCGCAGGAGAACCGGACCGAACCGCCCAAATCGGGGCCGTCCGACCGACCCACATGGGCACCTCGCTCGACTCCCGGGAGGCACAGGCCGCGGCGGTCCTCGACCGCCTCGCGGTCGCCTACCCGGACGCGACCATCTCGCTGGACTTTTCGAACCGGCTCGAACTCCTCGTGGCCGTGATCCTCTCCGCGCAGTGTACCGACGAGCGCGTCAACGAGGTCACGCCAGCCCTGTTCGAGACCTACCCGACGGCCGCGGCCTACGCGAACGCGTCGGAGGAGGAACTCGCCGAGGCCATCTACGGTATCACCTTCCACAACAACAAGGCGGGCTACCTGCGGGAAACGGGCGAGATCCTCGTCGAGGAGCACGACGGCGCGGTCCCGGATACGATGGCCGCGCTGACCGACCTCGCGGGCGTGGGGCGCAAGACCGCGAACGTGGTGCTTCAGCACGGCCACGACGTCGTCAAGGGCGTCGTCGTCGACACCCACGTCCGGCGGCTCGCACGCCGGCTCGGACTCACGGAGGCGGACCGTCCGGAACGGATCGAGACCGACCTGATGGACGCCGTCTCGGAAGGGGAGTGGCGGCGGGTCACCCACCTGTTCATCGACCACGGCCGGGCGACCTGCACCGCCCGCAACCCCGACTGCGACGACTGCGTTCTCGAAGACGTCTGCCCGTCCTCGAAGCTCGATGCCGACGTGGATCTCGCCAGCGGCGAGGTGTGGTGACAAAAAACCCAGAACGAAACAGCTTTCCGGCAGTTTCGTCAGTTGCGCGTATGCCTCTCGACGAGTCACTCGTCCGCGATAATCTCTACAACTGGCTCGGGTTCGGCAACCCGAACGGCAAGTACTGGTTCATCGGGCGAGAAGAGAGCATCGCGCTATCGAAGTGTGAAAACGTGGATACGTGGAGAGAATACTTCGAGGCTCGCCGTGCGTTCGGCATCGCGGTCGACTTCCGCAACGCGTGGGAGAACACCTTCGGACGACCACTCTCGACGTTTACCAATACCACGATGTGGCACTATCAGGCCGCTTTCCTGCTCGCGTTCCACGGCAGACCCGTTACGTCGAGTGCCGTCAAGCGGGTGCTGTTCGAGGACCCGCAGTTTTGCCGGACGCTGAGTGATCACTTTTCGGGAGAGTTCTTCCCGCTCCCGAAGAAAAGAGTAAGAGAACGATTGCACCCTACGACCACATCTGGGCTAATCCAGAGGAGTACCGCCGCGAAGTGACACCGGGCCGTACCGACTGCCTGCTCGGAACGCTGCGGGAGAATCCCGACGTGGACTGGATCATCACCTATTCGACGTACTGTGCAAGCGTACTCCATGAGGCGTGTTCGACCGACGCTGTCGACACATGGAGTGCGGCCAACGGGACGTATACGCTGTACGACCTACGCGTCGACGGTCGAGTCATCGGACTGCTGGAGACACCGTTTTTAGGTACGGCCATGTTGGCTACGAGGGCATCGGCGCACTCGTAGATGAGATTCGTGGTCGATACTAAGTAAACCGGGCGCCCCCGAAGCTCAACGCCGACGTGGACCTCGCCAGCGGCGAGGGTGGGGTAGCACGCCGCTTGTCCCTCCTGCTGGGACTCATCAGCCCGTGGCGACCGTTCGGAGGTCGTGCGAGCCACAGTCGGGGCACTCGACTTTCCCCATATGTGCCTCCGTGGACTCGAACTCGCTCTCACAGCGACCGCACCGGTAGGTGTACTGTTCCTCGGCGTCGTCCGTGACCGCTCGTTTCACTCGTTCGACGAGCCCCATGGTTTCACCCGGCCGGGATTCGGGCTGGTAGGGCTTGAACGGAGTCATCGTTCACTTCCGTTTCGGACGATTACGGCCCGTTCGAGCGCGAACGAACGCGAACCGTCGCCGGGTTCTTTAACGGCGGCCGCGAAGTCCAGACGCAGCCGAGACGGCTGCATGGCATCGCCCGGTGGCCCCACCTGCCGGGCTTTCGGCGGACGACCGCACGGCAGCACCCGGCGATCCCCCACCTGCTGGGGGCTGCCGTGCCAGGTTCACCGGGACGGGCAGCCGGCCGCAGGCGACAGCGCGTCGAGCGCGAGCCGGCAGCGAGCGCCCGGCGCTCAGACGAGATACAGGATAGCGTAGCGAGCAACGCCGACGACGTAGGCCAGCAGCCAGAACAGGACGTAGCCGAAGACGCCGATGCGGAGCCGCCGCCGCCAGAACTGCATGTTCTCGGAGCCGATCTCGTCGAGCAGTACCTCCGCGTCGTAGTCGTGATAGAGGTCGTACTCGTGCTTCGCGCGGAAGATGCGGACGATCCCGGTGAACGCGAACGCGAGCATCGCGTAGGCCTGGAGCCCGAGGAAGGCGTGCACGACGGCGAGCCCGCCCAGCTGGTCGAACAGCCGCGGGAGCATCCAGCCGACGAGGGGGACCGTGGTGAGCGCGAGCCCGGTGAGGATGTACGCGAGGTGGCGGGTGAGCACTGACCACGTCACGGGATCGTTGTCGATCACGATCCACGCCCCGTAGAGAAAACAGGGGAAACTGAGGGTGACCGACGCTGCGACCGCGGTGGCGATCGCCGCGTCGGTCAGTCCCAGCACACCGTCTTCGAGGGTCGCGCGGCGCTAAAGCGTGGCGAAACCCGAGCTGAGCTACCGATCCCGAAGACGTATTCCGCTCGGGCCCGTAGCCGAGGGCGATGGCCGACTCCCGATCCACGCCGCCGGAGGGGGTCGACGACGGGGCCGAGAGCGGCGCGAGCGACCCCGCCGTGGCGACCGACGGCGACGAGGCGGACGGCGCCGGCGCGAGCGACGCGGCGGACCCGACCGGGGCCGGCGCGGCCAGCGGAGCGAGCGCCGACGGCGAGGAGGCGGCCGACACGAGCGCCGCGGACGAGGGGGACTCGACGGATACGCCGACCGAGCGCTCGACCGAGGCGCTCCGCCGGGACGTCGAGGAGCGCTACGACTTCGAGGACTTCGGCCCGGAGGACATGGCGCAGATGAGCGCTGCGGAGTGGGAGGCTGCCTTCGATCCCGAGACGTGGATCACGGGCGATCGGCTGATCGATCGCGTCGAGGCCGACCTGAAGAGCCGGATCAGCAGCCGAGACGTCTTCGCACGGATCGAGCGCGCCCCCGAGATCGATGGACTCGTCGCCTACTCCGACGAGGGCTACGCGGTCGTGTACCCCGACGGCAGCGTCGAGGGCCGGGGGACCGTCCGCCGGGACGTCGAGCCCACGGTGGCGCTGTGCTCGATGGACGACTACGAGGTACCCGAGATCACGGAGGAGAACCCGCTGCCCGACCCCGAGGACGTACCCGAGGGCACGGGCGAGCTCGGCAACTGGATGCTGCAAGCCATCGCGGCCAGCCAGCTCCTCGCGGGGCTCGCGCTGGTCGGCGTCTGGCTGTTCGGCGGGGTCGCGACCGTCGTCGCGCCGGTCGCCGGGCTCGCCTTCCTCGTGTTCGCGCTCTTTCTGTTTCTCCAAGTGGCGAACGCCCGGCTCTCCGACGGCTTTCGCGCCGAGGAGTACCGGAGCCGGCTGCGCGCGATCGAGACCGACGCCGGCGCACGGCCGGAGATTCCCGAACTCGACGGCCGCGACGGGGCGACGGAGGCCTCCGCCGAGGCGGGGCGCGAGCGCGCCGGGGCGACCGACGAGGAGGGGGCAGAGACGACCGGGGACGAGGGTCCGAATCCAGCCGCCTGAACGGGTACACGCCCCTGCATCCGGTGGGTTTATACAGCGCACAGCCCAACTGCGAACACAGATGCACAGGCGGAGCTTCCTGTTGGCGGCAAGCGCCGCGGCGGGCGGGGCGGCCGCCGCCTCGGCCCCCGCCGGCGCACAGGAGAACGCCTCCTCCACCACGAGCACCGGGACCCCCGGCGGCAACGCAACGGGCGGCAACGCGAGTGGAAACGCCACGGGCAACACCAGTGCCGGCAACGCGAGCGGAAACGCCACGGGTGGCGGGGCCGCTGGCGGCGGCTCGACGAAGCAGGTAGTGGTCGGCCCGGGCGGCGACTTCGTGTTCGAGCCCGAGGAGCTGACGATCGCACCGGGGACGGCCGTGGAGTTCGTCTGGGAGTCCGACGGGCACAACGTCGCCCCCGAGGAGGGCGACTGGGGCCACCTCCCGATCGAGGACACCGGGTTCAGCTTCACCACCCCGCCGTTCGAGGAGACCGGCAGCTTCCCCTACGTCTGCGAGCCACATGCCTCCGCCGGCATGGAAGGCACCATCGAGGTCGCCGAAGGCGGTGGCGGGGGCGAGGGTGGCGGAGGCGGGAGCGAGGAGGCCGACCCCGAGGAGATGGGCGTCCCGTTTCAGGCGCACTTCGTCGGGATCGCCACGCTGCTCATGATGACGGTCACGTTCGTCTACACCTTCTTCGTGTTGAAGTACGGCGAGTCGCCACGGGCGAAGGGAGGGGACTGAGATGTCCTCGACGGGCAGCACCTACGGCGACATCCACCGCTACGAGCCGGCCAGAGAGAGCACCGCGGCGGCGATCGCCATCGTGCTCCTGACCGTGATCGAGGTCGTCCTCGTGGGACTGTTCAGCTACGGGCTCGTCGGCGGCTGGGGCCTCACCGAGGTCGGCAACATGTTCCTCGGCGGGCTCCTCGCGGGGATCTTCATCGATCTCGCCTTCGTCCTCCTGCTGTATCGCAAGGAGTTCCTCCCGGACGTGATGATCGTCAAGAAGCGCCGGCGCAAGTGGGAGGATCTCTACATCCGCGAGGAGGACGTCGACGGCACCACCATCACCGACGGCGCACTGGACGGCATCAAGCGCGCGGTCTACCCCTACTACAAACGATAACCATGTCCGCAGACGACGACAAGTATCCGGCAGAATCGGGCCGCAGGCGCTTCGTGAAGGGCGTCGTCGGGGCGTCGGCGCTCGGCGCGACCGGGGTCACGGGCGCGGCCAGCCTCTCGACGGCCACCTCGCCGACCGGCGGTGGCGGCGGACCGACGCAGTTTTTCGGCATCGAGAACACCGACGGCCCCGCGCCCCGGGGGATGCCCCAGATCCCCATCGAGATCGACGACGACGGCACGCTCAGGGGGGTGTTCCCCGAGTACGAGACCAAAACGGTCCGGGGTCGGGAAGTACAGGTCGCCACGACGGAGATCGCCGGCTACTCCTACGGCGCCGAGTGGTTCCAGTACTGCGGGGTGCAGACCTACGCGGGCCTCCAGCCGGAGGCCGATCAGGACAACACCTTCGTCTCCGCGGACTCGCCGCCCTACGAGTGGCAGAGCGACGTCGAGCCGGGCGAGCCCCTCAAAAAGGAGATGTTCGACGATTACCGGGACTGGGGCAACGAGATCGGCGACAGCGGGCTCGGCAAGCCCGCGATGGGGCGGTGGCGCTCGGAGGGCAACGTCGAGACGATCCCGATCCAGGTGCTCCGGAGCACCGAAATCGAGGAGATGGCCCAGGGCGACAGCCAGTACGCCGACTGGCTGCAGGCGAGCACTCAGGACGGATTCATCGCGTGGATGGACAAATGTACGCACTTTTGCTGTGTGCCGGGGTTCAAATCGCTGCCGGGCAGTGAGAAGTTCGGCGGGGAGAACGCGGTGTACTGTCCGTGCCACCAGTCGGTCTACGATCCTTTCAGCATCGTCAGATCACAGTTCATCGCGCTGCCGCGCCCGAACGACGGAGGAGGTGAGTGATCCGTGAGCCTCGAACGGAAGGAAGAACACGACCACAAGGGCTGGATGGAAGAGCGCGACCTCACGCCGGTCGAGGGGGCCTACCTCACCGTCCTGATCTGGCTCGACAAGCGCCTGCGCGTCGTCGACTACCTCGAAGTCCTGGAGGACCTCTATTACAAGGTCAACTTGCAGATGCCGAAGAGCCACACCGAACAGTACAACCTCGACAACAAGTTCTGGTACTGGTATCCCCTCTACGCGCTCGGGAGCTTCTCGACCATCGCGTACGTCGTCGCGGCCATCTCGGGGGCCTTGCTTGGCTTTTACTACGCTCCGGCGACGACGGGGGACCCCTCCTCGGCGTTCAACACGGTCGCGTTCATCATGACCGACCTGAACTTCGGGTACATGCTCCGGTCGATCCACCGGTGGAGCGCCCAGGTGATGACCGCCGCCGTGTTCCTCCATATGCTCCGCGTGTACTTCACCGGGGCGTACAAGGAGCCCCGCGAGCTCAACTGGATCCTCGGCATCGTCCTCATCTCGCTGACGATGGTCTTTGGCTACTCGGGCTATCTCCTGCCGTGGAACCAGCTCTCCTTCTGGGCGGGCCAGATCGGCGTCGAGATGTCCCTCTCGATCCCGCTGATCGGCGAGTGGGTCGCCCAGCTGCTGTTCGGCGGGTTCACCCTCACGCAGGCGACGCTCCTGCGGATGTACATCCTCCACGTCTTCTTCCTGCCGTTCGTCGTGACGGCGCTGATCGCCGTCCACATCGGCATCGTCTGGATGCAGGGCATCGCGGAACCCCACTAGTACGAGGACCCACTCATGAGTGACACCGACACCACCGACGCGGACGAGCCGGACCGGGCGGAGACCGGCGGCCGGGCGATGACGGACGGCGGCGAGCCGGACGCTGAGACGGATGGCGGCGAGCCGGTCGCCGACGGGACCGGTATCGTCGCGCCGGACGACGAGACGCCGACGTGGCGCGAGCGCAAGGAGCGCACACAGGGACTCGGTCGGCTTACCTACGAGTACTTCGAGCGCGCCCGCCGGGAGGACCAGGACCTGCGTACCGAGTCCGACTACATCGAGCGGGACGTACTCGCGTTCCCGACGTGGCCCCACGAGATGATCCGGAACCTCTCGCTGACCTCGTTTTTCGTTGGCCTCATTATCCTCCTCTCGGCGACGCTGCCCCCGGAGATGGCCGCGCCGGCCGACCCGAGCACGACGCCCGCGATCATCCTGCCCGACTGGTATCTCTACTGGTCGTTCGGACTCCTCAAACTCGGCCCGCTCAACCCCGAGCTCGCCATCCTCGGCGGCGAGAAGCTCATGGCCGACCGGACCTACGGCGTGCTCGCCAACCTTGTGGTGGTGGGCGTGATCGCCATCGTCCCCTTCCTGAACAAGGGCAGCGCCCGCCGGCCCGTCGAGCAGCCGTTCTGGGCGGCCGTCGGCGTGTTCGGCGTGATCTTCGCCGCGACGATCAGCGCGCTGTCGATCAAAAATCTCGTGCCGATCGACTCGCATCTCCTGTTCGATCTGACCTTCCTGTTGCCCTTCGTCGGCGGGTTCATCACCTACGCGGTACTGAAGACGATGCGGGAGGGCTACATGTTCTCGCTCAACCGGCGCTACTACCGGCTCCGACCCCCGAAGTAGTCGATGCCGGGGGATGGGGACGAGGACGGAGAGAGGGGGCGGCGGTCCGAGGCGCCGGCCCCGGCCGCCGCGGACGCGACCGATCGCGCCGCGAGCGGGTCCCAGGCCACGGAGGGGACGACGGAGCGCACGGCGACGGAGGGCAACGGCGTGATCGTGCCCCTGCGGCTGTACAAGACCGTCACGGTGTTCGCGACGCTGATCGCCGTCACGGGCGTGCTCGCGGGGTTCGTGTTGCTCGATGCCGCGACCGACCGCGGGCAGGCGGCTCCCGGGGAGGTCGATCCGCTACTCGCGCTCGCCGGCCTCGCCGCGATCGTCCTCGGGGCCGCGGTGTACGCCTTCTCGACGCGGTTTCGGACTCGGGGGATGCGGAAGGCTCAAGCCGGTGGCAACGAAGGGAAGGAAAATGAGTGACGAGTTCGTCAAGGGGTTGGGGATCCTCGTCGTGGGGCTGTTCGGCTGGATGATCGTCTCGGGGTGGTACACCACGCCCGGCTTCGAGGAGACACAGCTCATCGGCGAGGCCCCCTCGACCCTCGGCGCCTATGGAACCGCCGCGTTGCTCCTCCGGGAGACGCTGTTTTACTTCGCCATCGTCGGCGCGCTCGTCTTCTGGGTCGTCCTCCCCGCCGGCCGCGAGGCCCGCCGGGCATGGGAGGAACGCCGCACCGGCGAGTGAGCGGCGGGCGGTCGGTGCGTCTCGCCCGGGCACGGTCGATGCCGCCGAGCGAAAGGTATGGCGCCGGACGGGAGTGGGTGCCGACCGACGGGCGTCCGGAGCGTCGCTCCCGGCGGTCTCCACCGGCGGTCTCCACGTCCACGTTCGGCGGTTTCGGCTCTGAGATCGGAGGCGAGCCGATCAGACGACCGCGTTCCAGGCGGGCGCGATCAGGAAAAAGAGGCTGAGGTAGGCCGCGTAGGCGAGCACGAGCACCGAGGCGGTGATCGCCCCCTTGGGCCGTTCGAGTTCGATCCCGCGGCGCGCTTCGACCCGGCGGGACTCGAATTCGAAGAAGTCGGTGAGAAAGAGCCCGACCACCAGCGTCGAGAGGACGATGCCGGCGTGGTGTTCGAGCGTCAGAAAGTAGAACGAGCCGAGGATCAACAGCACCGTCGAGGCGGCATGGAGCGGGCTGTGCGAGATCGCCTCCGGACCGTCCTCGGCCTGCCGGACGTGAGTGCGGTGGGCGAGCGCGCGGGTGATCATGTTGAGAACGACGAGCCCGAGCACGACGTAGACGACGAGGGGCTGGCCGGCGACCTCCACCGTCATGAGATCGTCGAACGGGCCGAACAGCGTGAGCGGCTGCATGGGTCCGCTAGC
The DNA here is from genome assembly GCA_003021045.1 of Halobacteriales archaeon QS_4_69_34. Classification (GTDB taxonomy): domain Archaea; phylum Halobacteriota; class Halobacteria; order Halobacteriales; family Halococcaceae; genus PXRN01. The sequence continues at coordinate 51,531 of PXRN01000026.1, read as the reverse complement.
GCCCGTCGCTCATTAGAAGCTTTCCACTCTCGCGGCCCTCTACCGTCGCCACCGGTGGTCGACGCCGCCATCGACCGGCCACCGCGTGCCGGCCGTCGGGCAGCTATTGCGCGCCGGCGGGTCGGGACTCCGGAACGAGCGCGAGTTCCAGAGCGCCGTCGGGAGCGAGGCGGACCGCGGTCCCGGGCTCGACGGTCCCGAGGGGGCGATCGTCGGCGAGCACCTCAACGGGGACGCCGTCGCGCTCGACCGACAGGACGAGTTCGTCGAGCGGGAGCACCCAGCTCTCGGTGTCGGTGGCGAAAGGTGCGATCGGGACGACCGCTCCCACGCCGCTCCCGGGCACGATGACTGGTCCGCCGGCCGCGCGGGCGTACCCGCGCGACCCGATGGGCGTCGCGGCGACCACGCCGTCGGCACGGACCCGGACCACGAACTCCTCGGGGCTTCCGGCGGGATCGTCGCCACCGTCCGGGTCCGCCCGATCGCTCGGTCCCCCGTCGTCGGTCGTCGCCCGGGTTCGGGCCGCGCTCGGAAGCGGGCTTCGGACGGCGTACTCGGAGATCGAGGCCGTCTCGGCCGTCGTCAGCGTCACGTCCATCCACGCCCGGCCGTCGATCCCGCGGCTCGACGCCCGGACGACCGGGTGCTCGCGGACCCGATAGTCGCCGGCCACGAGCCGCTCGGCGGCGGTGGGGACGTCCGCCCGGGCGACCGACGCGACGCCGCCGACCTCGACGGGGAGCACCGGGGCGGCGACGCCCGCGGCCACGAGCCCACAGCAGGCGGACTCGCCCACCGCGACGATCGCGTCCGGGGTGGCCGCGACGACCGTGTCCGGGCGACCGGTCTCGGCGACGCCGCCCGCGCCCTCGATGGCCGCGACGGCGTCGGCGACGGCCCCGGCGGATCGGTCGGTCCCGGCCGCGTTCGCGGGGCGCTCGCCGCCCCGTGATCGATCGCCGTCCGCGCCGGGCTCGGTGTCGCCCGCAGCGACGACACCGATGCTCGTCGCCGGGGACGGCCGGTCGTTCATCGGCTTCACGCTGACGTTCGGCGGGCAAAAGCCTGCGGAACGACCGTCGAACGAAGAGGGGCCGAAGGAGGCGGGGGGTGTGGGGGTACACCGCCAGCCGGAGCGACCGCGGGGCGGTCACGGGAGCGCCGTCCGCACGGCGCGGGCTGTTTCGCGCCCGCTCGCCAGCGCTCCCTGGATCGAGGACCACCGGGTGTAGTCGCCGGCGAGGAAGACGCGCCCGTCGGGGGCGTCCACGGCCGGCAGCCGCTCGTAGAAGCCGGGCGGCTGGGCGAACTGCGCGAACGGGAGCCGATCGGTGTGGAGCAGCCGGAGGTCCTCGAAGCGGCGCTCGGGATACCACGACGCGAGCGCCGCTCCCGTGCGCTCGGCGAGCGCCGTCGCGTCCTCCTCGGGCGTACCGAGAACGGTCGCACTCAGCAGCTCGCGGTCGTCGGGGGCGTACTCGGGGGCCACGGCCGACAGCGGCGCGACCTGATTGGGCGCGGCGTCGTGGGCGTTCAGGAGGAGCCGCCCCCCGGTATCGAGTCCGCGGCCGGCCGGCAGCGAGAAGTACTGCGTCACACAGCCCCGCGCTGCGGTCGGGATCGATGCGACGCCGGTCAGCGCGCGGGCCTCGCGGGGATCGGTGGCGACGACGGCCGCGTCCGCCGTGATGGTCTCGCCGCCGAGGTCGACGACTACCTCGCCGCCGGTCGTCTCGCTCCCGTCCACCCCGCCGGTCGGTTCTCCGGCGGCCGGTTCTCCGCCGGTCGATCCTCCATCGGTCGTTCCGTTGGCGGTCGTCTCGACGACTTCGACCTCGGTTTCGAGCGCGATCTCCGCGCCGGCCGCGCGGGCCGCGTCGGCGAGCTGTGCGGGGATGGCACCCATCCCCGCGGCCGGCACGGCGATGTCGCCCGCGGCGAGCATCTCGAAGGTGTACTCGAAGACCGCCGCCGAGGTCGAGAGCTCCCGGTCGAGAGTAATTCCACCGTAGAACGGCGCGAGAAACCGCTCGACGAACCGCCCGGAGAAGCCCCGATCGGCCAGATACGCCGCGATCGAGGCGTCCGGGCCCGCGAAGGTCTCGCGCTCGCTCCTGCCGGCGAGCTCGCGCCACAGGCGCACGATTTCGAGCTTGTCGCCGAGCCGGGCGTCCCGGTTGAACAGGGTCTCGGTGAGCGCGCCCGGATCGCGGCGCGGGTCCGCGAGTACGGTCCGGGTGCCCGGCCGGGCGATCGTCGCGCCGGGGGTGAACCGGCGCAGGTCGAGGGCGTCGTAGTCGAGTTCGCGGCGGGCGGCCGGGTACGCCGTGAACAGGACCTGGAAACCCCGATCGAGGACGAAGCCGCTCTCCCGAACCGAGCGCACGCGCCCGCCGACCTCGCCGCGGCGCTCGACGAGCCGTGTATCGATCCCCGCCGCGGCGAGGCGACGGGCCGCGACGAGCCCGGCGAGCCCGCCACCGACGACGATGACCTCGGTCACGGCCGTACTGTGACGGCCGGGCACAAAACGGCTCCCCAACGAACCGACCTGCGGCCCCGATCGACCGCGGCGGGGACGGAACGCCCCGATCGGCGATCGATGGGTGCGGCGTGGTTGCGGTGTGGCTGCGGTACGGACGCGGTCGGCGGTCGCGGTGCAGGGCGGCACGGGATGGATGCCGTTCGCGGAGCAGTATGGGAGTCGAGAGCGTGAGCGAGTCGGCTGGGGAGGCGCGTGGCTTCGGCGGCGGCGGTGTGTCGCGGACGGATGCGGCCGCGGTGGCGGTCTCTCGTGTGATCGGTGCTCCCGGTCCTCGTGGCTTCGCTCCCTTCGGCTCCCGGTCCGCGTTTCACCGGCCGGTCCCGTTCGGCGTGAATCGGCCCCGGCGACGTGTAGCGGGTGCGCCCGATCGGCCGTCCCACGGACACGAATCCACCGAGTCAGTCGCGCTCCAGCCGGTCGGCGAGCGCGGCGATCGTGCGGGTCGCCCGCCGTCGCAGGACCGACTCCGCGCGCAGCGACTGCCGGGCGCGTTCGGACAGCGACTCCTCGGGGACGACTTCGGGCGCGAAAAAGGCCGCCGCGTGGCGGTCCTCGGTCCACGTCCCCCGTTGGAGCTGCTCGCGTGCCTCTTGCTCGGCCCAGCCCTCGGTGCGCGTGAGCGTCGCTACCGCCGCGCGTTCGAGCCGCTCGTCGAGCGCGGCTCGCTCGGCCGCGCCGCGCATCCGGCCGCGTGCGGGCAGCGTCGCGAGCTGCCGGTCGAGCCCGTCGCCGGGCGTCGAGTGGGGCCGACGGCGCTCGGGCTCGGGCGTCTCGGCTCCTCCGCCCCCGGAGCCGAGGCGGGCGGCCACGGCGAGAAGACCGAGTGCGAGCGCGAGCGCGCCGACCGCCGGGACCGCGAGGGAGGGATCGACCCCGGTGGCGGCCAGTAGCCCGGGCGCGAGTACGAGCACGAGCCCACCGGCGGCGAGCGCGACCCCGAGCGCGAGCAGGGCGCGGCGGGAGCGGCTCACGGCTCGCCCGCTCCGTCCTCGATCCCTCGCCGGTCGGTCTCGCCTGCTTTGCGTCCGTTCGCTCTATCGCTGCGCGTCCCGTTCCCGTTCGCCTCGCTCCCGCGGTCCTCGTCCTCGGTTCCCCGTCCCGCGTCGCCGACGTGGGCGGCCTCGATCCTTCGGAGGGCGGCGACGGCGCGCTCCTCGCGGGCGGGGGGGGCCGCGCGGCCGCCGTAGCGCGTACGCTCGAACAGGTCGGTGAGCGCGGCCACGTCTTCCCGTCTCATCCCGGCGTCGATGGCGGCGGCCGCGAACTCCGCGGGCGTGCTCGATCGCGGGTCGGCCACGTCGAGGTGGGTCGTCATCTCGCGCCACGCGCGGTAGACCTCGTTTTCGGTCCCGGCGTCGTCGGCGATCCGGTCGGCCGCCCGACCGGCCGCGCGCCCGGCGGCAGCGTCCGCGTCGGCGGGTTCGTCCGTATCGGCCGACGCGGGTTCGCGCTCGGGTCCGCGCTCCTCCTTCGGGTCGGTCGAGCGGACGACGACGGCCGCGACGACGAGGGTCGCGAGCGCGAACAGGGCGAGCAGCGCCGCCGGCACGTTCCCCACCGACTCCGGGGCAGCCCCGGGGTCGCCACCGCCGCCCCCGGGCAGCGAGGGCTCGCGCTCGCCGAGGATCCCTCCGATCCCCCCGACGTCGAAGAACCCGGAGAGGTCGGTGCTGGTGAGCAGGGCGGCGAGCACGGCGGCGGCGGCGAGGCCCCCGAGCGCGACGGCGGCCGGGCCCCGGAGGCCGTGTTCGCGGTAGCGGCGGTAGCTCGCCGCGAGTGCCACGACGAAGAGTGTGGCGACGAGCAGCGAGAGGAGCGTGCGCAGGAGCGACGGGAGCTCGCCGCCGCCGGTCGTCGCGCTGACGTTCGGCCGACCGAGGTCGAACGCCGAGCCCTCCCCGGGACCCGAGGGCCCCGCTTCGGCGTCGGCGCTGCCGGCGCTGCCGGCGGGCGTCGAGTCGAGCGTCGCCGCCCCGACCGCGAGCGCGAGCACGGCAAGGACGGCGACCAGCGCGGGACCGGCGCGGTTCACGTCCGGAGGAGCGCGCCGCGGAGGGTTGAGCCTTTCTCCGCGCCGTGGGCGGGCGCGACCGCCACGCCGCGGACGAGCGGCTGGTCGAGCCGCGCCGGCTCGGGCCCGCTGTCCCGTCGGTGGGTTTCTTTGCCGTCGCGCTCTACCGGTCGACATGGCAGGACCCGGCGGCTGGAGTGCGGCGGCGATGGGCGATCTGACCGGGAAGACCGTCGCCGTCACCGGGGCGAACAGCGGGCTCGGCTACGAGGCGGCACGGGCGTTCGCGCGCCACGGCGCGGGCGTCGTCCTCGCCTGCCGCGACACCGAGCAGGGCACCGTGGCGGCCGAGCGGATTCGGGAGGAAGCCCCGGAGGCCCCGCTGACGGTCGTCGCGCTCGATCTGGGGGACCTCGACTCCGTCCGGCAGTTCCCCGCGCGACTCGACGGCGTCCACGACGACCTCCACGTGCTCTGTAACAACGCGGGCGTGATGGCGATCCCCCGCACGGAGACCGCCGACGGCTTCGAGACGCAGTTCGGGGTCAACCATCTCGGCCACTTCGCGCTCACCGGACTGCTGCTCGACCGGCTCCGGGAGACCGACGGGGAGGCCCGCGTGGTGACCCAGAGCAGCGGCCTCCACGCCAACGGCGAGATCGACTTCGACGACCTCCACGGCGAGCGCGGGTACGACGAGTGGGCGGCCTACGCACAGAGCAAGCTCGCCAACCTCCTCTTTGCCTACGAGCTCCAGCGCAGGCTCGACCGCGCGGGCGTCGAGGGCGTCCGGAGCGTCGCCTGTCACCCGGGCTACGCGGCGACGAACCTCCAGCGGCGCGGCCCCGAGCAGTCGGGCTCGACGCTCCGGCTGTGGGCGATGAAGGCCGCGAATGCCCTCCTCGCCCAGTCGGCCGAGCGGGGCGCACTCCCGATGCTGTACGCGGCCACCGCACCCGGAATAGAGGGCGGGGAGTACGTCGGCCCCGGCGGGTTCAGGAACCTGCGCGGTGCCCCCGAGAAGCAGCGATCTAGCGCGCGCTCCTCCGACGAGGAGACCGCAGAGCGGCTGTGGGACGTCTCCGCGGAGCTGACCGGCGTGACGTACGGCCTCGACGCCACCGCGGGCTGACCTCCCGGACGGTGGGACGGTCCCATCTCGCGCAACCGCTTTGTCGTGGGTCCACCTATACCGCCCCATGACCGACCGTGCCACCGACCTCGACGCCAGTCTCGACGAGCGCGAGTGGCGGCTGATCCGCGAGGAGTCCCGCGACGGGGCGATGAACATGGCGCTCGACGAGATCGCCGGCGAAACCGCGGCTTCGGGTGGTCCGCGCACCGTCCGGGTCTACCGCTGGGAGCCGAGCACGCTCTCGCTTGGCTACCGGCAGAACCCCTCGACCGTGGACTGGGAGTTCTGCGAGCGCGAGGGGATCACCGTCACCCGGCGGCCGACGGGTGGCGGCGGCATCTATCACGATTCGTGGGGGGACCTCTCCTACTCGATCGCCGCGCCCGCCGCCGAGCTTCCCGGTGATCTCATGGAGAGCTACGAGCTCCTCTGTGCGCCGGTCCTCGACGCCTTCGAGCGTCTCGGCGTCGAGGTACGATTCGCCGCCGAGTCCCGGCCGGCGGTCTACGGGCCCGCCTGCTACCTGCGCGCGCTCCATCCGGCCCACGACGTGGTCGCCGCCGACGGCCGGAAGATCAGCGGGAACGCCCAGCACCGCCGGCGCGACAGCGTCGTCCAGCACGGCTCGGTACAGTTCGCGTGCGTTCCCGAGGCCCACCTCGCGGTCTTCGCCGGGGGCGTCACCCCCGAGGAGTTCGGCGAGCGAGTGACGAGTATTCGGGAACAGGCGGACGGCGCGACGGATGCCGTCGGCGAGCGCGACCGCGCGAGCGCCGTCCGGGCGTTCGAGGACGCCCTCGGGGAGTGGACCGACGCCGAGGAGGGCGAGTGGACCGACGACGAACTCGACCGCGCACGCGAGCGGGCGAGCGAGAAGTACGAGGCAAAAGACTGGAACCGCGACCGCGAAGCGCCGGCCCGATAGATCGCATCGGTCCCCGGATCGGCTTCGAAGCCCCTTTGGGGGTGCGGTCGCCGGTTCGATCATGCGAATCGGGGCCCACGTTTCGGTCGCCGGCGGGGTCGACAACGCCGTCGAGCGCCAGCTCGAGGTCGGCGGCAACTGCGGGCAGATCTTCACGACCTCGCCGCAGGTGTGGGCCGGCCCCGACGTCGACGAGGACGAAGCCGAGCGTTTCCGGGAGGCGTCCACGGAACTCGACGGCCCGTGGGTGATCCACGCCTCCTATCTCGTCAATCTCGCCACCCCCAAATCGGACCTGCGCGAGCGCTCGATCGGGAGTTTACAGGCCGAGCTCGACGCCGCCTCGCGGCTGGGCATCGAGTACGTGAACGTCCACCTCGGTGCACACACCGGCGCGGGCGTCGATCGCGGATTGGGGAACGCCGCGGACGCGCTCGACGAACTCGACGTTCCCTCGGGCGTCGAACTGTTGATCGAGAGCGACGCCGGGAGTGGGACGAAGCTCGGCGGGGAGTTCGCCCACCTCGCGCGCGTCGTCGCGGACTCGACACAGGAGCTGGGCGTCTGTCTCGACACTGCCCACGCGTTCGCCGCGGGCTACGACCTCGCCTCGCCGGCCGCGGTCGCGGAGACGGTGGCCGAGTTCGACGAGCGGGTCGGCCTCGATCGCCTTCGGTGTGTCCACCTCAACGACTCGAAACACGCCCGTGGGACGAACAAGGACGAGCACGCCCACGTCGGCGAGGGACTGATCGGCGTCGATGGCATGCGCGCTGCTATCAACCACGAGCGTCTGCATGAGCTCCCACTGATCCTCGAAACGCCCACCGAGGACGGCCGGGGCTTCGCGTGGAATGTCGAGCGCGTCCGGGAGCTCCGCGAGGGATAGGGACGTCGGCCACCGCCCGCCCCGGCTCAACCGCCCGCTTCCTCGCCGCCCTCTCCCCCGCCGCCGGTCTGGCCACCCTCCTCTTCGCCGCCTTCCTGCTCGCCGCCTCCGCCACCGCCTTCCTGCTCGCCGCCTCCGCCACCGCCTCCTTCGTCACCCTCCCCTTCGCCGCCGCCTCCCTCGTCGCCGGGAGTTCCACAGCCGGCGAGGCCGACCGCGGCCACGCCGCCAGCCAGCGCCACGAGTCGCCGCCGCGTCAGCGGGGTTTCGAGTGGGTCGTCCATGTTTCGGCGACCCGTCGCGCGAGCGTCGCTTAGTCGTTCCGGTTGCGAGGGGTCTCCGGCGACCGGATGTGGCGTTCGCGCACGGTTTCACACCACCTCGCCGCGCACCGTCGCACCCTGCTGTCGGTCGCGGTAGGATCTGACCGCTTCGGCGGCCTCGCCCGCCTCGTCCTCGTCCATGCCTATCATCGAGAGCGCCTCGGCGAGGGTGGGGAAGACGAACTCGCCGGCGCGGAGCTTCCGGAAGGCGTCCTCGCTGCGCCGGCCGTCGATCCACAGACACACCCCGCGCGGGTCGAGCAGCTCCTCGTAGGCCTCGCGGGCCAGCGCCCCCTTCAGGCGCTGGGTGACGTTGTCCTCGAAGCTCGCGTTGCAGACCTCGAGGTGGATCGGTTCGCCCTCGCTGACGAGGTGGGCCGCCAGGCACTTCTCGGGAGCGGCGTAGCCATTGGCGTTCGCGCGGACGAACTCGGGGTGTTGCTCGGCCCACTCGGCGCTGATCGTCTCGCCGATCCCCCGGACGCCGAGCTCGGCGCGGAACTCGCCTTCCCGCTCTCTCTCGCCGTGAAAGAGCAGGTCCTTCGTGAGGTAGACGTCGAGGCGCTCGATCGGATCGAGTCCGAGCACGAGGTCGCCGTAGACCCAAAGCTCGCGGACGGGCACGGCCGTCGGCTCGGTTTCGACCCTGTCGACCAGCGCTTCGAGCCGGTCGACCGCCGCCTCGCGGGCGAGTTCGGTCATTATCGCCGGTAGCCGACCGCTACCCAAAACGGTTTCACTCGACGGGAACCCGACACCGGGAGCCGAGCCCGACGGATCGACGGTGCGACGGCTCCGGACGCCATCGGTGTGTGGATGGGAGTCGCAGTAACGGGCGCGTGGTGGCCGCGGTGCGGTCGGCGCGGTCGCGGTGGCGGCGCGGTAGCGGGGCGGTTCCCGGATGCATCGGCGCTCGTGGTCGGCGCTTCGCCCGCCCCGTGGTCCGTCCGTTGTTCCGTTGTCCACACCGTCCCTGCTCCGCGCCGCGCGTCGTCCGTCCCCGACCACTCCGACCGTCCACTCCGAGCGAAACCGTCAACACCGGAGCCCGCCAATCGCGGGCGATGGACTGTACCAAGTGCGGCCGCGAGGCGGTCGTGCACACGGCGTACTCGGGCGCACACCTCTGTGGGCGCCACCTCCGGCGGTCCGTCGAGCGCCGGGTCCGGCGGCGGGTCCGGGAGGACGGCCTCGTCGGCGACGCCACCCCCGAGGAACCGACGACGTGGCTGCTCGGGCTCTCGGGGGGCAAGGACAGCGCCGTGCTCGCGTCGGTCCTCCACGATACTTTCGAGCACGACCCCCGGATCGAGCTGGTCGCGCTCACGGTCCACGAGGGTATCGCGGGCTACCGCGACGCGAGCGCCGAGGCCGCCGTCGAGCTCGCCGACGACCTCGGCATCCGCCACGAGCTCGTCTCCTACGCCGAGGAGTTCGACCTCCGGATGGACGAGGTGGTCGAGGACGATCCCGAGGGAATGGCCCCGTGTGCGTACTGCGGGGTCTTCCGGCGGGACCTGCTGGCCGGCTACGCCGCGGAGTTCGACGCCGGCCTCCTCCTCACGGGACACAACCTCGACGACGAGGCACAGACCGCACTGATGAACCTCTTCGAGGGCGACGTCGCCCAGATCGCCAAGCACTTCGACGCGAGCCTCGGGCCGCTGGAGGAGCGCGGAGCCGACGACCGAACCGACGATGTCGCCAGCCCGGACGCCACGGGCGGCTCCTCCGAGGTCACGGGCGATCCCGCGAACGCCGCGAGCGACACCCCGGACGCGGACGCGAGCGAGGCGTTCGTCCCGCGCGCGAAGCCTCTCCGGGACGTTCCCGAACGGGAGGTCGCCCTCTACGCCCACCTCGCGGACCTCCCCGTCCACTTCGCGGAGTGTCCCCACGCCAGCGAGGCCTACCGCGGCGAGATCCAGGAACTGCTCTACGGCTTGGAGGACGACCATCCGGGGACGCGCCACTCGATCATGGCGGGCTACGAGGAGCTCGCGGCGATGGCCGCCGAGCGCTACCGCGGCGGCGGTTCGGACCTCGGCGAGTGCGAGCGGTGTGGCTCGGCGACGACTCGAGAGACCTGTCGGACCTGCCAGCTGGTCGAGAGTGTCCACGCGGCCTGAACGGCCAGTCGAGTCGGCTGCCGGCTCCCTCGTTCCCTCGACCGGCACGTCGGCTCGAAGGTCGTCCGCGTCCGAGCCACGGGGGAGGCGGGGACCGTCTCCCATGGGCGGGCGTGGGTGGAGGGCCGAATCGTCAGCGGTGGACCACGACGACCGGCGTGTCGGCGACCGAAGCCTCGGCAGCCGCGTGCCGGTCGGGGTCGGTAGTGGGCCGACCGTCAGCGGATGACGTCGAGCTGCTCGCGCCGGCCGGTCTCGCGCTCGCCGTCCGCATCGGCAGGGTCGCCGCCGTTCGCGCGGGCCGCGTCGTCCATCGCGCGCCGGGAGCGATCGGCCTGCTGCTGGCTCCCCGGCCCGAGGACCTGCGCGCTCTTGACGCCGGTCATGATCGCCATCACGCGGACCTTGCCTTTGTAGGCCTCCCGGATGCGCGAACCCCAGATGACGTTCGCGCTCGGGTCGAGGCGCTCGGTGATGCCCTCGGCGATGCCCTCGGCCTCCTTCAGCGTGAGGTCCGGACCGCCGGTGATGTGGACGAGTCCGCCCGAGGCTCCCCGGTAGTCGACGTCGAGCAGGGGGTGGCTCATCGCGTCGTCGACGACCTCCCGCTTGTTTTTGTCCTGGGTCTCGCCGACCAGCATCACCGCGACGCCGCCCGAGTCCATGATGGAGGTCATGTCGGCGTAGTCGAGGTTGATCAGCGAGGGCTGGGTGATCGTCTCGGCGATCCCCTTTACCGTCTCGGCGATGATCTGATCCATCACCGAGAACGCCTTCCCGATCGGGAGGTTGGGCACGTAATCGAGCAGGCGGTTGTTGTCGAGGACGATGATCGAGTCGGCCGCCCCGCGGAGGTCCTCGAGACCCTCCTCGGCTTTCACGGTGCGGGCGCGCTCGACGTTGAAGGGCGTCGAGACCATCCCGACGACGATCGCGCCTTCCTCCGCGGCGAGGCGGGCGACGACCGGGGCCGCGCCGGTCCCGGTACCGCCGCCCATGCCCGCGGTGACGAACACGAGGTCGGCGTCTTCGAGCACCTCGCCGATGGTGCCCCGGGCCATCTCGGTTGCGCGCTCGCCCATATCGGGGTCGCCGCCCGCGCCGAGTCCCCGGGTGAGGCTCTTGCCAACCAGTATCTTGGTGTCGGCCCGGACCATCTCCAGATGCTGGCGGTCGGTGTTGATCGCCACCGTGTCAGCGCCCGCGACGCCGATGTTATAGAGGCGGTTGACGGTGTTGTTCCCCGCACCGCCACAGCCGACGACCACGATCCGCGGGTCGCCGAAGCCTTCGACGTCGGCCTCGTCGCGGGCTTTCTGCTCCTGTTCGGCGTGTTCGAGCGCCGACTCGACGATGTCCTGCATCTCAGGCCCTCGCCCACGGGCGTTTCCGCGGGCGGTCACGCCCCTCGTGGCGCTCGCCCTCCTCGGCGATCATCTCCCGGACGGCCGCCCGGATCGCCTCGCTTCGATTGGGGTACTCCCCGCACTCGACCATCCGTTCGACCTCCTCGATCTGCTGTTTCGGTATCCGTAGTGTCACACGCTCCATTGTTCTCCCCCGTCGTGAGACGGACCGCGATCGTCTTACACACCCGAATCGCACGACGGGAGTCGTCTCGACCCCGTCGGGACGGTCTGTAAGACGATCGTCTTACGCAGCCGTATGCAATAGACCCGGGTGTAATAAGTGTTGTGGCTACCGTAAGACAACACTGCAAACGGGGTGAATACGCCGTTTACGGCACTCTATGTCGATATTTCGGCACTTACGAGCGATCGAGAACGTCCGCAGCGGGGGTGCGACGGCCACAGCCCGGGCAGAACGCCCAGTCCGAGCGGAGCTCGTCGCCGCAGTCACAGAACGCTCGTCGGGCCGCCTTCTCTCCGCAGTTCGGGCAGTAAACGTGGTCAGAGTCCAGCTTTTCGCCGCACTGGCCACACGTCTTACGCGCCGCGTCTGACGCCTCGACGGCCTCCTCCGATGGCGTCTTACGCTCTGGTGTGCTCGCGTCCGACGACACCACGGAATCGCCGTCCAGCGTGATGTTTACGTTGACGTCCTGGGGCTCCTGCCGTGCAAACGCCTCCAGGCGCTCGTCGATGATCGCGTCCACGCGCTCGGCGACGAGCGTGTCGAGGCTGTCGCCCTCGTTGCCGCCCGCGTCCCGCGCCGGCGCGTCGAGGTAGGCCCGGAGGGCCTCGCGCATCGCTGCGCTCTTGGAGGCGTCGAGCGCTTCGAGCCCCTCGATGAGCTCGTCGTCCGCGCGGAACGTGATCTTGCTCATCGGCTCCGTCGTCTCCCACTAGGAGCCGGGGTATTTCAATGTTCGCGGCGTGTCCGACACGTGTCCGTCGGGCCGTCGGACGGCCCGGGCGGTCGTCGCACAGTCCGATACTCGAAGACAACCGTTAAGTCCGGCGCCGGCCGTAGTTGCGTCCGCCCGCCCTTAGCTCAGTCTGGCAGAGCAGTCGACTGTAGATCGACTTGTCCCCCGTTCAATTCGGGGAGGGCGGACTCGTTCGACGCGACGTCTCCCCGAACGGACGGACTGTCTCTCCGCCGAGGAGCGAGGCGGCTACGGTCCCGACCGGAGCCGGGAAGCGAGGGACGGGAGCTCGACGGGGAGCCGTGCCGCGCTCGCGAGCGCCGTCGGCGCTGAGACGTTCGGGCATCACGCCTTTGTGTCGGCCCCTCGTGTAGGGAGGTATGCCCGAGGACGAACGCGTCCAGGACCGAGCCGAGAAGCGGCGACGCGAGCGAACCGAGCACGTCGAGTCGATCCTCGACGCGGTCGAGACCGACGCCCGCGAGCGCAAGTACCCCGTGCGGAGCGAGGAGCTCGCCACCGAGTACGCCGACCAGCCTCTCGACCTCCCCAACGAGACCGAGTCGGTGGCCAGTGCCTTCGATCGACTCGACGAGGAGTACTCCTCGGCCGAGGAGGTCCGGGAGGGACTGTACGGCGCGCTGACCGGCGCGGCCGGCGGCCCCGAAGAGTACAACGAGGAGCGCGAACTCGGCGAGCTCGACGACGCCGACCACAAGTAGCCGACCGCACACGGCTCGATCGGCAGGCCGGCGCTCGAACGCGCTGACCGAACACGAACGAGACGAGGCACGACGCGAACTGGCTGGGCCCGGGAGCCGCGACGGCCGGCGCTGCTCGGTGTCACCGGTGGGGACCGGCGGCCACGACGACGCAACGATTTATGCCGTCACACCGGATGGCTCGCGCATGGACGAGCCGGAGTACGACCCGATCGAGTGTCCGACCGAGGGCTGTGCCTACGAGGACGCGATCCGCTCGGTCGCCGCCCACGTCAGCGGCACCCACGACGAGCGCCACTCGTGGGAGCAGCTCGAATACCGGGGCGCACGCGACTTCGTGATGGCCGAGAAGCGCCGCCAGTCCCGGGCGGACGCCTCGGGCGCGGCGAGCGAGGCGACCACATCAGACGAGGCGGCCGCCCGGAGCGAGAACGACTCCGACGCGCGGGCCGAATCGGGGGCCGATACGATGGGCGAGGCGGGGGCCGACGCGGTAAACGAGCTCGACCGTTCGTTCGTCGAGGACGCACTGGTGGTCGCGGAACTGGTCGAGCGCTACGACACACCCCTCGGCGAGCTCGACCCGTTCCGGCTCGTCAACCTCTACGCGCTGCTCTCGGAGCTCAAGGGATCGGCCGACGCGGCCCGGGTGCAAGTCCGAGACGCGCTGTTAGAGCGGGTCCAGGACGACCGCGAGGTGGCCTCGGACTTCGGGACGGCCCGTCGCTACTCCTACACGACCTCGCGGCTGCGCGACGAGGAGACGGTCACGGCGGCGCTCGAAGGGGCGGGGATCGACCCCGAGTCGGTGCGGAGCCTCGACGCCGAGAAGGTCGAGGCGGCCGTCGAGGAGGCAGACCTCGATCCCGAGGCGGTCTTCGAGTTCGAGGAGGGGCACCGCATCCGGCGGACGAGCGCGGACGCCGAGCGCCGCCGGGCGGCCTTCGAGGAGCTCCGTCCGCAAGTCCGGGCGCTGCTCGACCGGCTCTGAGCCGGACCGATACGGTCGGGTGGGCCGTAGCGGGGGACGGCGGCTCTGCCGGCGCGTCTCACATTCGGCCGGGCGCGTCGCTCGACCGGGATACTCCGGATCGGTGTCGACGGGACAAGAGCTATGCTTCCTCTGGCACGCTCCGATACATGGCACTCACGCACCCGCCCGCCCTCTCGCCGGGCGACCGGATCGCCGTCGTCGCGCCTTCGCTGTCCATCGACGACGAGCGACTCGCCGTCGGCCTCGGCCGCCTCCGGAACGTCTTCGACCTCGAACCGGTCGTCTTCGACACCGCACGGCGCGACCGCGAGTGGCTGCGCGACCATCCAGAGGAGCGCGCCGCGGACGTGATGAAAGCCTTCGAAGACCCCGGGATCCGGGGCATCGTCGCGACGACCGGCGGCGACGATCAGCTCCGCGTCCTGAAACACGTCGATGCCGACGTGCTCGGCGAGAATCCGACCCGCTTCTACGGGTACAGCGACAACGACAACCTGCGACTCCTCCTCTGGAACCGCGGCATCGTCAGCTACGGTGTACAGGTGATGCCGAGCCTCGCCCTCGATCCCGAGATCCACCCCTACACCGAGCGCCACCTCCGACGAGCGCTCTTCGAGAGCCGACTCGGCGAGATCGAGCCGAGCGCGGAGTGGAGCGACGACTGGTACGACTTCGACACCCGAGAGCCCCGGGAGTGGCACGAGAACGACGGCTGGACGTGGTGGCGGGGCGTGGACGGAGCGGACGGGACGGATAGGACGGACGGGCGAGAGGAGACGGACGGGGCGGGTAGTGTGGACGGAGCCACCGGAACGGACACCGGCGACGCCGAGTCAGTCGCGGGCCGCGTCTGGGGTGGTTGCTATGCGATCGTGAACTGGCACCTCCAGACCTCGCGTTACCTTCCCGATCCCGCGGCCCTCGACGGCGCGGTGCTCGCACTCGAGACCTCCGAGGAGCTGCCCCGCGCCGCCGACGTGGGCCACACCCTCCGATCGATGGGCGAGCGCGGGCTCCTCGAACGCTTCGCCGGCATGCTGGTCGGCCGACCGAAGGCACACTCCCCGCCCGCCGACCGGGAGGTCGCCTTCGAGGCCTATCGAGAGCGGCTCCGTGAGGCAGTCCTCGCGCAGCTGCGCGAGTACAACCGAAATGCGACGGCCGTCTTCGGCGTCGACTTCGGCCACACCGATCCCCACGTGCCGCTGCCGGTCGGCGGCACGGTGCATCTCGATTCCACCGAGGAACGGATCGAGTTCACCTGACGAACGTCCGCTCGGTGACTCACGCTGCCGACGGGTCAGCGCCGGCCGACCGTCACGCCCGACGCCTCGACCGCCCGCTCAGCTTCGCGTCGCGCGGCCGGCCGAGCCGGCGTCGGCATCGCCCGGGGGCGAGCGGAGCCGGTACCGGTAGGGCCGGTCCTCGATCACCTCGACGTCGCCGCGGCGGGCCCGCCGACCCAGTACCGTGGCGACGCGGTGGGAGCTGTCGAGCGCGCCACCGTGTTCGGCGAGTCGTTGCTGGATCTCCCGGGCCGTCAGACCCTCCCCGGGATCGGCCGCCGCGAGGACCTTCCGGACGCGCTCGAACTCGGTCTCGCGCAGCTGCATACGTCTCCCACGGGGCGCACCACCATAAGATGCCGTCAGACAGCCGTATGACGGCGCTCGCGGGAAAATCGCTTCCCCTCGGGTGGTTTCGATCGAACCGGTGTCAGACGGGGCGGTCGGTCTCGCCCTCGAAGTCGCGCTCGGCGCGGTAGGCGTCGACGAACGCGGCGACGTCGAAGTCGAACATCTGTGCCTCGAACTCCTCGGCCGCCCCCGCGTCCTCGGCGTGGCTCACGGCGTGCTCCATCAGCTCGACGACCAGCTCGACGACCACCTCGTGGAGCCGGCGGGCGTCGAAGTCCGCGACCCACACGAGCGCATACCCCACGCTCCCGTCCTCGGCGACGTCCTCGGCGACGACCCGTTCGGGGAACTCCTCCACGACGACGCCCATGAGATGCATCGTGTCGAACGGGTCGCCAGTGGTGGTGTCGACGGTCTCTCTGAGGACTTCGACGAGGGCCTCCGGGACGAACCGACTGGGCGGGTGGACGTCCATCACGAGCGCGTGGCGCTCGCCGCACCGACATCGGAGCTCGCGCATCCCCATGTCGAGGTCGTGGATCGAGACCGTCTCGCCACAGGCCAGCGCGAGCTCCGCGCCCCGCTCGCCGGGTACGCGCGGTTCCGGCATGAGCGGAAGTAGGACGTCGCACGGTTAAAAGGCCGCGGCCGGACGCGAGTCGCTTCAGGGAACCGACGGCGGGTCGTTCCACGGGTCGTCGTTCTCGCCGGACTCGAGTTCGGTGTCGCGCTCGGTCCGGAGCTGAGCGTAGGCTCGCGTCAGGACTGCGACGGTGAACACGCTCGCCACGCCGCCGACGGCGATCCCGACGGCCGTGCCGACCAGCGGATCGACGGCCCCGCCGATCGCGCCGAACACGGCCGAGGCGACGGCCGTCACGACGATCACGAAGAGATACAGCGCGAACAGCTCGATCCGGTGACCCTTCGTCAGCGTCCAGCTGTCGGCCATCGCGTCAACGAGGTTCTTGTCCTCGACGGCGATCTCCTGGCGGAGAAAGAGGAAGGCGACGAGGAAAAACAGGCCGGGCACGACGAGAAAGAGCAGCCCGATGCCGACGACGAAGGCGACGACGACCCCGCCGAGAAAGCCGTTCGCTGTCGCCCACGGGAGGTTCCGACGGGCGACGCTGCCGGATAGGGCGTCGGCAGGCTCACGGACGAACGCCCGGACGGCGACGATGCTGACCGCCTCGGCGAGGAGGGCGACGGCCGCCCACAGCACGATCGCGACGGGGAGCGGGACCGACAGCGCGAACGGGAACGAGAGCTCTCCGATAGCGGTTTCGAGCGGCTCGATTTCCTCGGCGGTCAGCTCTCCCCGTTCGACCTGCAGACGGGCGGATTCGAGCAGCGTGTCGGTGAGCTCCGCGGTGGCCGTATCCGTGACGACCGCGCTCGCGGCGCCGACGGCGACGAACGCGCCGATCAACAGCAGGCCGTTCCGCCCGAACGTCCGCGCCGTCCCCTCGCGCAGCGCCGTCCCGATGTCGAGCGACATGGCCGGTCTTCCTCCCGGTCACCCCTTAAATCACGGCTCCCTCGTGGCCGGACGGAGCTACGGCCAGTCCTCGCGCGTCTCGGGCTCGGGGGCCGGCTCGGTCCCTGTGGCGTCGGCCAGCGTCCAGTCGGCGGCGTCGGCGGCGTCTTCGAGAGCGACGTACTCCCAGCCCACCTCTTCGGCGAGCGCGCGATCCTCCTCGCCCGTGCCGACGAAGACGTGGCGCTCGGTGTCGAACTGGCTGGCGACGTTCTCGAGGCTCTCGCGGCGGCCCCGCGGACCGGAGAAGAAATCCTGGCGGATGCGATTCTTCCGCGTGAAGTTCGTCACCACGTAGGTCGGCTGCTCGGAGATTACGCCGACGTACTCGGTCCACTGGCGGGCGTCCGAGAACACTTCCGTCGGGTTCGAGAGCGCCTGCAACGAGTCGAGCTCGAAGGCGAGCGTCATGTCGCCGCTGCCGCCGTTCATGCCCCGTGGTCGGCACGGAGCGGGCAAAACGGCTTCGATGCGGGCGGTCGAGGGTTCACCCCGATCGACGGGCATCTATCGCGTGATCCGTGGCTGGGACGGCCGGTCGTCCCACGACCGTCCGTTACTGTTCGGGGGCGGGCGCGAGGTCGTCGAGGTCGACCGTTTCGGCCATCAGCACCTCCTTCTGGTCGGCGACGACGCGCTCCTCGCGGATGAGCTGTTTGTACTTCGTCTGGGGGGCGAGGTCGCCGATGAGGACGCCGCCGACGATCTTGCCGTCCTTGAACGCGAGCCTGCGCCACTCAGTCTCGCCGAACTTCGCCTCGGCGTGGTCGTCGCCGAGCGTCGGGTGACCGAAGGAGAGAAACGGAAAGTCGAAGTGCGTGATCGAGTACGAGGAGACCCACCGGAAGGGCTCGGCCTCCCCGTCGACCATGTGTTTGCCGGCGACCGCGCCCTGCTGTTTCGCCGAGCCCCACGAGCCGTTCTGGGCGTACTCGTCGAGGATCGAATCGTAAAACCGCGTGAGATCACCCGCGGCGTAGACGTCCTCGACGTTCGTCTGCATGTACTCGTCGACGACGACGCCGTCCTTGAGCTTGACATCGGTGTCCTGGAGCAGTTCGAGGTTGAAGTCCAGACCGATGGCGACGCCGGCGAAGTCGGCGTCGTAGGTCTCGCCGTCGGGGTCGGTCGCCGAGACGACGTGGCCCCCCTCGACGTCGAAGCGGTCGACGCCGCTGTCGAACACCGGGGTGACGTCGCGCTCTTCGAGCGCGCCGTGGATGATGTCCGCGCCCTCCTGTGAGAGCGCGTAGCGCCACCACGAGTTTCCGCGCATCAGGTAGTGTGCGTCGACCTCCTGGGCGGCACAGATCGCGGCGAGGTCGATCCCCAGCAGGCCGGC
This sequence comes from Halobacteriales archaeon QS_4_69_34, assembly GCA_003021045.1. Classification (GTDB taxonomy): domain Archaea; phylum Halobacteriota; class Halobacteria; order Halobacteriales; family Halococcaceae; genus PXRN01. The sequence continues at coordinate 33,007 of PXRN01000026.1, read as the reverse complement.
CCCGACGACCACCCCGGTGTCGGCCGTCTCGGCGTGGTCGGCGATGGCGCGGGCGTCCTCGAACGTCCAGAAGTGGTGGATGCCCTCGGCGTCGGAGTTGGGCACGGGGAGCTGAACGGGCGTACCCCCTGTGGCGACGAGCAGCTCGTCGTAGGCGACGACCGCCCCCTCGTGGGTGTGGAGCTCGTGGGCGTCGGTGTCGACCGTCGTGACGTGGGTGTCTAGCTGGAGGTCGATGTCGCGCTCGTCGTACCAGTCCGGGTCGTGGATCGAGATGGGCGCTTCGGGTAGCTTGCCCTTGGCGAACTCCTTGATGAGGATGCGGTTGTAGAGGGCCTCGCCCTCGTCCGTGATCACCGTGATCTCCCCGTCGGGATCGGCCTCACGGATGGTCTCGGCCGTGGAGCTGCCCGCGATCCCGTCCCCGATGATCACGTAGGACTCGCTCATACGTTCGGTCCGTCCTCCGGGGTAATGTGAATTACTATCCGAACGCCTCCACCCTCGTCGAGCGCGGCTTTCCCCTCCGCTCGAAAGCAGTACGGAAGCAAGGGCCCGACGCGACGTGCCGGGGGAGAGTCCCCATCGACGGGCGGGCGGTGGGTTGATTACGCTCGCGCTCGAAGCGACGGGCATGAAGATCAACCAGACCGTGCGCCACTTCGCGGCAAAGAAGGCGCTGACGCTGCCCGTCATCGGCGACCTCGCGGTCGAGAAGCTCGTCGATCTCCACACGAACGTCTTCGCCGGGAAGGCCGACCCGGCCCACGCCGAGGAGCGCCGCCCCCACCTCGACGGCTTCTTCGACGCGACGATGGACAGCTATCTGGCGGCGCTGAACGCGGGCTACACCGAGGCCGCCGCCCGCGAGATCACTCACGTGCAGGCGAACTTCGACTTCTACAACCACGGCTGGACCGAGATGATGGAGTTCCCGGTCGAGGAGCTCGACGCCCACTACGACCGCTACCGGGATTTCTTCGAGACGTTCGAGATCACCATCGCGGACCCGCTCGGGAAGTTCGAACCCGCGGACGGGATTCCCGAGGCCCCCTCGACCCCCGAGAAGCTCGACGATCCCGAGCACCCCCACGCCGAGGGCGGCTTCGCCGACGACGTCTACGTCCAGGGTCCCGACGGCGAGGTGCTCGTCGGCGGGCAGGACGAACCCGAGGCGGTCGACGTGACCGACGCGCCCGGTGTGAGCGCCGACGACGCCGCGAGCGCCGAGGGTGCGGACGCCGACGAGGAGGCGCGCGCCGACTGACTGCGAGAGCGCGAGCCGTCTCGCTGCGGGTCACGGCCGCCGGGCGGACCTCCGATACCAGTCTCAGCGACGGCGGAAAATGCTTATTGGCGGAGACGGTTGCAGCTACACATGGCCACGGACGAACCGGATCGGAACGACCCGCTGTCGCCGTACTTCCCCGATCAGGTTCCGTCCATTCCATCGGCTGGACGGCGGTGGGTCGCGCTGCTCCTGCTCGTGCTCGTTTTTTCGGGGTTCTTCTTCAGTCTCCTCTTCTGGCTACTCGGCACCCTCTGACGCACTCGAAACCGCTCCCCGGGAGAGAAGCGGCTCAGCCCGTTGCTGGTCCCTTTACCGTCACCGACCGCTTTGCTCGTCACTAACCGCTCCGCCGTCGCCGACCGTTTCGGCGTCGGCCGCGACGCGCCCGGTTCCTGCTCTCCCCGCGCCCGCCGAACCGGCCTTCTCCGCGATCAGGTCCGCACACGCGTAGCCGGCCTCGACGCCGCCATTGAGGCTGCGCTCGGGGTACTGCGCCCGGCTCGCCATCCCGGCGTAGTAGACGCCCTCCGCGACCGCCGCGCCGAGGTCGTAGGGCACCACCATCTCGAGGTAGCCGCGCTCGTAGACCGGTGCGGTGCGGGGGTTGCGCGCCGTCTCGATCCACCGGATCGATTCCCTGTCGAAGGCGGGGAACAGGTCCTCGATGCCGCTCGTCCAGTGTTCCTCGACTGCCTCGTCGCTCATCCGCCAGAGGCGCTCCGCTGGACGCTGGATGTAGCTCGCCGCGTACAGCAGGTGTTCGCCGCCGTAGCGTTCGGGGGGCACGAAGTTGGTGTGCTCGATGAGCGCACCGAAGGGAGCCTCGTCGGCGACGTTGAGCCAGTAGGTATCGGTGAGGGGCTCGTCCATCGCGAACACCGAGCACACCGTGCCCTGGAAGTCGATCGCGCAGGAATAGCCCGTCAGCTCTTCGAGGACATCGGGCATCGCGGCGACGACCACGCCACCGACGTCGTGGGTCTCGGTTCCGCCCGGCGCTTCGACGGTGAGCGACTCGACGCTGCCTCCGGCGAGGCCGACGCCGACGTCGCTCACACGCGCGCCGGTGGTGACGTTCTCGCGGCCGACGCTCTCGACGAGGGCCTCGATCAGCCGGTGGAAGCCCCCCTCGAAGTACCCCAGGATCTCGCCCCGGAGGAGGTCGCGCTCGCCGCGGAACTTGATTCTTCCCAGGAGCCACGCCGCGCTGACCTCTTCCTTCCGGGAGCCGAACTTCGCGTCCAGCAGCGGCTCCCAGAAGTTCTCGTAGACTCCCCGGGTGGTGTGGGCGAGCAGGAACTGTTTGATCGGCACGTCCTCGAACGCCGCGAGGTCGTCGTAGGTGTCGAACCGGGGTCGACCGCCGCGCACGTCGACTTCGAGCAGCAGCATGGCGAGCCGGAACTTGTCGTGGAGGCTCAGATGCGGGTAGGCGAGGATCTCCCACGGCTTGTCGAGGGGGTGGACCACGCCGTCGACGTAGTAGGCGTTCTTGCCCACCCGCCACTCCACCGCCTCGTCCAGCCCGAGCTCCCCGGCGAGCTCGACGATCGTCTCCTCCGATTTCGAGAGGTGGTGGTAGAACGCCTCGATCCGATCGCCCGCCGTCTCGTGGGTGGCCGCGAGTCCCCCGACCTCGGGGCTCGCCTCGAAGACGTGGACCGCGTGGCCGTGGCGCTGGAGGCGGTGGGCCGCAGCCAGCCCGGCGATCCCGCCGCCGACGATGCCGATCATGGCCGGCCTTCCGGACCGGCGGGCATGGGCGTTTCCATCCCGACCCGGCGATGGGGGTCTCTCCGCTCTCCTCCCTCTTTTTCCCCACGTTCCGTGGCCGTCGAGGAATCCTTCTGGTGTTCGGAGAGGCCGTCGCGATCGCGGGACGCTCGGCTCCATCGCGCGTCCGCCGTCGAACCCCGTCCTCCCCGGTGCCGGACGAGCCGTTCGCCGATTTCGTCGGCCCGCGTGGACGAACGCGTCCGGCCGGTTCACCCTGGCCCTATCGTGCTCACGAACTGGGGCCGAGCGGATCCGGGACGCCGAGATTATACCGCTACGGTGGGTAGCCCCGGTAATGAGCCAGCCGAGCCCCGAGTCGAGAGAACACGGGCGGGGCATGGACGCCCACAACGCCGTGATGCGCGAGGTTCGCGCGCGCAACGACCGGACCTACGATCCACACGAGCCGACGCGGGTGTGGCTCGACGAGGACCGTACTCCGAAGGGCGTGAAGCGATCGCTGACGATCGTCCTCAACACCGGGGGCTGTCGGTGGGCGCGCGCCGGCGGCTGTACGATGTGTGGCTACGTCGCCGAAAGCGTCGAGGGCGGGACCGTCGCTCACGACGCCCTCGTAGATCAGCTCGACGCCTGCCTCGCCCACGAGCGCGAACACGCCGCGGAGCCCGCCCCGCTCGTGAAGATCTACACCTCCGGGAGCTTCCTCGACGAGCGCGAGGTTCCACCCGAGAGCCGCGACGCGGTCGCCGAGACGTTCGCCGACCGCGAGCGCCTCGTCGTCGAGTCACTGCCCGACTTCGTCGAGCGCGACCGCCTCGTCGACTTCACCGACCGCGGGCTGGCGGTCGACGTCGCGGTCGGGCTCGAGACCGCCACCGACCGCGTACGCCGGGACTGTGTGAACAAGTACTTCGAGTTCTCCGAGTTCGTCGCCGCCAGCGAGGAGGCCAGCCGTGTGGGCGCGGAGATCAAGGCCTACCTCCTCCTCAAACCCCCGTTTCTGACCGAGCGCGAGGCCGTCGCGGACATGGTCGCCTCGGTCCGGCGCTGTGCCGCACACGCCCACACCGTCTCGATGAACCCCTGTAACGTCCAACGTCACACCATGGTCGAGGATCTGTATCACGCCGGCGGCTACCGCCCGCCGTGGCTCTGGTCGGTGGTCGAGGTCCTCGAAGAGACCGCCGATGCCGACGCCATCGTCGTCTCCGACCCGGTGGGCCACGGCTCCGACCGCGGGCCACACAACTGCGGCGAGTGCGACGACCGCGTCCAGACCGCGATAACGGACTTCGACAAGCGACAGGACCCCTCGGTGTTCGAGCAGGTGGCCTGTGATTGTGAGACGACGTGGGAGGCCGTGATGGATCGCGAGCGGAGCTACGGGATGCCGCTGGCGCGGTAGCCGTTGTGCGACGATCGAGGCGGGCCGACGGTTCGTCGAGGACAGCCAGCAGCCGTAGACGAGAAGGAGGAGCAAGGAGAGAGGGAGCCGACCCCCGCTACGGCCGCCGGTCGGCGTCGAGGGGCCTACATACCGGACGCGCCTCCTCGGCGACCGGGATCCGCAGGTCACACGCGGGGCAGACGGCGAGATAGCACGCCCGTTCACCCGTGGCCGCCCTCGAACCCCGCTGAAAAGTCCTACTCCGCGAACGCACGCAGGATCGGTCGGCCGTCGGTGCCCCCGAACTCGGCGAGCGCCGCGCGCTCGGGGTGGGGCATCAGCACCGCTACGGAGTCGCGCTCGCCGAGCACGCCCGCGACCGCGCCGGTCGACCCGTTGGGATTCGCCGCCTCCGTCACCCGTCCGTCGGCGTCGCAGTAGCGAAAGAGCACTCGATCCGCGCTGTCGAGTGCGTCGAGCGCGTCACGACCGATCTCGAAGCGCCCCTCGCCGTGGGCGATCGGCAGCTCGATCACGTCGCCCGCCTCGAACGCGCGCGTCCACGGCGTCTCCGGGTTCTCGACCCGGAGGTGGACGCGCTCACACTGGAAGCGCGCGCTCGCGTTGGTGGTGAACGCGCCGGAGACCAGTCCGGACTCGGTGCCGATCTGTGCGCCGTTACAGACGCCGAGGACGGGGACGCCCTCGGCGGCGGCCGCGCGCACCGCCTCGATTATCGGCGCGCGCCCGGCCATCGCGCCCGCCCGGAGGTAGTCACCGTAGGAGAACCCGCCCGGGAGGACGACCCCCGTCGTGTCGGCGGGCAGGCCGTCGGCGTGCCAGACGCGCTCGGCGTCGATGTCCACGGCCCGGAGCGCCCGCACCGCGTCCCGGTCGCAGTTCGACCCGCCGAACTGGACGACGGTGACCGTCACCGTCCCCGCCTCCCGCGCGGTTCGTCGGGTGCCATCATCGAACGCACACCGGTCATCGCGCCTCAACCTCGATGGCGTAGTCGTGGATGGTCGGGTTGGCGAGCAGGCGCTCGGCCATCGCGCCGGCGCGTTCCGCGGCAGCCTCGTGACTGTCGGCCTCCAGATCGACTTCGAAGCGGTCGGCCGCCCGGAGCCCGTCGAGCTCGAAGCCGAGGCGCTCGAGGGCCGTCCGCGTGGTCTCGGCCTCCGGATCGAGCACCCCTGACTTCAGCCGCACCGTCACGACAGCGGTGTAGGCGGTCATCGAGTGGGGAAGGGAGGCCGCGCTCAATGACTCTTCTGTATCGCTCGCCCCCGCGCCGCCGAGGACGAACCGCGCCCGAGGACACCGCGCAGGCGCGCCTGACGCCCGTACGTCCTGTAGAGCAGCGAGATACGCAGCCACTCGGCGCACGTCGCTGCGAGGTGGGAGACGGCAGCTCCGTACCCGACGGCCCCACGGCAGGGACGCGAGCACAGCCACGTCAGCACGAGAACACGGAAGACGATCGAGACGAGAACGAGCGCGCCGGCGAGAACGGTCGCGTCCGCCGGTAGAGGGAGTACATCTACCGTACGTCCGGTCGTTGCGTGTACTGCCGTGGCGTCGAGCGCTCGCGCGAACGGGTCGTGTCCGTGCCCGAGCGAACCGGGAAACACCGACGATTCGATCGGTGTCGGCGGTCCCGTCGGGATCGCGGTCGCGTTCGCCGCCGCGTCGGCCGCCGTTCCGTTCGCCGCGTCCGCGGTGGTCGTGTTCGCGGTGGTCGTGTTCGCGGCGGTCGTGGCCGTCGGCGTCGCGTTCGCGCCGGCTGCGTGGGTCGTTCCGGCACCGCGCGCCGTCGTCTCGGTCGCGGTTCCGTTGGGCGCGGCCGTCGTCGTGCCGGCCTCCGTGGTGGTGGTCCTCGTCGACTCCGCGGTCGTCCCCGGCGGCGTCTCGGTGGCCGACGACGTCCCCGTCGTCTCGGGTGCTCGCCCGTCCGTCCCGGTTTCCCGCCCGGCGGTCGCGGTCCGTTCCGCCGAACTCGTTGTCGCCGCCGACGTCTCCGTCCGGGCCCTGGCGCCCTCGTTCGAAACGATCGCCGTGTCGTCCGCCGGCGTCGCCCCGTCGCCGGCGGGCGTCTCCCCATCGCCGGTCGTCCCGTCCGTGGCTTGCTGTGGCTGCTGTCCGTCGGTCGTGCTCGGTTCTTCGCTCACCATCTCGTCGCCGCCAGCGCTCGCCCCGTCGCCGTCATCGACGGGCTCTCCCTGCCGCGGCCCGGCGGGATCGCCGTCCGTGATCGCTCGATCGGGTGTCCGCTCGGGGGACTGTCCCGTTTCGGTGACGCCTCCGCCGTCGTCTATCGCCGCGGCCCCATCGCTGCCGTCGCCCGGCCGAGCCGAGCCCGAAGCGGCCGTCGCGTCCGGCGTAGCGGATGCCTGCGCGATCGGGTCCTCCGGAACCGGCGTCGCCGCTCCGGCGTCCCGGTCCGGTGTCGACATCGGTCGTGCGGTCGCGCTGTCGGGGATCGCCGTGACAGCGTCGCCGGTCCCGCCGTCCGGGCGGGGCGTCGCTCGCTCGATTCGGGTCGCCTCGGCCGTCGAGCCGGCGGCCGACCGCCCCGGAGCCGTCGGCGTCGGTCCCCCCGGGCTCGCCGTCACGTCGGCCGTCGCCCTCACAGCGTCGGTCGTCGAGTCACCCACCGCCGTCGTGGGGGACCTCTCGCCGGGTGCCACAACCGTCGGTGCGGGCGTCGTCCCGGTGGTCGGTTCGGCGATCCCGGACGGCGCTCCAGTCGTCCCCGCCGGCGGCATCTCCGTCCCGGGCGGGTCGACCGACGGATCGGCGTCGAACAGCGACTCCAGTCTGAACGTCCGCGCGAGCCGGTCGAGCACCAGGGCGACGATCGCGAGCAGCCCGACCCCGCCGAGCAGGCTCGACAGCGCTGCCCGGAGCGAGTGGTCCTCCTCCTCGCCGGCGAAGACGACGAGCGAGTCGTCCGCGGGCGCGTACACCGGCATCTCGGTGCCCCGTTCTGAGTACCACGTGTCGACGACCTCGATCAGCCCCGCCGACTCGAGCTTGTCGAGGTGGTAGCGCACGTTCTGGAGGGAGGTGTCGGCCGCCCGCGCGAGATCGGAGACCGTCCCCGGCTGCTCGTAGAGCGTCCCGAGGATCGCCCGGGCGGTCGCCGATGACAGCGCCGCGAACACCTCGTCGGCGGCCTCGTCGTCGATGCCGACCAGCCGCGGGCCGCGGTGCTGGCCGTCCTCGACGGGCGAGCGGAGCGGCAGGATGCTACCCATCGCGCGCTCGTCCCTCCGGTCGCGTCGCATCGGCCCGTGCAACCATGTACGGAACTGGAACGCCCCGTCTCGCCGACCGGTAATAACTCCTCGCTAGGGTAAAGTGGCTCTTTTAGTCTATCGAACCGCTTTACGTGACGGGGGTGGTCGCCCGATCCGGCGATCGGCACCTGCTGTCGGATCGGCCGTCCGGGCCGCCGCGAAGACAAGCACACCCGACGTGCGAGGAAGGAGGAACCGGGGCCTCGTTCGCGTCCCGTCCGCGCCCGTCGCGTAGGCGCGAGCACGGCTCGGCGTCGAGCGAGAGAGTTTTTCCCCCGGCGCGGCGGAGGCGGCCGCGATGAACGACGTGGACGAAAACGAGCGCCTGCTGAGTGGAAACGGTGACCAGCGACTTCACCGAGATCACGGTGGTCGGCGAGGACGACACGGGACTGATCGCCCGGATTACCTCGCTCCTATTCGAGCGCGGCGTCAACATCGAGGACCTCGATCAGGCGGTCAGGGAGGGCGTCTTCCGGATGACGATGCACGTCGACGCGAGCGGGATGACCGTCACCGAGAGCGAGCTCCGGGAGTCCCTCGCCTCCCTCGGGGCCGACCTCGACCTCGACATCCAAGTGCGGTTCCCGGCCGATCGCGCGGTGAGCCGGCTGGCCGTGCTCGTCACGCGGGAGTCACACTGCTTCGAAGCGCTCCTCGACGCCTGGAAGTCGGGCGCACTCGACGCGGAGATCAGCGTCGTCGTCGGTAACCACGACGACCTCGCGGGGATCGCCGAGCGCGAGGGGATCCCCTTCTACGATATCGGTGACGCGTCCGGGAATCCGGACGAGGAGTGGCTGCTCGACATCTTGGACGAGCACGCGGTCGACCTCGTGGTGCTCGCGCGCTACATGCGCATCTTGAGCCCGAACGTGGTCTTTCGCTACGAGGACCGCATCATCAACGTCCACCCCTCCCTGTTGCCCTCGTTTCCGGGCGCGGAGGCCTACCGGCAGGCGATCGAGGCGGGCGTCCGCATCGCGGGCGTCACCGCCCACTACGTCACGATGGACCTCGATCAGGGACCGATCATCGTCCAGCGGGCGTTCGACGTGCCCGACGACGCAGGCGTCGAGGCGCTCGAACGCCGCGGCCAACCCCTCGAAGTCGATGCCCTCGTCGAGGCCGTCCGACTCCACCTCGAGGACGCCCTCGCCGTCCACCGCGGTCGGACGCGCCTGCGCGAGGCCGGCGAAGGCGACGCCCGGCTCGGCCTCCCGCCGGAGGTCGAGGCGCTGAACCCGACGGCGCCGGTCGATCGGACGGCACGGCCGGCCGAGGCGGGCGAGGACTGATGGCTCAGAGCTCGCGCACCCTTTCTACCGCTTCGCCGAGCGCGGGCGCGTCGAACAGTTCGCGGTCGACGTAGGCGTTCGCCCCCGCCGCATAGAGGTCGCGGGCGGCCGCCACCACCCTCTCGGGAAGTGGCCGGGGGTCGCGTTTACAGAGTGCTCGCCAGTCCGCGACGTCACGATCGCTCGCTTCCCGCTTTGCGGCCGCGACGGCCTCGACCCACTCGGGCTGGGCGCGCTTGTGGTACTGGCGGAGCACCTCCTTCGACACCTCCCGCCCGTTGGAGGCGAAGCGGTTCTCGTCGAACGTGCCGACCACGTCCGCGACGCGCACCTCGCCAGCGTGGTAGAGACACTCGATCTTGCCGTCCTCGTGGACGAGTCCCCCGGTTTCCGCACGCTCGGTCACGACGTCGTTCACCGTCCGGGCGAGGGTTTCGAGGTCGTCGAGGCCGGCCCGGCCGGCGATCCGGTCGGCTTCCCCCCGGTCGAGATACCGATCGGCCTCCTCGAACTTCGTCGAGAACTCGATCACCGGCTCGGGGAGCGCGACGGGCTCGTCGGGCCACGTCTCCCTATCGAGGCCGACATCGCCGGGCGTGGCCCGCGAGCGCAGGCTCGACCCCACCGGAACCGAGTTCCGGAAGACGACCTCCAAGGGAATCAGGTAGTTCTCCCCCGCCGCGTCGTAGAAGGCGTCGTAGTCGTACGCGCGGCCCTCGTGGGGGAGGTCGGGCACCTGCGTCAGGTCGATCGCCATCTCGCGGGGGGGATCGCCGGCGTCGTCGAGTCCCACCACGGAGCCGTTCTCGACCACGCCGCGGTAGTGAGTGGGGACGCCCCGGGCTTCGAGCGCCTCGAAGCTGTGTGCGCCCATCGTACAGAGGCTCGCACCCTTGTTCGGGATGGCGTCGGGCATCGGTCCCCAGTCGAACACCGAGTAGGCGTCGGTGAAGACGAACGCACCGCGGCCGAGGCGCTCGGGCGTCGCCGGCTCGGTGACGCGGAACTGCTTGACGCTGGTCATGGCCCCGGTTCCGGGCGACCGGATAAGCCGGTTCCGTTCGTCCCGCGCTCGGACATCGTCCGCGTTCCGGTCGAACGGGCGAATCGAACCGGATAGCACACCGCTGTCGAGCCATTACTCCGCGAGGGCAGCGGCGATCGGCACGCCGGCCGCGAGGGGCAGACCGACCGTGGCGACGTCGATGCTCTCGGCCCAGCGGTCGTAGGCCTCCCGTGAGGGGAACGCCTTCACGTACGGACAGATGGCCCCGTATACCTCCTCCGGAGTCGGGTCGGCAGAGCGGGGCGCGTCCCCATCGGCAGCGACGCCGAAGGACACGGCCGCGTCCGGTGGCGTGACGTCGACGGTGCCGTCGGGCGAGGCCCGCATCTCGACCGGCTCGCCCGCGGGGCTCTCGGTACGGATCTCGACCGATTCGTCAGCGAGGTGCGCGAGCGCTACCCCGTCGTAGAAACACTGGAAGAAGTAGCCCTCGCCGTCCATCGCGGCACGGTGGGGCGTCTCCGTCGCGGCGTGACAGAGATCGTCGACAGCGAGGGACCCCCCGCCGGTCGCGTCGCGGATAGCCACAACGAAGCCGGCGAGCGTGTCGACCGGCTCCTCACCGAGGAGCCGGCCCACGTTTCTCCCCACCGCTTGCGGGAGCGGTGCGTCCCTCACCGGGCGGCCGACGAGCCAGCGGTCGTGGGACGCGGGTTCGGTCGTCCGTACGGTCGTCGACCTACAGCAGTCGCAGGCTTGGTCCGACATACACCGTTACCGTTAGAGTCGAAGTGTTTATACTGTCGAGGCCGAAGTATCGGAGCAACTCCGCTCGATCGAACCCATGTCCGAGAACGCTCGAGCGACGGCCGAGGGCGTGGACGCAGCTTCCGAGGACCGCACCTGCTACTGCCCGCTCGGCGGCGTGATGGATCTGCTCAGCCGGAACTACGCGATCCAGGTGATCTGCGTCGTCGGTACGCTCCGGCCCGTCAGGTACGGCGAGATCGAGGCGACGTTCGGCGAGGTGAGCAGCTCGACGCTCTCGACGCGGCTCAACGAGCTGACCGAGGCGGGGATGCTCGCGCGCGAGCGGTACGCCGAGATCCCTCCGCGGGTCGAGTACGACCTGACGACCGACGGCGAGGAGCTCTGCGAGCTGCTGTTGCCGCTGCTGCGGTGGGTCGAGGATCGGGGCCCATCCGAACAGTGACGTGACCTTCCGACGAGCTGGACGTCTCCGGCCGCGCTCGGCCGGAGCGTTCAACCGCGGTTTCCGTCTCCCGCCGGGCCGCCACGGGTTGGCGACGCGGTTATACGGCCGGGCTCTCGACTACGGGCAATGGGCCGGCATCGCCCGACGAACGTCCCCCGCGACCGGTTCGACTTCGAGCACCGGCCGGCGACCGACCAGTCCTTCGAGAACGCGCTGGAGAAGGCCCGAAGCGGCGATCGACTCTCGGTGGCCGACGGCGTCGAGCTCATCAGCACGGGTACGGAGTTCGAGGGTATCGACCCCCGCCGGAAAGAACGCGTCCTCGAAGCCGCCGACCGCCGACGGGCCGAGACTGTCGGCGAGGACGTGACGTTCGTCGCCAACCTGAACAACAACGTCACCACCGCGTGCAACACGGGCTGTCTGTTCTGTAACTTCAAGGACCCCGCGACCGGGTTCGAGGACGATCCGCCGACCGGCCACACGGGCGGCCCGACCGGCGACGGCAGCGACCACGACGGGTTCACGAAGACGCCCACCGAGTCCCGGGAGATCGTCCGCGATGCGGTCGAACGGGGCATCTACGAGGTCTGTTCGGTCTCGGGGCTCCACCCGGCGTTCGCGCTCGACGAGGCCCACCGCGCGATCCTCGAAGCGGCCGCCGGCGGAACTGCGACCGGAACCGCGAGCGGGACCGACCCCGACGCCACCGGCCTGAACTACAAGCCGCCCGAGCAGTATCGAACGGACCCCGGGACCTACGTCGAGCAGATCGCGGCCATGAACGTCGGCGGCGTCCACGTCCACTCGATGACGCCCGAGGAGGCCGCCCACGCCCGGCGCGGGACCGACTGGTCCTACGAGGCGGTCTACGGTCGGCTCGCCGACGCTGGCCTCGATACGGTTCCGGGGACGGCCGCCGAAATCCTCGTCGACGAAGTCAGGGAGGTGATCTGTCCCGCGAAGATCGACACCCGGGGCTGGCTCGACGCGATGGCAGGTGCGGCCGCCGTGGGATTGGAGACGACGGCGACGATCATGTACGGTCACGTCGAAAACGAGATGCACCGCGTCATGCACCTCGAACGGGTGCGCGCCCTCCAGGACAGGACGGGTGCGATCACGGAGTTCGTCCCCCTTTCGTTCGTCCACCACGACACGCCCTTGAACGACCGGGGCATGGCCGAGGCGGGTGCGACCGCCGACGAGGACGAGCTGATGATCGCGGTCTCCAGACTGTTCCTCGACAACGTCCGAAACATCCAGTCGAGCTGGGTCAAGTACGGCGACGAACAGGGGCTGAAGATGCTCTCGTGTGGCGCGAACGACCTCATGGGGACGATCCTCTCCGAGGAGATCACCAAGCGCGCCGGCGGCGGGTTCGGCGAGTTCCGCAGCGTCGCGGAGTACGTCGACCTCGTGACGGCGATTGGGCGCACGCCCGTCGAGCGCTCGACGGACTACCGCGAGCGCCGGGCGATCGACCCCGACGACCCGCCGTTCGGGCCGACGCTCGGGCCGGAGGCCGACGGAACGCCGCTGGTCGACACGCCGAGCGTGCCCGCCGGCGACTGAGCGGTGTGGGCCCCGGGTGGAGTCCGACGCCGCGATCCAGCGTCACCCAGCCACGGGCGGCTCAGTGGTCTGCCTCGTGCGGATTGCGCTCGGTGTCGTACCGATCGGCGTGGTCGGTGTAGTCGATGAACCGCGGGGCGTCGGGATCGAACGGCCGTTCCAGCGACTCGAAGGCCTTCTTCTTGTCCCACGACTGCAGACCGCCGATGGCCGATCGGTCCTCCAGGTCGTGATAGTCGAGGTCAGGTGCAGCGAGCTCCCAAGCGTCGAGCCCCTTCTTGGTCCGGACGATGACCGAGGAGTACTCCTCGCTGGAGCCGACGGAGCCGACGGTGAGGTCCGCACAGTAGCCCGTGAAGTCCGCACACTCGTCGCAGCCCTTGAGCGCGGCGTCGTGGAAGTCCTCGACGTCCTCCTCGACCATGAGTTCGCCGCCGTGACCGTAGGCCATCATCTCCCCGTGGAGCACGTCGAGCTTGCCGATCTCGGCGGGATCGATGCCCCGTTTTTCCTGGAGCTGTTCGCCGATGAGCCGCTCGTAATTGAAGTTCTTCGTGCACATCAGCGCGATGGTGTACTCCACCGCGCGAACACCGGCCTCCTGGCTGGCGTAGTCCCACTCGAAGTCCCGGAGCGCGCGGATGCCCTCGATCTCGCAGGGCGTGCCCACGAGCGCCAGCGAGAGGTCCTCGGGGTCCTCGTTCGGGAGCTCGTCCTCCCACTGGCCGATGTCGAGGTTCCCGAGCGCCATCGTCTGGTTGTAGAAGCTGCCCGCGTTCTCGATCAGCTCCTCGGGGGTGGTTGCGAGGAACGACTCGGCTCTCCACGGGTCCTCCTCGCTCTCGGTGGCGATCAGCGCGCCATCGATCTCGCCCGCTTCGAGCAGATGGATGAGAATCGACGTGACGACGCCGCCGTCCTGGGCGTTCTCGCGCCAGCCCTCTTCGACCGTCGCGGAGAACTCGGTAATGGGGTCGCCGGCACCCGAGGCGTTGTCCTCGCCGCCCGTGATCTTCCACTGGCGCTCGTAGCGGAGGCCGCCGCGGGGACAGAAATCCCAGCACAACGAGCAGCCCGTACACATCTTCACCAGCTTCGGCAGGCCGTCGTCGCCGATGCCGATCGAATCCGACGGACACGCGGCGACGCAGGTGCCACACTGGATACACCGGTCGTCCCCGATCACTGCCTCGTCGAGCTCCATGAACCACGTCTTCTCGTCCGGCGTCTCGATGTCGTTCATCTCCGCACGGATCGAGTACCCCGGCGTGTCCAGCTCCACCCCGTCGGGGACGCCGACCCGCTCGGCCGGCGCGCCGTCGTCGACGTCCTGGCTGGCGTCGGCCTTCGGCTCGGTGAACGTGAGATCGCCGAGAGTCCCCTCCGAGTCGACGTTCGCAGGGGTCGCGCCGCCGTCCGCGACTGCCTCGGCGCGCGCAGTCCCGCCGCAGCCGCAGGCGCTTCCACAGCCACAACCGTCGCCACTCCCCCCGGACGCCGGACGCTCGTCGGCAGAGGAGAACTCGACGTGATTTCCCTCTGCGTGCGGTGTGGCCGGGACGGCGCTCACGGGCGGGACGGTCGAACCCCCCTTCTCGACGCTCGGGACGCCGGGGAGTGGGGCCGTCCTGTCGCCGCTCCAGCCGTCTTCGGCCAGCTCCGGCGCGGCGTCCGCCGGGGCCTCGCTGCTCGTGGTTCGCGGCTCGCTCCGCTCATCGCTCGCCGCTCGCTCGTTCCGGGCTCCTCCCTCCGGCCGCGGCTCGTGTTCAGTCATCGCTCGTCGCCTCTTGGTCGTGAGCGACGCCGCCGGACACGTTCGCGTCCGCGCGCTGCATGATCGAGCGGAGCCGATCGTTGTCGACCCGCCGGCACCACTGGTAGAGCCGCTCGCCGGCCTCGCGATCGTCGGTATAGGCCGCGAACAGCGCCTCGAGGGCGGGGACGACGGCGGTGGCGGGGACGGCGGTCTCGACCCAGTCGATGAACTCGTTGTCCGCCCCGAGCGCGCCGCCGAGGCCGACGTCCATCCCCTCGGTGATGTTGTCGCCCTCCTCGTTCGTGGTGCCTTTGGGATCGTCGATCTGGACGGTCTCGCCGCGGAAGCCGACGTCCGCGATCTGGGGCTGGGCACACGACGCCGAACAGCCCGACATGTGCATCCGGACGACCTCGAGGTCGTCGGGCGTATCGATGCGGCGGTCGAGCGCCTTCGCCCACCGGCGCACCCGGTCTTTCGTCTCGATGATGCCGTAGGTGCAGAACTCGCTGCCGGTACAGCCGACCGCACCACGGGAGAACGGCCCAGGATCGGGCCGGTAGTCCCGAGCGAACGGCTCGTCCAGCAGGTCCCCGACGTTCTCCGCGGGGACGTGTGTGATCAGGAAGTTCTGGTCCGTGGCGAGGCGGACGGAGGCGTCCTCGGTGCCGTATCGTCCGGCTGCCCGGGCCGCCTCGGCGAACTCCCCGCCGCCAAGCCGCCCCGCGATGACGTTGAAGCCGACGTAGCGGAGCCCGTCCTGCTTCTGGGGGTGTACTCCCACGTGGTCGCCGGTGTACCCTTCCGTGAGGTCCTCGCCCCGCGAGCGGAGGTCGACCGTACAGCGCTCCCGAACCGCCTTCTCGAACGCCTCGACGCCCATCTGCTCGACGAGATAGCGCATCCGACAGACCCCGCGGTTGTGCCGGTCGCCCAGTTCCTTGAACGCCTGGGCGACCGCGCGGCAGAACTCCACTGCGTCCTCGGGGCGGACGAACACGTCGAGATCCGAGGCCATCCGGGGGCCGTCCGAGAGCCCGCCGCCCACCCGGGCGTGGAAGCCGTAGTAGACCTCACCGTCGATGGTCGTCCGGGCGGGCGTCAGCCCGACGTCGTTGATCTGGGACTGCGCGCAGTCCTCCCGGCAGCCGGTGACGGTCATCTTGAACTTCCGCGGGAGGTTCGCGTACTCGCGGTTCTCCGTGAAGAAGTCCGTGACGGCGTCCGCCACGGGCTGGGCGTCGAAGCACTCCCGATCCGTGAGACCCGCCGCGGGACACCCCAAGACGTTCCGCGCGGAGTCGCCACAGCCCTGGATCGTCGTCAACCCCACCTCGTCGTAGCGCGCCCAGATGTCGGGGACGTCCTCGATCTCGATCCAGTGCATCTGGACGTCCTGACGGGTGGTGATGTCCATGAAGGCGTCCCCCCAGGTCGGGTTCTGGTTCTCGCCGCCGTGGGCCGCGGGCGCGGTGGCGTACTCGTCGGCGACCTCGCCGATCACCGCGGCCTGCTCGGGTGTGAGGTGCCCCCCTGGGACCTTCGTTCGGAGCATGAAGTAGCCGTCCTGCCGGCCGTGGGCGTACATCCCGGCCCACTTCAGTCGCTCCCACTCGCCGTCGCCCGCGCGCGCCTCGATCTCCGCGAAGGACAGCTCTTCGGCGGCGTACTCGCGGACGTCCTCGACGACGTCTAGCGGGTGTTTCTCCTGTTTCCACTGCTCGACCGTGTTCACGGCCGCCACCCCCGGGAGGGAGCGGACACGACGAAACGCGGTTCGATCGTATTCATCGGCGTGACCTCCGCTCGGTCCCGAGACGGACGGGTTCGTGTGCGGATAGGTACCGCTTAGCAGCCGATCGCATCTATACGTTCGTGTTATCGTGAATGCTGCCCGTGCTACGGAGTACACGGGGTGACTTACCCGGAGTCGTGACTGGCAACGAACGGATCGTCGGGAGGCTCGGCCGGTAATGGCGACGAATACGCCGCGGTCGCTGCCGCTCGTGCCGTCCACGGTACGGGCAACCGTTTCCGGTATATGTGCCGTCCCCGGACGGGGGCCGCCCGTCCGAACGGGTAGCTTCCACACCGTCGGCCAGCAGTCCTCGGGCACGCCGAGCGAACGAGCGGACGACGATGGGGCCGCGAGCCGCTTCGCGGCCTTTTTTTAGCGACAGTACGACAGCGCACAGCCCGGGTCGTCGGCGTCGGTAATGGCTCGGGGAGCGACGCTCAGTCGGCGCTCGCTCCTGACGCCCGGCTGTCGAGCACCGCCCGATAGCGCGCGCCGGCCGCGTCGTCGGCCGTGATGGCCCGCTCGATCGGCGGTGCGAGCCACTCGCGTCCGCCGTCTTCCCCGCCCTCCCGTCCGTCGCCACCGCCGCCAGCGCCGAATATCGACGGCAGAAAGCGCTCGTGGACGGGCAGACGCTCGCGCAGGGGGATCCCCGCTTCGTCGGCGATCGCTTCGAGGTCCTCCAGTGCGGGCCACGCGTAGTCGGGGTTGATGTGATCGTCGGTCACGGGCGACACACCCCCCAAATCGTCGACGCCGCAGTCGAGCACCTTCCGGACGGGCGCGAGGTTGGGAGGGACCTGCACCGACACCGCCTCGGGCAGGGCGACCCGGGCCATCGCCACCGCGCGGCGCAGAGCTCCTCGACTGGGCGAGCCGCCCCGCCAGCGCTCGTTTTCCACCACGGGCTGGACGATCACTTCCTGGACGTGTCCGTCGCGCTCGTGGAGTTCGCGGATCGCCAGCAGCGACTCCGCGCGGTCCGCCCAGTCCTCGCCGATGCCCACGAGGATACCGGTCGTGAACGGCACTCCGAGCTCCCCTGCAGCGCGGATGGTGGCGAGGCGCTGGCCCGGCGACTTCTCCCGGGGACCGGCGTGGGCGTCGACGTCGGCGGTGGTTTCGAGCATGACGCCCATGCTCGCGTTCACGGGCGCGAGCGTCGCCATCTCCTCGCGGGTGAGATCACCCGGATTGCTGTGGGGAAGCAGCCCCACGTCGAGAGCGAGTTCACACATCTCGCGGAGATAGTCGTGCATCGAGCCGTGGCCCCACTCGTCGAGCTGGGCGTGGATCCGCTCGTAGCGCGCGTCGGGATCGTCGCCGAACGTGAACAGGGCCTCCGTACAGCCTGCGTCCGCGCCCGTTTCGAGGACCGCGCGGACGGCCTCGGGGCTCATCAGTTCGGCCTCGCCCGGCGGATCGAAGTAGGTGCAGTAGGTGCAGGTGTACCGACAGGCCGTGGTGAGGGGCACGAACACGTTGCGCGCGAAAGAGAGCGCAGGAGCCGGATCGACGTCGGCCGGGGTGGCGGCGAGCAGGTCGTCGACGGCACGCTCGTCGATGGTGACGTCGACGCCGTACTCGGCGGCCCCCGGGATCACGCCCGTGGTTGCCGGGCGGCAACCAAAAGCCTGTCACCCCGGCGGTCGACGCTCGCCGGGCAGAGACGAGGGGACGAAGGGGAGGGGAGCGTCCCCTCGATCGGGAGCGGCGGATCGGTCTGTGTCCGCCGTGCGCGAATCGGGGTATTCGCGCGTCCGCCGCTCCGGGAGTCGCGTGGAAAACGGTTGTCCCAAATCGGACCCGATTCGGGACCGGCTCACTCGCGTGCCACCTGCATGCGCCCCCCGCCGTCACTGCCGTCGACACGGAGTTCGAAGCCAGCCCCGTCGAGCCACGTACGCGTCCGTCCCGTGCCGTGGACGAGCACCTCGGCGAGGTCCGCGCGCTCGTCGACGTCGGTCGCCAGCCGAAAGGAGTCCACGCCGGCGACGCTCGCGTCGACCTGCCGGGCGCGTTCGCGGTGATCGAGGTACGACGTGCCGTGGTAGTCGACCCTGAAATCGGGGTGGCGCGCGAGCAGGGCGTTCGTCCCGCCGCCCCGACCCGGCGCGAGCACGACGTCCGCGCCGGGCGCGAACAGCCCCGAGAGCGCCGCGGG
Organism: Halobacteriales archaeon QS_4_69_34; assembly: GCA_003021045.1. GTDB lineage: Archaea > Halobacteriota > Halobacteria > Halobacteriales > Halococcaceae > PXRN01. Next base: position 14,477 of record PXRN01000026.1, on the reverse strand, counting down.
CGTCGCCAGCGGGAGGTCGGCCATCACCACCGCGATCGGCTCCGGGCCCGGGCCCGAACCCGGGCCCGGGTCCGGGTCGTCGGGATCGGCGTCGGCGACGCGATCGGCGGAGCTACGGGGCCGCCGCTCCGGGTCGGCGAGAATACCGTTGACCGCTGCGGTGAGCGGGCGCTCGTCGACGGTCACGGAAACGTCGACGGCCGCCGAGCGGTCCCCGGCCGGATCGACGCCGGTCCGACCTACCTCGGCCGGACGTGCGCCGATCGGATCAAGGTCGATCGGCGCGGTCGCGAGGACTTCGGGGGTGTGCCCGGCCGCGAGTACGGCAGCGAGAACGTCACGGAGCATGGCACGCGCGAGCGCGCGGCGCTCGTCGCCGCCGAGGACGCCGGCGAGCCGGGTCTTAGGCCGCTCGGCCGCGAACGGGACGACGACGCGCATGGACCCCACAGGAGCCGACGATAGAAAGCACCACCGGAGCACCCGGTCGAGAGGACGATCCCTTGCTCGAGCCGAGTCACCCGAAGCGATCGGAGCCCCGGCCCGATCCCGTTCGGCGCGAGCGCAGCCAGCCGGCACCCAGTAACACCACGAGGACGCCGAGGACGAGCGTCACGATCTGTCCCGTCCGAGCGGCGATCGATCCGACGGCGATCGATCGGTCGCCGTCGCGCTCCTCGGCAGCGAGGTCGCCGGCGATGGCCCGTGCGTTGGCGAAGTTCTCGTGTTCGTAGGCCGAGACGGCGAAGCCGAACTGCTCGGCGCGCTCGGACTCGCCGTCGTCCTCGCCGCCCTCCATCTCGCCGACGGGGGGTCGAGCGTCGTCGAGGACCGCTCGCGTGCGCTTGCTCTCGGCGGTGTAGTGGCGCACCGTCGTGCGATTGAGCTCGACGCTCGCGCCGCCCTCGCGGAGCCGGACGAACCGCGCGAGCGTGAACGCCTGCGGGGGGTCGTAGCTGAAGTTCGCCACCTGCGGGGCCGTGCCCTCGACGGCGACGTCGATGCTGGCGATGTCGTTGTCCGCGCGCACCGACATCTCGAAACTCGAACTGTCGAACGAGCGGACGGCGAGCTGCTCGCCCGCGAGCCCGTAGGCTCGAACCGTCCACGTGACGTTCTCGAGCTCGGTGGTCGCGCGCAGCCGCCACGCCTCGGGGGCGTCGGTGTAGAGATCGTCGAGGGCGAACGTCGCCGAGACGTCCTCGCCGACCGGCGTCGCCGCGGGGACGCCCTCGGCCTCGACCTCGAAGGCCCCGGCCGGGGCGGCCAGCGAGGCGAAAAGAACGAGCGCGAGCACGACGGCGGCCGCGCGAACGGAAGTCCGACTCGCCGTCATGGGGCGTGGACGTTCGCCCGAGCGGCGCATAAACCCTCGTCAGCCGGCCGTTCGACGCGCGTCCGACGGGGGACCGTCTCGGGCTCTCCCCGCCGCCTTCCCCCGCCCGCGTCCGTTCAGGCGGCGGCCGCCCGCGACGGGAGCGCCGTGTAGAGCAGCGCTGCGAGCGCCGTGAGGCCGGCGAGCAGGAGGTACGCCTCGTCGAACCGGCCGGCGTCGGCGAGCGTCCCGACGACGACCGAACCCGTCGCCCCGAGAAGGAAGTAGCTCGTCCGGAGAAAGCCCCACGCCGCCCCGCGGACGCGCTCGGGGAGGACGGCGACGACGTAGGCGTTCGAGACCGAGTTGATCGCCAGTCGCGAGCCGAGCAGGACGGTGAGTCCGGCGAGCGGGATAAGTCCGGAGACGAACGGGAGCGCGCCGACGGCCGGCCCCCCGACGAGAGTGGTGGCGAGGAGTACGGGTCGATCGCCGTAGCGGTCCGCGGCGCGACCGGCGAGAAACTGGAAGACCGCGCCGCTGAGGAACAGTAGCGCGAACAGTCCGGCTGCCGTCGTCCCCTCCAGGCCCTTGGCCGTGACGAGATACGTCGGGAGAAAGGCGGTCAGTCCCTGCATGGAAAACAGCATCAGTGTGACCGCGCTCACCGCCACCGCGACCGCGCGGGTCCGGATCGCCCGCCCGACGGCCCCGAGCGCCTCGCGGGGCGAGCGCTCCGTGGCGGTCGCGCCGTCGATCGGAGGGAGGGCGCGCCACAGCGCGAGCGCCGTCACGGTGAAGAGGGGTGCAGCGAGCGCGATGGCGAGCCGCCAGCCGATCCCCGCGACCAGGACGCTCGCGGCGAAGGGCAGCGCTGCCGAGCCGACGCTCCCGGCCGCGAGGGTCGCGCCGATGGCGATTCCGTCGTTGTCCGGGAACGTCGCCGCGAGCGCGATGCCCCGTGATGGTCCGTACAGTCCGGTGGCGAGCCCGAACAGGCCACACGCCCCGAGAAAGGCGGAGACGGTCGGTGCAAGACCCAGCGCGACGGTGCTGGCCCCGGCGAGCACGAGGCTCGCCGCGAGCAGCGTCCGCGTGCCGAGCCGGTCGGCCAGCGCGCCCGCGGGGAACTGCATCAGGGCGTAGGCGGCCCAGATGACCGTCACCGCGAGCCCGGCGGTCGCGTTGTCGATCCTGAACGTCGCGGTGACCTGTGGGAGGACGGCCGGGACGAAGTAGCGCAGCCCGAGAGTGAGAAACCAGCCCGTAGCGACGGCCGCCAGCACCCAGCCGCGACCGCCGCGGAGCGCTCGCCCGATCGTCCGTGCACGCCGGCCGGGACGGGTCAGAACGGCGTCTCCCCTCCGGAGTCGGTGCGGTTCGCTCCGTTCACCGCTGTGTGATGGACGGGGATCGCTTCGGTCCGTCCCCGGGCGATGGCACGCGTGGCGCTCATCGGATGGGTGATATCAAGACACGCCGAGATACGAGGCGAGCGTCGTCAGCTCGGACTCGTCGATCCCGAAGACCTCGACGTCGTTCTCGGCGGCGACGTTGTCCATCCGGAGCGAGCGCGCCTGATCGGAACCGAAGGGAACTCCGGGGATCGGGCCGGCGAGACTCAGCCCCACCGACGTCAGCGCCATCGGCACCGGGATCACGGAGACGGACTTGCCCTCGGCGCGGTAGGCGAGCTTGGCGACGTCCGCGAGCGTCAGCACGGCCGGGCCGCCGATCTCGTAGGTCTCGTCGGTGTGCTCGTCGTCTTCGACGCTATCGGCGACCATCCCCGCGACGTCGCCCACCCAGATCGGTTGAAATCGCGTGCGACCGCCCCCGGGCAGCGCGGTCACGTACGGCGTCGTGAGCTGCTTCGTGAACGGGACGAACTCGCCGCCGTCGCCGAACACCACCGACGGGCGGACGATCGTCCAGTCGAGGCCGGACGCGCGGACGACCGCCTCGGCCTCGCCCTTCGCGCGGATGTAGGCGGTGGCCCCCCGGGGATCGGCCCCGAGAGCGCTCATCTGGACGATCTTTCCCACTCCGTGCTCTTCGGCGGCCCGGACGGCGTTCTCGGTGCCGCCGAGGTGGACCGTGAAGTGCTGCTCGTCGCCGCCACGGGGCTGGAACAGCGGCGAGAGCGCGACGAGGTTCACCACCACCTCCTGCCCCTCGAACGCACCCTCGATCGAGTCGTAGGCGGTCACGTCGCCCACCGCCGTCTCGACGTCCGCGTCGAACACCGTGCGGTCGGGGTCCCGGGAGAGCGCCGTCACGTCGTGGCCGCGCTCGGCGAGTTCGTCACACAGGTAGCGCCCCACGAAGCCGTCGCCGCCGGTCACGAGGACCTTCATACCGCGACTGGGTGCGGGCGACACCTAAAACCCCCGCTCGGCCGCGAACCGACGGTGACGAACGCTTAACACCGATCCGACGAACGCGTGACTATGCTCGTCACGCTCGAAGGGCTCGACGGCAGCGGCAAGACCACCGTCCAGGAGGCCCTCCGCGATCGCCATCCCGACGCCGTCTTCACCCGCGAGCCGACCCGCTCGTGGTACGGCGAGGCCGTCCGCCGGTCGATCGCCGCCGACGACGCCGACCCGATCGCCGAGCTCTTCCTCTATACCGCCGACCACGCCGCCCACCTCGCTTCGACGATTCGCCCCGCCCTCGCGGCGGACGCGCTCGTGCTCTGCGATCGCTACACCGACTCGCGGTACGCCTACCAGGGCGCGAGCCTCGACGGCGTCGTGAAACGGCCGATGGAGTACGTACGGGGCGTCCACCAACCCTGGACCCGGCCGCCCGACGCCACCCTCTATCTCGACGTCGATCCACGCGTCGGCGTCGAGCGTGCGAGCGCGACGAACAAGTTCGAGCGGGCGGGCTTTCTCGCTCAGGTCGGGGAGAACTACGAGCAGCTGATCGAGTACGAGCCCGAGCGGTTCGTCCGCATCGACGCCGAGCGCTCGCCCGAGGACGTGATCGGGGCCGCCGAGGACGCCCTCGAACGACTGCTCGACGGGGAGGACTGCTCGGTGCGGTGACGGCCGTGTGGTGCGCTGCGGTCGGCGCGGGGCGGGTACGGTCTCTCGTCCGTACCGGCACTCGTAGACCGTGCCGCGGTTCGGCGGATCGGCCGGTAGCCGAAGCCGGCTCCGAGCCGGTCTCCCGTATGCTCTCGATGGGAGGAACCGCGCATCCGCCGCCCGTCAGGCCTCGCGGAACGTGTCGGGCACCTCGACCTCTTCGGGGGCGGGCATCCAGAAGAGATCGAAGGCGATCCCGAGTGCGAGCGGCAGCGCGACCGTGGCCGCGAGCACCCCGAGCGGCGAGCCGAGATCCGGTCCCAACCCGAGGGGGCCAGTGAGAACGAGCGTCGCCGCCACCTGCACGAACGGAACGAGGACCGCGACGTAGATCGCCGTGCCCCACACCGTCGACAGCCGGACCCGGAGCACGCGCGTCCCGAGCGCCGCGGCGGCCGCGTTGACCGCGACGACGACCACGAGGCCCACGAGGTCGGCGATCGGGAGCGGAGCCATACACCTCTCCTCGCCGCTGCACGGACTTCGAGGTGTCGGAACGATACGGGCGACGATCGAAAAACGGGCCGAAACGGCGCGGCGGTCGTGGCGCCGGGTGCGCTCGTCGGCTTCTCCCCGCCTTCCTCCCGCCGATCCCACGCGCCGGGCGATCCCGGATGGCTCGTGGAGCGGACCGCGCGGACGCCGACGGGTCGGTGGGGCCGAACCTGTGGAACCACACGGCTGCACTCGCGCCGGTCGCGGCGGTCGAATCTCTCTCCACCGGAACGGCTTTGGAGCGAACGGACGCCGATCCCGCATGGACGACGCCCGCGTCCACAGCGTCCTCGGGGAGCGCGATCTCGGCGAGACGCCCTTCGACGCCGACGACGCGCGGGCGCTCCTGACCGACATGCTCCGCGCGCGGGCGTTCGACGAGCGCGCGCTCGCGCTCCAGCGCCGGGGCTGGATGAGCGGCTATCCGCCGTTTCGCGGCCAGGAGGCGGTCCAGGTCGGGGCCGCCCGCGCGCTCGAGGAAGGCGACTGGCTGTTTCCCACCTACCGCTCGAACGCCCTTCAGGTCGCCCGCGGGGTACCCATGTCGGACCTGCTGGCCTTCCGGCGGGGCCATCCCGAGTACGTCTCGGATCACGCGATTCCGAACTTCCCACAGGCGGTGCCGATCGCCACCCAGCTCCCCCACGCGGTCGGCGCGGGCATGGCCGCCGCCCGCCGGGCAGCGGAGCACGCGGTGCTGTGTGACTTCGGCGACGGCGCGACCAGCGAGGGGGACTTCCACGAGGCGCTGAACTTTTCGGGAGTGTTCGACGCTCCGGTCGTCTTCCTGTGTGAGAACAACGGCTGGGCGATCTCCCTGCCACGGAAACGCCAGACTGCGAGCGCGACGATCGCCGGAAAGGCCGCCGCGTACGGCATCGAGGGCGTCCGCGTCGACGGCAACGACCCGCTGGCGGCCTGCGAGGTCGTCGGCGAGGCGCTCGACCGGGCGCGCGACGGGGAGCCGACGCTGATCGAGGCGCTGACCTACCGGCAGGGTGCTCACACCACCAGCGACGACCCCGGGCGCTACCGCCGGGACGATCCCGACCTGCCGGCGTGGCGGGCGCGGGACCCCGTAGAGCGATTCGTCGAGTACCTCGACGAGCGGGGCATCATCGGGGAGGAATTCGTCGCAAACGCCCGCGAGACGGCCGACGCGGAGCTCGACGAAGCAATCGAGCGCGCCGAAGCGATCACGGAGTCCGGTCCCGGGGAGCTGTTCGAGCACGTCTACGCGACGCTGCCGCCGGCACTCGAAAGACAGCGCGAGACACTACGTGCGGACGACGGATGACGGTGTATCGTCGTCGGACGTCTTCGGACATGCAGCGAAGCGAACCGGGGGTGGCAACCGGGGAGAGGAAAGTAGAGCGGTCGTCGCGCCGTCCCTTCCGACCGACAGTATACCGGCGGCAGACTCGATCCGACGTCGACGCGACGTTCGCGCTCGGGGACCGACGAAAGCCGGTGACCGACGCTTTCAGCGGCTGGACCGCCATACGGGAAACCGGCAGAAGCACTTCGGGACGACTGGAGAGGCTCGCCGGCGTCCAACGGCGCAACGAGCAGCGACAGCCAGCGGACGAACGCCGGTCGGGGTGTGGAGCGCGCGTCGGTCCGGTCGCAGGGATCCCGTCGTGGGGGTTTTTGACACAGGCCCGCGTCGTGGCCGCATGGAGCACGTCGATGTCGAGGCGGTCGAGCCGTTCGTCCACCCCTCGCCCGATACGCCGGGCGGGCGCTCGATTTCGGATGCGCTGGGGACGACCGAGTTCACCCTCAACCGTTACGAGATCGCGCCGGGCGAGGGCTTCTCCGGTGGGATGCACGCCCACCTCGACCAGGAGGAGGTCTTCTACGTGCTCTCGGGAACCGCGACGTTCGACACCGAAGACGGTCGGGTCGAGGTCGGCGCGGGCGAGGCGATCCGGTTCGAGCCCGGCGAGTACCAGCACGGCCACAACGAGACCGACGATCCGGTGGTGGCGCTGGCGATCGGCGCGCCCGGCACGCGTCACGACTGGGACGACATCCGCGTGCCGCTGCCCTGTCCGGAGTGTGGCCACGAGGCGCTCGGCGTCGCCTTCGCCGACGATCACGCCTCGTTCGAGCTGGCCTGTCCGGAGTGCGACGCGACGATGGACCCGCCCGAGTAGGCCGGCTGCGCGAACGCTGCCCGAAGGCGACGGCCGGGAGCCCTTCGCTTCTCGACGAGTTCCCCTCATCACGCCTTTCGACCCGGGTGGACGGCCGCACCGGACCGGGGGACGATGCCGAGTGGAGCGGTGTGAGTGGCGCGTGGCGCTCCGTCGGCGCGGGTTCGTGGGAGGGAGAAACGACGTGAGGGCCTGCAGTGTGGAGGTCCGGGCGGCGTGGATCGGCCGGGGAAGGGATGTAGCTGTGGGGAGCGACCGCGGTGGCGGTCGCGGGGCGGTTTCTCGTACGTCGGTGCTCGCGGTCCACGTCTCGTGTTCGATCGACTCGGCCGTGACGCCCGGAGCACGCCCGTCGAAGGAACGTGGGCCGCGCGGGCAAGCTTATATATCATCCCTCGTCGTAGGGACCTCGCATGCGCTTCGTCATCGTCGGTGCCGGCCGGGTCGGCCTCCGGACGGCCCGGGTGCTGACCGAGGAGGGTCACGAGGCCACCGTCGTCGACAGCGACTCGATGCAGCTCGAGCGACTCTGGGAGGGCGGCTTCGAGGTCGTCGAGGGCGACGGTGCCCGCGAGGAGGTCCTCAAGCGGGCGGGCCTAGAGGAAGCCGACGCGATGGGCGCGCTCGCGGGCGACATCAACGCCAACTTCGTCGCGTGCATGATCGCCAAGGCCCACGACTGTCGGACGGTGATGCGCGCCGACAGCGACTACCACGAGGAGATCTACCAGCGCTACGCCGACCAGGTCGACGAGGTGGTCTACCCCGAGCGGCTCGGCGCGATCGGTGCGAAGAACGCCCTGCTCGGCGGGACGATCCGCGCGATCGCCGACATCGCCCACCACCTCCAGCTCGTCGAGCTCACCGTCACCGGCACGTCGCCGATCCGGGGGTACACCCTGAGCGAGCTCGAACTGCCCGGCGACGCCCGGCTGATCGCGTTCGGCAAGGAGGACGAAGCGTTCGAGCTGCCCGACCCAGACGACTCGCTCGAGCTCGGCGACCGGGTGATCGCCCTCGCTGACTTCGGCGCGCTCGGCGACGTCCGCCAGCTCATCGTCGGTGACGCGAGTCGCGCGGCCAGCGCCTGAACCACGGCGGACCCGCGTCGTTCTCCGGACGCCACGAACTGGGCCACACGAATCGAGCCTACAGCGGCATCGCGCCCCGCTCGCCGTCGCCGTCCACGTCGCTGCTCCCATCGCCGCGCCCCCGCGCCCGCGAGAGCAGCCCGGCGACGGGCGGTCCGTAGGTGTAGCCCGGGACGACGCCCTCGACGTAGGTCCCCTCGACGTACTCCGCGAGTGCTTTCGCCGCCGCAGCCGCCCGCGTTGGGGTGCTGTGCTCGACGGCGAACCCGACGACGACCGCCTCGCCCGTTCGCCTTACCGTCGGTTCGGACACGTCGATGTCGGCGCGAGTCACGTCGGGGGCGTCTTCGAGCCGGAGCGTGAGGGTCTCGAACCAGCCCTCGGCGACGGGCTCGGCGACCGCCTCCTCGGCCGCGGCGTCGAGCGTCGGCACGCGCACGGTCAGCCGGTAGCGCGTCGGGCCGCTGCCGTCGTCCGTCACAGGGCCATCACCGCCCGACGTGGAGCCGTCGCCGTCGATTGCGACGCGCGCCCCGAACGCGGTGGTCGTCAGACGAAAGGCGTCGCCGTCGCGCTCGAACCCGTTCGCCCCGAACGCGTCCGTCACACGTCCCTTCTCGTGGATCGTCATCGGTCCCGCTACCGCCTCCGGCTCAAAGGGCGTTCCGCTCGCTTCCGGTTCGTTGATCCCGTCGCCCGCCGTCAGTCGCCGGTGCGCTCCTCGAGTACGGCCACGACGGCGCTGGCGACGGCCTCGAAGTCGCTCATCGTCAGCCCGTCGGTGGTGACGAACACGCCGTCGCGCTCGGTGGTGATCCGGAGGAGGTAGCCGTTCTCGAAGACGCGGATCGTGTGGCGGTACGTGCCCAGTTCGGAGTTCTCGTAGGCCGTGCGGGTGTTCTTGAAGTCGTGCCACTCGTGGCCGATGAAGCCCATCAGGTCGGCGTCCTGCTCGAGGTCGTCCCGCAGGTAGAGCTGGTCGTAGCCGCTGCGCGTGAAGTAGGTCAGCGAGCGGAGCCGGTCGCCGGTCGCGGTCCTCGCGGTGCGGACGAGCCGGTCGGCGAGCGCCTCGGCGAGAAGCTCCGAGTCCATGCCGGGCGCACAGCCGGGGCCGGGATAAAATCGTTGCCCGCGACTGCCGCGTCGAGCGATGCGAGGGGTGCGATTCGAACTCCTGAGGAACCGGCTGCCACGATGAGGGAGCGGGGATTCGAACCCCGGAACCCCTACGGGACGGGTTCTTAAGACCCGCGCCGTTGGCCGCTTGGCTACTCCCTCAAAGCCGCGTCTCTATCTCGTAGTCCTCGGCAAAATGTATTGCTTTCCGGTTGTGTGAGTTGTATCGGTCCTTCCCCCTGAAGCTGAAGCTCATCTGTGTTCTCGGTGTCTCCTCGAACGGAACGTAGAGCGTGCTGTCCCTCTTCGGGCAGTAGACGATGTAAGAATCGATCTCGTCGGCCTGGTAGTACGTTTTCTTTGGAGCTCCGTTGCTCTGGTATACCGTCGATTCGAATCCGACGACGACCGTATCCCCTCGCTGGTGGTGGTCGTATGCAGTTTTCACTTGCACGCGCTCTAGCTCACCATCGAGGTCGACGATCAGGTCGTACCGCTCATTCCCGAACATCGGTGCGGACACACCGTGGCCAAGAGCGATCAACTCGCTGGTGACCTTCGCTTCCGTCCTGGTTCCTCGTGCCTGATGTTGTCGTCCCTCGTTCATGAGGCCCGCAGCTCGCGCAGGGAATAAAAGCGTTGTACCTGCTTCACCCGTGACCGGACTCGGCCACCCTCGCGCGTTCGTCCCTACTCGCTCGCGGGAAAACCCGTTTTCGGTTCTACCAGTCGACCGAAAGCGTCCCGTCGCCTTCCGGGTCGGGTGCGAGCTCCTCGTCGGTCCGCCGGTCGACGACGTGGATCACGCCCCGGTCCTTCTTCGCCGGGCACACACTGGCGGCTTCGAGGTTCGAGCCGAGTTCCTCCTCGGCGAGGAAGTACGACTCGGGCTGTGCGATCCCCGTCGAGATGTCCATCGACCAGTTGTCGGAGACTTCCGCACACCGGCCCGCGCCGATGCACTTGTTGGCCTCGAAGATCACCTTGTAGGGCTTTGCCTCGATCGGGGGCGCGTCGCGCTCGCCGATCTCGCTGGGATCGACGGGTTCGTCGGTCATCGGCAACTGTGGGTTTCGCAGACGCTTTCGTCTGTCGGTCTCTCGGTGGGTTCTACTCCCGGACGGTCACCGCCGCGGCACTCAAAGTCAGTTCGGGGTGACGTAGAGGACACCCTCGACATGCTCCTGTTCGACGGTTTCGGCGATGGCGTGGACGACATCCGCGACCGTCGTTGTCGAGAGGGTCTCGTCCTCGATGAACAGTAGGCCACGGAACGCCGCGGACTCGAAGTCGGTGAGGAAACCGTCGTCGCTCGTGAGAACGAGTCGGTCCTCCTCCAGAGAATACTGGGCGATCCGCACGTCGTCCTGCCCTTTCCGAGTGCGGGGACGAAATCGACGTGCTCGATGTCGTGGCCGTAGTGGCGCAGGCGATGGACGAGTCGGTGCTCGACGTTCTCGTCGGCGAGCAGCCGGAACGTCATTCGATGTCGTCTGGTCCGGTGATCGCGCGCTCACGGACGTCCTCGATGGCCCGTTCGCGCTCGCGCTGGATGCGGCGCATCTCCGCGGGGTGGTCGTGGTAGTACGCGAGTGCGTGGTAGACGTCCGCGAGGTCGAGGGCGTGTCAGTCGGCGACCGTCCCCGGGTCGAGTCCGGCCCCCTCGACGCGCTCGTGGACGAACCGAACCGTGATGCGGCTCCCCGCGACGTGGGGCTCGTCGTGGAGCTCCGAGTCCTCGGCCGGCACGATGCGGTGGACCTGCTCTGCCATCTCGTTTTCACTACTCGACCGAACGACCTGAAACGCCCGCCGTTTTGCCCAGCACCGGGACTGCCGAGAACCGTTCTGTGAGTCGCGCCCGACGAAACCGTCGCTACGTTTCGACCCCGGACCGGGCGCTGGCTTCGGCCCGGATCACGGCATCGCCGCGTCGACGTCGGTCGTGGAATCGGCGAACTGGATGTCGATCTCCAGTCCATCGTCGGACAGTACGGGCTTTCTCGCCCGGCCGACACCGCCGCCCTCGAAGTCGAGCACGCCGAGCTTCGAGCTCCGCGAGATTCCGATGGACCTGCTTGTAGTCATGGCCGATCAGCTCGGCGACGTCGCTGATGCTGTCGGGCTCGCCCGCCGCGATGGATTCGAGCAGTTCGAGGTTCTCCTGGCTCAGAAGCCGACTCAGATCGGCGTACGAACCGACATTGAGCACGGGCTGGGCGTCGTCGAGGTCGTCGCTCGCTTCGGTGGCCTCGATCCGACGGCGGGCGCGCTCGTCGAGCCGGTCGCGCTCGCCGTCGGCTATTGTGAGCGTTGGCACGGTGGGTTCCTCCGGGCGTCCTACGGTGACCGCGGCCAGTCCCACGACACCGGCGTCGGTTCCTCCGCCTCACGCGTGAAACGGTCGTAGAGATCGAGCAACCCGGAAAACTCGATCTCGTCGACTCCATCGGCCGCGTGGCGTTCGTGGCCCTTCGTCCGTTCGTGAGCGTTGTCGTAGCGGAGGACCGTCTCACCGCCGATCTCCTCGACGTGGACGCTGTACTTCCACCTACCCGGGAACCCCTCCGCCGTCGTCGTTCGGATGGTCGCGTCCAACACGTAGTTACCTGCGACGTCCTGCCAGTCCTCGATCGTGGTGGAAGACGCCATTCGTCGACCTCTGCTATCGACTCCATACTAACGAGTCCGTGGGGAGTCGATGGGTGGCTTCGCTCACGACGGCCCGCTACGGCTGCTCCCCGACGGTGAATCGTTCGCGCCGACGCGATCGACGGCTCCGGGGCTCAGTCGTGAACCTCGACCGACTCCAGCACCACGTCCTCGCGCGGGCGGTCGTTCGCGTCCGTCTCCACGGAGCCGATCTCCCGGACCACGTCCATGCCCTCAACCACCTCGCCGAACACCGCGTGCTTGTCGTCGAGGTGTGGCGTCGCGTCGAGCGTGATGAAAAACTGCGAGCCATTGGTGTTCGGCCCGGCGTTGGCCATCGAGAGCGTTCCCGGACCGTCGTGGCGCAGCTCCTCGTGGAACTCGTCGTCGAAGGTGTAGCCCGGCCCGCCGCGACCCGTCTCGTCGGGATCGCCGCCCTGGATCATGAACCCCTCGATGACGCGGTGGAAGGCCACGTCGTCGTACAGGGGCTTCTCGACCGTCTCGCCGCCGTCTTCCCACTCCTGGTCTCCCGTGGCGAGCCCGACGAAGTTCTCGACCGTGCGCGGCGCGCGCTCGTCGTACAGTTCGACCTCGATGTCGCCCCGGTTGGTGTGCAGCGTCGCGTCCGTCACGTCCGCCCCGACGACGAGCCGTGGGAAAAGGGTGCTGGTGGCCGACCGCTCCCGTCCGTTCCGTGCAGCGTGGCGACCTCCGACCGCCGGAGCCCGAACGACGACCGACGCACCGTCGCCGGCCTCACGCGACGTTTCGTTCGACGGGGTCTCGCCCTCGAGTCGCCGTCTCGGGGTGCGGGCGAGAAAGAGAGCCCGGCCGTCGGTGGGCGATATCGACGCCGAACGCCGCCTCGAAGGCCTCCCAGACCCGCAGGCTCTCGATCGAGAGGCGGACGTCGACCGGCGTCGAGAACTGGGTCCCGATCCCGCCGCCGAGCGGGCGGTGCTCCCCGTTCCGAGCGAGTCGCTCTCACAGAGGGTCACGTCCGCACCGGCCGCGGCGAGCGCGTGCGCGGACGAGAAGCCCCACGATGCCGCCCCCGACGACGACCACGTCCATCCTGGCGGCTCTGGGCCGTGTTACAGAATAAGTTTACTGAGGATACCGGAGACAGTGTTCATTGCGAGCACTCACCGATCAACCGTACGTTTGGTTCCGTTGAAAATTCGACGGCTAACGGGTGTGACGTGCTGATTGCAGAAGACAGATTCATAACACTACTGCCACTTGCATCTGAATTCGAGATACAGCCAAAGATTCAAGGATCTTGATAGCTTACGTATCATACTCATGGTGGATGTATCAGAGGACGTTTCCTACGGTTTCATTGACCTAGACGGGTTCTCCGAGATCAACAACGAACATGGTCATGCTTTCGGCGATAACGTATTAGACCGGATCGTCGAATTTGGCCAAGAATTTGCAGGGTCAGAATGGGATTTCAATCGAGAATACGGACAAGGAGATGAGTTTTTGTTGGTTTTGCCCGGTGAAGATAAGGGATCAGCTGTAGACGTGCTGGAAGATTTCCTTGATGAGTTGCGCGCACTCCAACCAAAAGGTGAGGTCGTTGCTGCCAGTATTGGTGTGGCTACACTACCCGACGATGGAGTGGACGAAGATGAGGTCGTTGAAAAAGCGGATCTGGCGATGCTGAATGCAGAGCAATGGGGTGGAGATGGCGTAATCGCGTATGGAGAGGAAAAACCGACAAAAGTGATTGAGGTTTGGTTTGAAGAATCTATGCTAATTGAGGTGGATGATCTTGTCACTATTCATAAATGGATAGATGATTCCCCTCAATCAGAGCACTAAAAATACACAATGAAACCAAAGGAGTCCCGAACGAGAGCCGCTCATCAAACACGATGATGTCTACGACAAAGTATGAAGGTGAGATAGAAGGTATAGTCAAGGAAATCAAGGAATGGGATTCTTCAAGAGTGACATTCGATATGAGAGGTAACAAGGAACAACTGGAAGACGCTGGATTTTGAAGTAGACCGCTTGTATTTTGAGTATCGGAAAGCCAAGCCATGTGTCCTAGAGAAAGAAGCGCGCCACATTATTCACATCTGGATCTATTGGCGAAATACCAATCTGACCTTGTTTCCGTGCGAGATTTGCGTCTTAGATGGAGCAGGGCTCCTAAAGTCCATCGCCTCCCGAGGGCTTCGACAAGCCCGTTCGTTCCGCTTTTGAGCCGTTCTATGTCCGTTCCCGCCCTCACACCGAAGCGGGGAAACCCATAACCTGGTCGCTGGCGAGGCGGACGCATGGTCCTGGTGCTCACCGACGCCGAGATCGACGCGGTGTTCGCCCTCGAATCGCTCGCCGGCGAGGTCGAGCACGCGCTCGTCGAGCAGGCCGCGGGGGCAGTCGAACGCCCGGAACGGCCCCACTACCCGGTCGGCGCGGGGCTCGACTCCGACGACCCCCTCGGGACGGGCCTCGCGATGCCCGCGTACGTCCACGGCGAGGAGTACTTCGCGACGAAACTCGCCAGCATCCACGAGGGCAACACGGAGCGCGGGCT
>PXRN01000025.1 GCA_003021045.1 Halobacteriales archaeon QS_4_69_34 | reverse complement strand
CACCTCAAGGGTCGCGCCCCGCTCGCCCGGCTCCGCGGGCGCGAACGCGACCGTCAGCTCACGGCTCGCGTCCGGGTCGAGCGTCAGGGGCGTCGCCGGCGGATCGGCGAGACGCAGTGCCCCGTCCCCGGAGATGGCGAGCGTCTCGACCGTCAGCGCGGCGTTCCCGGTGTTCTCCACGGTGACGGGCTGGCGGGCGGTCTCCCCGAGCGCCACCGCCCCGAAATCGCGCGTCGCGGGCGAGAGGGCGACGTCGCCCTCGACGCCCGTGCCCGAGAGCGGGACGGTCGCGGTCGGCTCGTCGGGGTCGTCGCTGCTCACCTCGAAGGTCGCGCTCCGCTCGCCCGGCTCCGCGGGCGCGAACGCGACCGTCAGCTCACGGCTCGCGTCCGGGTCGAGCGTCAAGGGCGTCGCGGCGTCGACGCCGAACGCGTCGGCCCCGCTATCGGGGGAAATCGCCGCGTCCGTGACGGTCAGCGTCTCCCGGCCCCGGTTCGTGACGCGCACGGTGTCGGTCGCCCGGGAGCCGGTGGCCACGCGGCCGAACGCGACGCCGCCCGAGAGGTCGACGTCGCCGACGTCGAGCGAAGCGGGGACCGTCCCGACGGCGTTCGCCGCGTCGATTCGGCCCGCGCCCTGCTCCTCGGAACCGAGCCCGACGTCGACGGCCGTCTCGCGGAGGTGGGCACGCAGCTCCGGACCCCCGAATCGGCCATCGTCGGCGCTCCCGTCGCCATCGTCGTCCCGCCACGCGGCGAGCGCGAGCGCAGCCACCCCCGTGACGACCGGCGTGGCGGCCGAAGTGCCCGAGAAGCGCCGGTAGTCGGCGTCGGGGTCGTGGGCGGCCGTCAGCAGGTGCACCCCGGGGGCGGCGAGTTCGATCTCGGGGCCGACGTTCGAGAACTGGGCGATGTCGTCCCCATCGGCGGTCAGCGCCGAGACGGCGACGGCCTCCGAGTTGGCGGCCGGATAGATCACCGATCCGCCGCCGTCGTTGCCCGCGGCGGCGACCACGAGGACGCCCCGCTGCTCGGCGTAGTCGAGCGCCTCGCGCATGGTCTGTGTGTCGGCGCTGCTCCCCAGCGAGAGGTTGATCACGTCCGCGCCCTCGTCGGTCGCCCACTGGATCGCCGCCGCGATGTCGCTCAGGTAGCCGGTGCCGGTCTCGTCGAGGACCCGCCCGTATATCACCGGGGACTGGTTCAGACCCGCGATACCCGCGCCGTTGTCGATCGCGGCACCGACGACGCCCGCGACGGCGGTCCCGTGGTTCTCCTCGGCCGCGTCCGGGGAGGGATCGCCGTCCCCGTCGACGAAGTCCCGTCCCGGGCCGCCAGCCGCGTCGGAGCGGACGTTCGCCGCCAGATCCGGGTGATCGAGGGCGACGCCGGTGTCGAGGACCGCCACGGTGACGTCCGCGCTGCCGGTCGTCGTCTCCCACGCCGTGGGTGCACCCACGACCTCCGGCGCGGTCTGGTCGCCGTAGCGGGGGTCCGTGGGCGTGTAGAGCGCCTCGTAGGTCGCGTTCGCCTCGGCGTACCTGACTCCCTCGCGGCGCTCGACCGCCGCAGCCGCCCGTTCGGTGCTCGTCGCCCGCGCGGGGAACTCGACGGTGACGAACCCGAGCGCGCGGTTCTGTGCGACGACGCTGGCGGTATCCGGGACCGCCCGCGCGACCGCCCGCTCCCAGCCCCGGCCCGCCGGCTCGACGCCGAGGACGACCTCTTCAGAGCGCGAACTCCCCTTCGAGCCGGTCCGCCGCGCCCCCGCGCCCGCCATCGTCCCGAACAGTCCGGCCGTGCCAGCCGCCGTCAGAAACTCGCGCCTGCCCACGGACGGATATTTTTTCATTGCTCTCTATACTAATTGAAGTGTCTTATATCTATCGCACAACTTCCGGCGGAGTTTAGAGTATTCGTCGAGCGACGGAAGACTCCGCCGTGCTGGGCTCCAACCCCCTGTCCCCCGGGCTGCACGGCGGAGGAACGACGGCCGAGCGAGCCGCGAGGGCCGAAAGCGCCTGCCCTCGACCGCCCGAATCGACGCCCGGCCCGCCGTCGCCATCGCTAAATACCACCGGGTGGTACACCGTCCGTGACCGCTCCCGACGAGGCTCCGTCGAGATCGGAGCGAGAGAGGACCCGGCGGACGGCCGCCGGGCGACGATCGAGGGGAACCGGCGGGGCGAAGGGAACGGGCGGGGGACCGCGCCGACCGGCTCCCGTCGAGCGGCCCGTCGCGCTCACGATCGCCGCCAGCGACTCGGGCGGCGGCGCGGGGATCCAGGCCGACCTGAAGGCGATGGCGGCGGCGGGCGCGTTCGGCACCTCGGTACTCGTGGCGACGACGGCCCAGCACACCCGCGGTGTCGAGTCGGTCCACGTCCTCCCCGCCACGGAGATCGACGCCCAGTACGCGGCCGTCCGCTCCGATTTCGACGTGGGCGCGGTCAAGACCGGGATGCTCGCCACCGCGGGAGTGATCGAGACGGTCGCGGGCTACGCCCGGGAACTGGCCGGCCCGCTCGTCGTCGATCCGGTGATGGTCGCCGCCTCGGGCGATCGGCTGCTCGAACCCGCGGGCGAGGCCGCCTACCGGGAACTGATCGCCGAGGCGACGCTGGTGACGCCCAACGCCGACGAGGCCGCCGTCCTGACCGGCGTCGAGATTGAAGACCGGGCGAGCGCCCGCGAGGCGGGCCGGCGTCTCGTCGAAACGGGCGTCGATGCGGCGCTCGTGAAGGGCGGGCACGTCCCCGGCGACGCCGTGCGGGACGTGCTGGTGATCGGCGATCGCGACGCCGCCGAGGCCGACGCCGAAGCCGCCGACGCTGCGGACGGCGGTTCGGGTGTCGAGGTCTTCGAGCACCCTCGCGTCGAGACGGGGGCCACCCACGGCTCGGGCTGCGCGCTGTCGAGCGCGATCGCCGCGCGGCTCGCGGACGGCGACACGCTCGAAGCGGCGGTCGAGGCCGGGCTCGCGCTCGTCGAGCGCGCGATCCGCTACCCGCTCGACGTCGGCGAGAACGGCGCGGTCCATCACCTCGCCGGCCTGCGCGACCGGGCGGCCCGCGAGCCGACCGCCGAGGCGGTCGAACGGGTCGTCGCGACGCTGGTCGAGCGGGACGTGCGCCCGCTGGTCCCGGAGGTCGGGCTGAACGTCGTCGGCGCGACGCCCCACGCCGAGCGCGCGGGCGAGACGGCCGCCGTCGAGGGGCGGATCACGCGGACGCTCTCGGGCGTCCAGCCCACCCGTGGCGTCAGGTTCGGCGCGTCGAGCCACGTCGCTCGCTTTCTCCTCGCGGCGCGCGAGTTCGATCCCGGCCTGCGATTCGCGGTCAACTGCCGGTTCGACGCCGACGTGGAGGCGGCGCTCGACGGTCTCGGCACGGTCGCCGAGTACGATCGGAGCGGGGAGCCGCCGGCTGACGAATCCGGGGCGGGCACGATGGAGTGGGGGGCGCGGCGGGCGTTCGAGGCGTGCGCGGGGACGCCCGTCGCCGTGATCGACCGCGGCGCGGTCGGCAAGGAGCCGATGGCCAGGCTCGTGGCCGAGGACGGGGAGGCGCTGATCGAGCGGACGCTCGCGCTGCTCGATACGCTCTGATGGAGGTCGCTGTGACTGTTCGTCGGTAGCCGCCGACCCCGCGCCGGCGGCATACCGGGTGACCCACGACGATCCCTGCGGAGGATCGAACTGCCGCGTCTACCGCCGTCTGATCGTCCTCGTCTCTCCCGCGCCTCGCCGCCGGCGTTCGGGCTGCCGAGGGCGTTCCCTTCCCTCGCCCCCTCCCCAGCCTCCGCCGACGGTGGGGCGGTCAGCCGGGGGATTCAAGGGCCGACGCACCCCGGTGTGACCCGATGGATCACGACCACGTGATCAGCACCCGGGAGCTCTCGCGCGCGGCCATCGAGCGCGTGCTCGACCGCGCGGCCGAGATCGCGGCCGATCCGGGCGCGGTCGCGGACCGCCACGCCGATCGGGTGCTCGGGCTGTGTTTTTTCGAGCCGAGCACGCGCACGCGCATGAGCTTCGAGGCCGCCATCAAGCGCCTCGGCGGGGACGCGATCGACATGGGAGGGGTCGACTCCTCCAGCGTCACGAAAGGCGAGAGCCTCGCCGACACGGTCAGGGTGCTCTCGGGCTACGCCGACGCGCTGGTGTTGCGCCATCCCAGCGAGGGCGCGGCCCGGATGGCCAGCGAGTTCGTCTCCGTTCCCTTGATCAACGCCGGGGACGGGGCCGGCCAGCACCCCAGCCAGACGCTGCTCGACCTCTACTCCATGCGCGAGTTCGCGGGCGGCCTCGACGGCCTCACCGTCGGGATCATGGGCGACCTGAAGTACGGGCGGACCGTCCACTCGCTCGCGGCGGCGCTCACCGAGTTCGACGCCCGCCAGCACTTCGTCAGCCCGGAGAGTCTCCGGCTGCCCCGTGGCGTCCGCTACGACCTCCACGAATCGGGCGCACGGGTCCGCGAGCACGAGAGTCTGGAGGGGGTGCTCGGCGAGCTCGACGTGCTCTACGTCACCCGCATCCAGCGCGAGCGCTTCCCCGACGAGAACGAGTACCGGAAGGTCGCGGGCGAGTACCGCATCGACGCCGCCACCTTGGAGGACGCCCGCGCCGAGTGCGTGGTGTTACATCCCCTCCCGCGGGTGGACGAGATCGCGCCCGACGTCGACGACACTCCCCACGCGGCGTACTTCGAGCAGGCACACAACGGCGTCCCCGTACGGATGGCGCTGCTCGATCTCCTGTTCGACGGCGCGAACGGCGGGAACGGCGAGCAGTCTCCGATCGGCAGCGCGGGGGGAGGCAGAGACCGATGACCGACGCGGCCGACGTCGACCACGAGCTCCGGGTCAGCAAGATCCGGAACGGTACCGTCATCGATCACGTGGCGGGCGGCGGCGCGCTCACCGTGCTCGCCATCCTCGGCATCGACGGCTCGACGGGGGCGGTCGTCAGCGTCGGCATGAACGTCCCCTCCGACCGGCTGGGCCGCAAGGACGTCGTGAAAGTCGAGGACCGCGAGCTGAGCCAAGAGGAGGTCGACGTCATCTCGCTGATCGCGCCCGCGGCGACGATCAACATCGTCCGGGAGTACGACGTGGTCGAGAAACACCGCGTCGAGCGGCCCGGTACCGTTGAGGGCGTGCTCTCCTGTCCGAACCACAGCTGCATCACCGCCGCCGCCGAACCCGTGACCTCGCGCTTTGCGGTGCTCGACGACGGCGTGCGGTGTGTCTACTGTGAGACCATTGTCCGCGAAGACCTCGCGGCGTACATCGACGTCTGAGCCGCGAGAACGGCGCCCTCACGGCCCGGCGGGACGGCACACGGACTCGACTGCGACCGGGGAGCGTCCTCGGATCGCGCCGCGACCGTGGTCTGCGCGCCGCTCGTCGCTCGTTTTCGAGGACCCCGGTCCAGCCCTCCCCCGTCCCTGCTCTGTCTCACCTTTCTCTCCTCCACGAAGCACCTCCGCGCGTCAACCGGACCCCCGCCGGAGACGGGCAGTGCGGCCGGGCGAGCGACGGCGTTGCAGTTCGCTTTTAATCGCCGGCCGCCGTGGGCCGTGTATGTCCCGAACGACGGTGCGCGATGTCGCCGCGAAGTGCGAGGCGGGCGAGCCGATCACCATGCTGACGGCCTACGACGCGCCGATCGCCCGACAGGTCGACGCGGGCGGCGTCGACCTGATCCTCGTCGGCGACAGCGCCGGGCACAACCACCTCGGCTACGACGACACCCTCCCAGTCACGATCGAGGAGGCGGTCTCGAACACGGCCGCGGTGGTCCGTGGCACCGAGGAGGCGATGGTGATCGCCGATCTGCCCTTCCTCTCCTATGGCGCGTCGCTCGAACGCTCCGTCGAGAACGCCGGGCGCTTTCTGAAGGAGGCCGGCGCGGACGCAGTGAAACTCGAGACCCCGCCGGGCGGCGAGTTCACGGTCGAGCTCACAGACCGACTCGTCGAGCTCGGCATCCCGGTCATGGGCCACCTCGGGCTGACGCCACAGCGGACCAAGGAGATGGGCGGACCGACCATTCAGGGCCGCGAGGGAGCCGACTCGGCGTTCGCCGACGAACTGGTCGAGACTGCCGAACGGCTCGTCGAGGCCGGGATCTTCTCGCTCGTGCTCGAAGGTACCACCGAAGGCGTCGCAAAGCGAGTCACGGAGGCGGTCGACGTGCCGACGATCGGCATCGGGGCCGGCCGGTACACCGACGGCCAGGTGCTCGTGATCACCGACCTGCTCGGGCTCGGCGCGGAGGACTTCCGGCTCTCGGAGCAGTACGCCGACCTCGATTCGGTGATCCGGGAGGCCGTCGCGTCGTTCGTCGGCGACGTCGAGGGGCGGGAATTTCCGGCCGCCGAGAACGCCTACGAGCCGATCGACGGGGAGTAGCGGGGCCGTCGCCGGTCGGTCGATCGCCGGCCAGCCACTGATTGCCCGCCGACCAGCCATCGACCGCCCACCGACCACCCACCGACGGGCTCGTCGGTCGTCCACCCGTCTCCCGCCGATCCGGACGGGCATGCCTTTTCGTCCGTTCGCATCACGGTGGACACGTCATGACCCACGAGGGGTATCGGCGCGAATCCGCCGACTTCGAGAGCGAGGGCACGCGCTGTGGTGCGTGGCTGTACCGCACGGAGGAGCCGGCGATGGCGAGTCCCGACGAGCCGCCGATCGTGGTGATTGCCCACGGCTTCGGCGCGACGCGGCGGATAGGACTGCCCGCTTACGCCGAGCGCTTCGCCGAGCGCGGGCTCGGAGCGCTCGTGTTCGATTACCGGACCTTCGGCGACAGCGACGGCGAGCCCCGGAACCTCGTCGACCCGTTCGACCACGTCGCCGACTGGCGGGCCGCGGTCGCCCACGCACGCTCGCTGTCGGGCGTCGACGGCGACCGGCGACCGGCTCGTGCCCGGGAGCGCCGTCGACGCGACCGTCGGCCGACTCGACGACGTGACCCGGGTGCGCTACGAAACCGACCACTTCGGCCCGTACGCCGGCGCGGCGTTCGAGCGGGCCGTCGAGCGCGAGGGCGCGTTCCTCGAACGTCGCCTGCTCGACGGGGACTGACTCGCGGCCGGGGAGACGCGGGACGGAGCGCTTCCCTCGTGGCTGCCGCCGTGTACTCGTCCGCCCCGGCGAGAGGACGATCCCTCTGTGATCGGCACGACCCCAACTTATATGTAAATCGATTATGATTGTTATACCGTGCCATGATGGGGGAAGACACACTGGTGTTCGACTCGGTCACACACCTCTACGACATGAGCGACGGGAACGTCAAGACCGACGGCGGGGACCAGTTCCGGAACCACCTGTTCGGGTTCCACCAGTACCTGACGCCCGACGAGGACCGGATCCTCGACGCCGAGGAGTTCCTCCGGGAGTGGGACGCGGAGACGGTCGCGGAGGTGGTGTTCGCCGAGAGCGACGTGGACCTGCTGATCGCCCAGCCGCTGCCGCTGACGGATTTTTTCCACGACGGGCTCTCCTCGTGGGAGAAGTGCGCCGCGATGGCCGAGCAGTACCCCGACCGGATGCTGTTCTGGGGGGCCGTCAACCCCCTCGAGGGCGACAGGGCCTTGGAGCTCATGGAGCGCCAGGTCGAGGAGTTCGGTGCGAAGGCGTTCAAACTCTACAACGTCCGCTACGACTACGGCGAGCCGTTCCCGTGGCGGATGGACGACCCGCAGATCGCCTTCCCGATCTTCGAGAAGGCAAAGGAGCTCGGCGTGGAGCTGATCGGGGTCCACAAGGGCGTCCCGCTCGGGCCCCAGCCCATCGAGGGGACGGAGCTATCGGACATCGACCGGGCGGCCGTGGAGTTCCCCGAGCTGGACTTCATGGTGTTTCACCCCGGGATGCCCTTCCTCGACGAGCTGCTCTGGCAGGTCGTCCGGTTCGACAACGTGTACGCCTCGCTGGCGGCGACGATCAACTTCATCGACCTCGCGCCACGGAAGTTCGCCGAGACGGTCGGAAAACTACTGTTCTGGGGCGGTCCCGAGAAGCTCGTCTACGGGTCGGAGGTCCCCCTGTTCCACCCGCAGTGGGCGCTCGAACGGTTCTGGGAGTTCGAGATGCCCGAGGAGCTCGTCGAGGGGTACGGCTACCCGCAGCTCACCCCGGAAATCAAGGCGATGATCCTCTCGGGGAACCTCGCCCGGCTCATGGATGTCGACCTCGACGCGGCCGAGGAGACGGTCAAAAACGACGAGTTCGCCCGGCGGCGCGCCGAGGACGGCACGCCCGACTCGTGGGCGACGGTGGAGTTCTGACGATGAGCGCCGACAGACGGCGCGTCCACGAGGAGCTGACCGAGACGCTGCGGACGGTCGCCTGCTGCGATCGGCGGGTCGGCGTCGGCGAGCTCGGGCTGGTCGAGGACGTGGACCTCACCGAGGAGGGCGTCGCCCACGTCTCGGTCCTCCCCTGTTGTACCTACGGGATGGCCCGGCTCGAACACGAGGTCGGACGGGAGGCACGCACCGTCAACGGTGTCACGGATGTCGAGGTCGACGTCGCGTGGGACGAAGCCTGGCATCCCGAGCGCATGCAATCGAGGGTCGAGGACGCGACGCCCGACATCGAGGCGCTCGCCGAGGAGCACGGGCTGGAACCGCGCGCCGGCCGTGAGTGGCGCGATCGTCGACGGCGCGCCCGTGGACGGCACGCCAGCTCACACCGGGCACGCCGGCCGTCGACCGACGGACCGCGGGCTCGGGCGTCCGCGTCAGTCGTCGGTTTCCCGCGGCTCGGGTTCGGCGGGGTAGTCGAGCCCGGTCGGATAGGGGCTCTCCGCGGTCGTGTCGAGCGTCAGTGCGATGCAGAACCGATCGAGGCCGACCTCGACGGCGGCGAACAGGAGCAGCTCCGAGATCTCGGCCTCGGTGTAGACCTCGCGCAGCTCCGCGAAGAACGCGTCCGTGAACGCGTGAGGATCGTCGGCCATGCCCGCCGCCACCCTGACCGCGAGCGCCTCCTCCCGCGTGAGCGCTTCGGTGTCGATCGTGTCCCCGAAGACGGCGGTCTCCTTCCCGACGACCTCGTCCTCGACCGCCCTCGTCCGCACCGTCGAGCAGTACGCACACTGGTTGTGCGTGGCGATCTTGAGGCGCATCAGTTCGAGGGTGGCCGGTTCGATCCGGTCGCTCCGCGGGAACGCCTCGAACACCGGGACGATCCGCTTGAGCAGCTCGGTGTCGTGCGCTATCGCGCCGAAGAAGGCCGCGTCGCCATACCAGCCGGTTTCGGCCTCCCGGAGGAGGTCGTCGACCTCGGGATCGTCGGCGTCGCCCGGCTCGATGGGGTCGATTCGGGACGTCATGGATGAGCACACGGGCCGCGGGAGGTAATCACTGTCGCTCGTCCTGGCCGATCGTCCCCGGCCGAGAGCACGTCGGTCGCACCGTCGAGTGCCGGTCGCAGTATCGGCCCTCGATCACGCACGCGGGTCCGGGGCATCGCCACACTCCTGCGTCCCTCGGGCCGGCTCGCCCCACGCGGGGCTCGCGACGGGTACTCCGTGCCCCACCCACTCACTCCGCAGCCACGCCCACAGCCTGGGCGTCCGCAAGTTCGCACAGGCGCTCGGGCGCGATCGGGAACACCGCCTCGGGCGTGCCGGCGGCCGCCCAGACGGTCTCGAACTCCAGGAGCGTCTCGTCGGCGTAGACCGGGACCGGCATCTCGTGACAGAACGGCGGGACGCCCCCGATCGACCA
The DNA here is from genome assembly GCA_003021045.1 of Halobacteriales archaeon QS_4_69_34. Classification (GTDB taxonomy): domain Archaea; phylum Halobacteriota; class Halobacteria; order Halobacteriales; family Halococcaceae; genus PXRN01. The sequence continues at coordinate 25,644 of PXRN01000025.1, read as the reverse complement.
TCCGAGCGTCCCGCGCACGTCCGCGGCGTCGGCCATGTCGACCGCGCTCTCGGGGACCGCGCGGAGGGCGGCGAGCTTCCGCTCGCTCACCCGGTTCGCGCCGCTGGCGACCACCACGACGAGCTCGGGTGCGCGGAAGGCCAGCGAGCTGGCGATCGCGCCGACTTCACAGCCGACGGCGGCCGCAGCGTCGGTCGCCGTCTTCGTTCCCCCGGGGAACTCGTGGACCTCGATTTCGATGCCGTGGGCCGCCCGTGCGCGGTCGGCGAACTCGGCGGCTCGGGGATGCATGGCCGGTCCAGCGTGGCCGACCGGATAACGGCTCCGGAGGGCGCCCCCGACTCACCGACGGCGTACGGGCGTGGGGCCGTCGACCCCCCCCCGCTCGCCGATGCAGCGAATCGTGGAGCCGCCAACACGACGGGCGTGAGTCGGGGAGTGGTGGTCGGTGAGCAACGGGCGGAGAGCAACGGCGCGACGAACCGTCGGCGCCGGGACGCGCGAGGAGCCTCACCGCGGACCACAGAGCGTGCCGGCTGGCATCGCCGCCCGTCGCTTCGCCGTCCGCCGTCCGGTCGCCCCGCCGCCCGCCCCGTCCCGCCCGCACGTCGGCGTCGTTCGCCCCTCTCGCCGCCGCTCGCGCGAGGACCACAGCCTCTTTTTCCCCCGCGTCGTAGCGCGGGTATGGACCACGAGGCCGACGTCGCGGCGATCGGCGTCAGCGACGGCGAGGGCCCCCGGGCCCCGGCGGTCATCCTCTCGGCGCGCGGGGAGCTGTTGCCCATCTTCGTCAGCCCCGATCAGGCCCAGTCGATGCAGCTCGCGCTCGGCGGCGAGGCCTTCGAGCGCCCGCTCACCCACGACCTGCTCGTCGAGATGGTCGCGGAGTTCGGCGGGGCCATCGATCGCGTACGGATCGACGCGCTCACCGACGGCACCTTCTACGCGAAGGTCGACGCCGAGCAGTACGAGAGCGGCGAGCGCCGCGAGCTCGTCTTCGACGCCCGGCCGAGCGATGCCATCGCGCTCGCACTCCGGGTGGAGTGCCCGATCACGGTTTCGGACGCGGTGCTCGACGACGCGGGCCGCGCGGCCGGCGAGCTCGACATCCGCGAGCCCGACGACGAGCGCCGATAGCACCTGCCGAGCCACCGAATGGGAACGGTCCGCCACCGACCGGTCGTGCCGTGGTCGGAGCGGATAGTGCGTTTTCCCTTCTCTTTTTCCCCCGCCGCCTCTCCCGTTGCGACGACCGTCGACTCGGGTCCGTAGCGTGTACGCACCCGCCGTACTGTCGGTGAGAGGGCTTCGGCACGCGGCGACGCGAATCACCGGGACGGCCGAGGAGCCGTGAACCGTCTTGCTCCTTCTGACCGCGGTCTATCGGCGGCGACCGGGTTCGCACGTCCGGTTCGCCCGACCGGTAGATCGTGAATTTGTTTTTAGGGAGGCCGAAAATAGCTTCGCCAGTCGGGAAGTATTAAGTGGGTGGGCGTCCTACGAGGGGACGAGATGAACACCCAGCAGTCAGAATCAACGGAGCGCCGCCAAGAGTTCGGCACGATCGAGCAGTCGCCCGCGCTCCGGATCGACGCCGACCGGGCCGAGCAGCTGGTCGACGCACTGAACGCCGACCTCGCGGCCTCCTACGTGCTGTACCACCAGCTCAAGAAACACCACTGGAACGTCGAAGGTGCGGAGTTCCTGGACCTCCACCTGTTCCTGGAGGAGGCCTACGAGGACGTCGAGGAGCATGCCGACGCCATCGCCGAACGCGCGCAGGCGCTGGGCGGTGTCCCGGTGAGCGGGCCGGCGAACATCGAGGAGCACAGCTACGTGGATTTCGAGGGCGAGGACGTCTACGACGTCCGCACGTCGCTACACAGCGACGTGGTCGCGTTCGGCGACGTCGTCGAACGGCTTCGCGATCACGTCGGACTGGCGAACGACCTCGGCGACTACCACACCGAGGACGTCTTCCGCCACGCGCTCGACGACTACGAGGAGCACGCCCACCACCTCGAACACTACCTCGAAGACGACACGCTGGTGCTCGAGGACGCGACCCACTGAGCAGTCACGTTCACCCCGGTTCGTCCCGCCGACAAGCGACGAGCAATCGGACCTCTCGGGACGGACGTGGAACAGAGAGCCCACCGGACGCACAGATCCGGAACGCCGGCGCTACCGGTCGGGGGCGACGGTCACGTCGGTGGCGATCCAGCCGTCGGCGTTGTCCTTTTCGACGAAGAGGGTACGGCCGGGATCCGTGCTGTGAGTGGAGACGGCTGCGGTCGGCTCGTCGGCGGGCGTCCGCGGGGGCGGGTCGTCGACGACGTGCTCCTGTGATCCGCCGGAGGCTGCCATGCCCCGTATTAGGCGAGCCTAAATCTAAAAGGGTTTTGATCGACTCCATCGGCGTCGGGGCGGGCAGCGGTCCCGGAGCCCGACGAACTGCCGTACAGCACGGGTGCCGAGCTGCTACGCGAGCCGACGGGCAACTATTTATGCGGGGACGCCGGACGGGAGGGCATGGCGGACACTGCCTCGCTAGTGAGCGCGCTGCTGATGGGGACCGTCCTCGTGGCGGTGGTCGCCGCCCTCGCTCGCGGCAGGGGGTGGCGAGGGTACGCACCGGCGACCGGCGAGGGGAGGGACCTCCAGTCGACGCTCGTCGGGGCCACCGAGAGCCCACTCGCGTGGGTGCTCGCGTTCGTCGTCCTCGCCCTCGGCTTCGGCGGGGGCGCGGTCCTGTTCGTCACCAGTTCGGCGGCTGTCAGGGGGACGATCGGCCTGGCGATGGGGCTCGCTTTTCTGACCATCACGGCGGGCTACCTGCTCTACGGCGTCTACCGCTCGCTGCGGAGCCGGGGTCGGCCGAGCAGCGAGGCCGCCGCGGCCGGAGCCGGGGTGCTCGGGCTCCTGTTCGTCGCGGCCGTCGCGCTGAACCTCGTGTTGGCCGGCTGAGTCCACGAGAGCACCGAACGCGCCGTGAACGCCGGACTCAATCGGATGAGACGTGCAATCGGCCGGGCGAGGAGTGGGGTCGACCGGACGGGGCGCGCGGCCGACCGGATCGGGGCCGGCCGGACCGAACCCGACAAGGGACCGCGAAGGCGGTCCGCTCGGATCGGCCCCGCGACGGTCGCCCTCGCGGCCGTCGGAAGCGCCCTCCTCGCGGAGCCGGCAGCGGGCCACGCCGGCTCGCTGAGCGGGAGTCTGGAGCCCACGCCGGTCCCGTCGTGGCTGGTCGTGCTCACCGGCGGCGGGATCGTCGGGGCCTCCTTTCTGTTCACCAGCCTGCTGACCGACCACGCGCTCGTCCGCGCGATCAACGGCCGGGGCGTTCGCGTCCCCGTTCGGGAGGCCGTCCGTGGGACGATCCGGACGACGGCGTATCGCGGCGCGCGCCTCGCGGGCGTCGCCGTACTTCTGCTGGTCGTAGCGAGCGGCCTGTTCGGCCCGGCGGCGCCGACGGCCAGCTTCGCCGTGCTCGTCGTCTGGGCGGGCTGGTGGGCGGGCTACGCGATGTCGGTCTACCTCCTCGGGAACACCTGGCCTACACTGAACCCCTGGCGGACGCTCGCCGAGTGGCTCGCGGCGACAGGGCTGCTCGCTCGCACCGGCCGCGCCTCCCCCGGGCGCCTCGGCGTGTGGCCGAGCGTCGCCGGATTACTACTCCTGATCTGGATCGAGGTCGTCAGCCCCGTCGCCGAGGAGCCGCGGCTGCTCGCGGCGCTCGTCCTCGTTTACACTGCCCTGACGCTCGCCAGCGCGGCCCGCTACGGAACGGCGGCCTGGTTTCGCCGGGTCGACCCGATCGCCCGCGTCTTTCGCTACTACGGCCGGCTGGCACCGCTCCAACGTACCGAGAGGGGCATCGAGCTCGCCCTCCCCGGGAGTGCGCTCGCCGAGAGACGGGCGGCGGGGCGCGCGGACGAGACGGCGTTCGTCGTCGCACTGCTGTGGGTGACCACTTACGACGGGCTCGTCCTGACACCGGCGTGGGCGGCGTTCGCGCGCGCGGTCGTCGGTCTCGGCGTCCCGGCGCTCGTGGTCTACCTCCTCGCGATGGTCGCGGGCTTCGGGCTGTTCTACTCCGTCTACGCGATCGCCGCGCGGCTGGCCCGGCGGACGGCCGATTCCTACGTCGCGGCCGGGTTCATCCGGGATTGGTTCGCTCCCGCGCTGGTGCCCATCGCGGCCGGCTACCACCTCGCGCACTTCGCGGGCTACTTCCTCGGACTCGCGCCCGCGCTGGGCGGCGTGCTCGCCACCCCGTTCTCGGCCCCGGCGACCGTCACGGTGCTGGCGATGCCCGGCTGGTTCGGCGGCCTTCAGTTGGGATTCGTCGTCCTCGGCCACCTGCTCGCGGTGTGGGTGGCTCACGCGCGCTCCTTCGAGGTCTTCACCGGCCGGCTCCAGCCCGTCCGGAGCCAGTATCCGTTCATCCTCGTCATGATCGCCTACACGGCGGCGAGCCTGTGGATCGTCGCCCAGCCCTCGACCTCACCCCCGTTCTTATGACCGGCCACCCACGAGCGTTCCCCGCTGCTCTACCGGCGAACGCCTCATGACCCCGTCGAACTCCCGTCCGTCCCCGAGCCCCGAATCGGATCGAACGCGAACCGGTCGCCGAGCGGCGGCTGGCCGGAACGGTCCGGGGGGAGCCGACGCCCCACCGACGACGGTCCCCGCAGGCGAGACGCCAGCGGCGCGCTGTCCCCACTGTGCACGCCCGTTCCGGACCGAACGGCTGTGCGCGCTGCATCTCGGCGAGCGCCACCGGGCGGCGCTGACCGACGGGGAGCGCGCGGCCCACGACGACGCCCGCGACGCCGAGGGCGACGAGCTGTTCGTGTTCCACCTGAAGGTGGTCGGCGCGATCACCGCCCTGTACGCCGGCATGGTGCTCGCGTACATGATCGTCCTCGGCGTGCAGGGGTGATCAGAGGGCCGTCCGTCGGCCGGCCGACTGGGCGGCGATCGGCCTCAGCGATCCGGCTTCCCGCCCGATCCCGCCCCGGTCTCCGCGCCAGGGAGGGCCGCGACGAGGGCGGTCAGCCCGCCGACGCTCAGCAGGATGACGATGCCGCCGGCGAAGACGAACGTGTCGGTGCCCTCGAACTCGCCGGCGAGGAGGATCGCCAGTCCGGCGACGACGCCCGCGACGAACAGCCCGTAGAGGAGCGATTCGCGGCGCATGAACGCATGGCGGGGTTCGGCTGCATAAATCCCCGTGTTCGTGAGTGTCGGTGGTATCCTTCTCTATCGTGGACTGAAAGTGACGGACGGATGCCTCTCGTCGGGTTCGTCGATCCGCACCGACGAAGCGTCCTCGTCGGCCCCCGGCACTGTGCTGACACTCACCACCGTTGTCAGCCCCCACGCGCTCGGCCGCCGGCATTATACCAACACTTACCCCCGTCGGGGGCGCGGAGCGAGACGTGCCCTCGATCCCGACTACGGCCGTGCTCGCCGGGGAGGTGGCGCAGTTCGGCGGGATCGAGGGGCTTCAGGAGGCCGTCGAGACCGCGACCGGGCCGCTCGGGCTGGCGATCATCGTCGTCTACTCGTTTCTGATCGCGTTCGTGCTGCCCCTGCCCAGCGAGGTCGTCCTCGCCGCGCCGCTGGATCTGGGGCTCCCAGAGCTGATCGAGGGCACGCTCATCGTCCTCGTCAGCGGACTCGGCAAGGCCGCAGGAAGCGTCGTCGCGTTCCGGCTCGGTCACGGAGCCTCCGGACCGGTCGTCCGCCGGCTCCGGGAGTCGCGCTACGACGCCGTCGAGTGGTCCGAGCGACGGACCGTCTCGATCGCCCGCCAGTACGGCTACGTCGGGCTCGCGCTCGCGCTCTCGGTGCCCTTCTTCCCCGATACGATCTCGATCTACGCGTTCAGTGTCCTCGAGGAGGACTACGTGAAGTTCGCCGCCGCGACCTTCGCGGGCAGTGTCGGTCGCTTGCTCGTGGTCGCGGGCCTGCTTGCCCCGTTCTTCGAGGTCCTTTGAGCCCCTTCACGCTGGTTCGTCCGCCGGATCACGCGCCGGTGGATGATGGACGGCGAGCGGTGGACGACGGGCGATGGTTCGACTGTTTTCGGTCCACCCGGCCGCGACTATCCGACGTCGATGTCGACGGTCTCGGTCGAGCGACAGTCCGGGCAGTCGAGGCGGTAGAGCAGACGACGCGAGCGGGGGTCCCGCTCGACGCGGACGGCCCACTCGCCGCCGAGGACGGTGTCCTCGAACCCGCAGCTGCCACAGCTCCGGGACGTCTCCTCGAGGATGCGCGTGAAGACTTCGATACCCGTCTCGTGGGTCTCGCTCACCGACTCGTAATCGTGCATGATGTTCGCTAGCTGTGGAAGCGACATAAGCCTTGCCGAGCGATGGCTCATCCGGTCGGTGCAGCCGTCCCCCCTCCCCACCACCTACCCTACACTCTTCCTCCACCGATCACCGGGACCACGGTGACCGAACATCGGCGGGCTTTAGGTCCGCTTGGCGGTACGACGTGCACATGAGCCACGAGGAGTTCCCCACCGGGAACCCAGCGGTGGTGACCTGCGGGCTGCCCTACGCGACCGGCGACCTGCACGTCGGCCACCTGCGGGGATACGTCGGTGCGGACGCCTTCAACCGCGCGCTCGGGAAACTCGGCCAGCAGTCCATCTACGCCTGCGGCACCGACATGCACGGCACCCCCGTCGCGGTACAGGCGCTCCAGCGGGGCGTCGACCCCGAGAGCCTGGCGCTCAAGCGTCACAAGCAATATCAGGAAACCTTCCCGCGCTTCGACGTCGACTTCGACAGCTACGGCCACACCCACGACGCGACCAACACAGCGCTGACGACGGAAATCGTCCACACGCTCGAAGACGAGGGCTACGTCTACGAGGACGAGGTGCTGGTCGCATGGGACCCCGCGGCCGACCAGGCCCTCCCCGATCGGTTCGTCGAGGGCACCTGTCCGTACTGCGGCGCGAGGGCACGGGGCGACGAGTGCGACGAGGGCTGTGGCCGCCACCTCGAACCCGGTGAGGTCAAGGAGCCCCACAGCGTCATCACCGGGAACCCCGCGGAGTACCGCGAGCGAGCACACAAGTTCTTCCGCGTCTCCGAACTCCAGGAGTACCTCGGGGAGTTCATCGACCGGCTGGAGGGCACCGCGAACGCGCGCAACCAGCCCCGCGAGTGGATCGAGGGCGAGCTCCGCGATTGGTGTATCACGCGCGATCTCGACTGGGGGATCGACTACCCGGGCGCGGACGATCTCGTGCTGTACGTATGGGTCGACGCCCCGATCGAGTACGTCGCCGCCACCAAACAGTACACCGAGCGCGTCGGCAGCGGGGCCTACGACTGGGAGACGGTCTGGAAAGAGGCCGGCGAGATCGTCCACGTCATCGGCCGGGACATCATCCAGCACCACACCGTCTTCTGGCCGGCGATGCTCCACGCCGCGGGCTACGAGGAGCCCCGCGCGGTGGTCGCCCACGGCTTTATGAGCCTCGACGGCGAGGCGTTCTCGACCAGTCGGGATCGCGCCGTCTGGGCCCGGGAGTACCTCGACGAGGGCTTCCACCCCGACCTCCTGCGGTACTACCTGGTGACGGTCGGGGGCCTCCAGGACGACATCGACTTCTCGTGGGAGCGATTCCGAGAACGGGTCAACGGCGAGCTCGTCGGTACGGTCGGCAACTTCCTCTACCGGTCGCTGCTGTTCGCCCACCGCAACTACGGCGGCACGCCCGAGAGCGACCTCTCGCCGGCGGTCCGCGAGCGCATCGAGGAGAGCATCGAGGCGTTCCGCGCGGCGGTCAACGACTACTCGGTCCGCGAGGCGGGAGAGGCGGCCGTCCGGCTGGCGTCGTTCGGCAACGAGTACATCCAGCGCCACGAGCCCTGGAAGCTCGTCGACGAGGACCCGGCCGAAGCCGAGCGGGTGATCCGCGACTGCGTGCAGCTGGCGAGAGCCGTCGCGGTCCTGCTCGAACCGGTCACGCCCGCGGCGGCCGAGCGCGCCTGGGCCCACCTCGGCGCGGCGGGCTCGGTCCACGACGCGGAGCTAGACACAGCCCTCGACGCCCCCTCCAGCGAGTTCGGCGAGCCCGAGGAGCTCTTCGCGACGATCGACGAGGAGCGCGTCGCGGCGCTCAACGAGAAGCTCGCCGAGCGCGTCGCCGCGGCCGAGGCCGATGCCGAAGCCGACGATGGTGGAGAGAGCGAAGGGGACGACACGGGAAAGGACGCGGGGAGCGAGGGCGGCGAGGACGAGGACGCGGAGAGGGTGGAGGGCGAGCGACCGAACGTGGAGCTCGACCCGCTCGCCGACGAGCGAGTGAGCTTCGAGCGCTTCGGCGAGTTCGACCTGCGAGTCGGGCGCATCGAGCGGGCGGAGCCGATCGAGGGCGCGGACGACCTCCTCCGGCTAGAGGTCGATATCGGCATCGAGACCAGACAGATCGTCGCCGGCATCAGACAGCTCCACGAGACGGCGGAGCTGCCGGGCACGCGCGTCGTGGTCGTCGCCAACCTCGAACCGGCCGAGCTGTTCGGCGTCGAGTCCGACGGGATGGTGCTGGCCGCCGGCGCGGAGGCTGACCTGCTCACGACCCACGGCGACGCGCCGCCCGGGACGACAGTGCGATAGGGCGTTCGGTCGGGACGGACGAGCGTCGATACACGTCCGGCGAATCGACGAGCGACGGCCGACCGAGCATCGACGGGATGCCGACCGCGAATGCCGATACATACGAGAGGCCGCCACCGTCCCGCGACCGCTCCGCAGCGTAGCCCGCGAGCCTCCCCAGTCGATTCACTCCCGGCGGGCCGACCGCACCGCCGGCCGCCGCTCGTTCGTCCCTCGCACAAGCGTTGTGCGCCGACGAGGCGGCGCGCACGCCGCGCCACCGAACCGTGTGCCATCGCCACCGAACGACCGCTGCTCCCGTAGGAGGGGCCGAAGACGGACAGTCGTCGCTCGCCCGGCGGCTGGGAGTCGCCGACAGCGCTTTTGGGCTCGCGGCGCGTAACGCGAGCATGGCCGACGACTGGAAGTACGATCCCGACGATTTCGACGATCCCGGAGGGAGCGACGCGTCCGAACCGGCCGGGAGTGGCGAACTCGTCGAGGCCGGCGAAACCGGCGCGTCCATCGACGCGGACCCGGATTCGGACATGAGCGGCGTATTCGGCGCGGGCGAGGGCCGCGGCGCGGTCGAGCCGGGCTCGCCGAGCGTCGAGAACGCGCTGTTCGTGCTGCTCGGGGTCGGGCTCGCGCTGTTCGTCGTCGCCAGCCTGCTGTCGCTGATACCGGGGTGACCCAACAGTTTAACCCCGCGCCGGGCCAAGGGTAGGCATGGTATCACCGCCCGGCCAAGCGCCGCCGGATCGGGGCCGATCCGGCCCGTCCTCCGTCGGCGAGCCACCGTCGCTGTGGCCGCTCGTCGATGGGTCACGCTCCGGCGACAGGCTGCGCTCCGGCGGTGGTAGGTCGCGCCCGGGCGGATCGTCGCTCGGGATCGCCGTCGTCGGGCTCGGGGGCCTCGCGCTCCAGACCGGTTTTCTCGACAACCTCCCCGTAGTGCTCGTGGTCGCCGGCATCCTCCTGATGGGCGCGGAAGCGCTCGCACCCGGCGCGCATTTCATCGTCCTCGGAGTCGCCCTGCTGCTCGCGGGGCTCGTCGGGCTCGCGTTGAGCGGGATCCTGCCCGCGACGGTGCTCGCGCTCGTGCTCGCGGGCGTCGTGCTCGGGGCGGGCGGGCTGGCGCTGTACGCCTACCGCGAGTTCGACCTCTACGGCGGGAAGGGGACGGGCCGCACGAGCGATTCGAGCTCGCTGCGCGGAAAGACCGGCCGGGTCACCGAGCGCGTGAGCACGACCAGCGGCGAGGTCAAGCTCGACGACGGCGGGTTCAACCCCTACTTCCGCGCGCGTTCGATGGACGGCGAGATCGCCGCGGGCGAGCGCGTGATGGTGCTCGATCCCGGCGGCGGCAACGTCCTCACCGTCGAACCGATCGGGGCCGTCGAGGGCAGCATCGACCGCGAGCTGGCACGGGGGCGCGAGCGGGAGGCCGGGGACGGCACGCGCGAGCGGGGCGACGGCGAGCGCGAGTCCGCCTGAGCGGCCCGTCGCCCGGCGGACCGCTCACCCGACGTAGCGGTCACGCTCCTCGCGGGCCGCGGCAGTACCGTACAGATCGACGAGCGGCCGGTAGGCCCGGCCAAGCGCGCGCAGGCACTCGGCCGTGGAGTCGTAGCCGAGCGCGTCGGCGATCACGGGAGGAGGACGGGCCTGGAACACGCGCAGTACGAGCAGGCGCTCCTCGCGCGCCGAGAGGGCGTCCGGATCGGCCGGATCGGCGAGCTGTTCGAGCGCGACGCGACGGAAGGGCTCGGGGGCGATCCGGGCTAGCCCGGGGCCGTGGGCCGCCGCGGCGACGACCCGCCAGTCGTGGGCCGACAGCGAGCACTCGACGGGGACGTCGGTCGCCCGGAGCGCGGCGCGGACGACGTCGGGATCGAGTTCGGCGAGGGCGTCCGAGAGCATCCCCCCGACGCGTTCGAGGAACCACCGCGCGTGGCGGTCGTGAAGCGCCGTCCCCGCCGCCGAGAGCGGCGCGAGCATCAACGCGGAGTGCTCGCCGCTCGCGGCGTTGCGGGTCGTCGAGAGATGGACCGTCGCAAAACCGTTCCGATGCCAGAAGTCGACCAATCGGGGCGTCGCGCCGTAGCCGACGCCGAGCCAGTCGGCGTCGTCGAGCGACCCGGGTTCGTCGCGTGCGCCCGTTTCGCCGGGCGGGTCGCGATCGTCCGCCCCCTCCCGGTCGCCGGCGATCTCGGCACGGATCTCCTCCAGCAGCCGCGATCCGAGCCCGCGCGAGCGAGCTGTGTGGTGGGTGGCGATCCGCAGCACGCGCCACCCGGCCGGCACTCCCGCCTCCTCGTCTCTGAGCTGGCTGGTGAGCACGTCCGGCAGCATGTTCCCCTTTACTCGCGCGCCCTCGTAGATCCGCCGGCGCAGGTCGGCGTCGAGGCCCCCTTCGCGCGCGAGCAGGGCGACCGAGACGACGTGGCCCCGCCGGGTGAGCGCCCGCACCGCGACGTTGGGCGCGTCGAGCAGCCGGGCGAGGTCGTTCGGCTCCGTCCGGTAGTGTGCGAGCACGAGCAGTCCGAACGCCTCCCGGAGGCGGTGCTCGTCGGCGAGCAGCTCCGTCGAGCGCAGCCACTCGTAGGTCACGTCCCCGGGCGTCGCGTCGGCGACGAGGGGCTCCACGGGCGGGCGAGCGTCGAGCAGCAGGGCACGGAAGGCCCATACCTCGATCGGGTCGCCGGGTGCGTACCGGATCGGCTCGTCGAGCCCTACTTCGAGCAGATCGAGCGCGCTTTCGGCCAATCGATCGCGGAATCGTACGGAAAACCCCCGGCCAGCGCCCTCGTAGCCGTGGACGGTCGTGACGAACGCGACCGCCCCGCAGTCGAGAAACCGCGAGAGCCTCTCGACGGGCAGGGCGGCGGCCTCGTCGACGATCACGGCGTCCGCGGTCCCCTCGGAAGCGGCTTCCTCGGCGGCCGCCGGCTCCAGGAAGCGCACTCGGCCGCCGGTCGCCGATTCGATCGGACGTGGACCCTCGCCGCCACCCGGGTGCCGGTCGTCCGGGCGCTCACTGCTTTCGGCGTCGGCGTCGCCGGCGTCAGTAGCCCCGCCATCGTCCGCGGGGCTGTCGACGAGCGCGTCGAGGGCGGACAGGAGCTCCGCGGCGCGCGCGAGGACCTCGGCCGCGTTCCGGTAGTCGGGTGCGGTCACGAGCACGTCCCGGCCCGCGGCGGCCAGCGCGCCCGCGGCCAGCCCGGCGGCGCTCGACTTCCCCCGGCCGCGATCGGCCTCGATCACCACCGCGTTTCCGGGCTCGCGCAGGCGCTCGAAGGCCGCGAGCGCCTTCGCTTGATCCGCCGTCAGGCAGGCCTCGTAGGCCGCACGCGGGAAGGCGTGCGCCGCGGGCGGCGCGGGCGTCGGTCGTCCCGATCTGGATGAGCGCGACGGACCGGGGGTCGGGTCCGGCGGGGGTGGGGCCCGCGGGGCCGGGTCGGTGAGGCCGTCGCGCTCGACGGTCCCGGCGTCGACGTCGACGACGGCGATCCCCCGATGACGGCGGAGGGTCTCGACCAGCCGTGTCCGGAAGACCCCGGTCACGTCGTCGGCGTCGAACGGGGGCACGGCCAGCGTCGCGTCGAAGCCGTCACGCCGGTCGGGCCACGCGTCGAGCGGGGGCACGAGGAGCAGGAGGAGCCCGCCGCCGTCGACGACCCCCGTGGCACGTCCGATGGCGTTCGGGCGGCACTCCTCGTGGCAGTCGAGTACGACCGCCGTCCGGGTGGTCCCGAGCAGCGCGTCGGTGCCCTGCGGCGAGATACGCTCGCGGCCGGCGAGGCGGCGCTCGCCGTCCCCTTCCTCGGAGGCTGTGACGAGCGTCGTCGCCGCGGGATCGGCGTCGGCGCCGTCGAGCGCTCGCCCGGCGGCCGCGAGGCCGGCGTCGCGGTCGCCGGCGAGCACGAGCAGTCGGCGCTCGTTCGCGCGGCGGGCCTCGGCACGCAGGGCCGCTGCGACCTCCCCGATCATGGTCGTCCACCGGGGGCCACCGGCAAGGCCGCTCCGGTTCGCGCGTTCGTCGCCGCGGTCGGGGAGTGGTGCCGCGAGGTGGTAGCCACGTGGACGGACACGGGCAGCGGCGGACGAGCGTCGTGTGCCGGCCTCCCATTCCTCCGCCGTTTGCAAGCGCTTTTATGATGGCCTGCGCTACGCCGAGCTACAGCCCGCACGGGGTTGATGACGCTCCCGGCCGTTCAGGGATCTCACGTCGCCGAGTGTTCCTCGGCGACCGCTTGGAGCGCACAGCGCTCCGACGGCGGCGAGGGAGCCGGAACCCGCGTGCGGGGAGTCCACACCATGTCAGTATACGTCACCTACGACGTCCCGGCCGACCTCGCCGACGACGCCATCGAGGCACTGGAGGTCGCGCGGGACACCGGCTCCGTGCGAAAAGGAACCAACGAGACGACCAAGGCGGTCGAGCGCGGCAACGCGACGCTGATCTACATCGCCGAGGACGTCCAGCCAGAGGAGATCGTGATGCACCTGCCCGAACTCGCCGACGAGAAGGAGATTCCCTTCGTGTTCGTCGAGACCCAAGACGACGTCGGCCACGCGGCCGGCCTCGAGGTCGGCAGCGCCGCGGCGGCGATCGTCGACGCCGGCGACGCGGCGGAGCAGGTCGAAACCATCGCCGAGAAGGTCGCGGACCTCCAGTAAGCCGATGAGCGCCGAAGGGGAGAGCGACTCGACGGCCGCCGAGGTCGTCGAGATCGTCGGCAAGACGGGGATGCACGGCGAGGCGATGCAGGTGGAGTGTCGCCTCCAGGGCGGCGAGAACCGTGGTCGGATCATCACGCGCAACTGCCTCGGGCCCGTACGGGTGGGCGACGTGCTCCAGCTCAGAGAGACCGCCCGCGAGGCCGACGCCATCGGGGGTCGCTGATGCCCAGAGAGCGGTCGTGTGATTACTGTGGCGCGGACATCGAGCCCGGCACGGGGACGATGTTCGTCCACGTCGACGGGGAGGTAGTACAGTACTGCTCGGCGAAGTGCGAGAAGAACGCCGCGCTCGGCCGCGAAGCGCGCGATCTCGAATGGACCGCCGAAGGCCAGCGCATCGGGGCCGCGCGGGCGGGCACGCCCGACGAAGTCGAACAGGTCGCCGCGGAGCCCCCGGAGACGGGAGCCGACACCGTCGCCGAGGGGGTCGACACCGTCCCGGCGGAGAGCGAAGCCGAAGCGGTCGCGGCCGCGGCCGGCGACACCGGCTCGCGGGCCGGCGAGCCCGCGGCCGCGGGCGACGAGCGGACCGGCGGGGCTACCGGATCGGACGACGAGGAGATCGAAAGGGTCGCGGGTCGGCGCGCCGGCGGGACCGACGAGGACCTCGGCGAGGAGGAAGCCCCGGCGGGCGCAGGTCCCGGCGAGGAGACCGACCCCGAGGCGGCCGACGCCACGGCCGACGAGGAGGAGATGGTCCGCGAGACCGACGAGACCGACGACGAGCAAGCCAGCGAGGCCGAGCAGTGAGCGAGCGCACCTTCGTGATGGCCAAGCCCGACGCCGTCCAGCGGGGTTTGGTCGGCGAGATCGTCTCCCGGCTCGAAGATCGCGGCCTGAAGCTCGTCGGCGGCAAGGTGATGGCGATCGACCGCGAGCTGGCCGAACAGCACTACGCCGAACACCGGGACAAAGGCTTTTTCGAGGACCTCGTCGGCTTCATCACCGCCGGACCCGTCTTCGCGATGGTCTGGGCCGGCGAGGACGCCACCCGGCAGGTCCGCTCGATGATCGGCGACACCGATCCCGCCGACGCCGATCCCGGGACCATCCGGGGCGACCACGCGCTCGATCTCGGGCGCAACGTCGTCCACGCCTCCGACCACGAGGACGCGGGCGCGAACGAGCGCGAGATCGACCTCTTCTTCGAGGAGCACGAACTCCTCGACTACGAGCGCGTCGACGAGACCTGGCTGTACGAGTGATCCGCTGGAGCCGGTCCGCGCTACCAGAGGCAACTCTTGCCCGTTTCGCCGACGGGAGGTGGTGTGTGTTCGGCCGCCGCACGGCGCGACGACGGGTGCTCGGTCCGACCGTCGCCGACGAACGTGCTCGAAACGCGAGGAGTGCGTGGCGATAGCTCGCCGGGGATTCACCGAGCGCACTCGTCGTCCGTAGCGGCCATCGCTTCCGAGAGCCGACGAGTGATACGCGCTGACGCTCCACGGGGATCATGAGCGACGCCGAGTCACCCGGCGAGTCCGCGGGTCGCGCAGGCCACGACCGCGACGCCGAGGGGCCGGGCTACGCGACCCCACAGGCCGCCATCGAGGAGGCCGAACCCGAGAAAGTGGCCTACGTCATGGGGCTGTACGTCGGCACCGACGTCGACGCTCCCGACTTCCTCGGGGTCGTGGACGTCGATCCCGACTCGGACAGCTACACCGAGATAATCGACCGCGTCGAGATGCCCAACCGGGGAGACGAGCTACACCACTTCGGCTGGAACGCGTGTTCCTCGTCGTGTCACGTCGAGGGGCTCGAACGCCGCCACCTCGTGATCCCGGGCCAGCGCTCCTCGCGCATCCACGTCGTCGACACGGAGGAGAGGCGAAGCCCGGAGCTGACGAAGGTCATCGAACCGGAAGAGGTGTTCGAGCACGACCTCTCCGCACCGCACACCACCCACTGCATCCCCGACGGTCAGATCTTGATCTCGATGCTCGGCGACGGAGACGGCGAGCTGCCCGGAGGATTCCTCGAGCTCGACGAGAACTTCGACGTCGCGGGTCGGTGGGAGCCCCCCGGCGAGATCGAGATGAACTACGACTACTGGTACCAGCCCCGTCACGACGTGATGGTCTCCAGCGAGTGGGCCGCCCCGACGACCTACTACCCGGGCTTCGATCTGGCGGACGTCGAGGCCGGAAAGTACGGACGGAAGCTCCACGTCTGGAACTGGAGCGAGCGGGAGGTGATCCAGACGCTCGATCTCGGCGAGGAGGGGCTGATCCCCCTCGAAGTACGCTTCCTGCACAGCCCCGAGTCGACCCACGGCTACGTCGGCGCGGCGCTGTCCTCGAACGTCTTTCACTTTTTCGAGGACGGCGGGCCACGGGGAGGGGGGTACCGCGCGGAGAAGGCCATCGACGTCGAAGCGCGCGAGCACGAGGACTGGGAGATGCCGGTGCCCGGGCTCGTCACCGACCTGCTGGTGTCGATGGACGACCGCTACCTCTTTTTTTCGAACTGGCTGCACGGCGACGTCCGGATGTACGACGTCTCCGACCCCGCGAACCCCCGGTTCGTCGATCGGATCTGGGCTGGCGGCCACTTCGGCGATCCCCATCCCACCGGCGAGGACGACCGGCGCGTCGTGGGCGGCCCGCAGATGCTCCAGCTTTCCCTCGACGGCGAGCGCCTCTACTGGACGACCTCGCTGTTTTCGAGCTGGGACGAGGGCTTTTATCCCGAGGAAGGGGAGCGTGGCTCGGTGATGCTGAAGGCCGACGTCGATCCACGGAAGGGGAGCATGGAGCTCGACGAGGACTTTCTCGTGGACTTCGGCGACCTCCCGGCGGGGCCGGCGCGCGCCCACGAGATCCGCTGGCCCGACGGCGACTGTACCTCGGACGTCTGGCAGTAGGGTGTACCCCGACAGGGACGCCCACGCCGGAGAGGGGAGGGGCGTGGACACCCACGGGCGGGACGCCGACGGCGACGAGGCCGCGGACGCGAACACGGGCGACGAGAAGGGCACGGACGGGAGCACGGGCGAGCACCACGCGGTGACGCTCTGCTGGCGCGACGGGCGCGAGGAGCGCGTCGACGTCGGCGCGAACGAGACGGTGCTCGACGGAGCCGAGCGGCGGGGCATCGCCCTGCCGTTCGGCTGTCGGACCGGCGCGTGTGCGACCTGTACCGGGCGGCTCCGCGAGGGCGACCTCCTCCACCGGCGACCGCCACGGGCACTGAAGCCGCGCCACCGCGAGGCGGGCTACGTCCTGCTGTGTGTCGCCGAGCCGCGGTCGGACTGTGCGGTCGAGGTCGGCGCGGCGGTGCATTCGGAGCTCGTCTCGAACCCCTGGAAGTGAGACGGAACCGCTCCCCTCGATCCCGGAGTAGCCGTCGTCCCCGGAGGGTGACGCGGACGCCACGCCTCGTTTCCGAGCGCTCGGCCCCGGTTTCAGGTGGCCGGGTCCCCACCCCCAGCTCTTGAACATCGCCGGCATGAGAGGCGACAGCATTACGGACGCCCCCCTCTAACGCCGGTGTATGGCGACCCAGAAGGCGACGCCGCAGAGTCAGTACACCGAAACCGACCGACTGGCACGGCTCACCGGGACCGCGACACTCGCGAGCGACGATCGCGAGCACATCCCCGTCGAGGCCCCCTTCACCGGCGACGTGCTCGGCTCGATCCCGGCCTGCACCGAGGCCGACGTCGGGACGGCCGTCGAGCGCGCCGACGAGGCACAGGAGGAGTGGGCCGAGCGCCCGGTCTCCGAGCGCTGCGAGATCGTCCTGGAGTACCACGACCGAGTGCTCGATCGCCAGGAGGAGCTGCTCGACGTGCTCGTCGCCGAGAGCGGGAAGGCACGCCGGCACGCCTTCGAGGAGATCCTCGACGTGCCGATGACCTGCCAGTACTACGCCGACAACGCTCCCGACTACGTCGCCACGCGCGAGCGCGAGGGCGCGCTGCCGGGGCTGACCGAGACCGTCGAACACCAGCACCCGGTGGGCGTCGTGGGGCTGATCTCGCCGTGGAACTACCCCCTCTCCCTCGCGGTCTCGGACGCGATCCCCGCGCTGCTCGCCGGCAACGCGGTCGTTCTGAAGCCCGCCGAGGAGACGCCCTTTACTGCACTACTGGCCATCGAGCTGTTCCGGGAGGCCGGCCTGCCCGAGGACGTCTTCCAGGTCGTGACCGGCAGCGGCCCCGAGCTGGGGACGCCCCTGATCGACCGCGCCGATTACATCGGCTTCACCGGGTCGACCGCCACGGGACGGATCGTCGCCGAGCAGGCCGGCGCGAACCTCATGAAGTGCTCGATGGAGCTCGGCGGGAAGAACCCCGCCATAGTGCTCGACAACGCCGACGTCGAGCGCGCCGCCGAGGGGCTCATCCGGGGAGCCTTCACGAACGCCGGCCAGCTCTGTATCTCCTTCGAGCGCGTCTACGTCCATTCGGACGTACACGACGCCTTCCTCGAGGAGTTCGTCTCGCGCGCCCGGAACCTCCGCGTGGCGGCCGCGGACGACTACGACGTCGAGATGGGGTCGCTCATGTCGGCCGACCAGTTAGAGAAGGTCTCGGCGCACGTCGACGACGCCATCGCGAAGGGCGCGACGGTCCACACCGGCGGGCAGGCCCGCCCCGACCTCGGTCCGTACTTCTACGAACCCACGGTCCTGACTGGCGTCACCGAGGAGATGGAGCTCGCCGCCGAGGAGACGTTCGGGCCCGTGGTGTCGATCTACGAGTTTGACGACGAGGAGCGAGCCATCGAGCGGGCGAACGACACCGACTACGGCCTCAACGGGAGCGTCTGGACCGAAGACTCCGAGCGGGGACGGGCGATCGCAAAGCGCATCGAGGCCGGGACGGTGAACGTCAACGAGGCCTACGCGGCGGCGTGGGCGTCGCTCGACGCGCCGATGGGCGGGATGAAGCAGTCGGGTATCGGCCGGCGACACGGCAAGCAGGGCCTCCGGCGGTACACCGAGCCCCAAACCGTAGCCGAGCAGCGCTGGCTGCCGATGACGGCCCCGCCGGGCGTGCCGATGGAGTGGTACGCGAAGGGCATGACCCGGGCGATGGGCCTGCTCCGGCGGTTCCCGGTCCTGCGGTAGCACGCTCGAAACCGGACCCCGCTCACGACCCCCGTTTCGCGCCTCACGACTCCACACCGCGCACACTCGTCTCGCCGGAGTCGGTGGCCGGCCGCAACGAGAACTCGAAGCGCGCACCACCGGTTTCGGCCTCCGCGAGCGCGACGGTCCAGCCGTGGGCCTCGGCGATCGTGCTGACGATCGAGAGCCCGAAGCCCGTTCCGGCGTCGCTGGTCGTGTGGCCGTACTCGAAGACGTCCGCGCGCTCGGCCTCGGGGATGCCCGGGCCGTCGTCGGCGACGTAGAAGCCGGTCGTCGTCGTGCCGACCCGGCAGGTCACGCTCTCGCCACCGTGTTCGACGGCGTTGCGGAACAGGTTCTCCAGCAGCGCCTCCAGTCGGCTTCGATCGGCTTCGACGGTGTACAGCCCGTCTTCGAGCACCAGCCGTGCGTCCGGGGTGTCGACGTTCGCCCACGCCGCTTCGGCCGCCTCGCCCAGCGGAACGTGACTGGTTTCGCCGATCGTCTTCCCCTGACGTGCGAGCTCTAGAACGTCCTCGATGATGTGCTCCATCCGGTCGTGGGCGTCCGCGATCTTCTCGACGGACTCCGTCTCGTCGGTCTCGATGAAATCCAGATAGCCCATCGCCACGCTCAGCGGGTTCCGCAGGTCGTGTGAGAGCACTCCCGCGAACTGATCGAGGCGCTCGTTCTGCCGGCGAAGTTCGCGTTCGCGCTGCTTGCGCTCGGTGATGTCGGTATAGATGGCGTACTCCTCCCCGTAGCCCTCGATCGGGTCGTCGATCGGGACGTTGCGCAACAGGAAGGTCCGTCGGCCGGACGCCGTGAGCCGTTCGACCTCCGCGTCGAGCGACTCGCCGGCCCTGGAGGCAGCTGCGAGCTCCTCGTGTTCTTCGATTCGATCGGACGGGACGATCGTCTCGGTGATCGGACGGCCGACGACCCGCTCCTCGTCGTAGCCGAAGACCCGCTCGAAGGCGGGATTGACCGCTTCGGGGATTATCGCGTCGCCCTCGCGGCTGTGGCGGTAGATCGGGTCCGGGACGTTCTCGAACAGCGAGGCGAGGCTGTTGCGCTCGCGCTGGAGTTTCCGTTCGTGCTCGGCGCGCTGGAGTATCCCCTCGATCCCGCGATCGATGAGATCGACGAACGCCAGTTCCAGCTCCGAGAAGCCGCTCTCGCGTGGCGATCGATCCGCGAAGCAGACCGTCCCGGAGCGCTCACCGTCTACCGTGAGCGTCGTCCCTACGTACGCTTCGAGGCCGAATCGCTCGTAGGCGGGGTCGCCCTCCCAGCCGGCCTCGGCGGCGTGCCGGACGGTCATCGGTTCGTCCATCTCGATCGTCTTCCGACAGTAGGCCTCCGAGAGCGGGCATTCACTACCCGGTCGGATCCCCTTGTGGGGGCCGTGGGCCTCGACGATCCGCTGTGTGTCCGCTTCAATGCGCGTGAGAAATCCGCTCTCCACGTCGAGGTACTCACAGCCGAGTTCGAGCGTCCGTCGTACCTGCTCGTCGGCCGAAAGCTCCGGATCGGCGGTGACGTCGTACAACCGACGGCGGTACTTCTCGCTTCGGCTGCGGTCCGTGATGTCGCGGATCACGCCGGTGAAGCGGTACTCCCCGCCGGTGGTGAACTCGCCGAAGGAGACGCCGATCTGTATCTCGTGGCCGTCGCGGTGACGGGCCGGTAGCTCGATCCACTCCCAGTCGAACGCCTTCTCCCCCGTTCTCAGATAGCGGCCGAGGGCCTCGAAATGAGCCGTCTCGAAGCGATCGGGGATCACCGTCGACAGCGACTCGCCGACCAACTCCTCGGGCGTATAGCCAAAGAGGTCCGAGACGGCGTCGTTCGCGAACCGGACGGTGCTGCTGGCGTCGATCGTCACGACGCCGAGCGTGGTGTCCTGGCTCAGCGCCCGAAACCGTGCCCGACTCGCTTCGAGCTCCCGTTCGCGCTCCTTGCGCTCGGTACTGTCGCGGACGACAGAGACCAGCCCGCCGTCGTCCAGCGCGGTCAGCGTCAGCTCCTGGGGGAACTCGGTGCCGTCCCGGCGCTGTCCGGTCGCCTCCCCGCGCCACTGTCCCTCGGCTTCGAGCGCCGGCATGACCTCCGCTTCGAACGCCGCGACGGTCTCCTCGGAGTAGCAGATCCGCCAGTACTCGCCGAGGAGCGCCTCGGGGTCGTCGTAGCCGTACATCGCGGCGTGGGCCTCGTTGACGTAGCTGTACCGGCCGTCGGCGTCGAGGATCGCCATCCCGTCCATCGAGGCGTCCAGCGCCGCAAGGCGCTTTTCCAGCTGTTCCTCGCGCTCCTTCCGTTCGGTGACGTCGATGGCGACACCGATCGTTTCGCTGGCAGTATCCGCCCCGCTCTCGATAGGCCGAGACCACGACTCGAAGAAGCGGTCGCCGACCTCGACGGTCGAGTGGACCGCCTCGCCGTCGATCGCCCGGCGGGCGTTCTCGGCGATCGGCGTTCCGGCGTAGACCTCGAGTATGGACTCGCCGACGAGCTCGTCCGGTTCGAGACCGACCCCCTCCAGTCCCCGTCCCTCCAAGAGCGTGAAGATTCCCTCCTCGTCGAGGGCGAACAGCACGACGGGGGCGTTCTCGACGATCATCCGGAGGTGTTCGTGCTGGCGTTGGATCTCCTGTTCGACTTCCTTCCTCTCGCTGATTTCCCTGAAGTGGATTGTCAGCCCGTCGTCGATCGGGACGGCGCGCACCTCGACCCAGACGTCGAGCGGCGGGTAGAACGTCTCGAACTCGACGGACACCCGCTCGGTCATCGCCCGCTCGCACTCGCGCTCGAAGACGGTGTCGACCGCGTCGGGGAACTGCTCCCAGACGTCCTCGCCGATCAGCTCCGCTTCCGTCCGTTCGAGGATCGCCTCGGCCTGCTCGTTGAGATGGGTGAACCGCCAGTCTTCGTCGACGACGAAGATCGCGTCGGTGATCCCCCCGTAGAGTTTCCGGAGTCGCTCGGTCGACTCCCGGAGGGCGCGTTCGCTCCGGTACTGGGAGACGGCGTTTGCGACCCGGTTCGCCAGCACGCCGAACTGACTGTTGCCGGTCCCTTTGTTGATGTAGCCGGTGACGCCGGCAGCGATGGCCTCGCTGGCGATCTCCTCGCTGCCCTTCCCCGTGAAGAGGACGAACGGCAGCTCCGGGTGGTCCTCGCGGACGGCTTCGAGGAGCTCCAGACCGTCCATGCCCGGCATGTCGTAGTCGCTGATGATGCAGTCGAACTCCCCGGCGTCCCCGACCGGCGGCTCGCCGTCGGCGAGGCGATCGAGCCCCTCGCCGGCGCTCGTCGCCGTCTCGACCGCGAAGTCCTCGCGCTCGCGTTCGAGTACGGTCGCCGCGAGATCCGCGAAACCGGGCTCGTCGTCGACGTGGAGCACGCGGATCGGGCCGTCGCGAGCCATTGTGTTCCCAAGTCGGCTGTCGAATATAAGTATGTTTGCCGGTGAAAGTGGCGCAGAGCCGCGTCGACGGTGCCGAACGGTTCCGGTCGATCCGCGGCGCGGCCGGCGCTCGGAAGGGAGAGTAGGCGGGAGGAGTTCGTCGACGCCCAGACGGCGGGATCGCTCCGGTCGTGACCGACACCGTCCCCACGGAGCCGGTCGAGCGACGGTCACTCCGTGGATCAGTATAAGTACCTGGACCGAGAGGGGACGACCGGGATGGTCGATACTGGAGCGCGTTCGGCGGGCGAAGCGGACGAGACGGAGCGCGACACGGGCGCAGCGACACGCGACGGAAGCGGGACGGAGCGGGGCTGGCGACGGCGCTCCGTACTGGGCGCTCTCGGGGCCGGCACGGTCTTCCCGCTTCTCGGCGGCGTCGCGGCCGCCCACGGGGGACAGACCGGCGACGTCGAGACGGTGGCAGACTTCACCGAGCCCAACGAACCCGAGAACCTCACGATCGACGACGACGGGCACAAGTACCTGACGATGGCCCAGACGGGCGAGATACGGGTGCTTCCCGCGAACGAGACGTTCGCCGTACTGCCCTCGGGGGGCGGATTCCTGACCGGCATCGTCGCCGACGACGATCGGGACGTCCTCTACGCGGCGCTGGCCTCGTACAACACGCCCGGCTCGTTCACCCACGGGCTCTGGCGCGTGCTCGCCGACGGGACCACGGAGCTCGTGACGCCGCTGCCGCCCGATACGTTCCTCAACGGGTTGCTCATGGAGGACGGTCGCCTGCTCGTCACCGACTCGACGGCCGGGACGATCTACACTGTCAGCCCGACGGGCGAGTTCAGCGTGTGGCTCCAGGACCCGCTGCTCGCGCCACCACCCGGGGGCACGCTCGGGGCCAACGGGCTGGCGCTCGAAGACGGCCTCTTCGTCGCCAACACCGACGCCGGGCGGATCGTCCGCGTCCCCATCGAACCCGACGGAAGTGCCGGCGAGCCGACGGTGTTCGTCGAGGACGGGGCCTTGGAGGGCGCGGACGGGATCGTCTTCGACGGACAGGATCACCTCTACGTGGCGGTCAATCGGCAGGACACGCTCGTCCACGTGGACGCCGATCGGGCGCTCACGACGCTCGCCACCGACGCGGACGGGCTGGACTTCCCCTCGGACGTGGCCTTCGGGACCACCGGGACCGAACAACAGGAGCTGTTCGTCACCAACTTCGCGTTCGGGTCGACGGACCTGCCCCGCGATCCGGCGCTCCTGAAGCTGTACGTCGGCACGACGGGCGACGTGGAGTAGGCGGCGCGGATCGCCGGTCAGCATCGGCAGGATCGAGAGGGTCGACCGGCAGGATGGTCCGCCCGACTTTTGTTTGGGGGGCGTCGAGCGCCGGGCATGGGTCGCGTTGAGCGCGTCGTCGATCGTTACGAGGCTGACGCCGAAGACTACCGCGAGCGCCACGCCGACCGGAGCGTCGTCGCGGGGCTCGTCGAGCGGTTCCTGGTCGCTCTGGACGGCGGGAGCGACCCCGAGGACGAGCACGACGGCCGCGAGCCCGATCGCGTGCTCGACGCCGGCTGCGGGCCGGGTTGGGAGTCGGCGACGTTCGCCGAGGCCGGCTGCGACGTCGTCGGGATCGACCTCACGGCGGCCTTTCTCGACGCCGCCCGCCAGGAGGTACCCGAGGCTGCGCTTGCGCGAATGGACATGCGCCAACTCGGATTCGGGGAAAACGCCTTCGACGGGGTCTGGGCGTGTGCGTCGTTCCTGCACGTCCCCTGCGAGGACGCCGGGCCGACCCTCGGGGAGTTCCGGCGCGTGCTCCGACCCGGCGGGACGCTCCTGCTCTCGGTCAAGCGGGAGGGCGACGAGCGGTACTTCACACTCTACGACCGGGACGAGCTCGCGGAGCTCGTCGTCGAGAGTGGGTTCGCCGTCGAGCGCGCGTGCACGACCGACGACGCGAACGGTGCGTGGGTGCAGCTGCTTGCGAGTGCGCGTGGCCGCCGGCCGCACTCCAACTGACGGCGTGTCGATACAGCCAGGCCGATCGTAGCGGTTCGGGGTGCCGCCGGCGGCCACTGCTGCGCCGAATCAGGATCCTCGGGTCGACGCGCGATAGGATACGCCACGGCGCGGCACACCGTGATCCCGTGTGGTTGGCGCGCTCTCCGGTGCGAGTCGGCTGAGGAGGCTCGTGGGCGGTGCGTCGCGGTGCGGTTCTCGGATGTATCGGCACTCGCGGTCCGCGCTGCGACGCCCGGTTCTGCACTTCCGACTCGCGTCACCGCCCGGTTCGGCACCCGCGGTCCAGTATCCCACTCGACTCGACGTCCCCAGTTCGATCGCTCTCCGGCTCGGCGCACCCGGTTCGCGCCGCGTCGCTCGACCGCAGCTCGCCCGAATCACCCCGCCCCGACCACGCTGGTACTGTGTGCCTGTTCCACGAAGCCGGTCGTCGCTTCCATCGAAACGGCTTTGCGAGCGGCCGTCACAATCCATATCATGCAGGCCGTCCAGTTCGCCGCCCACGGCGACCGCGACGTGATCGAGTACGGCGAGTTCCCCGACCCCGAGCCCGACCGCGGCGAGGTCCGCCTCGACGTGAAGGCGGGCGCGCTGAACCACCTCGACGTCTTCACCCGGGAGGGGATGCCGATCCTCGACCTCGATTTCCCCCACATCCCGGGCAGCGACGCCGCGGGCGTCGTCGAATCGGTCGGCGCGGACGTGGCACGCTTCGAGCCGGGCGATCGCGTCGCCGTCACGGCGGGCATCTCCTGTGGGGAGTGTGAGTTCTGCCGGCACGGCGAGCACTCGCTGTGTGTGAACTATCACTTGCTCGGCGAGCACGTTCGCGGGGTTCACTCCGAGCTCGCGGCCGTGCCCGCCGAGAACCTCGTCCCCGTGCCCGAGGGGGTGAGCTGGGAGACGGCCGCGGCCGCGCCGCTGGTCTTCCAGACCGCGTGGCGGATGCTCCTCACCCGGGGCGAGCTCAGTTCGGACGAAAGCGTGCTCGTGCTCGGGGCCTCCGGGGGTGTGGGTCACGCTGCCGTCCAGATCGCCGATCACGTCGGCGCGGAGGTCTACGCGACCGCGAGCACCGACGAAAAGCTCGACTACGCCCGCGAGTGCGGGGCCGACCACGCCATCGACTACGAGAGCGAGGAGTTCGCCACCGAGATCCGGGAACTGACGGATCGGCGCGGCGTCGATATGGTGGTCGATCACGTCGGCGCGGCGACGTGGCGCGACTCCCTGAAGAGCCTCGCCAAGGGCGGCCGCGTCGTGACCTGTGGCGCGACTACCGGCGGCCGGCCGGAGACCGACCTCAACCGGATCTTCTGGAACCAGCTCTCGGTGATCGGTTCGACGATGGCCTCGCTGGGCGAGGTCGACGATGTCCTCGAAAAGGTCTGGGACGGCACGTTCGAGCCCCGTATCCGGGAGACGCTGCCGATGAGCGAGGCCGCGCGCGCCCACGAGATGCTCGAGGAGCGCGAGGGCTTCGGGAAGGTCGTGGTCGTCCCCGACGGCGAGCTGTAACCCGCTTTTTTGCGCGGGGCCTCGCGTCGCTCACGCCCACTTTTTGCGCGGGGCCTCGCGTCGCTCGTGCCTGCGGCACTCGCTCGCTCGACCCCGCACAAAAACCTGGATCGCTCATCCCGATGGACCGTAACATCAATTCTGCTGGCGAATCAAGTAGCGGTCAACAATGGACGAGGAGTCAGCACGGGTCTTCCTCCCACCGCGTG